>JBKHXX010000095.1:0-16648 GCA_046565765.1 Acidimicrobiia bacterium | reverse complement strand
CCCAGAAGATCACCAGCGCCGACGTGCCCGAGACCCTCAAGGGCAAGCAGCTCTACACCCTCGACCTCGGGGCCCTGGTCGCCGGCTCCCGCTACCGCGGCGACTTCGAGGAGCGCCTGAAGAAGGTGCTCAAGGAGATCCGCACCCGGGGCGACATCATCCTGTTCATCGACGAGCTCCACACCCTGGTGGGTGCGGGTGCGGCCGAGGGCGCCATCGACGCCGCCTCCATCCTCAAGCCCATGCTGGCCCGGGGCGAGCTGCAGACCATCGGCGCCACCACCCTCGACGAGTACCGCAAGCACCTCGAGAAGGACGCCGCCCTCGAGCGCCGGTTCCAGCCCATCAAGGTCGACGAGCCGACGATCTCCCACACCATCGAGATCCTCAAGGGCATCCGCGACCGCTACGAGGCCCACCACCGGGTCACGATCACCGACCAGGCCATCGTGGCCGCCGCCAACCTGTCCGACCGCTACATCTCCGACCGCCACCTGCCCGACAAGGCCATCGACCTCATCGACGAGGCGGGCAGCCGCAAGGTCATGCAGCGGATGAAGACGCCGGCCGACTACAAGGAGCTCGAGGACGAGATCACGCGCGTTCGCCGTGAGAAGGAGAACGCGATCGAGAACCAGAAGTTCGAGCAGGCGGCCAAGCTCCGCGACAAGGAGCGCGAGCTCCTCGACAAGAAGTCGGTCAAGGAGCAGGAGTGGAAGACGGCCGGCGTCGACCTGTTCGACGAGGTCGACGAGGAGGCCATCGCCGAGGTCCTCGCCCTGTGGACGGGCATCCCCGTCTACAAGCTCACCGAGGAGGAGACGGCCAAGCTCCTGCGCATGGAGGACGAGCTCCACAAGCGGGTCATCGCCCAGGAGTCGGCCATCCACTCGGTGTCCCAGGCCATCCGCCGCACCCGGGCCGGCCTGAAGGACCCCAAGCGCCCCAGCGGCTCGTTCATCTTCCTGGGCCCCTCGGGCGTGGGCAAGACCGAGCTGGCCAAGACGCTGGCCGAGTTCCTGTTCGGCGACGAGAGCCACCTCATCCAGCTCGACATGTCCGAGTACATGGAGAAGCACACGGTCTCCCGCCTCGTCGGCTCGCCCCCGGGCTACGTCGGCTACGAGGAGGGCGGCCAGCTCACCGAGGCCGTGCGGCGCAAGCCGTTCTCGGTGGTGCTGTTCGACGAGATCGAGAAGGCCCACCCCGACGTCTTCAACGCCCTGCTCCAGATCCTGGAGGACGGGCGCCTGACCGACGCCCAGGGCCGCACCGTCGACTTCAAGAACACCGTGCTGATCATGACGTCCAACCTGGGCACCGCCGACCTCCGCAAGGCGGCCATCGGCTTCCAGAAGACGTCGGAGGCGCTCACCTACGAGAAGATGAAGGACAAGGTCAACGAGGCGCTCAAGCAGCACTTCCGGCCCGAGTTCTTGAACCGGATCGACGAGGTGATCGTCTTCCACGAGCTGACGCCCGAGGAGGTCACCCGCATCGTCGACCTCATGATCAAGCGGGTGCGCGGGCAGCTGGAGGGCCAGGGCCTGCACCTGGAGCTCACCGACGCGGCCAAGATCCTGCTGGCCAAGAAGGGCTACGACCCCACGCTGGGCGCCCGGCCGCTGCGCCGTGCCATCCAGCGCATGGTCGAGGACCCGATGTCGGAGCGCATCCTCTGGAAGGAGTTCCGGGCGGGCGAGACGGTCATCGTCGACGCCGAGGGGGACGAGATCGTCTTCCGGTCGATCGAGGGCATCGAGCCCCCGCCCGTCGAGCTGGCCGAGACCGGTCCCGCCGAGTAGCTCCGCTCCAGACGGAAGTCACCCCGGCCGGCGACATCCGCCGGCCGGTGGCGCGCCCGGACGCCTGGTCGTTGCTCAGGTGAGCAACAGGATGAGCAGGATGATCAGAAGGATGCCGCCCAGCCCGATGCCGGGCGTTCGGTAGGCGCCGCCGCCGTACCCGAACCCGCCCAGGAGCACGGCGATGAGCAGCACGATGAGGATGATCTCGAGGAGGCCCATGCCATCTCGATTCCCACCGACGCTGTTGACCAATCGTGACCCGACGGGACGGCCCCCTGCGGTGGCCACCGGGACCGGCGGTCGGTAGCACGCTGGCCTAGATTCCCCCGCCATCGCCGCCGCCCTCCGGTCCGCCCTGCTGCTGCTGCTCGCCGTGGCCACCGGCGGGTGCCAGGTGGTGCTCAGCGCCGGCATCGAGGCGGAGCGGGACGGAAGCGGGGTGGTGCGGGCCGCGGTGGGGCTGGACGACGAGGCGTTGCGGCAGCTGGGCGACCCCGCCGCCGAGCTCCGCCTGGACGACCTGCGGGAGGCGGGCTGGTCGGTGGCGCCGCCCGGCAAGGAGCCCGACGGGCTCACCTGGGTGCGGTTGTCCAAGCCGTTCGCCGACGCCGACCAGGCCGGCAGGGTGACGGCCGAGCTGAGCGGCCCGGGCGGGCCGTTCCGCCAGTTCCGCCTCGAACGGCGCCGCTCCCTCCTCCGCACCACCACCGAGCTCACCGGGGTCGTCGATCTCACCGCCGGGCTGGGCGGCCTGTCCGACGAAGGACTGCAAGCGGCCCTGGGCGACGCCGCCCCCGCCCTCGACGCGGCCGCCCTGGCCGGCCACGACGTGCGGGTGCGGGTCGAAGCGCGCCTACCCGGCGAAGAACCCCGGGTATGGGAGCCGGAGCTGGGCGAGGAGCTGCGGCTGGAGGCCAGGTCCGACGTGGTCAACGTGCGGCTGCTGGGCGGCGCGGCCGCGGCCGTGGTCTTCACCTTGGCCGCCCTCGTGCTGCTCCGCCGCCGGCCGTAGCTTGTCGTACCCCATCCGTAACGTGCAGGGCCATGGCCCGCGCCCACACCACCTTCGCCTGCACCGACTGCGGCACCACCGCGCCCCGCTGGGCGGGGCGGTGCGCCGGGTGCGGGGCCTGGAACACCCTCGCCGAGGAGGCGCCCGTCGCCTCCGCCCCGCACGGCCACCCCGCCGGCGGCCGGCCCGCAGCCGTCCCCCTGGCCGAGGCGGGAGGGCCCGACTGGGCGCCCCGGCCCACCGGCGTCGACGAGGTCGACCGGGTGCTGGGCGGCGGCCTCGTGCCCGGGTCGGTCACCTTGCTGGGGGGCGAGCCGGGGGTGGGCAAGTCGACCCTGCTGCTCCAGGTGCTGGCCCGGGAGCGGCGGCGGTGCCTGCTGGTGGCGGCCGAGGAGTCGCCCCAGCAGGTGCGCCTGCGGGCCGAGCGGCTGGGGGCGGTGTCCCCCCATCTGTGGGTGGTGGCGGCCACCGACGTGGAGGACATAGCGGCCCAGGTCGACCGGGTCGAGCCCGAGCTGCTGGTGGTCGACTCGATCCAGGCGGTGGCCGACCCGGGCACCGCCGGTCCGCCCGGATCGGTGGCCCAGGTGCGGGCCGCCGCCTCCCGCCTGGTCCGCCTGGCCAAGGATCGCAACGTCACCACCGTGCTGGTGGGCCACGTGACCAAGGACGGCAGCCTGGCCGGGCCCCGGGTGCTGGAGCACCTGGTCGACACGGTCCTCGCCTTCGGGGGCGACCGGCACCACGCCCTGCGCCTGCTGCGGGCGCCCAAGCACCGCTTCGGCCCCACCACCGAGCTGGGGCTGTTCGAGATGACCGAGGCGGGTCTGGCGGCGGTGGCCGACCCGGGCCACCTGTTCCTGTCCGACCGGCGCGACGGCCTGCCCGGCTCGGTGGTGGTCCCCGCCCTCGACGGCCGCCGCCCCCTGCTGGTCGAGCTGCAGGCGCTGGTCACCCCGGGGCCGCCGGCGGGCAGCGGCATCGCCCCCCGCCGGTCGGCCCAGGGCCTCGACGGTGGTCGCCTGGCCATGCTGGTGGCGGTGCTCGACAAGCGGGCCGGCGTGCGGCTCGGTCGCGACGACCTCTACGTCATGGCGGTGGGCGGGGCCCGGGTGACCGACCCGGGGGCCGACCTGCCCCTCGCCCTGGCCCTCGCTTCGGCGGCGGCCGGGTCCGCCCTGGCCCCGCACCTGGTGGCGTGCGCCGAGATCGGCCTGGGCGGCGAGTTGCGCCAGGTGCCCCACCTGGCCCACCGGCTGGCCGAGGCGGCTCGGCTGGGGTTCAGCGAGGCGCTGGTGCCGCCGTCGGCGCCCGATCCACCCGCCGGCATCACCGCGTCGCGCGTCGCCACCCTGCGGGAGGCGCTGCTGCGCACGGGCCTGGCGGGGGCGGTCGAAGGGCTGAGACGACCGCCGCGACCGTCATAGAACCGCTACCATCGCAACCGTGCCTCTCAGGCGGCATCTGGCGCTCATCGACGCCCTGGCCGCTGTCGCTCCCGGGACAGCCCTGCGTGAAGGCCTCGACCGCATCCTTCAAGGAAGCCGCGGCGCGCTGATCGTCATCGGCGACGGCCCGGAGGTGCTGGCCATCTGCTCGGGCGGGTTCCTGCTCGACGCCGAGTACACGCCGCAGAGACTGTCGGAGCTGGCCAAGATGGACGGGGCCATCATCCTCGCCCCCGACTCCAGCCGCATCGCCCGGGCCAACGTCCACCTGGTGCCCAACCCCAACGTGCCCACGTCGGAGACCGGCACCCGCCACCGCACCGCCGAGCGGGTGGCCCGCTCCATCGGCGTCCCGGTCGTGTCGGTGTCAGAGGACATGTCCTCGATCGCCGTCTACTACGGCGACGTCAAGCAGCCGCTGGAGACGTCGACCCGGCTGCTCAACCGGGCCAACCAGGCCCTCTCCACGCTGGAGCGCTACAAGGCCCGCCTCGACTCGGTGTCGGGGTCGCTCTCGGCGCTCGAGGTGGAGGACCTGGTGACGGTGCGGGAGGTCGTCACCGTTCTCCAGCGCACCGAGATGGTGCGGCGCATCGCCGAGGAGATCAACGACTACATCATCGAGCTGGGCACCGACGGCCGCCTGGTGCGCCTCCAGCTCGAGGAGCTGATGGGCGGCGTGGAGGACGACCGCCGCCTCGTCATCAAGGACTACTTCCACGTCGAAGAGGGGTGGAACCTCAGCGAGGCCATGGAGGCCCTGGCCGAGCTGAGCACCGAGGACATCCTCGACATCAAGGCGGTCACGTCGGTGCTGCGCCTGCCCGTCGAGGCGTCCGACATGGACATGAGCCTCCAGCCGCGCGGCTACCGGCTGCTGGCCAGGATCCCCCGCCTGCCCGAGTCGGTCATCGAGCACATCGTCGCCCACTTCGGCAACCTCCAGAAGATCCTGCGGGCCACCGTCGACGACCTCGACGAGGTGGAGGGCGTGGGAGAGACGCGGGCCCGGGCCATCAAGGAGGGGTTGTCCCGCCTGGCCGAGACCAGCATCCTCGACCGTTACGGCTGAGCCCCGACCTGCGGGTTTCCCCTCCGCGAGTTGGCTGTCGGGGGCGTTTGCTGGCACTCTTGTGGTGTCCCACCGTTGTCTCGTTCCTGGGAGACGTATGTCCTTCGATGTCGGCGACAAGGTCGTCTACCCGCACCACGGCGCAGCTGTCATCGAGAAGCGGGAGACAAAGGACTGGTTCGGAGCCGATCGGGAGTACCTCGTCCTCAAGCTGGCCTACGGCGACCTCACCCTGAGCGTGCCGGCCGACAACACCGAGGCCATCGGGCTGCGGGAGGTCATCAACGACGAGGAGGTCGAGGAGGTGTTCGCCGTCCTTCGCAAGAAGGAGGCGCGCATGCCCACCAACTGGTCGCGGCGCTTCAAGAACCACGTCGAGAAGCTGAAGTCGGGTGACATCTACCAGGTGGCCGAGGTTGTGCGGAACCTCTCCATCCGGGAGAAGGACAAGGGCCTCTCCGCCGGCGAGAAGCGGATGCTCACCAAGGCCCGCCAGATCCTCGTGTCCGAGCTGACCTTCGCCCTCGGGGTCACCGAGGAGGAGGCGGAGAAGAAGCTCGACGAGGCGCTGCCGTAGACGGCGGCGGCGTGGGGCAGGGGCCCCCACGCTCGCCGACGAGGCGGAGATGGGGCCCCGCCGGGGAGGCAGGCAGAGACGGTGCCGTCTGGGCGGTCGTGGTGGCCGCCGGGTCAGGGTCGCGCTTCGGCTCCCGCAAGCAGTATGAGCTCCTTCGTGGCCGGCGGGTCGTCGACGTGTCGGTCGACGCCGCCCGCAGCGCCTTGCGCTCCAGCGGCGACGGCGTGGTGGTGGTCGTCCCCGCCGATCGGGTGGCCGAGCCGATCGCGGGAGCGGACGTGGTGGTGGCCGGAGGCGCCACCCGCTCGGCCTCGGTACGGGCCGGCCTGGTCGCAGTGCCGGCGTCGGCGGCGGTGATCGTGGTCCACGACGCGGCTCGGCCGCTGGCCTCGCCCGCCCTCTTCGCCGCGGTGGTGGCGGCGCTCGCCGGGGAGGGGGTCGACGGGGCCGTGCCGGGGGTCCCGGTGACCGACACCGTCAAGCGGGTGCGGGGCGACCACGTGGTGTGCACCCTCGACCGGACGGAGCTGGTGGCGGTGCAGACGCCCCAGGCGTTCCGGGCCGAGGCTCTGCGGCGGGCCCACGCGTCCGGGCTCGACGCCACCGACGACGCCGCCCTGGTGGAGACGGCCGGGGGGCGGGTGGTGGTCGTGCCCGGGGAGGCGGCCAACGTGAAGATCACCACCCTCGCCGACCTGACCCGCGCCGCCGGCCGGTGAACGTGCGGGTGGGGATGGGCTTGGACGTCCACCCGTTCTCCGACGACCACCGGCGGCCCCTCGTGCTGGGCGGGGTGACGTTCCCCGGTGAGCGGGGCCTGGCCGGCCACAGCGACGCCGACGCAGTGGCCCACGCAGTGGCCGACGCCCTCCTCGGTGCCGCCGGCCGGGGCGACCTCGGGCGGCTCTTCCCCGACACGGACCCCGCCTGGGCGGGGGCGGACAGCATGGAGTTGCTGGCCAGGGTCGGCGAGGTGGTGCGGGAGGGAGGCTGGCGGCCGGTGAACGTGGACTGCACGGTCGTGCTCGAGGCACCCAAGCTGGCGCCCCATCGCGCCGCCATGGAGGAGCGGCTCTCGGCCGTGGTGGGAGCGCCCGTCACCGTCGGCGCCAAGCGGGCCGAGGGGCTGGGCGCGCTCGGACGGGGCGAGGGCGTGGCGTGCTGGGCGGTGGCGCTGCTGGAGCGGAATGGCGAAACCTGAGCGGGGGCCCAGGCCCGGCCCCGGCCCGGGGCCGAGGCGCCCGCCACGCCCGCCGCGCCCGCAGCCCGAGCGGGGCCCGGGCCCACGGCGGGCACCGGCCGGGCGGGGACTGGGCGGCGAGCAGGTCGAGGGCCGCCAGGCGGTGGCCGAGCTGCTGCGGGCCCGGCGCCGGCGCGTTCGGGACGTGTGGGTGGCGGCCGAGATCGATCCCGCCCCGATCGTCGAGGAGATCCTCGCCTTGGCCGAAGCGGCCCGCGTGCCCGTGCGGCGGGTGGCCCGCAGCCGCCTCGACGCCGCCTCCCGTACGGAGGCGCCCCAGGGCGTGCTGGCCCACGCCGACCCACTGCCCGAGGCCGACTTCGACGACCTGTGCAGGCCCGCCCGTGACGGAACCCCGCCCCTGCTGGTCGCCTTCGACGGCGTGACCGACCCGCAGAACCTCGGCGCCCTCCTCCGCTCGGCCGAGGCGGCCGGCGCAACCGGGGCGGTGCTGCCCCGCCACCGGTCCGTCCACGTCACGCCGGCGGCGGCCAAGGCGGCGGCGGGGGCGGTCGAACGGGTTCCGATGGCGGTGGTGGCCGGACTTCCGGCGGCGCTGGCCCGAGCCACCGAGGCGGGGGTATGGGTGGTGGGTTTGACCACGGAGGGTGGCGAGAACCTCTGGCGGACCCGGCTGGGCGACGGCCCGGTGCTGGTCGTGGTGGGCGCCGAGGGCCCCGGTCTGTCCCGCTTGGTGCGGCAGCGGTGCGATGTGCTGGTGACGATCCCGCTGGATGGGGCCTTGGCGTCGCTGAACGTGTCGGCGGCGGGAGCCATCGCCCTGTTCGAGCTGGCCCGTCAACGGCACGAGTCGAAATCCTGACGCAACCATTGACACGCGGAGTGACGGTCAGTAGAAAGGGCAGGCCGCCTAGAGGCAATCGTCACATACCGATCCCGTCACACCCAGCGCCGCACCACCCCAGGAGCAGCCTGCATGCCCTCGAGCCAACTGGGACATAGCCTGGTCGAGATCACCGACGACGACCTGGTGGAGCTGTTCCGCAACGGCGACCTGCGGGCCCTCAACCTCCTCCTCGAGCGCTACCGGCGCTTCGCCCGGGCCAAGGCGCGGGGGTACTTCCTCGCCGGCGCCGACTTCGACGACATCGAGCAGGAAGGGATGATCGGGCTGTTCAAGGCGGTGCGCGACTTCCGCCCCGAGCGCCAGGCGTCCTTCCGGGCCTTCGCCGAGCTCTGCATCACCCGCCAGATCCTCACCGCCATCAAGACCGCCACGCGCCAGAAGCACCAGCCCCTCAACCGCTACGTGTCGTTGTCGGGCCTGCGGGTGGTCGACGAGCCCGCTTCGGAATGGTGGGTCGAGGAGCTGCTCGACGACCACCACGTGCCCGACCCGGCCGACGAGGTGGTGTCGCTGGAGCGAATGGCGGCCATGCGGGCCTCGATGGCCGAGATGCTGTCGAACCTCGAGGTCGACGTGCTGCGGCTCTATCTGGAAGGCCGCTCCTACCAGGAGATCGGCGTGCTGCTCAACCGGCACGTGAAGTCCATCGACAACGCCCTCCAGCGCATCAAGCGCAAGCTGGAGGCGCATCTGGCCGCCCAGGACGCCCCCGAGCCGTCGGCCACCGCCGTCGCCTGAAGCGGCCGGCGGCCCGGCGTTCGCGGCGCAGCCGGGGCGGGAGCCCGGGAGGGGAGTCGAACCCCTATCGCCTGATTACAAGGCAGGTGCTCTACCGTTGAGCTACCCGGGCGACGAGCAACTGCCGTGCGCCCGTGAAAGGCTAATGCGGCGAATGCTTGAACTGGCCGCCCGCGACGGGCAACCTGCCCTCGAAATGGGACTCGACGACCGTGATCGCGCGATCTTGGACTTCGAGCGGTCGTGGTGGGCGCAGCCCGGCTCCAAGTCCGACGCCATCCGCGCCCAGCTCGGGCTCTCTCCCACCCGCTACTACCAGCTCCTGAGCGGGCTGGTGGCGTCCCCCGACGCCCACGGCTACGACCCGCTCCTCGTCCGCCGGCTCCGCCGGCTCCAGGCCCGCCGTCGGCGGGCCCGTATCGAAGGCCGCCCCGCAGCGCAGCGGCGCGGCCGCTGAGGCCGGGGGGCTCGGTGGGCGCTCGCGGCGTCCGCCCGCCGCCGAGCACGGGGGGTCGGGGGATCGTGCTGCTGGGCGTCGCCCTGCTGCTCGGCATCATCATCCTGAACCAGTTCGACTCCGGGTCGATCGACGTCGACACCGAGGTCTCCACCGGCGGCGGCGACGACGGGGAGACCGACACCACCCGCCGGTCGTCGGTGTCGGTGGTGCCCATCCCGACCACCCGGGCCATCCGCCCGCCCGGCGATGTGAAGGTGCTGGCCGCCAACGGCACCGCCACCCAGGGGCTGGCCGGTCGCACCCGCGACTACCTCCAGACCGTGGGCTACAACGCCCTGGCCCCCACCGACGCCACGCGCGTGGTCGAGGCCACCCAGGTGCAGCACACGCCCGAGTTCGAAGCCGAGGCCCGGGCCCTCGCCCAGCTCCTGCAACTGCCGGCTAGCTCGGTGCGGCCGCTGGAGGAGAACGCCCCCGTGCCCGACACCCGCGGCACCGACATCGCACTCATCATCGGGCCCGACCTGCGGTTGCCCGGCGACGCGGCCACGACCTCCACCACCCGGCGGTGACGGCGGCGGGGGCCCTCGCCCCGCTGCTGCTGGACCCCGGCGCAACCGGGGTCTTCAGCGACTTCGACGGCACGCTCTCGCCCATCGTCGACGACCCCGCCGCGGCCGAGCCCCTGCCCGGGGCGCCCGGTGTGCTGGCCGACCTGGCCCGCCACTTCGGGCGGGTGGGGGTCATTTCGGGCCGGCCGGCCGAGTTCCTGCTCCGTCACCTCGGCGATGCGGGTGTGTCCATGTGGGGCCTGCACGGGTTGGAGACGGTGGAGGACGGCCGGGTGGTCCCCGTGCCCGAGGCTGCCCCCTGGGTCGAGGTGGTCGAGGAGGCGGCCGAGCAGGCGGTGAGCGAGCTCGGTCCCGACGTCGACGTGGAGCGCAAGGGGCTGTCCCTCACCGTTCACTTCCGCCGGGCGCGCCAGCAGGGCCCGGCCGCCCAGGGCTGGGCCCGCCGCACCGTCGAGGCCACCGGCCTGGTCCTCCACGACGCCCGCATGTCCTACGAGCTGCGCCCGCCGGTGGCCCACGGCAAGGGCCTGGTGCTGGAGCGGGCGGCCGAGGGGCTGAGGGCGGCCTGCTTCTTCGGGGACGACCTGAGCGACGCCGAGGCGTTCGACGCCCTCGACCGCCTGGCGGCCAGGGGCGTGACCGCCCTGCGGGTGGGGGTGCGCAGCGAGGAGGCGCCCCCCCAGTTGCTCGAGCGGGCCGACGTGGTGCTCGACGGGCCCGAGGCCGTGGTGGGGGCGTTGCGCACGCTGGCCGACGCGGCCGGCGGCCAGTGAGCGGCTAGCGCGGCGGGCGGTCGGCGGCCCGGAGCTGGTCGTCGAGCCAGTCCCGGGGCCGGCGGCGGCCGGCGAGGTCCCGGGCGTGGGTGGCGTTGGCCTTGCGCTCGGCGTCGTCCATCGACAGGGCCTGGTGCAGGGCGGCGGCCGTACCCGTCACGTCGAAGGGGTTCACGGTGATGGCGGCCGGCCCCATCTCCTCGTACACCCCCGCCTCGCGGCTGAGGACGATCACCCCGTCGAACTCGTTGAGGAGCGCGCCCTCCTTGGCCACCAGGTTGAGGCCGTCGCGCACCGGGTTGACCAGCAGCACGTCGTACCGGCGGAGGGCGGCCACCGACGCAGGGAAGTTGTCGGACGCGTCGAGCAGCACCGGCTGCCAACCGGGCGTGGCCCAGCGCTCGTTGAGCAGGCGGGCCACCGCCTCCACCTCCTGGCGGTAGGCCTGGTACTCGGGCAGGGCCTCCCGCGACGGGTAGACCAGGGCGGCGAACACCACCCTCTCCCGCCACTCGGGCCGGGTGCGCAGCAGCTCGTCGAAGGCCCAGAAGCCCCTCAGCAGGTTCTTGGACAGCTCGATGCGGTCGACCCGCACGATCAGGCGGCGGTCGCCCAGGCGCTCGTCGAGGCGGGCCAGCTCCGCCTCGCAGGCGGGCGACTGCGCCGTCGCCTGGATGTCCTCATGGTCGGGCGACAGGGACGAGACGAAGGTGGCAGGCTCGAACCCGAGCACCTCCGTGCAGCAGGCGGCGAAGTTGGCGGCCCAGCGGCGGGCGTGGAAGCCGCACGACTGGTGGCTGCTCATCCCGACCAGCAGCTCCTCGGCAACGGTGCTGGGCAGCACCCGCAGCAGGTGCGGCTCGCAGAACGGGATGTGGGTGAAGTGCACGGCCCGCAGGTCGGGGCGCTCCTGGGCCAGCCAGGTGCCGACCAGGGCGAAGTGGTAGTCCTGCACGAGGACGGTGGCGTCCTCGGGGGCCTCCTCGATGATGGCCCGGGCGAAGAGGCGGTTGACCTCCCGGTAGGCGTCCCAGGCCTGGTGCCAGCGGAAGTCGAGCCGGGGGCGGCGGGCCAGCTCGTAGAGGTCGTGGTGGACGAACCACAGGGTGGCGTTGGCCACCACGTCGTAGAACATCCGGTAGGCCTGCAGGTCGACGGCCAGGCTGCGGATGCGGAAGCCCTCGGCCTCGACCACACCCGCCTCGGCCGCCTCGCGGTCCTCGTCGCTGATGGCGGCCGCCATCCACATGGCCTTGGTGTCGCGCACCAGGGGCCCCAGGCTCGACACGAGGCCGCCGGCGCCCCGCCGGGCTACCAGGGAACCGTCGTCACCCCGCGAGAACGACAGCGGCCCCCGGTTGGAGACGACGAAGAGCGGACTCCTCTCGACGTCGATCGGCCAACCCTAGGCGAACCTCGATCCGGGGTCAGCTACCGGACCTGCGCCAGCAGCCCTCGGAGCACCTCCGCCACGCCGTCCCCGTACGCGCCCGTCGTGCGGTGCGGCCAGTCCAGCTCGGGGTCGGCGTTGGACACCAGCCAGAGGCGGCCGACCTCGGGAGCGCACGCAAGGTCGCTGGCCGAGTCGCCCACGTAGGTGGTGTCGTCCCGGGCCCGGCCGTGGTGCAGCCGGTCGGCCCGCACGCCCGAGGCCTTGCCCGTGCCGGCGGGCGCGAGGTGGTAGGCGTGGACGCTCCGGCCCCGTCGAGGCAGCTCCCCGTTGTCGACCAGCTCGCACCAGCCGAACCCCTGGGCGGCCATGGCCGCGTTGGCCTCGGCCAAGTGGACGCGTCCCCGCAGGAGGTAGGTCGCCTCCCGGCCCTCGTTCCACGGCTCGTGCGGCTCCAGGCCGAGGGCGCAGGCGGCGGCCACCGCCCCCCGCCCGTGCATGGCCTCCACCGGCGTGACGCCCGAGAACGGGAACCGGCCCAGCTCGTAGCGGACCTGATGGCCCGCCACGTCCACGTGCACGCACCCCAGCTCGCCGATCCCCCGTGGCAGGCCCAGCAGCCGGCACAGCTCGAAGACCTGCACCGGGCCCCGTCCCGACACGGGCACGACCTCCACGCCCCCGCGGCGGGCGGCCAGCAGGGCCTCGACCAACCTGGTCGACCCGTTCCACAGCAGGTCGCCGCCCGGCCCCACCAGGGTTCCGTCGACGTCGACGTAGAGGACCGGCATGACGGGTCATTGTCGCTCAAGTGTTTTGACGTAGGGACCGGCTGCCGCGATCATGGACGCATCATCCAGAGCGGCTGAGGGACGGGCCCAGCGACGCCGCGGCAACCAGCAGGTCCCCAAACTGGGGCCGGCCAGGTGCCAATGCCCGGTTCGATGAGGAGGATGTCGTGTTCGTAGAAGGGCTCCGGTGTCGTGAGTGCGGGCGCGCCTACCCCGCCGAGGCCCTGCACGTGTGCGAGTACTGCTTCGGGCCCCTTGAGGTGGCATACGACTACGGGGCCATCGCCGCCGACACGACCCGAGAGTCCGTCGCCTCCGGGCCGCTCTCCATCTGGCGGTACGCCAACCTGCTGCCCGCTCACAACGACGGGGCCGTCGACCTCGGGGCGGGCTTCACGCCGCTGGTGCGGGCCGACCGCCTGGCGGCCGAGCTGGGCCTGGGCGAGCTCTGGATCAAGAACGACACCACCAACCCCACGGGCTCGTTCAAGGACCGGGTGGTGGCCGTCGCCCTGGCCCGGGCCCGCGAGCTGGGGTTCAAGGTGGCGGCGTGCGCCTCCACCGGCAACCTGGCCAACTCGGTGGCGGCTCATGCCGCCCGGGCCGGCATGCGCCACATCGTGTTCGTCCCCGCCAACCTGGAGGCCGGCAAGATCGTCATGACGTCGGTCTACGGGCCGCACCTGGTGGCCGTCGACGGCAGCTACGACGACGTCAACCGGCTGTGCGCGGAGCTCACCTCCGAGCAGCCCACGTGGGCCTTCGTGAACGTCAACCTCCGCACCTACTACGCCGAGGGGTCCAAGACCCTCGCCTTCGAGACGGCCGAGCAGCTGGGCTGGCAGCTGCCCGACCACGTGGTGGTGCCGGTGGGCTCGGGCTCGCAGCTCACGAAGATCGCCAAGGGCTTCGAGGAGCTGCGCAAGATCGGCCTCGTCGAGGAGGGTCCGGCCGTTCGCATCTCCGGCGCCCAGGCGGTCGGGTGCTCTCCCATCGCGGCCGCCTTCGCCGAGCACCACGACTACGTCCGCCCGGTGAAGCCGGCGACGATCGCCAAGTCCATCGCCATCGGCAACCCCGCCGACGGCTGGTACGCGCTCGACACGGTCCGCTCCAGCGGCGGGGCCCTGGCCGCGGTCACCGACGACGAGCTGGTGGAGGGCATCAAGCTGCTGGCCCGCACCGAGGGCATCTTCGCGGAGACGGCCGGGGGCGTGACCATCGCCACCCTGGCCAAGCTGGCCGCCGAGGGCGTCGTCCGCCCCGACGAGCGGGTGGTCGCCTACGTGACCGGCCACGGCCTGAAGACGGTGGAGGCGGTCGCCCCCGCCGTCGACCCGCCCATCACCATCGCCCCCAGCCTGGAGGCCTTCAACGAGGCCGTCGGCGCCCACTTCGAGGAGCAGCCATGACCGCCGTCGTTGTTTTGGGGCGTCCTGACCACGTATGGCGTGGTTCAGGCGCCCCAAATGGAGCAGTGGCGTGAGCGCCGTCGTCCGCATCCCGACCCAGCTGCGCAACCTCTCGGGGGGCGAGGCCGAGGTGAAGGTGGACGGGGCCACGGTGGGCGACGTGCTGAACGGCCTGGAGGCGGCCCACCCCGGGTTCGGCGAGCGCATCTTCGACGGGGAAGGCAGGCTGCGGCGGTTCGTCAACGTGTTCGTGGCCGACGAGGACGTGCGCTTCCTCCAGGGCCTCGACACGCCCGTGGCCGACGGCCAGACCGTCTCCATCATCCCGGCGGTCGCCGGAGGCTGAGGCGGTGGCAGGCGAACCCCGCAGACCCTGGTACGAGCGGTTCGGCGGGATCGGGGGCTCCGAGACGCCCACGCAGTCGCTGCGGGAGACGGGCATCCCCGTCCCGGCCGGGGGCACGTTCCAGGGCCGACGGCCGCCCAAGGAGCGACGCTCCTACGAGCAGGCGCCCGACGCCCGGCTCGAGGAGCGCTGGTCGGCGGTCAGCCGCTGCGACCGCACCGCCGAGGTCACCGAGGTCTCGTGGCTGACCCGCACCGGCACCCTGCGGCTGGCCTTCGAGGTCACCGACGACCGGCCGTTCAAGTTCGAGCCCGGCAACTTCGTCCGGATCGAGACCGAGGTCGAGGGCAAGGGGTTCCGCCGGGGGACGTACTGCATCGCCTCGGCCCCCTCCGACTACCGCCGCTTCGAGCTGCTGGTGCGGGTCGTGCCGGGGGGGCGGATGTCCTCCCACCTGGGCTCCCTACGGCTGGGTGAGGGGATCGCCTTTCGCGGCCCGACCGGTCGCTCGATGGTCAGGGCCGCCGGTGCGGGCGACGCCGACCTGGTGCTGGTCGGCACCGGCGTGGGCATCGCCCCGCTGCTGTCGCTGTCCACGACCCTCCTGCGGGGCGGTTGGCGCCGCCGGATCGACCTCTACTGGGGCCTGCGCCTGCCCGACGACGTGTGCCTGACCGCCGAGCTCGACCGCCTGGCCGACCGCTACGGCAACTTCGGCTACCGGATCAGCCTCTCCCAGCCGCCCGACGACTGGGCCGGGATCACCGGCCTGCGTGGCCGGAACGCCATGGCCGGCCGCGTGACCGAGTCGGTCCCGCCGCTGGTGGCCGACGTGAACGGCAAGCGCTTCCTCCTCGCCGGGAACGGGGCCATGATCGAGGAGCTGGCCGCCGCCCTGCGTGAGCTGGGCGTTCATTCCGACCACATCTAAGGAGCCCTACTTCAACGCCCGGCACGTGCCGGAGCCGGCGTGGTGGAGGAGATCGTCGCCCGCTTTGCAGCGGCGTGAGGAGGGCGCCCTTGCGCGTGGCCGCCGGGGACGCGATATCGTTAGCACTCGACAGACGAGAGTGCTAACGGCCGGTCGAAGAGTCCGCCCAGGAGGAGTCCCGCTTATGCCGAAGATGATCGCCTTCGACGAAACCGCCCGGCGTGCGCTGGAGAGCGGTATGAACCAGCTGGCCGATGCGGTACGCGTCACGCTCGGTCCCAAGGGCCGCAACGTCGTGCTCGACAAGAAGTGGACGGCGCCCACGATCACCAACGACGGCGTGTCGATCGCCAAGGAGATCGAGCTCGAGGACCCCTTCGAGCGCATCGGGGCCGAGCTGGTCAAGGAAGTCGCCAAGAAGACCGACGACGTGGCCGGTGACGGCACCACCACGGCCACCGTCCTGGCCTGGGCCATGGTGCGGGAGGGCCTGCGCAACGTGGCCGCCGGCGCCAACCCCATGTCCCTCAAGCGGGGCATCGAGCGGGCCGTCGAGGCCGCCGTGGCCGCCATCAAGGACGTCTCCGTCGAGGTCGAGTCCAAGGAGCAGGTCGCCCAGGTCGCCGCCATCTCCGCCGCCGACACCGAGATCGGCGACATGATCTCCGAGGCCATCGACAAGGTCGGCAAGGACGGCGTCATCACCGTCGAGGAGTCGCAGACCTTCGGCATGGAGATGGACCTGGTCGAGGGCATGCGCTTCGACAAGGGCTACATCTCCCCCTACTTCGTCACCGACCCCGAGCGCATGGAGGCCGTGGTCGAGGACCCCTACATCCTCTTCGCCTCCTCCAAGATCTCCGCCGTGCGTGACCTGCTGCCCGTCCTCGAGAAGGTCATGCAGTCCGGCCGCCAGCTGGTCATCATCGCCGAGGACATCGACGGCGAGGCCCTGGCCACGCTGGTGGTCAACAAGATCCGCGGCACGTTCAAGTCGGTGGCGGTCAAGGCCCCCGGCTTCGGCGAGCGCCGCAAGGCGATGCTGCAGGACATGGCCATCCTCACGGGCGGCCAGGTCATCTCCGAGGAGATCGGCGGCCTCATCGCCGAGGCGATGGACAAGGTCGGCAAGGACGGCGTCATCACCGTCGAGGAGTCCAACACCTTCGGGATGGACATCGAGCTCGTCGAGGGCATGCGCTTCGACAAG
>JBKHXX010000094.1:0-264721 GCA_046565765.1 Acidimicrobiia bacterium | reverse complement strand
CCCCGCCTACAGGCCAGCTCACCGTCACCTCCTGACGACTGTCTGGGCCCAACCCCGACCTCTATTGCGTCACGCCACGAACCGACGAGAACCTGACACGGCTCGCCGCCGCGCTCCGCGAGCGCTCGAAGAGTTGCCTCAGCTCGCCGCCGAAGGCGACTGAGTACAGCACTTCCTCCTACAAGGGGCGGACCGGAACGTCACTCGCAAGGTGCTCGGCGAGCCGCGACACGTCTTCGACGTCCGCCGTCAGGACGCCCACTCCGAGCTTCTCCGCAACTCGCACGAGGTGTGCATCGACGATGTCGGAAGCAGCGGCGTCACCGAGGAGCGTCCCCACGTCGTGGGCTTCGTCGGCGGTGAACGCCATCACCGCGCAGCCTCGAAGGAACCTGCGCAGCTGCACCTGCCGCGGCGAACGACTCACCTGGCCGACGACGGGAGCGGTCGTCGCGGGTACGAAACCCATCTCCAAGCGCACACGATGGTCGGCCCAGACCCGGCGGTGGCTGCGCTCGGCCGCGATCAGCACTCCTGCGTCGTAGACGATGCTCATGCCCGTCCCCGTCGACGCTTCCGGAGCTCGTCAGCGACGCGCTCGCGCGCGTCAGCCAGTTCCCGCTCGCTGAGGGCCCCGTGATCGGCCTCCCATTCCTCCACCGCCTTCAGCCCGTCCCGGGCGAGCAACGCCCGGCGGGCGGCATTGGTCATCCACGCCGACACGCTCAGCCCCTCCTCGGAGGCGGCCGTCACCACGCCGGCATGGACCTCCGGGTCGACGGTGATGGCCAGCTTCGGCGACGGTCTTCCACGCGGCATGCAAGAACCCTACTACCGCAGTAGGAGCGAACCAGCGGCCGATGAGTGCGCCGTGGGGCGGCATGACGGTCGGACTGCGCCCGGCTCGGCGACCTCCGTCGACACCCGTTTTGCTTTGGGGAGCCTGGGTAGGGCCGCCAGCGTCGAGTGTCACGCCCCTCGAGGGTGGGCGGCGGCAAGCCAACACGGAGAGGAGATCCGATGTCCGAACCTCCGCGCCCTGCGCCAACGGATTCCACGACCGGCGGACCAGCAGTGGACAGGCCGGCGAGCCAGCTGCTGGCCGACGCCACGGCCGAGATCACGACCCTCCTCCGCAAGGAGGTGGAGATGGCCGTCGTCGAGCTGAAGGGCGAAGCCCGGCAGGCCGCCAAAGCGGGAGGGATGCTCAGCGCCGGCGCCCTGTCGGGCTACTTCAGCCTCCTCTTCGCATCCTTCGGCCTGGCGGAGCTCCTCGGGCGAAAGCTTCCCCGTCCTCTCGCCTTCTTCGTGGTCGCCGGGATGCACGGGGCGACCGCCGCCGCCCTCCTGGGACGAGGCCGCCAGGAGCTGGCTCAGGTTGACCCGGTGCCGGCGCAGACCATCGAGACGGTCAAGGAGAACGTGGAGTGGGCGAAGGCCCAAGTCGGCTGAGTACTCCGGACGGGCCGGGGGCCGCTACCGGCCGGTCACCTTGTTCGCCGTCACAGGTCGCTGGTCACGGCGGCGGTGATGGCGGCGCGGGCAGTGGGCTCGTCCTCCGACCAGACCACCCAATGGCCACCGATGTCCTGGACACGGGTCATCGTCAGGCTCAGCACCGCGGCCTGAAGGTCGTCGGCCACCGGGATCTCGCAAAGACCCTGGTCCGACAGCCGTGCGAGAAGGTCGGCCACGGCAGCCGGCTCGGGGCTCTCGTCGGTGTAGACGAGGCACGTCGACGGGCTCACCCAGAGGCCGATCGGGAAGTAGCCGCTGGCGAAGACGACGGCATCTGACACGTGAGCACCTCGACACTGGCTGGGAGCACCCAGGATCTCACACTGCTCCCGACACCTCAGGACGAGTTGACCGCCTTGCGGAAGGCCAGCCCGGCCGCGAGCTGCGTCACCACGAGCATGCCCACCGCCACCGCCACCGCCTTGCCCACCGGGGCCCAGGTGAGGGGGCCGGTCGTGACGGCGCGGGCCGCGTCGACCATGTAGGTGAACGGGTTCCACGCCGAGACGGTCTGCACCCACGCGGGCAGGATCGACTCGGGGACGAACTGGGTGGACAGGAACTGCAGTGGGAGGAAGAGCGGCGCCAGGGCCAGCGGTGCCTGGGCGTTGCGAGTGGCCAGCGCGACCACGAAGTACAGCCCCCCGTACGCGGCGGCCCAGAGCACGAGCAGGGCGAACAAGAGGGCGATGCCCGCCAGGCCCTCGTTCACGTCGGTGCCCAGGACGAGGCCGGTCACGAGCAGGGCGAGGCCGGCCGGCAGCACCCGCACGACGTCGAACAGCAGGCGGCTCAGCAGCAGCGAGGACGGCTTGGCGTTGAGCACCCGCAGGCGGTCGAGGAAGCCGGACTGGATGTCGATGACGAGGCTCGTGGCGGCATAGCCCACCCCCGTCATCGCCGTCAGCATGACGATGGCGGGCGCCATCCACTCCGCGTAGTTCGTCGTCGGGAAGCCGGGCAGGTCGGTCACCCGGGCCAGCGTCTTGGCCACGAGGATGAACATCGTCAAGGGGATGACGACGGGGAGTCCGTAGGCGAGCACCGGGTTGCGGATGCCTTCGCGCAGGTTGCGCATGAGCAGCAGGCGGACCTGGGCCGGCACGGTCGTCATCAGCGGGCCCCGGCGGTCACGCCCATGCCCCGGCGGACGGCCGAGAGGGCACCGTCGTCGCCCCCTCCGGCGCCCGACTCGATCTCGGCCCCCGTCAACGTGACGAACACGTCCTCGAGGCTCGATGGCTGCGTGGCCAGCCGGTCGATCGGTGGTCCGGACGCCATCAGCCGGCCGACCACCTCGGGCACCTGTCCCTCACCGCCGGGCACGGTGAGCACCATCCACCCGTCGGGACCGGTCGGGACGGGTTCCAACCCGGTGGCGTCGCGAACCTGCTCCAGCGCCCGCGCCCCACCGCCCGCTCGCAGCCGCACGGTGGTGGTGCCGTACCGCGCCTTAAGCTCGTCCGGCGTTCCGACCGCGGAGATGCGCCCGGCATGGACGACCGCCACCCGGTCGCACAGGTCGTCGGCCTCGGCCAGGTACTGGGTGGTGAGGAACACCGTCGCGCCGTCGGCCCGCAACCCGCGGATCAGCTCCCACAGGGCCCGCCGGCTCTGAGGGTCGAGGCCGGTGGTCGGCTCGTCGAGGAAGAGGACGGGAGGCCGGCGCACCAGGGCCATGGCCACGTCGAGCCGCCGCCTCATGCCGCCCGAATAGCGTGCCGCGATCCGGTCGGCCGCGACTCCCAGCCCGAACAGCTCGAGCAGCTCGGCGGCGCGCTCGCCGGCCGGCCGCTTCGACATGCCCGTCAACCGGGCGGCCAGCACGAGGTGCTCCCTTCCGGTCATCAGCTCGTCGAGCGCCGCCTCCTGGAGGGCCACCCCGATGACCGCCCGAACCTCGACCGGCTCGGCGACCACGTCCTTCCCCAGCACCCGAGCGGAACCGGAGGTGGGGCGGAGCAACGTGGTGAGGATGCGAACGGTCGTCGACTTGCCTGCCCCGTTGCGGCCCAGGAACCCGAAGATCTCGCCGCGAGCCACCGCGAAGCTCACGCCCTGGAGGGCCTCCACGCCGCCCGCTTCGTACCGCTTTCCGAGGTCGTCGGCCTCGATGGCGGCGGTTCCTGTGGTTCCGGTCACCGCGGCCGCCCCGACGCTACAGTTAACGGGTGAACGTTCACACGCGGTAACGTAACGGTCGTTATCTCATGAGTCAAGTGCGGACACGGGCCCGGAAGGGCGAAGGCCACCGGCTGCGGGACGAGCTGATCGCGGCTGCCAGCGACCTCCTAGACGAGCTGGGCGACCCCAACCAGCTGTCGATGCGGGCCGTCGCAGCGGCCGTGGGCGTCACCCCCACGTCGATCTACCGCCACTTCGCCGACAAGCAGGCGCTGCTGGTGGCCGTCCTCAACGAGCGCTGGGCCGAGTTCCACCACCTGCTCGGAGGCGCGGCTGCCGAGGGGGCCGACCCCTTTGACGCCCTCCGCCGGTTCTGCCTCGGCTACCTCCGCTTCGCCGAGGAGCGTCCCGGTCACTACCGGGTGCTGTTCAGCGCCCCCGCGCCGGCCGGGATCAGCGACGACCCGCTGGAACACCCCGGCGCGCCCACCTTCCTCGCCCTCGTCGAGATCGTGCAGCGCTGCCTCGACGCTGGTGCCCCCGCGGAACGAAATCGGGACAGCTGGTTCCTCGCCCTGCAGGTCTGGCTGTCGGGACACGGCCTGGTCGACCTCCGCATCGGACGCCGGTTCCCCTTCCCGTGGCCCCCGGCCGAGGTGCTGCTCGACGCCGTCCTGCACGACCTGAAGCTGACCAAGGACCGAGCCGGGACGGGCTGAGCGCCTTCATTACCGGACCGCATTTCGGGTTTGCCGTTCAGTGCGGAGGGTTGGTCCCTTCCGGCGTCGACAGGCTCGAACGGGTCCGCGCCCGGTAGGCGTCGAAGCCGTACTGCGCAAGGCCACCCCCCATGGCGGCAAGGAACACCTTCGACCCGTAGTTGCTGACGCTGGACTCGTCGAGGGCCAGCATCAGCAGCACGAGCATCGCTCCGCCCGTGACGGCGCCGGTCTCGCGCACCGAGAACCTCCGCCGCACCGAGAGCACCAAAGCGAACGAGAGGAACATTGCCAACGTGACGATCACAACCGCCGGTGAGGGTGACACGCCTCAACCATACGCGTCCTCCGCTCAGGGCCGCTCGGGCAGCCGGTAGACGGTCACGTGGGCCCGGCTCTCGCCGGTGAAGGCGGCGCCGCTCCAGTCGGCCCACCGGGCTTCGCGTTCGAAGCCGGCGATCTGGGCCATGAGGTCGAGCTCCGCGGGCCAGGCGTAGCGATGGTTGGCCGGATACAGCCGGACCGATCCGTTCTCGAACACGGCCTGGGTCGTGCGGATCATCTGCTCGACCGGGTCGATCTCGGCGCTCTCGATGGAGATGCGGCCGGCGCCCATGACGCGCGGGCGCACGAGCCGGTTGTGCCGGAAGGCGCCGACGTCGGGCACCCACGCCTCGACGACGAACCGCCCGCCCGGGGCCAGGTGGCGGGCGGCGTTGGCGAAGCAGGCGACCTGAGCCTGCTGGTCGGGCAGGGCGAAGATCGTGTTCACGGCCAGCACGACCAGCGAGTAGTCCCGGCCGGCGTCGACCGTGGCGAAGTCGCCGAGGACCACCGGGATCTGCTCGCCGCCCGGCTTGGCGTGCAGCTTCTCGACCATCTCCGCCGACGCGTCCACACCGTGGACCTCGATGCCGCGACCGACCAGGGGGATGGCGAGCCTGCCCGTACCGATGCCCAGCTCGAGCACCTTGCCGGCGGCGGCCAGCCCGGTGAGGCGCTCGACGGCGGCGTCCGTCTCCCACTCGTCCTGGTAGAGGTCGTCGTACTCGTCGGCGATCCCCGAGGCCCCGTAGACGGTGGGGTCGAAGTCGGTCACCCGCCCCAGCCTAGGGACGGCCCGGGGTCAGAGGTTCTTGCGCAGGAACGACGCCGACGCCAGCGCCCAGATCATGGCCACCCACAGCGCCGCCCAGGCCAGGTAGGTGATCGTCAGGGGGGCCGCACTCAGGAAGGGGAAGGCCTGGGCGTCGTTGCCCATCTGGACGATGGCCGACGGGTCCTGGAACGCGTTCATGGCGCCGCGCCACAAGCCGTCGGTGGGCAGCAGCATGCGCGAGATGGTCCCGACCCGCTCCACGCTGGTGTTGTCGAGGGCGGCGCCGATGCCCCCGACCACGCCTGCGATCCACGTGGCACCGAACAGGCCCACGGTGACCACGCCCGAGGCCATCGGGGAGATCGCCGTCGACAACAGGACCGCCAGGGTGAGCAGCAGGACCGTCTGGGCGGCGAGGAGGGCCAGCGCCCGTGCCGGATGCGGCGGCCAGTAGTCGACCGTCTGGCGCACGACGAGGCACTGGGCCACACCGGCCAGCACGACGAAGCCGCTCCCGAACGCCACCAGCCCGAACCACTTGCCGAGCAGGAAGGCGGACCGGCGGATGGGACGGGCCAGCACCGCCAGCGCGATCCCCGACTCCGTCTCCCCCGCCAACGTGGGGCCGGCCAGGAAGGCGGTACCGAGGGCGGCGATGAGGCTGAAGCCGAACATCACCAGGTTGAGCATGATCGAAGCGGTGAGCCGGGCCTCGCCGCTGGTCAGCGCCGTCCCGCCCGACTCGGCCACCAGGCGGGAGAAGCCCCAGCCGCTCACCGCCAGCAGCACGACGGTGAGCGCGGCCAGGGCCAGCACCACCCGCCGGCGGAAGGCCTCGCGCAGTGTGAGCCCGGCGACGACGAGAACCGTCCTGGCCGTGGTCACGCCTGCCCCCCGTCGCCTTCCCGCAGGATGCCCAGCAGGCGCTCCTCCAGGGTGATCCGTGCCGGCTCGACGGCGTGCACGCGGGCCCCCAACGCGACCACGTCCCGCACCAACGCGGGCACGGCCCTCCCGTCGTCCTCGTCGGTCAGCGCCACCGTGAACCAGTCGCCGACCCGCTCGAGCGCCCCCGTGACCGCCAGCCGGGCCTCGACCGCGGGCGACACGTCGGTCAGGTGCAGCCGCAGCTCCCGCTGGCCGAGCAGCTCGGCGAGGGTCCCGGACGCGGCGACCCGTCCCCGGTCGAGGATGACCACCCGGTCGCACACCCGCTCGACCTCGCCGATCAGATGGGAGTTGAGCAGCACGGCCACGCCGCGCGACTTGAGCTCCAGCACGATGTCGCGCACGTCGACGCGCCCGGGCGGGTCCAGGGCGCTGGTCGGCTCGTCGAGGATGACGAGCTCGGGCCCGGCCACCAGCGCGACGGCCAGCCCTAGGCGCTGCTGCATGCCCTTGGAGAATCCGCCCACCCGGTCGGCGGCCCGGTCGGCCAGGCCGACGAGCGACAGGCAGTCGCGCCGGCGGGACTCGGGCACGTCCATCCCGGACAGGCGCACGTGGAGGGTGATCACCTCCGCCGCGCTCAGCCAGGGCTGGTACCGGAAGAGCTCGGGGAGGTAGCCGACACGGGTGCGGGCGGTCGGGTCGGCGGCCGGTCGCCCGAGGAGCATGGCCTCGCCTGCGTCGGGACGGGCCAGGTTGAGGAGCATCTTGATCACCGTGGTCTTGCCCGCGCCGTTGGGTCCGAGCAGCCCCACCACGTCGCCGCGCCGCACCTCCAGGGAGACGTCGTCCACGGCCACCTGCCGGCCGTACCGCTTCCGCAGGCCCGAGCACCAGATGGCCGGTGCCGCCCGGGCATCGCTGGCCGGCCGGCCCACCGCGGTGCGGTCGGCGGCGGTGGTCACCGCAGGCTCCTCGCGACGGACACGACCTCGTCGGTGTCGAGCGTTCCGGCCACGACCGTCACCACGCCATCCTTGACCCACATCACCGCGGCCAGCGACCGGTCACGGGTGGCGAGCACCGTCGCCGGTTCGCCGTCGACCTGCGCCGCCGACGTGGTGACGCGATCGGCGGGTACGGGCAGCGGCAGTGCCGAGCCGCTGGCGTTGAACGTGCGCAGCGGCGCGGCGACGCTGGCGGGCAGCCCGGGGAACGACAGCAGGTAGTCGCGCATGGTCTCGAAGGGGACGCCGGAGGACGAGAACGCCCGGGGCGCCACGGCCCGGCCCACCACGAGCACGGGGACGCCCGACTTCACCCAGACGGCGGCCACGCCGGGGCCGGCGACAAGGCGCACCTGGCTGCCGTCGAGGCCCGGTGGAGGGGGCGGCAGCGGCTTCCCGGCGGCGGCGGCAGCCCGGGCGGCCCGGGCGGCAGAGAACGTGAAGGTGACGTTCGCCTCCCCTCCTGCCTGGTAGGACGGCTCGCCGGTGACGCCGCGAGGCAGGCTCGTCACCCGCGGCACCTCCAGGCCGGTCTCCGCTTCCGCCGCCGACGCGTCGGGTACGGGGTGCACCTCGGGCCGGGCGGTGAGGGCGACGTCGCCGTAGTCGCGCAGGTCGGGCAGGGCGTTGAGGTCGGCCGTGCTGAGGCTGACGGGAGCGATCTTCTCGGTCCGGAAGATCTGGAACCAGTCGTTGGCGGCCGCCGCGCCCGCCCCGGTGACCACCATGGCCACCGCCACGGTGGCCACGACCGGGCGCCGCAGGGCGGCCCGCAGCCGGCCCATCCGGAGCGGAGCGGCCGGCGGCGCCCAGGTCGTGTCGGGCGAGGAGGCAGCGGCCGACATGCGCCGCCAGGCCCCGGCGACATCGGCCTCGGTGCCCGCCCCGGTGGCCAGGGCGGCGTGCACCAGGTCGGCGTCCTGGCGGATGGCGGCCACACGGCTGGCGCACTGCTGGCAGGTCTCGACGTGCCGGCGGTCGGTGGTGGCGACGCCGTCCGGCTCGTCGAGCAGCCGGCGCAGCACGCCTTCAGTCGGATGACCCATGGCGGTTCAACTCCTTGCGCAGGGCGGATTCGGCGCGCCGCACCGTGGTGCCCACGCTGGCCGGCGACAGGCCCAGGGCGGCGGCGACCTCGGCGTAGCTCAGGCCGCTGTGGCGCAGGACGAGGGCCACGGCCTGCTTCTTGGGCAGCCGGGCGAGGGCGGTGCGCACGCGGCGGCGGTCGTCGAGCGTCACCACCGCGTCGGCCACGTCGGACACGTCACCGTGGTCCGCGGCGGTGGTCTCCTCCCTCGACGTGCGACGGCGCCCGGAACGGAGCAGGTTCAGCGCCGTGTGGGCGGCGGCCACGGACAGCCAGCCCCGGGCCTCGCCGGCCGGCACCGACGAGCGGCCGAAGGAGAGGAACACCTCCTGGGCGACGTCTTCGGCCTGGTCCTGCGACCCGAGCACCCGCGCCGCCACGCCCACGACCAACCGGTAGTGGCGGCGGAAGACGTCCTCCAGGTCGGGGCGCACGGCACCTCGGACCGAACCCGACACCGTCGCGCGCTCCTTCCTGCCGGTCCGCTCTCCGGCGGCGCCGACGAACGGTCCGGGGGCGGCCGGAACGGTCGCGGCCGTACCTCCGTGCCGACTCAGGTCCACGCCACTACAGCACCGCCGCCACCGGAGATGTGACATCCTCCCGAGGCGCCGCAGCGGCGCGCAGTGTGCATTTTCCTACCTGAGAGGTAGGAAAACACAGACGCCGGCGGTTCGGGCCCCCTGTGCGAGAGTGAGCCATGGCCGGCAACCGCCCGGAGGAGCAGGTAGCGGTCCCGGTGGCCCTCCAGACGTGGCGGCACGTCACGTTCCTTCATTGGGCCTACCGGCCGGACGACGTGCAACGGCTGCTGCCACCCGGCCTGAGCGTGGACCTCGTCGACGGCCACGCCTGGGTCGGCCTGACCCCGTTCTCGGTCGAGGCGTTCCGTGTGCCCGGCCTCCCCCCGTTGCCGATCGTCTCCCAGTTCCCCGAGACCAACCTGCGGACCTACGTGCGTGGGCCCAACGGCAAGGAGGGGCTGTGGTTCCTCTCCATCGACGTGGAGAGCCTGCTCATGGTGCTGGGTGCTCGCCTGCCCCTCGGCGTCCCCTATCTCCCCGCCGACATGCGGGTCGAGGCCGGGGAGACCCTCGTGTACCAGAGCCGGCGGCTGATCGGTGACGCCCACCATCGCATCGAGGTGAGGCCGGGAGAGCCCGCCGGCGACCTTCCCGAGCGCGACGCCCTGCTCATCGGGCGTTGGCGTGCCTTCACCCGACGAGCGGGCCGGCTGCTGGAGGTGCCCGTCGAGCACGAGCCCTGGCCGGTGCACGCCGCCACCCTCGTGGCCCTCGACGAGTCGGTGACGAGGGCCGCGGGGCTGCCACCCCCTCAGGAGCCCCCCCTGGTGCACTACGCCCCGTGCGTCCACGCCCGGCTGGGGCTTCCCCGGCTGGTGTAGGGGGCCGGCACGTCCGGCCGCCTGGGGCTGACCGGCACCGCTCGCCGTCAGGGGGGAGGCGGGCGGCGGCGGAGCATCCCGCCGGCCCGGTCCTTGGCCTTCCCAGCCTGGTCCTTCGCCTTGTCGAGGAGGTGTTCGGCCCACGCGAACTCCGTGGCGAGCACGGCCAGGCCGGCGACGATCAGGAGCAGGCCCGGCCCCGGGAGCACCAACATGGCCAAGCCCGCCACCACAAGGACGATCCCCACGACGAGGACGGCGACCCGCTTGCCGTTGCGCAGGACGACCTGCAACAGGTCTCGGAACGGGTGCAGGTCCACGGGCGAAGGTTATGTCGGCTCGCCTGCCCGGCGGCCGTCAGGCGGCCGGATGTCGGCGTTTCGGTGGAGGACGGCGCCCGCGTCGTACGTCCGCTCGATGCCGAACCGGCCCTCGACGGCCCGGGCGTCGCCGTCGTCGTCGCGGAGGACCCTCAGCCGGGTGAAGCCGGCTCCGACCATGGCCTCGGCCACCGGGCCGGCCTGGTCCCCGCCCACCTCCAGGACCAGCCAGCCTCGGGGCCGCAGCCAGCCCGGCGCGACCGCCACGACGCGGCTCAGCACGGCGAGCCCCCGGCGGCCGCCGTCGAGGGCGGGGCGAGGCTCGAAAGCCACCACGTCGCGGGGCAGGAAGGGAAGCGCGTCGGTCGGCACGTAGGGCACGACCGCAGTCATCACGTCCACCCGGTGGCGGAGGTCGGGCGGCAGGGGGACGTCCAGGTCGCCGAGCCTGGCGTCGACGCCGTTGGACCGGGCGCAGGCCACGGCGGCAGGGTCGTCGTCGGTGGCCACCACGGTGGCGGTGGGCACGGCGGCCTGGAGCCAGGCGGCGACCGCGCCGCAGCCGGTGCAGAGGTCGACCGCCACCCCGCCGGGCGGGAGGAGGGCAGCGGCCCGCCGGGCCAGGGCCTCACTGTGGGGGCGCGGCACGTACACGCCCGGGTCGACCGCCACCCGCATCCCGCAGAACTCGGCCGAACCGACGAGCCACGCCAACGGCTCGCCCAGGACCCGTCGGTGCACGAGCCGGTCGAGGGTCGGCCCGTCCCCCGCGGCGTACGCCAGCAGCTCGGCCGTCTCCGCCTCGGGCGCCACGCACCCGGCGGCTGCCAGGCGGGCTGCGACCTCGCCCGGCGACACGTGAGCGATCGTACGATGGTCACGTGGCGATGGTCGACGAGGGCCCCGTC
This sequence comes from Acidimicrobiia bacterium, assembly GCA_046565765.1. Classification (GTDB taxonomy): domain Bacteria; phylum Actinomycetota; class Acidimicrobiia; order Acidimicrobiales; family AC-14; genus JBFMCT01. Next base: position 253,646 of record JBKHXX010000094.1, on the reverse strand, counting down.
CGCCAGCTGGAGCTGGCCGACCAGGCCCAGGGGGCGGGCGACCTCGACGCCACCGCCACCCATCTGTCCGCCGCCATCCGCGGCTTCACCGCCTCCGGCGACCGCAAGCGGGCGGCCATGGTCTGCGCCCGGCTGGGCGACCTGTTCGAGAGCTTCCTCGCCAACCGGACCGCGGCCCGCGCCTGGTTCCGGCGGGCCGCCCGCCTCATCGAGCACGAGCCGCCGTGCGTGGAGCAGGGCTGGGTGGCGGTGTTCGGAGTCGGCTGCGAGGTCGACGACCCGGCCGAGCTGCGGGCCCGAGCCGAGCTGGCCCTCGACCGGGCCCGGCGCTTCGGTGACGTGAACCTCGAGACCAAGGCCCTGGCCGACGGCGGGCTGGCCTACGTCCAGGCCGGCCAGGTGGCCGAGGGCATGGCCATGCTCGACGAGGCCATGGCCCTGGCCTGCGGGCCCGCCGACGACGTGGAAGCGGCGGGGAAGTCGGTCTGCTCCTTCCTGACCGCCTGCTACTACGCCGCCGACTTCGACAAGGCGGGATCCTGGGCCGACGCCCTCCGCCGCCAGGGCCTGATCGGGGAGGCGACCGGCGTCCAGGTGTACCTCGGCGCCCACTGCGACAGCGTCCAGGCCACCGCCCTGTGCGAGCTCGGGCGGTGGACGGACGCCGAGGCCCTCCTCACCCGGGCCATCGAGCTCTTCGAGCGACGCATGCCGATCCCCAGCTGGCACCCCGCCATCGCCCTGGCCGAGCTGCGGATGCGCCAGGGCCGCCTGGCCGAGGCCGAGATGCTGCTGGTCGGCAAGGACGGGTACTTCCAGGCCCTGCTCCCGGCGGCCCGCCTCCACCTCGCCCGCGGCGACTACGAGCTGGCCCGGGCCACCGCCACGCGCGGGCTGCGGGCCATCGCCGGTGACCGGCTGCGGGCGGCCGAGCTGCTGGCGGTGCTGGTCGACACCGAGCTCGGGCTGGGTGACGTGGAGGCGGCTGCCGCGGCGTACCACCGCCTGGCCACCCGGGCCGAGGGCCTCGACGTGCCCGGCCTCCAGGCCCGGGTGGCCGCCGTCCACGCCCGGGTGCTGGCCGCCCGGGGCGACCTGGCCACGGCCATCGGCACCATGGAGACCGCCATCGACCGGCTGCCGGCGACGGGCGTGCCCTTCCTCCGTTCCCGCCTGCTGCTCGACCTGGTGCGGCTGCACGACCGGGCCGGCAACCGGGCCGCGGCCACCGTCGAGGCGAGCCACGCGGCCGCCGCCCTGGACGGGCTGGACGTGTCCTTTTCGCCGGCCGACGTGGCTCTGCTCGAGCGGTACTGCGGGGCGACGGGCACCCCCCAGGCGTCGCCCCAGCAGACGGCCACGCTGGTCCGCGAGGACCGCTGCTGGGTCGTGTCCTGCGAGGGCACCCGGGCCCGTCTCCCCGAGACCAAGGGGGTGCGCTACCTGGCCGAGCTGGTGGCCGGGCCCGGCATCGAGCGCCACGCCCTCGACCTCGTCGACCGGGTGGAGGGTGTGGGCTCGAACGGCGTCGACCGCCGGAAGCTGGGCGACGCCGGCGAGCTGGTCGACGCCCGGGCCCGGACCGCCTACCGCCGCCGCATCGAGCAGCTGCGGAGCGACATCGAGGACGCCCTGGACGCCGGTGCCGTCGAGCAGGCCGAGGCGCTCCAGGGCGAGCTCGACCAGCTCGTGGCCCAGCTCGCCCAGGCCTTCGGGCTGGGCGGGCGGAGCCGGAAGGCCTCCTCGGTCGCGGAACGGGCCCGGCTGAACGTCACCCGGGCCCTGCGGGCCGCCACCGCCAGGGTGGCCGAGGAGCTTCCCGAAGCGGGCGCGGTGCTCGACCGGCGGGTGCGCACCGGGCTCTACTGCGCCTACGAACCCGACCCCGCCGACCCCGTTCGGTGGATCGTTCACTCCTGACTGAACGGGGTCCGCCCCGAGCGAACGCCCGGAGAGCAGAGCTCGACTTCCACAGGAGGAAACCCGATGGACGCTCCCTACCAGGCCGCCCCGGACGTGCACGTCCTTCCCGTCCACCTTGCCCTTCCCGGCATCGGCGTCCTGCCGATCAACGCCTACGTGCTGAACGCGGCCGAGCCGGTCCTCGTCGACACCGGCCTGGCCGCCCACGGGGAGGAGTTCGTGCAGGCGGTGGACTCGATCGTCGGCCTCGAGAACCTCCGCTGGCTCTGGCTGACCCACGACGACGCCGACCACACCGGCAGCATCCAGCGGATCATGGAGGCCGCTCCCCAGGTCCGCCTCGTCACCCATGCCTTGTCCGCCCTGCGCATGTCCTCGTGGTGGCCCGTGCCCTTCGAGCGGGTCTACGCCATCCGCCCCGGTGACCGCCTGCCGGTCGGCGACCGGACCCTGCGGGCGGTGTCGCCCCCGCTGTTCGACAACCCCATGTCGACCGGCTTCCTCGACGAGGCGACCGGCAACCTGTTCTCGGTGGACTCCTTCGGCGCCCTGCTCCCGGAGCCGACCCAGCACGCGGGAGAGGTACCCCCCGACGCCCTCGCCGGCGGCATGGCGGCGTGGGCCATCTCGGACTCGCCCTGGGCCCACATCGTCGACCGTTCGAAGTTCGGCGAGGTCCTCGACGGCGTCCGGCGGCTGGAGCCGACCCGGATCCTCTCGTCCCACCTGCCCGCCGCCGACGGCACGTCGCTGGAGCGGTTCCTGGGCATCCTGGAGACGGTGCCCGACGCCGCCCTCGAGCTGCCGCCCAGCAACGAGGAGTTCCGCCAGATGATCGAGGCGATGTTCGCGGGAGCACCGGCGTGAGCGCCGGTGCTCCGGCCGGCACGGTGGCCCCCATCGCCAACGTCGAGATGGCGGCGGCCTGGGAGGAGGAGGGAGAACGCTGGGCCGCCTCCGCCGCCCGGTACGAGGCGGCCGGCCACCGGTTCTGGGAGGCCCTGCTGGCGGCGGCCCCCGTGGCCGAGGACCACACGGTGCTCGACGTCGGCTGCGGGACGGGCCGGTCGAGCCGCGACCTCGCCCGGCGAGCGGCCGCCGGCTCGGTCCTGGGCGTCGACCTGTCGGCCAGGATGCTGGAGCGGGCCCGGGCGGCGGCGGACGCCGAGGGCCTGGCCAACGTGACCTTCGAGCAGGCCGACGCCCAGGTCCACCCCTTCCCCGACTGCACCTACGACCTGGCCGTGAGCGTGTTCGGCGCCATGTTCTTCGCCGACCCGGTGGCCGCCTTCGCCAACATCGGCCGGGCCCTCGCCGGCGACGGCCGGCTGGCCCTGCTGGCGTGGCGGGAGCTCCGTTCCAACCCGTGGATCACCGTGCTGCGGGACGCACTGGCCCTGGGCCGGGAGCTGCCCGAGCCCCCGGCCGGCGCCCCCGGTCCGTTCGGCCTGGCCGACCCTCGCCGCACCGAGCGGGTGCTGACCGGCGCCGGCTTCGTGGCCGTCGAGCTCCGCCCGGTCGACGAGCCAGTCCGGCTGGGCGACGACGCCGACGACGCCTACGCCTTCGTGTCCACCATGGGGATGACCAAGGGGCTCACCGCCGACCTCGACGAGCCCGACCGGGCCAGGGCCCTCGACTCGCTGCGGGAGGCGCTGGCCCGTCACGAGTCGCCCGACGGCGTGCTGGTCGGGGCCTCGGCCTGGCTGGTCACGGCCGTGCCCGGGCCCCGCCTCGTCCAGTGATCGCGGGCCTATCCCGAGTGTTTCGGCCGGGTGTACGGTCCCTGACCGCAGCCTTCGTCGCCGGCCAGCTCGAGGAGGAGTAGGAGCCCAGGAGGACCAGTTCGTGGGGGACAACAGCCAGTACGGCATCTCGCGCCGCCGCTTCATCCAGATGTCAGCGGGGATGACCCTGCTGGCCGCCTGCGGGAGATCGGCGGACGAAGACAGTCCGGGGGCGACGGGCGTCACGTCGACGCTGGTCGAGCCCACCCGGCAGCTCTCGGGCGACCTCAAGATCCTCCAATGGAGCCACTTCGTGCCCCGCCACGACCAGTGGTTCGACCCCTTCGCCGCCGACTGGGGCCGCCAGGTCGGCGTCAACGTGAGCGTCGACCACATCAACCTGGCCGACATCCCCGCCCGGGCCTCGGCCGAGATCGCGGGGCGGGAGGGCCACGACCTCATCGAGTTCCTGTCGCCGCCGTCGGCCTTCGAGCCGAGCGTGCTCGACCTCACCGACATCAACCAGGAGGCCGAACGCCGGTTCGGCAACCAGATCGACCTGTGCACCCGCAGCACGTACAACCCCTTGACCCGCAAGTTCTACGGGTTCTGCCACGGGTGGGTGCCCGACCCGGGCGACTACCGCAAGAGCCTGTGGGAGCCGGTGGGGCTGCCCAACGGGCCGACGACCTACCAGGAGCTGCTGGACTTCGGCGGGCGTATCCGCCGGGAGCGGGGCGTGCAGCTGGGCATCGGCATGTCCAACGAGCTGGACTCGAACATGGCGGCCCGGGCCATCATCTGGTCGTTCGGCGGCTCGGTGCAGGACGAGCGTGAGAACGTCACCATCAACTCACCGCAGACCATCGAGGCGGTCGACTACATGGCCCGCCTGTTCCGGGCCACGATGACCGACGAGGTGTTCGCCTGGAACGCGGCGTCCAACAACCAGGGCCTGATCGCCGGGAACCTGTCGTACATCCTGAACTCGATCTCGGCCTACCGCACCGCCCAGACGGCCAACCCCGAGGTGGCCGCCGACGTGTTCTTCACGCCGCCCCTCAAGGGGCCCGGCGGCGTGGGCCTGGCCAGCGAGCACGTCATCCCCATCTACGTCATCCCCAACCACGCCCGGAACCCGGACGCGGCCAAGGAGTTCATCCTCCACCTGGTGGCGAACTACGCGCAGGCGACCAACAACAGCGAGCTGTACACGTTCCCGGCCTTCCCGCAGACGGTGCCGCAGCTCGACGGCTGGCTCGACAACGACCCCTACGGCTCCCAGCCGGCCAACAAGCTGGCCTTCCTCAAGGACGCCGAGCGGTGGAGCACCACCGTCGGCCACCCCGGCCCGGCCAACGCCGCCATCGGCGAGGTGTTCGACACGTTCATCCTACCCAAGATGATGGCCAAGGCGGCCACCGGCGAGCTGAGCCCCCGGGACGCGGTGGTCGACGCCGAGAACCAGATCAAGCCCATCTTCGAGCGCTGGCGCCAACGGGGCCTGGTGGGCGGCAACCGGTAACCAGACGGCATGGCGATCGTCGAGGTCCGCCACCTCACCAAGAAGTTCGAGGGGAACGCCACCCCCGCCGTCGACGACCTCGACCTGGCCACCACCGAGGGCGAGTACCTCGTGCTCCTCGGGCCGTCGGGCTGCGGCAAGACGACCCTCCTGCGGCTGATCGCGGGCCTGGAGCAGCCCACGTCGGGCGAGGTGCTGATCGGGGGCGAGTCGATGGTGGGCCTTCCCCCCCGGGCCCGGCGCATCGCCATGGTGTTCCAGAGCTACGCCCTCTACCCCCACAAGTCGGCCCGCAAGAACATCGAGTTCCCGCTCAAGGCGGCGGGCATGGACCCCGCGGAGCGGGCCAAGAAGGTGGAGTGGGCGGCCGAGCTGCTGGGCATCACCCGGCTGCTGGGCCGCCGGCCCCGCCACCTCTCGGGCGGCGAGCGCCAGCGGGTGGCGCTGGCCCGGGCCCTCGTGCGGGAGCCCGACGTGTTCCTGCTCGACGAGCCCCTGTCGAACCTGGATGCCAAGCTGCGGGCGGCCGCTCGCGACGACCTCAAGCAGTTCCAGGACCGGGTGGGCACGACGACGATCTACGTCACCCACGACCAGGTGGAGGCCATGGGGCTGGGCGACCGGATCGCGGTCATGTCCGAGGGCAAGATCCGCCAGCTCGGCACCCCGCACGACGTGTACCACGACCCCGCCGACACGTTCGTGGCCACCTTCCTGGGCTCGCCTCCCATGAACATGGTGAAGCGGGAGGACGTCACCGTGGGCTTCCGGCCCGAGAGCCTACTGCCCAAGGGGGTGGTGGAGCCCGACGAGGGGGCGGTGACGGTGCCCTTCGCCGTCCACCGGGTGGAGTACCTCGGCTCCGAGCGCCACCTGGTCGGCACCGTGACCGGCCTGGGCGAGGACACCCGGGTGATCGCCATGCTGCCCGCCACCGTGTCCGTCGACGTGCCGGTGGACGAGACGTCGGAGTTCATCATCAGGGGCGCCGACCTGCGGTTCTTCGACGACACGACCGGCCTGCGGGCGCCCCGTCCCCAGCTCTGATGGCAGCCGCCACGCCCGCCGCACCGGCTGCCGCCCCCGCCCGCCGCCGGCGGAGGTACCTCTTCGACCGCGACGGGGTGCTGGGGCCCCTGATGCTGCTGCCGTCGGTGGTCTACATCGTGGCCCTGGTGGCTGTCCCCTTCTTCCTGGCCATTGCCTACAGCCTGAGCGACGTGACGGTGGGCGACCCCAGCTATGACTTCGTGGGGCTGCGCAACTTCCGGGCCGTGCTGGACGACCCGGTCTTCCGCCGGTCGCTGGTCAACAGCCTGTTCATCACCGGGGTGACCATGGCCCTCGTCCTGGTCCTCGGCAAGATGCTGGCCCTGGTCCTGACCGCCGACTTCCGGGGCAAGTGGCTGGTGCGGTTCCTCGTGCTGCTGCCCTGGACGACCCCGGTCTCGCTGGCCGCCATCGCCTGGCTGTGGATGCTCGACTCGCTGTTCAGCCCCATCGACTGGGTCCTGCGCTGGCTGGGGCTGCTGGATGGCAACCTGCACTGGCTGGGGAACGCCACCCTGGCCAAGGCGTCGGTGATCGCCGTGCAGGTGTGGCGGATCGTCCCGCTGGCCGCGGTGATCATCATGGCCGGCCTGGCCGCCATCCCTCAGGACATCAACGACGCCGCCGACGTGGACGGCGCCGGGTACTGGCGGAAGCTGTTCGAGATCACCATCCCGCTGACCCTGCCCATCACCGCGGTGGCCACCCTGTTCGGGGCCGTGCTGGTGTTCACCGACATGAGCGTGGTGTTCGTCCTCACCCGGGGCGGGCCGGTGGACGCCACCCAGATCCTCCCCACCTGGGCCTTCTTCCGGGGGATCACGGGCGGCGACCTGGCCCAGGGGGCGGCGGTGGCCCTGTTCCTGTTCCCCCTCCTCCTGGCCATGGCCGTCCTGATCCTCCGCTCGGTGCGGCGGATGGAGGTGATGTAGGTGGCCACCGAGCAGCAGCAGCGGTGGCGGAGGCGGAGGCGGCGGGCCCGGGTGGGCCTCTACGCCCTGGTCGTCGCCTTCACCCTGTTCGCCGCCTTCCCGTTCGCCTGGGCCCTCATCACCGCCTTCAAGGCCGACCAGGACCTGTACAACCGGGACAACAACCCGTTTGTCTTCAACATCGAGCCGACCATGGAGCACGTGCGGCTGCTGTTCGAGCGCACCGCCTTCGGCACCTTCGTGTCCAACACCCTGGTGGTGGCCGTGCTGGTGGTGCTCATCACCCTGGTGGCCAGCCTGCCGGCGGCCTACTGCCTGGCCCGGCTCAACCTGCGCTGGGCGGGAGCCATGGGGATCGCCATCTTCCTCGTCTACCTGATCCCGCCCTCGCTGCTGTTCATCTCCCTGTCACGGGTCGTGTCCTACCTCGGCCTCCAGGACTCCCGCTGGGCCCTGGTCGTGCTCTACCCCACGATCACCATCCCCGTGTCGGTGTGGCTGCTCATGGGGTTCTTCAAGGGGATACCCAGGGACATCGAGGAGCAGGCCATGGTGGACGGTTACAGCCGGCTGGGCGCGTTCGTGCGGACGGTGCTGCCCCTGTCGTTCCCGGGGATGATCGCCGTGGTCGTGTTCTCGGCCACCCTGGCGGCGAGCGAGTTCATCTACGCGCTGGCCTTCGTGTCCCAGACCAGCCAGAAGACGATCAGCGTGGGCGTCCCCACCGAGCTGGTGCGGGGCGACGTGTTCTTCTGGCAGTCGCTCCAGGCCGCCACCCTCCTCGTGGCCATCCCCATCGCCCTGGTCTTCAACGCGTTCCTGAAACGGTTCATCGCCGGCTTCACCATGGGCGCCGTCAAGGGCTGACCGCGGCGGGTGCGCGGCTCAGCCGCCGAGGCCGAGCATGGGCGAGCAGTCCACGAGGACCACGTCGCCGCTCGGGCCTCCCACCGCCACCGAGCGGCCGTCATGGCTCCACGCCAGGACCGACAGCTCCCCGCAGACGGCCACCCGCTCCAGGGGGTCGGGCGTGTCCCGCGGGTCCCACAGCACCAGGCGCCCGTCGAGCCCGACGCTGGCCAGGAGCGGACCGCACGGGGAGAAGTCGAGGGCGGTGACCCAGTCGTCGTGGCCTCGCAGGGTGGGCATCGCCGAGAGCGAACGCCGGTCGGGGTCGACCGACCACGTCCGCAGGGCGCCGTCGACGGCCACTGCGACCAGCTGCGACCGTGCCGACCACGCCAGGGCGTCCACAGGCCCCCGACCGGTGGTCACCCCGGCGCGCTCCCCGGAGCCCAGGAAGAGGAGCTCGACGTCGCCCCCCATGGTCCCCGCCGCCACCGCGGCCCGGCCCGGCTCCCAGGCCAGGGCGGCGACGGCGGCCCCCTCCCAGAGCGTCGGCGCCTCCGAACCGAAGGGCAGAGGATGCTCGGTGACCCCGCCGACGCCGGCGGCGACGATCGGGCGCCCGCCGCCGTCCCACCGCACGGCGCCGGCCGCGCCGGCGGGAACCGTGCAGCCGTCGACGGCAAGCCCCAGCGCCGACAGGACGAGGAGCCGGTCCCCGGACCCCACGGCGAGCAGACCGTCGGCACCCCAGGCCAGGTCGTCCACGGTGGCACCGACAGGCGCCTGGAGGAGGGGCATCCCCTCACGCCACAGCACGACGCTGCCGTCCTCCGCACCGACGGCCAGGACGTCACCCGCCGGGGACCAGGCCACGGCCACCACCGCCGCGGCCACGTCGAACGTCGCGACGGGACGCGTCGCCGCCGGTCGGACGAGCAGCACTTCGCCGCCCAGGGACCCGGCGGCGAGCACGTCGCCCGCCGGCGACCACGCCAGCGCGCTCACCGCCTCCTCGAGTGCTCCCACCGGCGCGAGCCGCACCCGGGGCGGGAACACGTGGCCGCCGACGATCACGGCCGCCCGTCGAACGCATGGCGGAGCGACGCCGTGAGCTGGCCGACCGACAGGTTCCGGGCCACGGCCAGCATCCGGATGCGGCTTCGACCGTCGGGCGGGGGCCCCACCATCCCGGTCGTGCAGAACGACCGGACCGCCGAGCACGCCCACCGCTCGCTGCGTCCCGGCAGCGAGCACACCACCTGGAGCCTGAGCAGGTCGGCGGCGTGGCTGCGGACGAGTTGCTGGAGCCACGCCTGGATGCCGGCGACGTCGGCATGGCCTTCGAGGTCGACGAGCAGGACGCCGTCACCCCCGGCATCCGGGCCGGCCAGCCCGTCGAGGCGGGCCGCCACCGCCTCGAGGCTGTAAGCGTCCGTGCCCTGTGGCCAGGAGGCGGGAACGTCGCCCTCGTCCCCGATGACCACCGTGGCGACCGGGTTGGCCGCCCGCACCGCCCGCTCGACGGCCAGGCGAGCCGACGGCGTGAGCCTGCCCATTCCGGTGAGGAGCACCGCATCGGCCAGCGCCAGCTGTTCAGCCTCCTCGCCGGTGGCGGCCAGGCCGTCGCCGGTCGCCACCCGCACGGCCGCCTCCGGGCCGTCCAGCGCCCACACGGTCGCGTCGAGCCGGGTCCGGCGGGCCAGCAGGGGGTCGCACAGGAGGGTCGCCAGCACCGGCCCGGGGTCGGTCACCGCGGTTCCCACGACGACGATGCCCGCCGGTGGCCGCCGGTGGCCCAGGAGCCGCCCCAGGGCGCGATGCAGGTCGAGCCGCACCGCGCAGCAGGGGCAGCCGAGGCTGCGCTCGGCCACCGCCTCGACCGTACGGACCCATGGCAGCCCCGCGGGCACCGGCGCCTGTTGCGGCACCACGGCGGTGACGCCGCCGGTGTTCCGGGCCAGGAGCCGCAGCGCGTCCTCGGTGGCACGGCCGCCGGCCCCGAACAGTGCGGTGAGCCCTACCTGCTGATCCATGGCCGTCCTTTCGCCCGCCTTGAATGATAATAGTTATCAGTATAGCCGCCGGGCGAGCGGCCATGCACCCCTTCAGATCGGCTGGCGGAATGCCGACCATTGAAGGGCCATGACTGTGCGAGGGGGCTCGCCCGAACCGGTGTCCAACGCCGGCGCATCGCACCTGGCCCTTGCCGCGGCCCAGGGCGCACCGCCCCCCGCCGCCGCGCCGGCGCCCGTCGAGCGGCCCCACTCGCAGGAGGCCTACTTCGAGGACCTGGTGGAATCAGCACCCGACGCCATCGTGGTGGTGGACCGCCACGGCACCATCGAGCTCGTCAACCGCCAGGCCGAGCTCCTGTTCGGGTACCTGCGGTCGGAGCTGCTGGGCCAGCCCGTGGAGGTGCTGGTGCCCGACCGGGCCCGCGCCGCCCACCCCTCGCACCGCTCGTTCTACTTCAGGGACCCGCGGACCCGCCCGATGGGCGCCGGCCTGGACCTCACGCTGCGGCGCAAGGACGGCACCGAGGTCCCCGTCGACATCAGCCTGAGCCCCCTGGAGACCGACCGGGGGCGGGTGGTCTCGGTGGCCATCCGGGACGTGACCGAGCGCAAGCGGGCGGCCCAGGCCCTCCAGGACGCCTACGCCCGCCTCACCGCCTCGGTCCACGAGCTCGAACAGCACGACCGGGAGATGACGCTCGTCAACGAGATGGGCGACCTCCTCCAGAGCTGCCTCACCCACGAGGAGGCCCACCAGGTGATCTCCCGGTACGGGCGGCGCCTCTTCCCCAACGACTCGGGCATGGTGCTCACCGCCTCGGCCACGCCGGGGGTCTTCGAGACGGCCGCGACCTGGGGCGCGTCGGTGGAGGGCGCGGTGGTCCTGGTCCGGGAGGAGTGCTGGGCGCTGCGGCGGGCCCGGGTCTACGCGGTGGAGGGAGCCGACGAGGCGCCCACCTGCTCCCACGTCCTCCAACCGCCCGAGCGGGGCTACGTGTGCGTGCCGATGATGGCCCAGGGAGAGGCGTTCGGCCTCCTGCACCTGCTCCTGGGGGCGCCCGGCGATGATGGCCGGGCCAAGTCGCTGGACTCGGTGCGGACGCTGGCCATGACCGTGGCCGAGCAGCTGTCGCTGGCACTGGCCAACCTCAACCTGCGCGAGACGCTCCGCCACCAGTCGCTGTCCGACCCGCTGACCGGCCTCTACAACCGCCGCTACATGGAGGACCAGCTCGATCGGGAGATCCGGCGGGCGACGCGCACAGGGCAGTCCGTGGGGATCGTGATCGTCGACGTGGACAACTTCAAGAGCGTCAACGACAAGCTGGGCCACGGGGCGGGCGACGACGTGCTGCGCTCGATCGCCCTCACCCTGAAGGCCAACGTCCGGGGGGTGGACACCGTCTGCCGGCTGGGCGGCGACGAGTTCCTGATCGTGCTCCCCGACTCGTCCCGAGCGGTCGCCACCGAGGAGGCCGAGCACGTCCGCCAGGTGGTCCGCCGGCTCGACCATCGCCTCCAGCGAGCCGAGGCGCCCACGACGCTGTCGATCGGCGTGGCCGTGTTCCCCGAGGACGGGAGCACGCCCGCAGAGCTCATCCGGGCCGCCGACGAGGCGATGTACCAGGCCAAGGCGGCGGGGCGCGACACCGTGGTCTCCGTCCGGCGCTAGCTCCGCCCTCCCAGGAGGGAGTCGAGGAGGGCGGCCAGCGGGTCGGCCGGCTGGGGCAGCAGGGCGAGGGCGGAGACGACCGGGCGCTCGCCGTGCGCCGGTCGGTTGCGGACCTGGCCGGCGGTGACGAAGGTCGTGGACCCGCCGCCGTCGAGGTTCATGGCATGGGCCGCGCCCAGCCCGCTCATCAGCTCCGACGCCTCGCGGAGGGACATGCCGGCGCTGGTGTCGGTGGCGTCGACGGTGACCAGAAGCAGCTCGCCCGTGCCCGTCACGCCCACCAGGGTGCGGGCGTGGCGGTCCTGGGTGAAGGCGTCGGGGTTGTCGGCGGGGTAGGCGACGGAGCCGTTGTGGAGCAGGAGGGGTGACCCCCCGATGGCGGCCTGCACCCCGGCCAGGTCGACGGTCAGCGTGCCCAGCCCGCCGAGGAAGCCGGCGGCACGGGCGGCCAGGGCCGAGACGGCGGCGGCACCCGAACCCGTCCCCGCCACAACGACCTGGTTGGGGCCGATGGCGGTGTTGCCGGCGGTCGTCGCGGGGCCGGCCCGAACCGCGCTGGTGCCGGTGGGGAGGGCGGACGGGGACGGCAGCACCAGGTCGAGGGACACTTCGGCGGTGCCGGCCGGGGTGCCGGTGGTGGGGCCCCAGCGGCGGGTGTAGATGGTCACCCCGTCCCCACCGGTCGGGCGGTTGACGGCGCCGGCAGCCAGGCGGTGCCCGTCGAGGGTGGCGACCGTGGCCGACCAGGCCAGCCCGTGGCGGAGCGCAGGCGAGCCGTCGCCGCCGAACGTGAGATGGACGTGGGCAAGGGCCGGGGTGGTGAGCAGCTCGCCGCCCGCCACCAGCGCCCCCACGGGCCGGGCGTTGGCGTCCCAGAAGTCGCCGTTGACCGCCACCACGCAGTTGACCCGGGCGCACAGGGCGCTGGTGCGCTCCAGGGCGCCCAGGCCGCTCCCGGCCGGCACGGGTGCCAACCGGGTGCCCGACCCGGCGGCCAGGCGGGCGACGTGGACCTCCTGGGCGGGGTCGCTGCGGCGGAGCACGGCGTGCTCGACGCCCGGCGCCAGCGCCTCCGATGTGGCGACCGCCCAGCCCGCGGGGGCCACCACCGGGGCGGCCGGAGCCGGGGCCGCCGGCACCAGGACGGCCACGGCGGCGGCGACTACCAGGAGCACCCGCCGGCCAGCCACAGGGCCGAACCGTAACGTGCCCGTGGCCGCAGGGGGGCGCGCGATGGGAGACTGTCCTCGAGACTGGGAGGGGCGATGAGAGCGAGGCGGCGGGCCCTGGCCGTGCTGTACCTGGGGATGGCGGGGGCGGTGGTCGTGCCGGCCGCACCGGCGTGGGCAAACGTCGGCATGAGCTCTTCGCTGACCGTGCCGCAGGCCACCGTGGTGGGCTCGACCGGCAACACCGGCTCCCTGACGGTCCGCAACACCAACACCCCCCCGCAGGAGACGCAGTCCAACACCGTCGGGGAGATCCGCCTGGTGCCCAGCTGCGCAAGCGCACCGGCGGCGCCCAACCCGTGCCCCACACCCGACCCCGGCGTCTTCGCCGTGACCTCCGCCACGGGGGCGGCCGGCACGGCGTGCGCGGGCACCACGTTCACGCCCTCGGCGCCCGACGCCTCGGGCGCGGTGACGCTCACCCCGTCGTCGCCCGTGGTCCTGGCTCCGCCGGGTGGCGCGCCCGGCTCGGACCGCTGCACGATCAACTTCACCTTCTCCACCCTGAAGGTGCCGGCCACCGACGTGGACGCGGCCGCAGGCGGCGCCCAGACCCGGATGAACGCCCGGGTCGCGGCCACCAGCAGCGGCGGACTGACGGTGGCCAACCACCTGTCCCAGGTCGTGACCGTGACCACCGCCCCGGGCCGGCACCAACCCGCCGACTTCAACGGCGACCGGGACACCGACATCTCGATCTACCGGCCCGGCACCGGGCAGTGGTTCATCTTCAACGGCAACCCCGCCCTGGTGACGTGGGGGGCGGCGGACGGCATCCCCGTGCCCGCCGACTACACCGGCGACGGCCGCACCGACGTGGCCGTCTACGCGCCCGCCACCGGCCAGTGGTTCATCCAGGGCGGCAGCCCGGCCCTGGTCAACTGGGGCTCGCCGGGGGACGTCCCGGTGCCCGCCGACTACAACGGCGACGGGCGGGCCGACGTGGCCGTCTACCGGCCCTCGACGGGCCAGTGGTTCGTCCACGGCGGCAACCCGGCGCTGGTCCACTGGGGCAGCCCCGGCGACATTCCCGTCCCCGGCGACTACAACGGCGACGGTCGGGACGACGTGGCCGTCTACCGGCCCTCGACCGGACAGTGGTTCGTCCAGGGCGGCAACCCGGCCCTGATCACGTGGGGCGCCCAGGGGGCCATCCCGGTGCCGGGCGACTACAACGGCGACGGCCGCACCGACGTGGCCATCTACGTGCCCTCCACGGGCCAGTGGTTCGTCCAGGGCGGGAACCCCGGCCTCGTCTACTGGGGCAGCCCCGGTGACGTGCCCCTCCCCCTCCCCTACGCCATCCGCCGGGCCTTCTTCTAGGTCAGGAAGCGGCGGCCAGGGCGTCGTCGCCGGCAGCGAACTGCGTCCGGTGCAGCAGGGCGTAGCGCCCGTCGCGCGCCAGGAGCTCGGCGTGGGTGCCCCGCTCGACGACGCGCCCGCCCTCCAGCACGACGATGAGGTCGGCGGCCCGGACCGTCGAGAGGCGGTGGGCGATGACCAGGGCGGTCCGGCCGGCGAGGGCCTCTGCCAGTGCCTCCTGCACGGCCGCCTCCGACTCGGAGTCCAGGTGGGCGGTGGCCTCGTCGAGGATCACCACCCGAGGGCGGGCCAGCAGCAGGCGGGCGATGGTCAACCGCTGGCGCTCGCCGCCGCTGAGCCGGTAGCCCCGCTCCCCGACCACGGTGTCGAGGCCGTCGGGCAGCGACCGCACCAGCCCCGCCAGGCGGGCCCGGCCGAGGGCGTCCCACAGTTCGGCGTCGGAGGCCCCGGGCCGGGCGTACAGCAGGTTGGCCCGGATCGTGTCGTGGAACAGGTGGCCGTCCTGGGTGACCATGCCGACCGCCGCCCGCAGGGAGCCGAACGTGAGGTCGCGCACGTCGACGCCGCCCAGCCGGACGGCGCCGCCGTCGACGTCGTAGAGCCGGGGGACGAGGGAGGCGAGCGTCGACTTGCCGGCGCCGGTGGAGCCCACCACGGCCACGGTGCGGCCCGCCTCGACGGTGAAGGTGACGTCGTGGAGCACGTCCACGCCGGCGGCCACGTCGAGGACGGCGACGTCCTCCAGGGAGGCGAGGGAGACCCGGTCGGCGGGCGGGTAGGCGAAGCGCACCCCGTCGAAGGAGAGCGAGAGGGGGCCGTCGGGCACGGGCCGGGCGCCGGGCCGCTCGGTGATGAGCGGCTCCATGTCGAGCACCTCGAACACCCGCTCGAAGCTGACCAGGGCGGTGACGACGTCGAGGCGGGCGGTGGCCAGGGCGGTCAGGGGGGTGTAGAGCCGGGTGAGGAGCAGGGCGAGGGTGACCACCGTGCCCGGGTCCAGGTCGCCCCGCAGGGCGAGGTAGCCGCCCAGTCCGTAGATGAGGGCCTGGGCCAGCCCCGACACCAGCAGCAGGGCCCGCATGAAGACCTCCATGGCCATGGCCGAGCGGACCCCGATGTCGCGCACCCGCCCCGCCCGCCGGCCGAACTCGCCCGACTCCTCGGCCGGGCGGCCGAACAGCTTGACCAGCATCGCCCCCGGAGCGGAGAACCGCTCGGTCATCTGCGACGTCATGGCCGCGTTGTGGTCGGCCGCCTCCCGCTCGAGGGCGCCCACCCGCTTGCCCACCCGCCGGGCGGGCACGAGGAACAGCGGCAGCAGCACGAGGGCGACAAGGGTCACCTGCCACGACAGCCGGGCCATGACGGCCACCGTCAGGCCCAGGGCGATGGCGTTGGTGACGACCCCGGAGAGGGCGGAGGTGAAGGCCCGCTGGGCCCCGATGACGTCGTTGTTCAGCCGGCTGACCACGGCGCCGGTGCGGGTGCGGGTGAAAAAGGCCACGGGCATGGACTGGACGTGGTCGAA
The DNA here is from genome assembly GCA_046565765.1 of Acidimicrobiia bacterium. GTDB lineage: Bacteria > Actinomycetota > Acidimicrobiia > Acidimicrobiales > AC-14 > JBFMCT01. The sequence goes on along the minus strand of JBKHXX010000094.1, from coordinate 237,873 downwards.
CACGGCCCGGCGGAGGTCGAGGATGAGCCCCTCGCCGATCCGCGACGACTGGAGGCGCTCGAGCAGGCCCAGGCCGGCGGCGGCCACGGCCAGGACGGCGATGGCCGCGGCCAGGGCCAGGACCCTTCCGAGAGCCCGGCCCTCCACGATGGCGTCGACGGCCTGGCCGGCCAGGACCGGCGTGGCCACGCCGAGGACCGCGCCTGCGGTGCTGAGGGCGAGGAAGGCGGCGAGGGACCGGCGGTGGGGGCGGGCGAAGCGCAGCACCCGCCGCAACGTCGCCCGGGTCACCGAGGGCCGCCGACCCTCGTCCTGCATCGCGCTCTCGAGCGCCATCCACACCGACACGTCCATGGTCGAGGACCGTACAAGCTCAACTTAAGTTGAGGTCAAGGGCCTCAGCCGACGAACGACCAGCGGGCGAAGCGGTCCAGGAGGTGGAAGTTGGCGGCCAACCCCAGGGCGCACAGCACGGCCAGGGCGGCCACGCCGGCCCGGCGGCGGCGGAGGACGGCGAAGCCCCCCGCCCACGCGAACCAGGTGGGGACCAGGTAGCGGGCCAGGGCGCTCAGAGGCTGGAACCACAGCGGCCCGAGGACGAGGACGAACGCGCCCACCGAGAACCGCCAGTCCCACCGCCACGCCAGCCCGGCGAAGGCGAGGACGAGCACGAGGGCGTAGATCCCGATGGGAGAGGAGCCCAGGCCCTCGAAGCCGGGGCCCACGAAGGCGTCCTCGACCGTGCGCCACGCCCCGCTCCAGCCGTACCGGCCGAGGGCCCAGTCCCGCCACTCGGGGTTGTCGAACTGGGCGTGAACGAAGGCGATCGGCGACCCGGCCAGCACCTGGTAGGTGGTGAAGAGGGCGGCCATGCCGGCGGCCACGATGCCGGTGGCGGCCAGGCTGGGGCGGGCGGTGGGGCGGCGCAGCACGGTCAGGGCCACCGGCACGGCCAGCAGGAACCCCACCGGCCGGGTCAGGCAGGCCAGTGCGGCGCCCACCGCGGCCACCGCCAGGCGGTCGCGGCGCAGGCCCCAGATCACCACCGCGGCCAGGAAGGCGAGCAGCGCCTCGCCGTAGAAGCACACGAAGAAGAAGGCGTTGGGCACGGTCACGAGGAAGAGGGCGAGCAGGCAGCGGTGGGCCAGCGTCCATCCCTCGCCGAGGAAGATCCGGTCGACGAGGGCCACGCCGGCCAGCAGCAGGCCGATGTTGAGGGCGCTGCCGGCCACGTCCAGGGGCACGAACGGCAGCACGGCGTGGAGGGCGGCGGCCAGGCCCGGGAAGAGGGGGAAGAACTCGGCGCGGAAGCCGGGGTCGGTGCGCCCGCCCTCCCCGTAGGCGAACTGGGCGATGTCGAGGTACCACTCCCCGTCCCAGTGGGCGAGCACGGGTAGGCCCGCCTTCTCGGCGGGGGGGACGTCGTTCTGGAGCAGGGCGTAGACCACGTAGGCGAGGAGCACGGACGCGGCCACCACCACCGGTGGCACGGAGGCCACGAGGTTGGGCGGGGGCGCCGGCGCCGGGCGGTGGGGGCGCGTGACGACGCGGCTCATTCTGGCCGGAGGCTAGGTCGGCGGCGGCGGTGACCCGACCCGTTCCCAGATGTCACCGGCGCCCTCCAGGCGGACGAAGTGCTGGCGCAGCCACGCCTTGGTGCCCTCGGACAGCTGGAATTCCCCTCGCCCCCCGACCACCACGAACCGGCAGCCGGCCATGGCCTCGGTGATCCGCCGCTGCGAGCGATCGTCGGCGAAGAGGGCACCCAGGCCGTCGAAGCGGCTCCCGCCCTCGACCGCGTCGAAGATCATCACGCCGTAAGGGTCGATCACGACCGGCCCGCGGTCCGGCGTCGACGGCAGCCGGCCGCCGGCGAAGCCCCACGTGGGCTCGAAGGGGAGGACGCAGGCGTCGGCGGGGAGGGCCCGCACCGCCGAGCCCAGGTCGACCAGCTCCGGGGAACGCATGCGGGCGTCCTCCCTCGCCTCCCGCAACGACAGCCACGGGGCGACGAGGAGGAGGGCGGCCAGGACGGCCTGGGCCGCCCGGCGCACGACGGGCAGGCGGCCGGCCACGTCCCAAAGGGCGCCCGCGAACGTCCCGGCCAGGGCCGACTCGGCCAGGCCCAAGTGGGCGTTGTAGTGGGTGTAGTAGGACCGGCCGGAGAGGAAGACGGCCGCCACCAGCACGAATGCGGCGAGGAAGAACCGCTCGGGACGGGCGGCGGCGCGCCGGGCCCGCCACGCGGCCACAGCCGCGCCTCCCACCGCGAGCAGGGCGGTGCCGGCGTGGCGCCCGTCGCGCACCCGCCAGTTGTCGGGCACGAAACCCAGGAGCTCGTGAACGCGGCCGGAGACGCTGAGGGTGCCGTCGGGCGGCCGCCACAGGTGGAACCGCAGCACGCCGTCGACGAAGCCGCCGAGGGCGGGCAGGGCGAAGGGGAGGGTGACCAGGGCCACCACCCCGGCCGCCGCCGCCGAGAACCGGGCCAGGGCGGCGCGGCGGTCGTCGGAGTCGCGGGGCACGGCCACCAGGGCGGCCACCACCCACGGGACGCCCCACAGCTTGAGGGTGACGGCCGCTCCGGCCAGGGCCCCGGCCGCAAGGGCCCGGCGGCGCGACGGCGTGGGCTGGTCGAGCCAGAGGGTGGCCAGGCCGATGCAGGCCAGGTTGAGCACCGGCTCCATGAACGTGGTGCGCTCGGCCACGACGACCTCGGGGTGGACGGCGTAGGCCGCTGCCGCCACCAGGCCGGCGGCCGGGCCCCATGTCCGCCAGCACAGCCGGCCGAGGAGGAAGGTGGTGAGTGCGGCCACGGCCACCACGGCCAGGCCGGCCACGGTGAAGGCGCGGCCGGGGTCCATCCACCGGCCGAGGAGCCCGAACGGAGCCAGGGCGAGGAGGCCTCCGGGCGGGTGGGCGTAGAAGAAGTCACGGTACGGCAGGGTCCCGCCCGTCAGCAGCGTGGCGGCCGCGAAGTTGACTCCGTCGTCGTAGTCGGGACGGCTGCCGTACCGCCCGTAGGCGAGGATGGGCGCCACCCGGAGTGCGGCCCCGGCGGCGGCGACGACCGCCAGCGCCCACAGTGGGCCCCTCCCCCGCCCCCGGTGCCCCACCGCCGGGTCAGCCGACGTCGATCAGGACCTTGCCCACCGCCCCAGCCTCCACCGCGGCGTGGGCGTCGGCCGTCCGCTCGAGGGCGAAGCGGTGGAGCGGGAGGCCGGCGCCCTCCCCCACCCGCAGCACGCCCGCGGCCACGGCCCTGGACACGTCCTCCACGGCCCGGGCCTTGGCCTCCCGGGGCACGGTGTAGACGAACACGAACTGGTAGCGGGCGTTGAGCCGCATGCAGCGGCGCGTGGGCAGGGCCAGCGGCTCGTTCTCGCTGGCGTAGACGGCGACGGTGCCGCTTTCGGCCAGCACGTCGAGGTCGAGGGCGGAGTTGGCCACGGAGGCCACCTCCACGACCAGGTCCACGCCGTCGGGGGCGACGGCCCGCACGGCCTCGGCCGCCCCCGGCTCCCGGTAGTTCACGACGTGCTCGGCCCCCGCGGCCCGGGCCAGGGCCTCCTTGCCGGGCGAGCTGACGGTGGTCACGACCGTCGCCCCCGACCACCGCGCGAGCTCGATGGCGGCATGGCCGACCGCCCCGGCGCCCCCCGCCACCAGCACCGTGGTGCCGCGGAGGGCGTCGGGCCCGAGGGCCGACGGTGCGTGCGCACCCACGGTCAGGGTGCGGTGGGCGGTGAGGGCGGGGATCCCGAGGCTGGCCCCCAGGTCGAACGACGCCTCGCCGGGCAGGGCCACCGCCTTGGCCGAAGGCAGGGCGACCAGCTCCTGGGCCGTCCCGCCGGCCCGCTCCCACGCCGCCTCCCAGACCCAGACCCGCTCCCCCACCCGGGCCGGGTCGACACCCTCGCCCACGGCCACGACCGTGCCCGCCCCGTCCTGGTTGGGGACCACCTCGGGGAAGGCCAGGGGGTCACCGGGCTGCTTGCCGGCCCGGGTCTTCCAGTCGGTGGGGTTGACGCCCGACACCGCGATGCGGACGACTACCTCGCCCTCGGCCGGCTCCGGGGCGTCCCGCTCCACGAGGTGCAGGACCTCCGGTCCGCCGGTTCGCTCGTGGACGATGGCCCGCACCGGCGAGGATCATAAGCACCGGCGCACGCGGCGGCTCAGCCGGTGGGCTCCCTCCGCACCGCCCGGCGCGGCGGCTGGGTGCCGGCAGGGGGCCCGGTCGACAGCGCGTCCAGGCGGACCGCGACCACGTCCAGCGGCCGGCTGGCCCGCGGCCGGGGTTGGGCCCACAGCGGCCGGGGCCGGGTGCGGCGGGACTCCTCGGGGCCGGGCCGGCCCTTGTCGATCTGCGCCTGGAGCTCCTCGCGGGCCTGGCGCTCGAGGTCGGCGGCCGAGGGGTGCGGCGGGCCGTTGCCGGTCGGGAGGCAGGGTGCGACGTGATCGAGCAGGAACGCGCTGACGCGATCCAGGAACGACCGGTCTTCCACGGACATGTGCCTCCCCACGTCGGCAAATCGGGGCCCGCCAAGGCCGCCTTCACACTCAGTATCGCGCCGGGCACGGGGCCGCCCGCAACCAGTGTCACCGACATCTAGGTGCTGGTCACAGTGGCGGTGGCGAGGTCGGGCACCGGCCGATTTGGGCGACGGCGGTGCGACGATTTTGCGTTTAGTCGGTGTCCTCGAACGTGTAGAGGCGGGGGAACGCGGGAGTGCGGCGGGGCTGCACGGTGACCGCCTTGGCGGCCCGGGGAGCGGCCTTCCTCGCCCGCGCCGCCTTCTTGGCGGGGGCCTTCCTGGTCGCCGAGGCGGCCTTCTTGGCGGGGGCGGCGGCCCGCTTGCGGGAAGGGGGGGCGGGCGGCGGCGGGGCCGGCAGGAGGCTGGGCAGCACGGCCATGATCGCCTCGACGATCAGCTCGATCTGGCCCGGTTCGAGGCGGACGCCCCGGGGGCGCACCGCCGGCACCCGTTGGCGGAGCCGCTCAAGCTCGTCGCGCAGCCCCACCAGGGCGTCACCCATGGCCGCCACCTCGACCTGGAGCTCCTGGAGGTCGCCCCGTACCGGGTCGAGCGCCACGTCGAGCGCCTGGGGCGGCGTCCACGGAGCGACGTCGGGGATGGCGGCGGCCGCCACGGGCAACGGTTCGAGGTCGGTCCCGCGGGCCACGTCGCCGGCGGGGGGCGCCGGCGGCGCCACCTCGTAACCCTCGTAGCCCTCCGCACCGTCGCCCTCGACCTCCCACTCGATGCCGCCCTCGCCCGCCTCGCCCTCCCGGGTGCCCGCCCCGCCGCCCGCCGAAGGGTCGCCCGCCGGCAGTGCGGCCTGGGTGGTGGGGGCGACCGGGGCCGGTCGCGGCGGAGCCTGCTGGTCGTAGGCGGCCAGGCTGGCCAGGTAGTCCAGGCGGTCGTAGAGCTGGTCGCGCGTCCGGACGAACCAGCGGTTTGCTGCTCCGACCGTGGTGGCGATCTGGGAGCGCAGCTCGCTGCGCTCGTCGGCGAACTGGTCGGTGGCCGCGTCCAGTGCCGCCTGGAGCTCGGCCCGCAGCTGCCGGCGCTCCTCCGACTGCTGGGCGGCGGCCGCCGCCAGCGCCGCCTGCAGCTCCCGCCGCTCCTCGGCCACCTGGCTGGTGGCGGTCGCCAGCGACGTCTGCAGCTCGAGCCGCAACGTCTCCAGATCGGCCCGCAGGCCGTCGACCGCCTCGGGGAGCTGGGCCTCGACCAGCTCGGTGAGGCGGTCCATCGTCTGGCGGACCCGTGCCTCGAGGGCGTCCAGACGGGCCGGATCGACGGCAGGCGCCGGGGGCGCGGCCGCAGCCACGTCGGGTGGGCGGGGCGGGGGCGCCGGGGGCGGCGTCGGCACGGCCAGCGGGCCCTCGTCGACCAGCGCCTCGAAGCCGCGCGCCACCCGCTCGCTGATCTCCTCCGAGTTCCCCGCGCCTTCGGATGGCATCTGGTTGCGAACCCTAGCGATTGACGAGCACGGCGCGCCCGATGCTCAATGCCGGCGGGCGCTCTCGGCCGCCAGGTCGTTCACGACCATCGACTCGACCAGCTCCTTGAAGCTGGTCCGGGGCTCCCAGCCCAGCTGCTCGCGGGCCTTGGTGGCGTCCCCGGTGAGGATGTCGACCTCGGCGGGGCGGAGGAACCGGGGGTCGCTCTCCACGTACCCGGTCCAGTCGTCGATCCCGACCGCGCCGAAGGCCAGGTCGAGCAGCTCCCGGACGGTGTGGGTCTCACCCGTGGCGATCACGTAGTCGTCGGGGGCGTCCTGCTGGAGCATCAGCCACATGGCCTCGGCGAAGTCGCCCGCGAACCCCCAGTCCCGGGCCGCGTCGAGGTTGCCGAGGGCCAGACGCTCCTGCAGGCCGAGCTTGATGCGGGCCACGCCGTTGGTGATCTTGCGGGACACGAACTCGAGCCCCCGCCTCGGGCTCTCGTGGTTGAAGCAGATCCCCGAGCAGGCGAAGAGCTCGTAGGCCTCGCGGTAGTTCACCGTCGTGTAGTGGCCGAACACCTTGGCCGCCCCGTAGGGCGAGCGGGGGTGGAACGGCGTGGTCTCCGTCTGGGGCGTCTCCCGGACCTTGCCGAACATCTCCGAGGACGACGCCTGGTAGAAGCGCATGCGGTTGCCGGCCGACCCCCCCACCACCCGGATGGCCTCCAGCATGCGCAGCACGCCCAGGCCGGTGATGTCGGCGGTCAGCTCGGGCTGGCGGAAGGACAGGGCCACGAAGGAGATGGCGCCCAGGTTGTAGACCTCGTCCGGCTGGACCTGCTCGACCACCGCGATCAGCGACGAGAGGTCCTGGAGGTCGCCTTCCACCAGCTCCAGCTCGGGGGTCTCGTCCTGAACCATCTGGGCCTTGGGATTGGCCTGGCCGCGGACCATGCCGAAGACCTCGTACCCCTTGCCGGCCAGCAGCTGGGCCAGGTAACGGCCGTCCTGGCCGGTGATTCCGGTGATCAGGGCTCGGGGCACGGCGGACGAACTTACCCGCGGGCGCACCATGCGGGGCGATGCACACTCCCCCCGGTCCGCCGTGGGAGGGTGGAGGCGGTGAGTTGGTCCCCGCGGCGCCGGCGAGCGCGCCCCGTCCTCGTCGCCGCCCTCGTCGGCTTCATCGGGGCACTGGCGGTGCTGGCCGCCTGGGCCGTCGACTCCCGTAGCTCCCGCGCCGCGGTGCTGCCGCGCGTCGAGGTCGGCGACCGCCAGGTTCAGGGCATGGACGAGGCGGAGCTGGCGGCGTGGGTGGGCGACACCGCCCGCCGCTTCGCCGAGGCGTCCGTCATCGTGCGGTCCGACGGCGGTGGGTTCGAGGCGACGGTGCCCGAGCTGGGGCTGGCGGTCGACGAAGGGCGGACGGTGGCCGACGTGATGGCCGCCGGCCGCCGTGGCTCCTTCCTGCGCCGGGCCTGGACGTGGGCCCGCAGCTTCCTCTCCCCCGTGGAGGTGCCGCTGGCGGTGAACGTCGACCGTCCCACCCTCGACCGGGTGGTGGCCGAGCGCGACCGGGGCCGTACCCCACCGGTGGAGCCCGGGCTCAGGCTGGCCGGAGGCCAGCTCCGCCCGGCGGCGGGCGAGAACGGCCGGGGCATCTCCCCCGCCGAGCTGGCCGAGGCCCTCCGCCGCACCGAGCCGGTGGACGGGACGATCACCGTGACCACCGACGTCACGGCCATCCCGCCCCGCTTCACCGAGGCCGACGCCGGCCGGCTGGCGGCCGAGGCCGAGCGCCTGGCCACCGACGGCCTCCAGGTGCGGGCCGACGACCAGACCGCCACCGTGCCCCCCGACTCGTTGCGGGCGTGGGTACGGGCCGTGCCGGCCGAGGAGTCCCTCCGGCTCGGCGTCAAACAGGACGACGGGAGCGTGCTCGAAGGGCTGGCCGGGCTGCTGCCCGAGGCGGGGACCCCCCCGGTGGACGCTGGGTTCACCGTGAGCGCCGGCCAGGTGAGCGTCACCCCGGCACGCAACGGCACCGCCTGCTGTGCGCCCGAGGCGGTGGAGGTGCTCGACACCGCCCTCCGGGCCTCGCCCCGCCCCTCACCCGTCGAGCTGCCCCTGAAGACGGTCACCGCCGGGCGGGACGAAGCCGCCGCCCGCGAGCTCAAGATCGTGGAGCAGGTGGCGACGTTCACCACCAACCACGCGGCCGGCGAGCCGCGCGTCCGCAACATCCACCGCATGGCCGACACCCTCCGGGGGACCGTCATCCCCCCCGGCGGGACGTTCTCGATCAACGGGATCGTCGGGATGCGCACCAAGGACAAGGGCTACGTGGAGGCCCCGATCATCGGCGCCGACTACAAGTTCGAGCAGGACGTGGGCGGCGGGGTCTCCCAGTTCGCCACCACCATGTTCAACGCCGCCTTCTTCGCCGGCTTGGACATCACCGAGTACTACATGCACGGGCTGTACATCTCGCGGTACCCGTACGGGCGGGAGGCCACCCTCTCCTTCCCCGCACCGGATCTCAAGGTCCGCAACAACACCCCCTACGGGGTGCTGGTGTGGCCGACCTACACCGAGACGTCGATCACCGTGGCCCTGTACTCCACCAGGCACTTCGCCAGCAGCGAGCAGACCAACCAGACGAGGGTGGAGCGGGAGTCCCGGCCTCCCGCCGACGCCCCGCCCGACGTGGTCAACCCCGGGCCCTGCGTGACGGTGACCACCGAGCGCACGCGCGTGTACCTGGACGGGCGCAGCGTCGTCGACCGGTTCACCGGCCAGTACGCCCCGGCCGAGGGCTGGTCGTGCCGGTGAGTACCGTGAGCTCATGAACGCCGACGTCCAGCAGCAGGTCCGGGCCCTGGCCATCGGGAGGATCGTCCTGGGAGCCGGGTTCCTCGTCGCCCCCGGCCCGTCCCTCCAGACCTGGGTGGGCAAGAAGGGCGACACGCCGGCCAGCCGGCTCCTGGTGCGCATGGTGGGCGGGCGGGACGTCGCCCTCGGCGTGGGGACGTTGCTGGCCGTCCGCCACGGCGCCCCGGTCCGGGGCTGGCTGGAGGCCGGGGCCCTGAGCGACGGCACCGACTTCGTGGCCAGCCTGCTGGCCTCCCGCCACCTGCCCAAGGGCCGGGTGCTGGGCGCGGGGCTGTCGGCAGTGGGAGCGGTCGTGCTGGCCCGGCGGCTCATCCCCAAGGTCGCCCCCACGCCGTAACCTCGGGCCCGTGCCGGACGCCGACGTCGCCGTCGTGGGAGGGGGGCCGGCGGGGGCGGCGGCGGCCATCCACCTGGCCCGGGCCGGGCGGGACGTGGTGCTGGTCGACAAGGCCCGCTTCCCCCGCGACAAGACGTGCGGCGACGGGCTCACCGCCGCCGCCCTCCGGGAGCTGGAGGAGCTGGGCCTGGCGCCCGAGACGGTGGCCGGTTGGCAGCCCGTCGAGACCGTCCACCTGCGCTCGCCCTCGGGGCGGGTCGTCGACCTGCCGTTGCCGGCGGGGCCCGGGGCCGGCCTGTTCGCGGTGGTGGCGCCCCGGTCGACGCTGGACGCGACCGTGCTCGACCTGGCCCGCGCCGCGGGCGCCAAGGTGCTCGACGGCCACGGGGTCCGCTCGGCCGCCCTCGACCCGGATGGGACCGGAGTGGCGCTCGAGGTCGACGGCCTGGGCCGGCTGCGAGCCCCCTACGTGGTCGCCGCCGACGGGGCGTGGTCGCCGTTGCGCAAGATGTTCAGGGTGGCCCGCACCGGTTACCTGGGCGACTGGCACGCCTTCCGCCAGTACTTCTCGGGTTGCGGCCCGGCTGCCACCGACCTGTGGGTGTGGTTCGACGCCGACCTCATCCCCGGGTACATGTGGTCCTTCCCCCTGCCCGGGGGCCGGGCCAACGTGGGCTTCGGGCTCCAGCGCAACGAGGAGTTCGACGCCCACCACATGGGCGAGCTGTGGCCGCAGCTGCTGGAGCGGCCCCACGTCCGGGACGTCCTCGGCGCCGACGCCCGCCCCGAGGCCCCCCACCGGGCCTGGCCCATCCCCGCCCGGGTGCGGGAGGCGCCGCTCACGGCCGCTGGCGGCCGGGTGCTGTTCGCCGGGGACGCGGCGTGGGCCACCGACCCCCTCACCGGCGAGGGCATCGCCCAGGCTCTGCTCACCGGCCGCCGGGCGGCCGAGGCGCTGGTTGCCGGAGGGCTGGGCCTGGCCGCTCGCTACGAGGCGGCGGTGCGCAAGGACCTGTTCGCCGACCACTGGCTCGGGTCGCTGCTCAGCCGGGGCCTCAGCCACCGCAAGGGGGCGCGCATCGCCATCCGGGCCGCCGGCCTCAACGGCTGGACCCGGCGCAACTTCGCCCGCTGGTTGTTCGAGGACTACCCGAGGGCTGTCCTGGGCACGCCCCGGCGCTGGTCGCGGGGCATGTTCACCGCCCCGGGGGCCTACCGGTGAGGGGCGACCGGGTGGAGATCGTGGTCGACACCGGCGACGGCAGCGTCCGCCAGTTCGACGTGGTCGCCACCAAGGCGGGCCGGCGGGTGGAGGTGACGGTGGCCCGGGGGACGGTCGAGGTCTCCGAGGTCACCCGCTCCGGCCAGCCCGTCCGCTCGGCCCGGTTCATGGCCAGCCGCGTGGTGGCCCTGGTCGAGCACCCCGCCGGCGACGGGGGGTCGGAGCCGGACGCCGGTCCCGGCAACCGGCGCCGCCGCCCCTCCCCCGACCAGCCCGCCCTCGACCTCGACTAATCGTCGCGGGCCCCGCCCTCCCGCACCCGCCGCATTGTCTCCAACCAGCTCTCCTCGTACCCGTTGCGCTGCGGCTGAGGCTGCGGCTGGCCGGCCGGGGCCGCAGCCGCCGCCTGGGGCCGCAGCCGGCCCGCCGGAGGGGCCGACCCGTGGCCGTTGCGCTGGTGCTCCGCCTGCCGCTCCAGCTCGGAGTTCAGCTCGCCCCCGAGGACGATGGCCAGCGCGGACAGGTAGAGCCACAGCAGCAGCACGACCACGCCGGTCAGCGACCCGTAGGTCTCGCCGTAGGAGCCCAGGTTGGTGACGTAGAAGGAGAACCCGAGGGAGGCGATCAGCCAGATGACGGTGGCCACGATCCCGCCCGGGCTCAGCCACGACCAGCGGGGCGTCTCCCGGTTGGGGCCCAGGTAGTAGAAAAGGGCGAACAGGGTGGCGAGGGCGGCCAACCCCACCACCCAGCGGATCAGGGTCCACACCAGGACGAAGGCGTCGCCGAAGGGCAGGTTGTCCCGCAGCGCTTCGCCGATGGGTGCGCCGAACACGATGGCGGCCGTGGCGACGCCGCCGAGCACGACGGCAACGAGCATGAGCAGGAGGCCCCGCAGCCGCTTCTTGAGGAACGACCGGTCCTCGGGCACGTCGTAGGCGACATTGAGACCCACCTGGAGCGCGGCCATCCCGGCCGACGCCGAGTAAAGGGCCAGGACCACACCGATCAGGGCGGCGATCACCGAGCTGCCTCCGGAGCGGTTCACGGCCTGGTCGAGGGAGTCCGTGAGCACCCGGGCGGCGTCTCCGGGCAGGGTGGAGCGGATGGCGCCGGTGATCGAGCCCACCGTCTCCTCGGAGGCGTTGACCAGGCCGGTGAACCCCACCGCCGCCAGGAGGGCGGGGAAGATGGCCAGGAACCAGTAGAAGGCCATCCCGGCGGCGATCATCGAGCCGCGGTCGGCCTTGAACTCGGCAAAGGTCCGCTTGAGGGTCTCCTTCCAGCCCGAGGCGGAGATGTCGAGTGGACTGTCGGGCTCGCCCTTGTCGCCGGTCTGCGACGGGACGGGCTCCAGCTCGGACTGCTCGGTGGTCATTCGCGCTTTCCCTGCCCCCTACGTGTGCAGGCCAAACGGCTGGGCCAGCATGGAGCTATGGCGGGAGTGGCCATAGACGTCCGCGGCCTCGGCCACGGGTACGACACCCCCAGGGGGCCGCTGCGCGTCCTGGACGGGGTGACGATGTCCCTGCCGGCCGGCGGGTACGGCGCGGTGACGGGTTCGTCGGGTGCGGGCAAGACCACGCTGCTGGCCGTCCTGGGGGGCCTGGAACGGCCGGAGTCGGGCGAGGTCCACGTCGGCGGCCAGGACGTGGCCCGCCTCAGAGGTGACCACCTGGCCGCCTACCGTCGCACGACCGTGGGGTTCGTCTTCCAGCACTTCGGGCTGCTCGACACGCTGACCGCGGCCGAGAACGTGGAGCTGGCCTGCACCCTGGCGGGCGTGGCGCCCGGGCGCCGCAAGGCCAGGGCCGCCGACCTGCTCGACGGCGTGGGCCTCTCGGCCCGGGCCCGTCACCGCCCCGCCGCACTGTCGGGGGGAGAGCGCCAGCGGGTGGCCATCGCCCGGGCCATGGCCAACTCGCCCGCCCTCCTGCTGGCCGACGAGCCCACCGGCAACCTCGACTCCGAGTCGGCCGAGCGGGTGATCCACCTCCTCGAGCAGCTCCGGGCCGAGCACGGCTGCACGCTGGTCGTCGTCACCCACGCCGCCGAGCTGGCGGCCCGGGCCGAGGACCGGTTCTGGCTGGAACGGGGAACGCTGGCCGAGCCGGTCGGAGGTGACGGCCGGTGAGGTGGCGTGACGCCGCGGCGCTGGCGGTGACCAGCGTGCGCCGCCGCATCGGCCGGTCGGTCCTGACGGTGCTGGCCGTGGCCCTGGCCACCACCCTGCTCACCGCCCTGGTGACGATCGCCGGCACGGCCCGCACCAAGGTGATCTCCGAGCTGTCCCGGGGTGGCCCCCTGGCGGGGATCAAGGTGGCCGCGGCCGAGCCCGACCTGTCCCAGATCGACAACGACGACGCCCGCCCCGGTCCGCCCCGCGACCTCGACGACGCCACCCGCCAGCGTATCGCCGCCCTGCCCGACGTCCGCACGGTCATCCCCATCGTGGCCACCCAGATGGTCGTCGTGCCGCCCCAACCTGCCGCCCGGGCCGACGTCCTGGAGACGCTGCCGCCGGTCGTGCCCACCACCCGCCGCGACGAGACGACCACCAGCACCGCGCCGAGTGCCATCTCGCGCGTGACGCGGGCTCCCGACCCGTTCACCGAGACCGTGGTGGGCATCGACCTGGCCCGGGCCGACGAGCTGCCCATCACCGTCCTGGAAGGACGCCTCCCCGGTGAGCAGGCCCTGGGCGAGGTCGCCGTCACCGTCGGCTACCTCCAGCGGCTGGGGCTGCACAAGGAGTACGCGTCGGCGGTGATCGGGACGGAGCTGGCCCTGGGGGCGCCGCGGATCTACGAGGAGGGCCGGATCCGGATCCGCTCCCGCTGGGTGCGGGCGACGATCGTCGGGGTGGTGGCCCAGGAGGCGGCCGAGGGCCAGTTCATCGTCCCCGTGGAGCAGACCCGGGCGGCCCGGGACTGGACCGCCGCCGGCGGCGACGGCGACGGACGCCTCGAGATCCCCACGTCCCCCTACAGCGGCCTGTTCGTCATCGCCCGGGGCCTCGACCAGGTGGCCACCGTGCGCCAGCAGATCACCGACATCGGCTACGCCACCACCGCCCCCGAGAACCTCATCGCCTCCGTGCAGCGGTACCTTCGGGTGGTCGAGATCGTCCTCGCCGCCATCGGCCTCATCGCCCTCGTCATCGCCTCGCTCGGCATCACCAACGCCCTGCTGGCGGCGGTGCGCGAGCGCCGCCGAGAGATCGGCGTGCTCAAGGCCATCGGCGCGCGCGACCGCGACGTGGCCCGCGTCTTCCTGCTCGAAGCGGGCGCCCTCGGCGTGGTGGGAGGCGTGCTGGGCTCGGCCGGGGGCTGGCTGGCCGCCCTGTCGGTCAGCAAGGTGGTGAACGGGTACCTGGCCCGCCAGGGCCTTTCCGGTGTCGACCTGGGCTTCCCCGTCACCATCCTGGTGGGCAGCGTGCTGGGCGCGGGCGTGCTGGCCGTGGCCGCCGGCACCCTCCCCGCCCGCCGGGCGTCGACCCTGCCCGCCCGCGAAGCCATGGAGGCAGCGTGACGCGGGCCCTCCGGACGGTGGCGGCCGTGGCCCTGCTGGCCGCCGCCTGCTCGCCCGGGTCCGACGGTCCCGCTCCCGGCGCCGGCCTGCCGCCCGTCGTCGACGGCGCCCGATCGACGCTCTACGTGGCGGTGGGGGCCAGCGAGACGGCCGGCCTGCGGGCCGAGGTCCCCCTGCGCGACGGCTGGCCCCGCGTGCTGTACCAGACGGCCATGCCGCCGGCCACGGTGTTCGTCAACCTCGGCATCCCGGGGGCGACGGTGGCCCAAGCCCTGGCCGTCGAGCTGCCCCAGGCCCTGGGGCTCGAGCCCGACCTGGTGACGGTGTGGCTGAACGTCAACGACATCCTGGCCGGCGTGGCCGCCGCCGACTTCGAGCGTGACCTGGGCACGCTCGTCCGGGGGTTGCGGCGCGGCGGGGCCACCCGGGTCCTGGTGGCCAACACGCCGCCGCTCGACCGCCTGCCCGCCTACCTCGCGTGCCGCCCGGACCCACCCGCCACCGCTCCCGAGTGCCGGCGGCCCGAGCCGCTGCCCGAACCCGACGTCGTGAACGCCATGGTCGACGACTACAACGCCGCCACCGCCCGCATCGCCGGCGAGCAGGGCGCCCAGCTGGTCGACCTCCACGCCGTGGGCATGGCCGCCCGGGAGGCGGGCATCGACCAGGCCCTGGTCAGCTTCGACGGCTTCCACCCCAACTCAGGCGGCCACCAGGCGGTGGCCACCGCCTTCGCCAAGGTGTTGACTGCGAACGGGGGCCGCCGATGACTCCTCCGGCCGAGATCAAGGTCGGCACCTGCTCGTGGACCGACCCCACCCTGGTCAAGCAGGCCGACTGGTACCCCCGCAAGTCGATGACCGCGGCCGAGCGGCTGGCCTTCTACGCCAGCCGGTTCCCGGTGGTCGAGGCGGACAGCACGTACTACTTCCCGCCCACGCCCGAGCTGGCCCGGACGTGGGTGGAGCGCACGCCCGACGGCTTCACCATGAACGTGAAGGCCTACTCCCTGCTCACCGGCCACCCCACCTTCCCCCACTCGCTGTGGCCCGACCTCCAGGAGGCCGTCCTCCCCGAGTTCCGCGACAAGCGGCGCCTCTACGACAGCCACCTCCCGCCCGACGCGGTGGAGGAGGTGTGGGACCGCTTCCTGTTCGCCCTGCGCCCCTTGGCCCAGGCCGGGAAGCTGGGCGCCGTGCTCGTGCAGTTCCCCCGCTGGTTCGGTCCCAAAGACGAGCACCGCGACGAGATCCGCCGCATCGCCGCACGGCTGGGGGACTACCGGGGTTGCGTCGAGTTCCGCAACGCCCGCTGGCTGGAGGGCGAGGGGTGCGAATCGACCATGGAGCTGCTCGAGGAGCTGAACCTCTCGTACGTGTGCGTGGACGAGCCGCAGGGCTTCCCGTCCTCGGTGCCCCCGGTGGTGGCGGCCACGTCCGAGCTCGCCGTCGTGCGCTTCCACGGCCGCAACGCCGACACGTGGGAGCGGTCCACCCCCACCGCGGCCGAGCGCTTCCGCTACCGCTACTCGGTGGCCGAGCTGGCCGAGTGGGTGCCCAGGCTCCAGGAGCTGGCCTCCTCGGCCCGTGAGGTCCACGCCCTCATGAACAACTGCTACCGCGACCACGCCGTCGACAACGCCGCCCAGCTCGCCCAGCTGCTGCGCGGCGAGGAGCCCGAGCCCGATCCGCCGCCGCCGCCCGCGCCCTACGCCCAGCAGCGCCTCAAGCTCACTTGACGGCGTTTGTTCGTCTAGGCTAACGTAAGCTGAAACGAACGAAGCCAGGAGGAACGCATGGGCCAGCCGGTCGCCTTCTTCGAAGTCGTCAGCGACGAGCCGGAGCGGGCGCAGAAGTTCTACGCCGAGATGTTCGGCTGGGATGTGCAGTCGTCGCCCGACCTGGGTGGGTACGCGCTGGTCGACACCGGCGCCGGGGAGGGGGCGGTGGGCGGCGGGATCGGGCCCTCCCAGGTGCCCGGCGACACGGGGGTCAAGATCTACGTGCGGGTCGACGACCTCGACGCCTACCTGGCCCGGGCCCGGGAGCTGGGGGGCACCCCCCTCGTCCCCCCCATGGACCTGCCCGGGGACTTCGGCCGCATCGCCGTCCTCGCCGACCCCGACGGCAACCCGGTGGGCCTGTGGTCGTGACCGGCCGCCCTGTAGACGACGACGCCGACGAGGTGTTGCGGGCTCTGGCCGAGCCGCGGCGGCGGGCGATCCTGCGCCTGGTGGCCTCCGACGAGCTCGCCGCGGGCGAGATCGCGGCCGCCTTCGAGGTGACCCGGCCCGCCGTCAGCCAGCACCTCACCGTCCTCAAGCAGGCCGGCCTCCTCACCGAACGCCGCCAGGGCACCCGCCGGCTGTACCGCGCCCGCCCCGAGGGCCTGGACGACCTGCGCCGGTTCCTCGACGACATCTGGGCCGGCGCCCTCGACACCGCCCGCCGCCTCGTCGAGGCCGAGCAGGGCGTCGACCGGGATGACCAGGCGGCGGCCGGTTAGGGCCCGGCGCCCGGCCCATCCACCCCGTGCCGCCGCCCGCATGTGGCGGACGGCGCTGCACGGCTTTCGCCCCTGCGTGAGCATCGATCCCAGGAGATCACCGATGGAGCCCACCAATATCGCCCCACCGCACCGTCCTCGGCGCACCGCCGGTGCGCCAGTCCACCACCGTCCGCTGCGACGTCGACCGAACGTTCGAGGCGTTCGTGCGACTGATCGGGTCGTGGTGGCCGGTGGACCCCCTGTCCGTCGGAGGGGCGCGGGTGCGCGACGTCACCGTGGAGCCCCGTGCCGGAGGCCGCGTGTACGAGAGGTGGGACGACGGGAACACCGTCGACTGGGGCGAGGCCCAGCTCGGCCAGGACTGCGCCGCCCCGGGCGGCTACCGCTCCGGCGCCTACAGCAACGGCTGGCTGCTGGCCCGCGACCGGTTCGCCGACTCGGTGGAGGTGGCCTCGTGAACCACTTCGCCTACCGCCTGGTCCCGCCCCGGCCCAGCTTCGCGGCCGACATGTCGGAGGACGAGCAGGCCACCATGGGCGAGCACGCCCGCTACTGGACCGACCGGTTCGACCGGGGGGACGTCGTCGTGTTCGGCGTCGTGCTGGAACCGGCGAGGGCGTGGGGTTTGGCCGTGGTGGAGGCCGACGACGAGGAGGCCGTGCGGGCGCTCGCCTCCGACGATCCGGCGGTCAAGACCGGGCTGTGCACCTTCGAGATCGGCGTGACGCCCGACCCCAGCGTGCGGCCGCGTGCCTCGTAGGCACCAGCGGTCGCGCCGCAAGGGGTCACGGCTACCCGACGGTGTCGTCGTCGTGACCCGGCCGACCAGGTGGGGCAACCCCCACCCCTTGTCGCTCGGCCCCGAGGAGGCCGTCTCCCGCTACCGCGACGACCTGCTCGCGGGCGGCCTCCCGGTGTCCGTCGACGACGTCGGCCGAGAGCTCCAGGGCCGTGACCTGGCCTGTTACTGCCCCCTCGACGAACCCTGCCACGCCGACGTGCTGCTCAGCGTGGCCAACGAGCCGGGGCGCCGCTGAGCCATGGCGCAACCGTTGCCGACCTTTCGCTACCACCCCGACCCCATCGCCACCGGGTCGGTCGAGCCGTCGCCGGCCGAGTGCCGAGCGTGCGACCAGACCCGGGGCTTCATCTACGTGGGGCCGGTCTACGCCGAGAACGAGCTGGTGGACGCCTTCTGCCCGTGGTGCATCGCCGACGGCGCCGCGGCGAGGGAATTCGACGCCGAGTTCACCGACGTGGGCCGGGGCGTACCAGCGGAGGTGCCGGCCGCCGTCCTCGACGAAATCGCCCGCCGGACGCCCGGCTTCCACACGTGGCAGGAGGCTCACTGGCTCTACCACTGCGGAGACGGCTGCGCCTTCCTGGGCGAGGTGGGCAGGTCGGAGCTCAGCTCGTACGAGGACGCCCTGGAGTCGCTCCACCAGGAGGCGTCGGCGTGGGGCTGGACCGACCGGCAGGCGGCCGTCCACGTCGACTCGCTGGCCAGGGGCGGGTCCCCCGCCGCCTATCTGTTCCGGTGCCTGGTGTGCGGCACCCACCTGGCCTACTCCGAGTTCGACTGAGCCGGCGTACGATCCGGGGCCGGGATGGGTGGAAAGGTCATCGCGGTCGTGGGCGCTACCGGCCTCCAGGGCACACCGGTCACCCGCCGCCTCCTCGGGCAGGGGTGGCACGTGCGGGCCCTCACCCGGAACCCCACGGGCACCCGCGCCCGGGCCCTGGCCGATCTGGGCGCCGAGGTGGTGCAGGCCGACGCGGCCGACATCGGCTCGCTGGAGCGAGCCTTTGCCGGCGCGTACGGCGTCTACAACGTCCAGAACCACCACGTCAGCGGCTACGACGGCGAGGTCACCCAGGGAAGGAACGTCGCCGATGCGGCCGCCCACTGCGGGGTCAGCCACTTCGTGTACGGCTCGGCCGGCGTGGGGCGCGAAGACACCGGCGTCGGCTCGTGGGACACAAAGGTGGCGGTGACCGAGCATGTCCGCAGCCTGGGCCTCCCCCTCACGGTGCTCCGCCCCATGGCGTTCATGGAGCTGATGACCGAGAAGCGGTTCTACCCGGCGGCGTCGGTGTGGCATGTGATGCCGAAGCTCATGGGCGAGACCCGTCCGGTGGGCTGGCTGTCGGTGGACGACCTTGCGGTGATCGCCGGGAAGGCCTTCGCCGACACCGACGCCTACGTCGGCCGCGATCTGCCCCTCACCAGCGACGTGCAGTCCATTGCCGACTGCCGGGCCGTCTGGCAGGAGGTCACCGGTCGCCCGCCTCGTCGCTTCCCGATGCCGGTCCGGCTGTTCGAGCGCTTCTCGGGAACGGACGAGACGACCATGTGGCGGTGGCTCCGCCAGAACGACGTCGACCTCGACACCGGAGCGGCGCGCGCCGTGCTGCCCGACGCCCTGACGGTCAGGGAGTGGCTGGCCCGCCGCCAGGGTCGCTGACCGCTACAGCTCGAGCGGCCCGGAGGGGCCGCCCTCTTCGACCTGCGGCGCCTCGGCCGACGCGGTGACGGGCGAGCCGTGGTGGGCGACCATGACCCACCGGCCGTCGGAGCCCTTCACGAACAGGTTGAGGGCGGCCACGGTGGTCGCCCCCTCCACGTCGAGGATGTTCTCGTCGATGGTCACCCACGCCACGTCGCCCAACACGTGGGCCCGCTCGTTGGTGAGGATGAACTGGAGCTGCTCGGCGTTCTGGAACAGGGCGAAGAACGACGCCGACACCTTGGGCCACCCCCGCAGGCTGGCCCAGCCGGGGTGGGTGCACACGGCCCGGTCGCTGTGCTCCCAGAGGGCGCTCATGGTGTCGAGGTCACGAGACTCGAAGGCACCGTAGAAGGCGGCGTTGGCGGCCAGGACGGCGGCGGTGTCGGTCGGCTCGGCGATCCGAGCACGCTACCGTGACCCGCCGATGCACCCGCAACGGCTCCCCTCCACGGGCGGCGTCGAGGTCGCGGTGCACGACCTGGGCGGGGCCGACGGAGGCCGGCCGCTCCTGCTGGTCCACGCCACCGGCTTCTGCGCCGGGGTCTTCCGGCCGCTGGTGGCGGGCCTGGGCCAGCGCTTCCGCTGCTGGGGCATCGACCTGCGGGGCCACGGGCTGACCGTCACCCCCGGCGACGTCGACTTCGCCTGGTCGGGGTTCGCCGACGACGTGCTGGCCGCGGTCGGCGGCCTCGGGCTCGACCGCCCGTTCGCCCTCGGCCACTCCTCGGGCGGGGCGGCCGTGCTGCTGGCCGAGGCGGAGCGGCCCGGCACGTTCGAGGCGCTGTGGTGCTACGAGCCGATCGTCTGGCCCGACCCCGACTCGGCCCGGGGCCGGGCCGAGTGGCTGGCCGGGGGGGCCCGTCGGCGCCGGACGACGTTCCCCTCCGCCGACGAGGCGGTCGCCAACTTCTCGGCCAAGCCGCCACTGTCGGCCCTGGCCCCCGAGACGCTCCGGGCCTACGTGGAGGGCGGCTTCGAGGCCGCCGCCGACGGCTCGGTCACGCTGCGATGCCGCCCCGAGTCCGAGGCGGCCATCTACCGCCAGGCCGTCGAGGAGGACCGCTTCCGCCGCCTGGCCGAGGTCGGATGCCCGGTGGTGGTGGCCGCCGGCCAGGCGTCCGACGCCATCACCCCCGACCACGCCCGGACCCTGGCCGACGCCCTGCCCGCCGGGCGGGCGCGCCTGTTCGACGGGCTGGGCCACTTCGGCCCCCTCGAGGACCCGCCCGTGGTGGCCGCCGCGGTCCTGGGCGACCTTCCTTGACCCCCACGCTGGCAGACTGGCGGCTTCCGCCCACCCCTCGACAAGGAGACCCCCATGGCCGGCACCGTCGCCCGCATCACCGAGATCAGCGCCGTATCCGACACCAGCTTCGAGGACGCCATCCAGATCGGCGTGGGGCGAGCCTGCAAGACCCTGCGCAACGTGAAGTCGGCCTGGGTCAAGGAGCAGCAGGTCAACATCACGGACAACGCCATCGCCAGCTACCAGGTCAACCTGCTGGTGACCTTCATCCTCGACGACGAGTAGTCGCCGGCCCGAAGTGATCGCCGGCAGCCACACCGACTGTGGCCACTGGCGAACAGTTCCGAGATCCGCGCCTCTGTCACACCCCCTCGGTACGCTCGTTCCCGATGGCGCTGCCCCTCCCCACGTCGCTCACCCCCTCGAAGGTCGCCGCCTTCAAAGACTGCGCGCTGGCCTTCCGGTTCTCGGTGATCGACGGGCTGCCCGAGCCTCCCTCGCCGCCGGCCGTCAAGGGCACGCTCGTCCACCGCGCCCTCCAGTTGCTGCTCGAGGGCCCGCCCGAGAGCCGCACCCCGGAGCGGGGCCGCGAGTGCCTGGCCCTGGCCCGGGAGGAGCTGCGCCGCGACCCCGAGTACGCCGGCCTCGGCCTCGACGAGGAGGCGGAGGCCGCCTTCGCGGCGGAGGCGGCGGTGCTGGTGGAGCGCTACTTCGTCCTGGAGGACCCTCGGCTGGTGAAGCCCGAGGGGCTGGAGCTCCAGCTCGAGGTGCAGGTGGGGTCGCTCACCCTCCGGGGCATCATCGACCGCCTCGAGCGTGACGAGCAGGGCGGGCTCGTGGTCACCGACTACAAGACGGGCGGGGTGCCGCCGGTGTTCGCCGAGCAGCAGCGGCTGGGCGGCGTCCACTTCTACGCCTACCTGTGCGAGCAGGTCTACGGCGAACGCCCCAGCCGGGTCCAGCTGCTCTACCTGAAGGAACCGGTGGCCATCGTCGCCTACCCGTCGGCGCAGTCGATCCGCGGGCTCCAGCAGCGCACCAGCGCCATCTGGGCGGCGGTGGAGCGGGCGTGCGAGCGGGAGGACTTCCGGCCCCGCACGTCACGGCTGTGCGATTGGTGCGCGTTCCAGGCCTACTGCCCGGCCTTCGGGGGCGATCCGGCCCGGGCGCGGGAGCTTCTGGTGGCCGCCGCCGGCCACTAGCGTCGGCGCCCGTGCTCGCCAGCGCCCGCCGGGCCGTCGTCCGTTTCGACCTCGCCGTCGACTCGGCCTTCGACCACCTCAGGGGTAACAAGGCCGCCGACCGGGTCTTCTACGGCGCCTCCGAACTGGGGGACTTCAGCCTCATCTGGCTGCTGCTGGCCGCGGCCCGGGGCCTGCGGTCGGAGCGGGACGAGAAGGCGGCGGTGCGGGTGGCGGTGGGTGCGGCGGCCGAGTCGGCCCTCGTGAACGGGGTGATCAAGTCGTTCTTCCGGCGCACCCGCCCGCCATGGGACATCGTGCGCCCGCACCGGATCCGCCGGCCGCTGACCAGCAGCTTCCCGAGCGGTCACGCCACGTCGGCGTTCTCCAGCGCCATCCTGCTGTCGGAGGACGACCCGCTGTGGCCCGCCTACTTCGCCATCGCCGCGGTGGTCGCGTCGAGCAGGGTGTACGTGAAGATCCACCACGCGTCCGACGTGCTCGCCGGAGTCGGGGTGGGGGTCGTCCTGGGCGTCGTGGGACGCAAGGTCATGCCCCTGCCGCCACGCGGCGGCGGAGCGGGAGCGCCGAGCTAGTTCGCAGCCGAAGCGGGCGTACGCTCGAGCTCGATCTCGAGCTCAGCCGCCGCCAGCACCGAGCGCATGTCGAGCAGGAGGTCGGAAACCTCTGCCGTGGACACCAGCTCACGGCTGTGGAGGGTGCCCAAGTGGCGATCGATGATCTGCAATGCCTGGGCGATGGCTTCGTTCTCGAGGGTCTCACTCATCGTCTTACTCCAACGTCGGGCTCGGGGCCCCGCTTCCCAGTTACGGACTAGTTCTTCGACCTTTCCGGAGCGGCCCTTGATACTGGATCGGCGGACCCGCTCCCGGGTGGTAGCTGTCCTCCTACCCTAGCGAGCGCGTTTCCATCCTGGGGGATCACGGGCAGGAACGAGTTGTCACACCCCCCTGTCATCCTTGGATCCATGAACGATCAACTCGTGCTGCTCGAGGACAACGACGACGACCGGTTCTCCTACCGGCGCCTCGACGAGCACACCCGAGAGGTTGGTCGCCGAGGCGTCGCCTCGGCCCGCGAAGCGCTGCGTCGTGCCGCGCCGGCCTCCTCGCCCGCCCTCGCTGCCTGAGCGCCGGCGGTACGGCGGCCGGGTGGCGCTGGCCGTGGGCGTGCTCGTGGTGCTGGTCGCCGGCGCCTGCGCCCGTCCTGAGCCGTCCCCGCCGCCGACGGTGGTGCCCGCTCCCGGCCTCCCCGAGGGGGTCGACCTGGCCGTGGAGCGGGTGGTCGACGGTGACACGATCGTCGTCACCGGCCGGCGCCACGTCCGCCTGATCGGCGTCGACGCCCCCGAGACCGTCGATCCTCGCCGGGCCGTGGGCTGCTTCGGCAAGGAGGCGAGCGGCTTCCTGAGATCGGTCCTCCCCGAGGGCACCGCCGTGCGGCTGGTGGGCGACGTCGAGCAGGAAGACCGCTTCGGCCGCACCCTGGCCTACGTCTACCGGCTGTCCGATGCCTTGTTCGTCAACGCCGAGCTGCTCCGCCAGGGCTACGCCGAGGTCCTCACCATCGCCCCCAACGTGGCCCACGCCGACGAGTTCGTGGCCCTCGCCCGGGAGGCGCGCTCGGCCTCGCAGGGATTGTGGGCCGCCTGCCCGGCCGCCTGATCAGTGCTCGGGTAGCCCGTGGTCCTCGGCCACCAACCCGTGCACGAGCATGGCCGCCGCCTTCTGGCCGGCGGCGATGGCCTCGGCCACCGACGGCGACTGGGTGCACACGTCACCGGCGGCCGAGAGCCCGGGCACGTCGGTGCGGTACATGGCGTCGACGGCGACGGCGCCGGCCGTGAGCGCGTTCGGCGGCACGAGGGCGGGGCCGAGCATCTCCGCCAGCTGGTTCCGCTGGTGGAGCACGACGGGCGCCATCAGCCCCCGGCACACGCGCTCGCCCCCACCGGCCAGCACCAGCGCCTCCAGCTCGTCGCCCGGCCCCCGCAGCTCCAGCACCTCCCGCTCCTCGACGGGCACGCCCGCGGCGGCCAGGCGGCGGGCGTCGACCTCGTCGAGGCCGGCGGGGCCGTTGGCGTAGAGGGTGACGTCGTCGCTCCACACCTTCAGGAGCAGCGCCCGGCGGGCACCCATCGAGCCCCGGTCGAGCACGCCCAGGGGTCGGTCGCGCACCTCCCAGCCGTGGCAGAACGGGCAGTGGAACACCGAGCGGCCCCAGCGCTCCTCGATGCCCGGGACATCGGGGCGGCGGTAGTCCATGCCGGTGGCGAGCAGGAGCCGGCGCGAGGTCTGCCGCTCGCCTCCGGCGAGCTCGACGAGGAACCCCCCGCCCTCCTGCTTGGCCGCCACCACCTCGCCGGAGCGCACCTCGACGCTGGGGTAACGGGCCAGCTCGGCGTGGCCGATGGCGTAGAACTCGGCCGGTGGGCGCCCGTCGTTGCCCAGCAGGCCCCCGATCCCCTCGGCCGGGCGGTTGCTCTGGCCCCCGGCGTCCACCACCAACGTGCGGCGGCGGGCCCGGCCCAGCACGAGGGCGGCGCTCAGCCCGGCCGCGCCACCTCCGACGACGATGCAGTCCCTGTCCATGCCGGCAGCTTGCCGGATGACGCGCCATGTGGCAACCTCCTTTGCTGATATGGCAAACGAGCCGGTCGACGCCCGGGTCCGCCGCCGCCTCCGGGCGTTGCGCCTCGACCGGGGGATGACGCTCCAGCAGGTGGCGGAGCGGGCCAACCTCGACCTGTCCACCCTCAGCCGGCTGGAGGCGGGCAAACGGCGGCTGGCCCTCGACCACATCCCCGCCCTGGCCGCCGCCCTGGGGGTCACCGCCGACGACCTGTTGGGCCCGGCCGCCCGCCCGGATCCCCGCGTTCGGGCCGAGCCCCGCCGGCACGACGGCCTGGAGGTGTGGCCCCTCACCGACCGCGGCCCGGCGGCCGGGGTCCACGCCTATAAGGTCGTGGTCGGCCCCGATCGCACGAGGCCGCCCGAGGCGCTGGCCACCCACGAGGGCCACGACTGGTTCTACGTGCTCGAGGGTCGGCTCCGGCTGCTGCTGGGGGAGGACGACCTCACCATCGAGGCGGGCGAGGCGGTCGAGTTCTCCACGTGGACGCCGCACTGGTTCGGGGCCGTCGACGGCCCCGTCACGTTCCTGCTTCTCGCCGGCCCCCAGGGGCGCCGCCTGCATCTGCACGAATGAGGGGCCCTACCCTGCGGAGGTGACCTGGCACGTCGCCTGCCTCTCGTCGGAGCTGCGGGCCAAGCCCCTGGCCCGCACGGTGGCGGGCACGCCGCTCGTGCTGTTCCGCGACGGCACGGGCCGGCCCGCCTCCCTGCTCGACCGGTGCCCGCACCGCAACGTCCCCCTCTCCTGCGGCACGGTCCGGGCCGGCCAGCTCGAGTGCTGCTACCACGGCTGGCGGTTCGACGGTGAGGGGACGTGCCGGCTCGTACCCGGCTTGACCAGCGACGCCGACCGCCGCGCCCGGCGGGCGACCACCTACCCGGCGGCCGAGCAGGACGGGTTCGTGTGGGTGGCCGCCACGCCCGACGACGGCCCGCCGCCGTTCCGGTTCCCTCACGTGGACGACGCCGCCTACACCACCGTCCGGCGCTCGGCCGTGCTGGAGGCGGGCCTCCACGCCTGCCTGGAGAACACCCTCGACGTGCCCCACACCGCCTTCCTCCACGGCGGGCTGTTCCGTGGAGGGCGGGAGCCGGTGGAGATCGAAGTCGTGGTGCGCCACATCCACGGCGGGGTCGAGGCGGAGTACCTGGGCGAGCCGAGGCCGGAGGGAGTGGCCGGCCGCCTCCTGGCGCCCGAGGGGGGCATCGTCACCCACGTCGACCGGTTCCTGCTCCCGTCCGTCGCCCAGGTGGAGTACCGGCTGGGCGACAACCACCTCCTGGTCACGTCCGCCTTCACACCGGTGGGCGAGCACCAGACGCTCCTCCACAGCGCGGTCACCTTCTCCCTTCGCCTGCCGCATGCGGCGGTGAAGGCGGCCGTCCTGCCCGTCGCCAACCGCATCCTCAACCAGGACGCCCGCATCCTGAAGCTCCAGTCGGAGTCGGTACGCCGCTTCGGCGGCGAGCACTTCGTCTCCACCGAGCTCGACGTGCTCGGCCAGCACATCCGCAAGCTGCTCCGCATGGCCGAGCGGGGCGAGGGCGACGGGGCGGTGGCCTCCACCGCCGAGCCCGAGCGCCGCATCCGCATGCGGGTGTGACCCACCGTTTTGAGGCGTCTGAACCACCTGGGACGTGGCCGGGACGCCCCAAAACGGTCAGTGGGCTAGCCCCGCACGTCCCCCACGACCCGCAGGTAGTTCGCCCCCAGGACGGCTCGGATGCGCGACTCCGGCCAGCCCCGGCCGAGCATGCCGGCCACGAGCACGGGCAGGTCGGCGGCGGTGGGCATGTCCCGCGGAGTGACGATCATGCCGTCCCAGTCGCTGCCGAGGGCGGCCGCGCCCTCCCCGCCCACGGCCACGACGTGCTCCAGGTGGCGCAGGACGGCCTCGGAGGTCGAGCCGCCGAGGAAGCCCCGGTGGTACATGATCCCGACCACGCCGCCCCGGTCCGCGACGGCCCGGATCTGGCGGTCGTCGATGTTCCGCCACGACCGGTGGACACCGCTCACCCCCGTGTGCGACACGACGGGCGGCACGCCGGCCGCCTGCACCGACAACGCGTCCCAGAAGGTGCGGGGGCTGGCGTGGGCCAGGTCGACGATCACCCGGCGGGCGTTGCACCCCTCCACGAACCGCCGCCCGGCCTCCGTCAGCCCGCCGGCGCCGCCGAAGGGCGCGCTGGGCGAGCCCAGCACCGACCGGGTGAGGTGGACGAGGGTCACCCGGCTCACCACGTCGGGGAGGCCGGCGGCCGACCCCGCCGCGTTGCCGCCCTGCACGGCGACGAAGCACGGGAACCGCCCCGCCCGGCGCGACCTCCGGTACCCGGCCAGGTCGGCCACCACGTCGACCTCACCGCCGGCGCCCAACGACCGCACCAGCCGGTCGACGTTGGCAGCCAGCCGCAGGGGCCGGCGCCCGCGTCGCCGGAAGGGGTTGGTGGCCACGCTGACCACCGCCCCCGTCATCCCTCCCGCCCGCATGCGGGGGAGGTCGGCCTGGGAGTACAGCCGGGCGCCCAGCAGGCCCGGGCCGTGGGCTGCGCCCAGGTCGTAGCCGAAGACCCGGGTCCACACGAACGACTCGCTGTGGACGTCGACGACGTCGGTGGCGGCCATGGCCGCCCGGGCGTCGTCGAGCAGGCCGGCGGCGGTGCTCAGGCCCCGTTCGCCCCCGCCCGGGCCGTGACCAGGGCGAGCACGTCCCCGTAGGTCCGCACGCCGGCCACGTCGGATTCGGGGAGGGAGATGTCGAACTCGTCCTCGATGACCATCGTCAGCTCGATGGCGGCGAGCGAGTCGACGCACAGGTCCTCGCCCAGCCGGACCTCCGGATGCAGGCGGTCGGGGTCGACGTCGAGATGGGCCGACACCAGCCACTGGAGCCGCCCCTGCACGTCCTGCGGTGCCGGCCCGGACACCTCGGGCCGGGGCGGGCGGCACGACCGGCTCGACGGGCTCGACTGCTCGCTCACGATGCTCCTCTTCGTCCGGATGCTTCCAACTCCGCCATCAGCTGCGCCCGAAGCCCGATCTTGTCGACCTTCCCCGTCCGGTTGCGAAGGATCGTATCGACCACCCGCACGAACCGGGGAACCGCGTAATCGGCCATGTTCGCGGCCACCCACGACTGCACGGTGTGGGCGTCGAGGGTGCGGCCCGCGGCCGGGACCACGTAGGCCGCGACGGCCTCGTAGGCCAGCCGGTCGGGCACCCCCACCACGGCCGCCTCGGCGATGTCGGGGTGGCTGACCAGCAGGTACTCCAGCTCCACGGAGTACACCTTGAACCCGCCG
Organism: Acidimicrobiia bacterium; assembly: GCA_046565765.1. Classification (GTDB taxonomy): domain Bacteria; phylum Actinomycetota; class Acidimicrobiia; order Acidimicrobiales; family AC-14; genus JBFMCT01. The sequence continues at coordinate 210,534 of JBKHXX010000094.1, read as the reverse complement.
CGGCTGATCATGTCCTTCTTGCGGTCGAGGATGTAGACGTAACCCTCGTCGTCGAGGCGGGCCAGGTCGCCGGTGTGCAGCCACCCGTCGGTGATGGCGGCGGCGGTCGCCTCGGGGTCGCCGAAATAGCCGGGGGTGACCATCGGCCCCCGGATCCACAGCTCCCCCGGCGCCCCGACGGGCAGCTCCCGACCGTCGTCGTCGACGACCTTGACGTCGGCGCACGGCAGCGGCCGTCCCACCGACCCGGGCTTGCGGCGGAACTCGGCGTCGAGCAGGCAGGTGGCAGGCGAGTGGGTCTCGGTGAGGCCGTAGGCGTCGTACAGCCGCAGCTGGGGCATGCGCTCCCGCAGGGCGGTGATCGTGGACAGCGGCACCGGGGAGCCGCCGAACGCCCCGATCTCCACGTGGGCCAGGTCGGGCCAGCGGAACTCGGGGCTGCGCAGCAGCAGCGGCCAGAGGGAGGGAACGACCATCAGGTAGGTGATACGGCGCTCGCCGATGAGGCGGACGAACTCCCGCGGCACGACGTCGCTCACGGGCACGCACGTGCCCCCCACCAGCATCATGGGGGTGACCTGGGCCACGTGCCCGGTGACGTAGAAGAGCGGGAAGACGATGGCCGTGCGGTCGTCGCCGGTGAGGTTGAGGGTGCGGACGTACGCCGTGGCCGAGTGCATCGTGCAACGGTGGGCCAGCTGGCTGGCCTTGGGACGGCCCGTCGTGCCCGACGTGTAGATCACCCCGTAGACGTCGTCCTCGTCGGGGAACGGGATGCCGTCGCCCTTCCACGGACGGCGGCGGCCGGTGAGGTGGTCGCCCACGAGGCGGGCTGCCGAATCGGGCAGCCCGGCCTCGGCCGCGGCCCGGCGCACGCCCTCGTGGAACTCGGGCGCCCCCAGCGCCAGCGAGGCGCCCGAGTGGCGCAGCATGTAGGCCCACTGCGGTGGCTGCAGCCGGGTGGACAGCCCCACGAAGACGAGGCCGGCCCGGGCGCAGGCCCAGATGGCGACGACGATGTCGAGCCCGTTGGGCAGGCAGACGGCCAGGCGGTCACCCCGCCGCAGGCCCTCCTCGGCCAGCCGCTCGGCCGCCCCCTCCACCAGCTCGGCCAGCTCGGCGTAGGTGACCTCGCCCTCGGGCACCTCGAGCGCGACCCGGTCGGGGAACAGCCGCACCGCCCGGTCGAGGGCCTCGACGAGCGTGCGCACCCGCCCCGGGTAGCAGCGGACCTCCGTGCCCAGCCACGGTTCGAGCACCAGGTCGGCGGCGAGGTCGCCCGCCGGCCTCGTCAGCACGGGTTGTCGGCGACCCTCATGGCGGCGTCGGCCACCGGTCCCTCGGCCCCGGCCAGCTTCCCGAGCCGGCGGTGCACCTCCTGCACCCGCCGGGGGTCGGAGGCGTAGCAGGTGAAAGGGCCCCGGCGTTCCCGCGTGACCAGCCCCGCCTCCAGCAGCACGCTCAGGTGGTGGCTGGTCAGGGGCTGGGTCATGTCGCACGCCCGGGCCAGGAAGCCCACGGTGCGCCGGCCGCGCCGCAGGTGGCGCAGGATCAGCAGGCGGTGGGGCTCGGCCAGGGCCGCCAGCTCCGACGACAGCCGCTCCACCTCCTGGCGGGTGATGGCGCTGGTCATACCCGGTCAACGGTAGCCTCCGACGCCGCCGATGCCCGCCTCCCGCACCGTCGCCGTCACCGGGCTGGGCGCCGTCACGCCCCTGGGTGACGCAGCGCGGACGTGGGACGAGCTGGTGGCCGGCACCTCGGCCACCACGGCCGCCCCCGAACGGCTGCGGGCCGCCGGGTGCGAGGTCGTCGCCGCCGTCGACGGGTTCGACCCCAGCCGCTACATGGACCGGTACGCGGCCCGCCACATGGGCCGGTTCAGCCAGTTCGCCGTGGCCGCGTGCCGGCTGGCGGCGGCCGACGCCGGCCTCGACGAGAGCGACGTGGCCGACGCCGGCCTGGTCGTCCACACCGGCGCGGGCGGGCTGATCGAGACGGAGGCGGCGGCGGTGGCGGCGGCCGCCCGCCCCGCCCGGGTGAACCCCTACTTCACCCCCGTGTTCGGCCCCAACATGGCCGCCTGCCAGCCGTCGATCGAGCTGGGCATCCGGGGCCCGGTGCTGGGCGGCGTGGGGGCCTGCGCGGCCGGGATCCAGGCCGTGATCGACGGGCTGCGGCTCGTCCAGCACGGCGAGGCAGACGTCGCCATCGCCGCCGGCACCGACGCCGCCCTCTCCGCCGTGCTCCTCGGGTCCCTGGCCAACGCCGGCGCGCTGGCGCGGGCCGGGGGGAACCCGGCCGCCGCCTGCCGCCCCTTCGACCGGGACCGGACGGGGATGGTGGCGGCCGAGGGGGCGGCCGCCTTCGTCCTCGAGCCGCTGGAGCGGGCCCGCGCCCGCGGGGCCACCCCCCTTGCGCTGGTCGCAGGTGGCGGGCGGTCGGGGGACGCCCACCACGTCACCGCCCCCCATCCCGAAGGCCGGGGCACGGCCGCGGCCATGGCCCGGGCCCTGGGCGACGCCGGCCTGGCACCGGCGGCGGTCGACGCCGTCGTCGCCCACGCCACCGCCACCCGGGCCGGCGACCAGGCCGAGGCGCGGGCCCTGCGCACGATCTTCGGCGACCACCTCGCACGCGTCGCCGTGACCGCGCCCAAGGGCGCCCTCGGCCACGGCCTGGGCGCGGCCGGGGCGTTCGGCGTGCTGGTGGCGGTGCTGGCCCTGCGCCACCAGCTCCTCCCGCCCACCCGCAACCTCGACCACGTCGACCCCGCCTGCGCCGGGCCGGCCCACGTCGCCGGCCGGCCCCGGTCGGGACGGGTCGGGGCGGTGCTGGTGAACGGGGCGGGGTTCGGGGGCCAGAACGCGTCCGTCCTGCTGACCGGCGTGTGACGCCTCCGCGCTGGGTAGCGTTCCGACCGTGACCAGCACCGTCTCCCGCCCCCAGGGCCCATCCCCCGAACCGGCAGACGACGACGGCGGCGTGGGCGCCGCCGTGCGCAGCGCCATGGGCGCGGCCCAGCGCATGGGCTCGTTCTCGGCAGCCGGCGTAGTCGACGCCCTCGAGGCGCCGCTGCGGGCACTGAGCCGCAAGGCCGCGGCCGACGCCCTGGCCCAGCCTCAGCCGGTGTCCAACACGACCAGGCTGGCCGAGGCGCTGGGCGAGCGCCCCAAGGCGCCCCTGCTGGGCGGGGCCACCGCCACCGCCCTGGCCACCAAGATGGCCCGGCGCGTGGGGCCTCTGCGGTTCCTGGCCCGGCGGACCCCCATGTGGATCCTGGCCGCCGCCGTCCCGGCGTTGACCGCCTCCATCGCCCGCGGCCGCGACGAGCTGGAGCTGGTGGCGTCCCACCTCGTGCACCGGGCCCGGGCGGCCGGCGTCGAGCCCGACGCCGAGCGGCTCCGCCGGGCGGCCGTACAGCTCGTCTCGGCGGGCAAGGTCGATCCCGACACCGACCCCAGCCACATCTCCCTCGCCCGGGCCTGGCTCCAGCGGGGCCTGCGCTCGACGCTCCCCTTCGCCCCCGGGGTGGCCACCCGCAACCCCGAAGGGCTGGCTGCCGCGGCCGCCGCGCTGCCGGTCCACGTACTGGCCCCCCGCTGAGCGCGCTCCGCACCCGGGGGCTGACCAAGCACTTCGGTGCCGTCCGGGCCGTCCACCACCTCGACCTCGACGTCCACCCGGGTGAGGTGTTCGGCTTCCTCGGCCCCAACGGGGCGGGCAAGACCACCACCATCCGCATGCTGCTCGACTTCCTCCGCCCCACCGGCGGGTCCGTGGAGGTGCTGGGCGGCCAGCCCCGCGACCCCGCCGTACGCCGGCGGGTCGGGTTCCTCCCCGCCGACCTCCACGTGGACCCGCGCTACCGGGGGGGCGAGCTGTTCGCCTTCCTCACCGCCCTGCGGGGCGGGAGCGACCCGCCGCTGCTGCGCCCCCTGCTCGACCGCTTCGGCCTCGACCCCACCCGGCCCGTCGGCGAGCTGAGCACCGGCAACCGGCGCAAGGTGGGGATCGTCCAGGCGTTCATGCACCGGCCCGACCTGGTCGTCCTCGACGAGCCGACGTCCGGGCTGGACCCGATCCTCCAGCACGAGTTCCTCGAGCTGGTTCGGGAGCAGGTGGCCGAGGGGATGACCGTGTTCCTGTCCTCCCACGACCTGCCCGAGGTGGAGCGGGTGGCCCACCGGGTGGGGATCCTGCGCCAGGGCGAGCTGGTGACGGTGGCGTCGGTGGCCGACCTCCGCCGCCGGGCCCGCCAGCGCATCGACCTGTTCGTGTCCGGGGCGGCGGACGGGACGGTGTTCGACGGGGTGCCGGGGGTCGTGGAGGTCGACATCCGCGACGGCCTGGTACGGCTCGTGGTGGAGGGCACCATGGACGCCGCGCTGAAGGCGGCGGCGTCGCTGACCGTCGAGCGCATCGTCACCCACGAGGCCGACCTGGCCGAGGTCTTCCTGGAGTACTACCGGCCATGACCGTCGCTCGCCGCTACCTGCTCGACGGCCGGCGCTCGTTCGTCTGGTGGGTCGTCGGGGTGGTGGGCATGGTCGCCTTCACCGTGGCGCTGTGGCCCAGTGTCCGGGGCCAGGAGCAGTTCGAAGAGCTGCTGCGGGAACTGCCGGACGCCCTCAAGGCGCTGATCGGCAGCGGGGAGGGGATCCCGTTCACCTCCCCGCCCGGCTACCTGCACGGCCGCCTGTTCTCCCTGGTCTTCCCCGTGCTGGTGCTGATCTACGGCGTCGGCCTGGGCGCCCGGGCCATCGCCGGCCACGAGGAGGACGGCACCCTCGAGCTGGTCCTGGCCCACCCCGTCACCCGGGCCCGGGTGGCGACGGAGCGGTACCTCGCCATGGTGGGCCTGTTGGCCGGGCTGACCCTCGCCGGCCTCGTCGCCCTGGTGGTCACGGCCCCCCTCGTAGGCCTGTTGGACGGCGTGGCCGTAGGTCGGGTGCTCGTCGCCGGCGGGGCCATGTTCGCCATCGCCCTGCTCCACGCGAGCCTCGCCTTCGCCGCCGGTGCGGCGACCGGCCGGCGAGCGGTGGCCACCGCCACCGCCTCGGCCGTGGCCGTGGCCAGCTACCTCCTCCAAGGCCTGGCCGGTGCCACCGACGCCCTCGGCTGGGCGTCCCTCGCCACCCCGTGGCAGTGGTACCTCGACCGCAACCTGCTGGTGGAGCCGCCGACGCTGGCCGTGACGGTGCTTCCCGTCGCCCTGTCCATCGCTGCGGCCCTGGCCGGCACCCGCCTCTTCACCCGCCGCGACCTCCGGATGCCCTAGCGTCGACGGCGGTGCCCACCCTCGCCGAGCGCCTTGGTCATCCACCCGACGCCCGCCTGTTGATCGTCAACTGCGACGACCTGGGGAAGAGCCACGCCTCCAACGTGGGCGTCTACCAGGCCCTGCGCGAGGGGACGGCCACCAGCGCCAGCCTCATGGTGCCCTGCCCCTGGGCCCGGGAGGCGGCGGCCCGCTACCGGGGCGAGGACGTCGGTGTCCACCTCACCCTCAACGCCGAGCACGACCTCTACCGGTGGGGGCCGATCACCCACGCCCCCTCGCTGCTGGACGGCGACGGGGGCTTCCCCCGCACCCTCGCCGACGTGTGGGACCACGCCGACGTCGACGAGGTGCGCCGCGAGTGCCGGGCCCAGATCGAGCGGGCCATCTACTGGGGGTTCGACGTCAGCCACCTCGACTCCCACCTGGCCGCCCTCGAGCTCCGCCCCGAGTTCTTCGACGTCTACATGGAGATGGCGGTGGAGTTCCGCCTGCCCGTGCGGCTGGGCGGGAGCGAGACGGAGAAGGCAGCCGGCTTCCCCTTCCGCGAGCTGGCGACCGAGGAGGGCGTGGTCTTCCCCGACCACCTGGTGCGGGTGCGGGGCGTGGGCAGCCGCCGGGCCGTGGAGCGGGCCGTGACCGAGCTGCAGCCGGGCGTGACCGAGGTCTACGTCCACCCCGCCGTCGACACCGCCGAGCTGCGCTCGCTCGCCCCCGACTGGGCGGCCCGGGTGGACGACCTCGACCTGGTGACGAGCCCGGGCGCCCTGGGCTCCTTGGTGCAGCGGGCCGGCGTCCGCCTCATCGGCTACCGGGAGCTGCGAGACCTCCAGCGGGCGGCCTGAGGCTCAGACCCGCCGACGCCCCGCCACGTAGGGCCGCTCGACCAGCACCCGCTGGCGCGCCGTCAGCCGGTTGACGACGTCCGGCCGCACCGGCGGGTCGGCGCCCCAAGCCGAGTTTCCCGGGCAGTACTTGTAGAGCAGGCACAGCCGGTCGCCGTCGCCCCGCCAGGGCAGGGTGCGGTGGAACAGGGCCTCGGTGAACACCAGCACCGACCCCGCCCGCTGCGGCACCTCCTCCACCAGCCCGTCGGCGCCCGGCGGCACGGGCTCCTCGGCCCGGTGGCTGCCGGAGATGCAGCCGAACCCACCGTCCCCGGGCTGGCCGCCGGTGAGGGCCCACGAGAACGCCACCATGCCGTTCCACATGCGCCCGCCCCGGTGGACGTAGAACTGCGAGGGGTCGAAGGGCTGCTCGGGACCGTGCAGGCCGAGTCCCGACGTCCCCGGGGCCATGCGGATCCCGTAGGCGTGGTCGAGGCGCGACGAGGGCCCGACCAGCGAACCGAGGGCCTCCAGCACCAGCGGGTGGTCGATGAGGTCGCAGAAGCGGCGGTGCCAGCGGAACAGCTCGCCGTCCTGGCCGAAGCGCTGCGAGGCGATCGACTCCCCCGCCGGCGCCAGCCCCTGCTCCTCGACGGCGGCCCGCAGCTCCCACAGGGCACGCCCGTCGAGCACGTCGTCGAACGCGACCCAGCCGCGGCAGTCGAAGGTGTAGCGGTCGAGGGCGGAGAAGCGCCGCACGCCTCCCGACGCTAGCGACCGCCCTACGCGACCACCCCGACCACCGTGGGCGTGGCCTGGGAGACCACCACCCCGCCTGCCACCTCCTCGGTGATGGCCAGGGCGGCCACGTCGCCCGACGTGTGGAACGCCACCGGTCCGGCCTTGGGGCCCAGCACGCCGACGGAGATCTTGTTCTGGCCGACCACGGCCCACAGCTGGTAGGTCCGGTCCTCGGGCAGCGGGGGCAGGTTGGCGTCGACGAGGTAGCCGGTGCCGTCCCGCAGCAGCACGGCCTCGGCGGTCAGCGCGCCGCTCACCGACTTGAGCTCGATGGTGCGGGCGCCGGGCTGGCGGGCGGCGGCCTCGGCCGTCCGCACCACGTCGCCTTCGAGCGACGCGGCCACCTCGCCGACCTGCTCCTTCGTGTCGACGATGGTGTACCCCAGCACGCCCACCAGGGCGATGGCGGCGGCGACGCCCACGGCGGCCACGGCTCGCATGGGACCGGACAACGACCGGCGCCGGCGCTCCCGGCGCTCCCGGGCCTCGTCGATGGACACGACCGGGCGCATGGCCGGCGGCGTCTCCTCGAGCGACCCGGCGATGCGGTCCCAGATGCCGTCCGGCGCCGGCATCCAGCCCGCGCCCATGAAGGCGGCCACCTCCCGGTGCTCGCTCACCTCGGCCCGGCACTGCCGGCACGTCTCCAGGTGGTCCTCGACGGCGTGGCGCTCTGCGTCGTCCACGGCGTCGAGGGCGTAGGCGCCGAGCAGCTCCTGCAGCTCGGCGTGGGTCAGTTCTCGTCCCATGTCGTCCCCATCCCAGCTTCGACCAGGTTGGCACGCATGCGCTTGAGCCCCGATCGAATTCTGCTCTTTACCGTCCCCTCCGGTGCGTTCAGCAGGACCGCCACCTGCCGGTAGGTGTGCCCGCCGAAATAGGCCAGCTCGATGGCCTTCCGCTCATCGACGGGCAGGTCGGCCACGACGTCCTTCATCCGCTCGGCGACGGTCATGTCGACGACCTCGCGCTCGATGTCAGGGGCGCTCTGGGCCGTCTCCCGGGCGTCGCGCTCCTCCCGCCGCCGCCGCGACGTCTCCGAGCGCAGCAGGTCGACGGCCCGGCCGTGGGTCTGGGCCAGGAGGTAGGACCGCAGCGACCCCCGGTCGGGGTCGAAGCGCTCGGGCCGGTGCCACAGCCGGAGGAAGACCTCCTGCACGACCTCCTCGGCCAGCTGCCGGTCGTTCAGCAGCCGCCGGGCCAGGGCGAACGACGCCCCTGCGTGCCGCCGGTAGGCCTCGGCCAGGGCGTCCTCCCGCCAGCGCCCGATGGCCAGGACCAGTGCGGCATCGCTGTAGTCGCCCAGGGGCCCCATCGCGCGAATCTACGGCGCCAAGGCCACGGCCGGATGAGGGGCGAGGGGCGCCCGGGAGCGGCCCCGGGCCCGCACCATCGCGACCCCCGCCACCAGGGCGGCGGCCACCTCGGCCACCTTCACCGGGACGTCCCCCAGCAGGTACGGGTCCCGGTGGTCGACGAGGGGCAGGGCCACCTCGCGGGCCAGGAAGTAGAGCGCCACCAGCACGGTCGTGGAGGCCAGCACCGAGCCGTAGGCGAGAACGGACGGGCGGAGGCCGACCAGCGCCCCCTGGCCCACCAGCAGCAGCCCGGAGGCGGCGAAGAAGGCGCCCAGGTGCCAGCCCTCGGCCCAGTGCGAGGGCAAGAGGGCGCAGTGCGCCACCCCGGCGAACACCAGGGCCCCGGCCCCGACCACGTCCAGCCGGCTGGCCGGCGGTGCGTCGAGCGATCGGTGGCGGCGCACCTGCACCAGCACGACCGTGGCCAGGGCGCTGACCGCCAGGGCCACAGCGAGGCCGGGCCACAAGCCCGACTCGGCGCCGCCGCCGGCGGCGTCGACCATGGCAGCCGCGCCGGGCGGCGTGGTGGTCATGCCGCTCATGCCGGTCATGCCCGCCATGCCGGCCACCGTCGTGGTCGTCGTCTCGTGGGCGGCGGCCGGCCACGCCACCCACACGGCCGCACCTGCCGTCACCGCCGCCAGGCCCATGCGCGTCCCGATCGTTCTCACGCCCGCCGTTCGAGGCCGGAACTGCAACCGGATGTCGGAGTTGCACTCATCCGCTCACCGCCCCGGTGCCGAAGTGGACGATGTGAGCGGACGGACGAGTGGGACAAGAAGGGGAATGCTGGCGGCGCTGGTGCTCGCCATCGGACTGTCGGCATGTGGGAGCGACGCCAATGAGTCGTCTTCGGACGAGGCTCCGAAGAGCAATAACGCCAACACGGTCAGCCTGCGGCTGATCGCCTTCCAGCCGGACGACATCACGGTTCCCGCCGGCACGACGGTCACGTGGAGGAACGAGGACGGCACCGACCACACCGTCACTTCCGGCACGGTGGCCCAGCAGGGAGGCAGCGCCACGGCCGAGCCCGACGGCAGGTTCGAGTCGGGCACGCTCGGCGCCGGCGGCGAGTTCTCCTTCACCTTCGGGTCACCCGGCACCTACACCTACTTCTGCAAATTGCACCCGGCGACGATGCGCGGCCAGGTCACCGTCACCTAGGCCCGCCCCCCGTTCTCGAAGAGCACCAAGAACCCAATATCAGGAGGATCCATTGAAGAAATTGTCCATGCGTTTCGCCAGCGCGGCCGTCGCATTGGCGGTCGTGGGCACGGCCTGCGGCAGCGACAGCGAGGAGAGCAGCTCCGACGCGACCACCGCGCCGGCATCCGCCTCGGCCTCGGCCACCACCGGCGCCGCCACCCTGCGGGCGGGCCTGACCGGCCTGCTCACCGAGCACGTCTACCTGGCCGCCCTCGCCACCGGCGCCGCCCTGCGCGGTGACAACGCCGGCTTCGAGGCCTACGCCACCGCCCTGAACGGGCCCACCGACAGCAACACCGCCGACCTCACCGCCGCCATCACGTCCGCCTACGGCGCCGACGTGGGCAAGGCCTTCGACGGCCTGTGGCGGAGTGAGGGCCACATCCCCGGCTTCGTCGCCTACACCCAGGCCGTCGCCACCAACAACACCGCCGCCGCCAACAAGGCGGTCGCCGACCTCATGGCCTACGCCAAGACCGTCGGCACGACCCTCAACTCGGTGAACAGCAACCTCCCCGCCGGCCCCGTCGAGGAGGGCGTGAAGATGCACATCACCACCCTGAAGAACGTCGTCGACGCCCAGAAGGCGGGTGACCAGCCCAAGGTGTACTCCTCGCTGCGTGAGGCGTACGCCCACATGGGCGAGTTCGCGGCCACCCTGGCCGGCGCCACCGTCGCCAAGTTCCCCGAGAAGTTCGACGGCGCCGCCGACTCCCAGGGCGCCGCCCTGCGGGCCGGCCTCACGTCGCTGCTCCGTGAGCACGTCTTGCTCGCCTCGAGCGCCACCGGCGCCGCCCTGGGCGGTCGCCAGGCCCAGTTCGAGGCGGCGGCCAACGCCCTCAACGGCCCGTCCAACAGCAACACCTCCGACCTGGTGGCGGCGGTGGGCTCCATCTACGGCATGGAGGTCGGCAACGCCTTCAACGGGCTGTGGCGCAGCGAGGGGCACATCCCCGGCTTCGTCGCCTACACCCAGGCCGTGGCCACCAACAACCGGGCGGCAGCCGACAAGGCCCTCGCCGACCTGACCGCCTACGCCAAGACGTTCGGCACGACGATGAACTCGGTCAACAGCAACCTGCCGGCGGCCGCCGTCGAGGACGCCATCAAGATGCACGCCTCCACCCTGAAGGCCGTCATCGACGCCCAGAAGGCGGGAGACGCCACCAAGACGGCCACCGCCCTGCGGGGCGCCGTGGGTCACATGTCCGAGACCGCCACCGTGCTGGCCGACGCCACCGTCAAGAAGTTCCCCGAGAAGTTCTAGGCCGTCGATCTCCCCCCCGGCGCAGCCCGTCCCGAGCCCTGGGACGGGCTGCGCCGCGCGTAGCCTGCGGGGGTGATCGTCGACCGGAGGGGGTTCCTGGCCACGCTGGCCGGTGGGCTGCGGGGCGCAGCCGACCAGGCCCTCGACGTCCAGATGTTGCAGACCGCCGCCTCCGTCGAGAACGTGCTGGTCAGCGCCTACGACACCATCCTGGGCCTGCCGTCGTTCACCGCCCCGACCGCCAACGGGGTGGTGAAGAACCTGCTGACCACCGCCCGCGACCAGCACACCCAGCACGCCGCCGCCTGCAACGAGCTGGCCCAGGCCCTGGGCGGGCGGGCCCAGACCGGGGCCAACGCCTTCCTGTCCGGGGCCGTGACCCGGGCCCGGTCCACCCTGGGCGACCTGGCTTCGGCGGTGGAGCTGGCCCTGGAGCTGGAGCAGACTTCGGCCCAGACCTACCAGTTCGACCTCGGGCTGCTGGCCGACGTCAACGCCCGCCGCATGGCCGCCAGCGTGATGGGCGTGGAGTGCCAGCACGTGGGCATGCTCCGGCCGCTGCGGCACCTGCTGGCGGCCCGCACCCCCGAGATGGTGTCCTTCGACACCGGCACCGCCCTTCGCCTGCCCCGTGAGGCGGGCACGGTCGGGTTTCCCGAAGCGTTCGCCAAGCACGACAAGGCCCGTCCCGCGTCGGACGGAGCGGTGGCGTGACCGGCCCGCTCGACGCCGGCCTCGACCGCCGCCGCTTCCTCCTCGCCGCCGGCGCCCTGGGAAGCGCGGGCCTGCTCGGCGCCTGCTCCGAAGACAGCCCCCGCCCGCCCGACAGCCAGCCCGCCGTCACCCGGGCCGACCGGCTGGAGGGCGACCTCTCCGTCGCCGCCCTGATGGCGTCGCTCGAGAACCTGATGGTGGCCGTGTACGACCAGTGCCTCGACCGCCAGGAGCGGTTCGGGCCCCACCCCCCTGCCGCCCTGGGCTTCTTCGAGACGGCCCAGCGCCACCACCGCGAGCACGCCCTGGCCTGGAACAGCGTGCTGACGGGAGCAGGCAAGCCGGGGGTGACGGGGGTGAACCTCACGGTCAAGGCGTCGACCACCGAACCCGGCCTCGTGCGGGCCCGGGACTACTGGGCCCTCCTGCAACTGGCCGAGGACGTCGAGGGAATCACCGCCACGACGTACCTCCACGCCATCGGGGCGCTGGAGAACAACGCCGCCATCAAGATCGCGGGGTCGATCCATCCCGTGGAGCACGAGCACATCGGCACCCTCAGCTTCCTGCTGGGCCACAACCCGAGCAGCGAGCCGTTCGGCCGCAGCGACGGGGCCCGCCCCATCACCGACAGCATCGGCTGACCGGGCGGCCTGCCGCCGCCGATGCTCTCGGATAGCACCGTGCAGCCCGTACGATCTCCCGTCGTGCTGGCGGCGCCTCCCCGGGTCGAGAAGGTGAGCGGTTCGCCGCGCCTGGCCTACCGGCCGGCGCTCGACGGCGTGCGGGCCCTGGCCGTCATCGCGGTGTTCGCCTACCACGCCGAGGTCGGCTGGGCCCGGGCCGGGTTCCTCGGCGTGGACGTGTTCTTCGTCCTCAGCGGCTACCTGATCACCGCCCTCCTCCTCTCCGAGCGCCGCCGCGACGGCCGCATCGACCTCCGCCGGTTCTGGCTACGCCGGGCCCGCCGCCTCCTCCCCGCCGTCCTCGTCCTGCTGGCGGTGGTGGCGGTGGCCGTGCCCGTCCTCGCCCCCGACCAGGCGTCGCGCATCCGGGCCGATCTGCTCGCCGCCCTCGGCTACGTCAGCAACTGGTGGCTGATCGTGGGCCAGCAGTCCTACTTCGAGGCGGCCGGGCGGCCGCCGCTGCTGCAGCACCTGTGGAGCCTGGCCGTCGAGGAGCAGTTCTACCTGATCTGGCCGCCGGTGCTGGCCCTGGCCGTCCGCCACCGTCCCCACCGCCGCCTGGTCAAGCCCCTGCTGGCGGCGGCGGCCGTGTCCGGCCTGCTCATGGCCGTCCTCTTCCAGCCCTACGCCGACCCGTCGCGGGTGTACTACGGCACCGACACCCGGGCGCTGGCCCTCCTGCTCGGCGCGGCATTGGCCGCAGGCACCGCCCGCTGGCAGCTGGTCGACCACCTCAGCGGCCCGGGCCGGGGCATCCTCGAGGTCGCCGGGGTCGCCGGGCTGGCCGGCCTGGGCTGGGCCACCGCCAACGTCAACGAGTTCGACCCCTTGCTCTACCGCGGCGGCTTCACCGCCGTGGCCCTGGCGGCGGCCGCGGTCGTGGCCGCCGGCGCCCGCCCCGGCCCCCCGCTGGCACTGGGCCGGCTCCTCGCCGCCCGGCCCCTGGTATGGGTGGGCCAGCGGTCGTACGGGATCTACCTGTGGTTCTGGCCCGTCCTGATGGTCACCCGTCCCCACCTGGACGTGCCCCTGCACGGCGCGCCGCTGCTCGCCCTTCGGGCCGCCCTGACGGTGACGCTGGCCGCCCTGTCCTACCGCTTCGTCGAGCTGCCCGCCCGCCGGGGCGCCATCGGACGGGTCTGGGCGGACGTGCAGCGGGCCCGCCGCACCCGCACCCCCCTGCCCCGCCAGGCGGCGGCGTGGGGGCTCGGGCTGTGCGTCGTCCTCACCGGGATCGGCGTCGGCGTGGCCATGGACGGGCGCAACCGCGACGCCATCACCGAGGTGGCGGCCACCGACGTGGGGGGCCTGAACTCCTCACTGGCGGCGCAGCTGGCGACCGCCGTGCCCGACACGACCACGACCGTGGCCCCGCCCACCACCGCCGCGGCCGAGGCCACGACCACCCAACCGTCCACCACGGTCGTGCCGACCACGGCCATGACGGTCCCGGCCGCGCTGCCCACACTCACGGCCCGGGTGACGGCCATCGGGGACTCGGTCCTGCTTGGGGCCAAGCCCCTCCTCGAGCACCAGATCGAGGGCGTGGTCGTCGATGCCGACGTGGGCCGGCAGTTCGCGGACGTCCTCGCTCTCGTGCGCACCTACCGCGACGAGGGCCGCCTGGGCGACGCGGTCGTCATCCAGACCGGCAACAACGGGCCCATCAACCCCGCCCAGTTCGACCAGCTCCTGCAGATCCTGCGGCCCGTGCCCAAGGTGCTGGTGGTGAACGTCAAGGTGGAGCGGGCCTGGCAGAACGCCAACAACGACGTGATCCGCGACGCCGTGCCCAAGGCGCCCAACGCCGTCCTCCTCGACTGGCACGCCCTGGCCGGCGCCCACCCCGACGCCTTCTACGACGACGGCCTCCACCTCACGCCGAGCGGGATCCGCCTCTTCACCGGGGCGGTGCTGGCCGCCCTCGGCTAGGAAGGAGCCCTGGTCAGAACTCGGTGACCTCGGTGATCTTGGCCTTGATCGCCTTGTACTCCGGGCTCTGGGTGAGCGGCATCAGGCTCATGAGCTTGCCCATGTTGCCCTGGACCTTGAGCCGGCCCTGCATGAAGGCGGCCGTCTCGTCCAGCTCGCCCTTCTGCATCTTCACGGAGTCGTCGTAGGTGATCGTCATCGTCACTTCGGCGTCGGCGTCCTCGCCCAGCTTGTCCTCGAGGACCTTGCCGTTCTCGACCACCCAGTAGTAGCGGATCTCCCCCTCGGGCCCACCGGTGACGATGTACTGGAGGTGGGCCGTCGCGCCGGGGCGCTCGGGGAACTCCTGGGCGATCTCACGCTGGGTGTCCAGCCACTCCTGGCTGAGGTACTTGGGCAACGTCCACCTCCACGATGCGGGCGGCCGGATCGTAGTCAGCGACGGACGCGGTCCCTCACGCCCGCAAAGAGGTCGTCCTCGGGAAGGTCGGTGTCCACCAGGCTGCGGGCCAGCACGAAGTCGTCGTAAGGGTAGGCCACCACCTCCGGCGGCAGGCCGAACCAGAACTTCGACGTGGGGTCGATCTGAGTGGCGTGGGCCAGCAGGGCCTGGCGGCGGACGTCGTAGGCGCTGGTCACGTCCACCTTGGTGGTGATGCGGTGGTCCATGTTGGGCCGGTCCATCCACTCCTGGGTGTAGGGCGACTCCAGCCCCAGCTCGAGGAACTTCTCGTGGGTCGCCTGCATGCGGGCCCGAGACCAGCCCGAGTAGTAGAGCTTCAGCGGCTGCCAGGGGTCGCCCGTGCCCGGGTAGGCGTCGGGATCGGCGGCCGCGTCGAAGGCGGGGAGGGTGATGTCGTGCACCCGCAGGTGGTCGGGGTGGGGGTAGCCCTGCTGGTCGTCGGCGTAGGTGATGACCACCTGGGGACGCTCCCGGCGGATGATCGCCACCAGCTTGCCCACCGCCTCGTCGAGGTCGGCCTTGGCGAAGCAGGCGGGGTCCTCGTTGCACTCGCTGCCGGGCATGCCCGAGTCGCGGTAGCCGAGCAGTTCCACCACGTCGAAGCCGATGGCCTCGGTGGACTTCCTGAGCTCCTCCATGCGGATCTCGTGCAGCCGCTCGCGAACCTCGGGACGGTCCATGGCCGGGTTGAGGATGTCGCCCGCCTCGCCGCCCGTGCAGCACACCAGCACGGTGCGCACGCCTTCGGCCGCGTAGCGCGCGACCGTGGCCGCTCCCTTGGACGCCTCGTCGTCGGGATGGGCGTGGACGGTCAGCAGGCACAACGGTTCGGGCATGACTGGGTCAACGATAGAGGGCGCCCGCTCCATCCCTTCCCGCCGACCGCCGTGGCCCTTACCCGCCCGCTGCCGCCCGCCGGCCGCGCCCGAGGACCACCGCCATGGTGAGGCCTGCGCCCAGGGCCGCCCCGGCTGCGGCCAGGAGCCACCCAGGGACGCCGTCGGAGCCGTCGTCGGCGAGAGGCGACGGCAGCGGGGCGAAGCGGACCGAGGCCATGTAGACGTCCTCCGGTTGGCGGTCGGGGACCGCGTTGCGGGTGTCCTGCCAGGCGATGTACACCGCCTCCGGTGCCGACGCCAGGCCGAGGTTGTAGTGGCTCCCCACGTTGTTCTCCCACGTGCCCAGGGCCCGGTCGATGCTGCGGTCGGTCACCCGCAGGTTGGGCGTGAACGTGCGCCCGCCGTCGCTGGACGACGAGTAGTACACGTCCTGGAGGCCCCGCTCCGCCGGCGTCACGCCCGTTACGGGGGCGAGGGGGCTCAGGCGCCCGTCGAGCCACGCCACGTCGACCCGCCCGTCGGGCGCCACCCCGATGGCGGGGTCGTACTGGTTGGCCCGCTTGCCTTCCCGGCCGTCGTCGTTGAGGACCGTCCGGGGCCGCCACGTGGCCCCCTTGTCGGGCGAGGCGAGGAAGTAGACCTCGATGTCGCCGGTGTAGCCCTCCCGCTGGTTCTCGGGCTCGTTGCCGGCGTACCAGGTGACGTACACCGACTCGGAGGCCGGGTCGGCCGCCATCACCGGCGGCCGGTCGGCCCGCTGGTTGCCCGGGTCGATCTCCCGGGCCGGCGACCACGTGCGGCCCCGGTCCGTCGACTGCCGGTAGTAGATGGGGCGGACCGGAGCCGGCGTGCCCGCCGGAGGGGCCGGCCACACCCGGCTCCAGTAGACCGCGTGCACCGTGCCGTCGCCCCCCACGGCCAGGGCCGGATAGTCGCCGCCTCGGGGGTCGGTCAGGTCGAACGGCTCGGAGAAGGTGCGGCCGCCGTCGGTCGAGACGGAGACGTTGGACTTGAGCTTCTCGCGGGCGTTGGGGGCGAAGATGCCCTGCCGCCAGCCCACGTAGACCACCTCTGGTCGGCTCGGGTGGACGGCCAGCATGGGGCCCTTGTTCAGCCCCCGATCGGGGTTGCCGTCGGGCGCCTCGAACACCCGGGCCGCGTCGAAGGTCCGCCCGCTGTCCCCGGAACGGGCCAGGTAGACGTGGCGCGGCGTGTCGTTGCGGACCCGGTCGAGGAACTCGCTGGCCACGAAGGCCACGTACAGGGTGCCGTCGGAGGCGAAGGCGAGGGTTGCGTAGGCGCCGTACTCGGCGAAGATGGCGCAGTCGGTGAAGGGCTGGACCATCAGCTCACCCCCGGGGCGCCACGTGCGGCCGTCGTCGACGGAGATGTGCACCTTGCACGCCCGATCGCCCCGCACGTCGCTCTCGACGATCACCAGCTCCCCGGTCCGGGGGCTGCGGGCTATCTGCGGACTGGTGTGGTTGCGCACCGGCGCAGGATTGGCCGTGACCTGCACGGACGCGGTCACGAACGGCTCGACCGCCTGCACCGCCCACGCCGCCGCCGACACCGCCAGCACCGCTGCCGCCACGGCCGCCGCCAGAGACCGCTGCCTCGACCGCCTCATCCCACGCCCCTATCCACCACGACGAACACGGGCTTTCCGTGCCGTCCCGCTCTCGACCGCCTATCCCGCCCCGCACCGGCATTATGGCTCCGCTGCCTCGCCGGGGGTCGATCGGCCAGACTACGGCCCGTGAAAATCGCCTTCGTAGGTTCGTTCTCCACCGGCAAGACGACCCTGGCCAACCTGTTCGCCCGTGAGTGGGACATGACCCTGCTCCCCGAGGTGGCCCGCCAGGTCGTCGAGCTGGGCTTCCCCCTCGACCAGAGCGCCACCGCCGAGACCGAGACGCTGATCTTCCTCAAGCAGTGGCGGGCCGAGGAGTCCCACGAGCGGTTCGTGGCCGACCGCTCCATCTACGACGTGCTCGCCTACGCCGACTGGGTCATGGAGCACCAGCCGCCACGCAAGGAGAACCACCTCTGGTGGGAGTCCCGGGAGATCGCCACTTTCGACCTCCGGGCCCGCTACGACCACGTCTTCTACCTGCCCATCGAGTTCCCCATCGTCCTCGACGGCCTCCGCCCCGACGACACCGCGTTCCAGGCCGACATCGACCGCCGCATCCGTCACCTCCTGGAGACGGCCGACGTCTCCTTCCACACCCTCACCGGCTCCGTCGAGGAACGGCAGGCACAGGTGCGGAAGACGGTGGGGTCGGTCGTCTAGGACTCCTAGGACGGGAGGTGGACGGCCTCCACGTTGTCCGCCTGGATCGACATGTGAGCGAGCACGGTGGAAATGAAGCAGTCGGCGACGGGGGCTCTAGTGGCAGAAGGCGGCGTGAGCGATCATCGCGCCGAGGGCGACGACACAGCCTGCGCCCTCGGTGGGGATGCAGGTGGCGAGCCCTCCCAGGATGGCCAGGTCGATCATCGTGCACCCGACGTGGTGCCAGTCCATGACCGGCACGGCCTTGCCCTTGAACTCGAAGGCTGAGTCCCGCAACTCCTTCCGGGAGCCGGGGACGGTCACCATCACCGTGCCGGCAAGGTCCACGCCAAGGGTGGAGAAGTCGCCGTCCCCGATGTTCAGCGTCGTGGTGAACTGCTCGAGCTGGGCGGGCTCGAAGTGCTCGGCGGTCAAGGCCTGGCTCACCTGCTGGTTCAACCAGGGCCCGAACTGCTCGAACGTGCGCCTCAGGAAGTCCGCGTGGCGCTCACCGGTGGCGAGCTCCTGGTCGATCCTCATCGCCATCGCAACCAAGGCATCGATGTCGGCGTCGAGCAACAGGTCGTTGGGGGCCTTGGCCGCCGCCCGGGCCAGCGCGGCCTCCCGGCTGGCGATCTCCTGAAGCTCCGCCGCGGCCTCGGCGATCTGCAACTGGACCGACAGCGGGGGGACCTCGATCTCCTCGTCCGCCAATGGGACCTCCCTCTCCACAGGCCCCTCACGAGCCCGCCGGCGGCCACGCTAGACGCTTGTCCCTCGGCCGCAACGCTCTCGTTCCCCGACGGGCGTCCACGGGCACCGGCGGCGGCGGACAACTCCCGTGGGCGATCCTCCCGCGTCCCGATCATCGCCGCGTACGGCCGTGGCCCTCGCCGCCGTCATGCTGGTGGCCGGGTTGGCCCACTTCGCCTTCCCAGGCCCGTATCAGCGCATCGTCCCCGGGAGGATGGGCAGCCCCGCCTTCTGGGTGCGGTGGAGCGGGGTGGCCGAGATCGTGTGCGCCGGGCTGCTCCTCAACCGCCGCACCCGCCGGATCGGGGCGCTCGCCACGACGGTCGTGCTCGTCGCCGTCTTCCCGGCCAACGTGAAGATGGCGCTCGATGGCGGCATCTCCGGCGAGCCCTTTCCCCTGGGGTCCCCCACGGTGGCATGGGCCCGCCTCCCGCTCCAGGTCCCACTGGTGCTCTGGGCTCGGCGGGTGGCCGGTCGCCGCTACCGTCGCGGCTCGTGATCGAGGTGCGGGCCTACGGGGACGGGGACCTCCAGGAGATCGACGCATCGCAGATCGCAGCGTTCGTGGACACGGCCGAGCGGCTGCTGTGGGTGGACGTGTGCTCGCCGTCGGAGGACGACCTGATGTGCCTGGAGAGCGAGTTCGCCCTGCACCCGCTGGCTATGGAGGACGTCCGCCACCGCCACCAGCGACCGAAGCTGGAGCACTACCCGACGCACGCCTTCCTGGTCGCCTACACGGCCGACTTGGAGGAGGTCGACTTCTTCATCGGGCCGAACTGGCTCATCAGCGTTCGGGAGGAGAGCCCCGACGCTCCCCTGTGGGACTTCACCCGGGCCCGCGGCCGGTTCGAGCGCACCATCGACGGCCAGCCGTCGCCCGGGTACCTGCTGTACGTCCTGCTCGACGACCTGGTGGACGGGTACTTCGAGGCGACGGAGAGGTCGGAGGACGAGCTGGAGGACCTGGAGGACAAGATCTTCGCCGAGGAGCTGGCCGAGGAACGGGAGGTCCAGCAGGAGTTGTTCGACGTGCGCCGGCGGATCCTGCTGTTCCGGCGGGCCGTCGTACCCCTGCGGGAGGTCATCTCCACCATGCTGCGGGGCGAGGTGAAGTGGGTGGACGAGCGCACCCGCACCCAGCTCCAGGACGTCTACGACCACGTGCTGCGGGCCGTCGACCAGCTCGACAGCCAGCGGGAGCTGATGGGCAACGCCGTCGACGCCCACCTGGCCATCATCTCCAACCGCATGAACAGCGTGATGGAGCGCATGACGGCCTGGGGCGCCATCCTCCTGGTGTCCACCCTGGTCGCCGGCATCTACGGGATGAACTTCGAGCACATGCCCGAGCTGGGGTGGAGGTTCGGCTACCTGTGGGCCCTCGGCCTGATGGCCGCCATCACGGTCGCCGGCTACCGCTTCTTCCGGCGGAAGGACTGGCTCTGATGGCCACCCCCGACACCGAGCTGACCTGCAGCCGCCACGGCAACGCGACCCGGCTGCGGTGCGCCGAGTGCGACACGCCCATCTGCACGGAGTGCCTGGTCCGCACGCCGGTGGGGCTCAAGTGCCCCGACCACGCCCAGGCCGACCAGATCATCCGGATCGGCCGCCGGCGGTCGCCCAAGGCACTGGTGCTGGCGGCGGTGGGTGTGGCCGCCGTGGCGGGCGGGATCGTCGCCCTGGGCGCCGTCCTGAGCGGCCAGGACGGCGACACGGTGGGCGAGGCCGGGCCCGCAGCACCGTCACCGAACCGCATCCAGACCCCGCAGGTGGCGGTCATGGCGGCCGACGGCGGCGACAAGCAGCTCCTCACCAACCGCGCCCTGGCCTTCGACGGCAGCCCTGCCTGGTCGCCCGACGGCACCCGCATCGCCTTCGAGAGCCTGCTCGACGGGCGCCGGTCGATCTGGGTCATGCAGACCGACGGCCAGGGGCTGCGGCGCCTGACCGACGGCACCGGCACCGACAGCGCCCCGTCGTGGTCGCCCGACGGCCGCCGCATCGCCTTCATGAGCGACCGCGACGGCAACTCCGAGATCTACGTGATGAACGCCGACGGCACGAGTCCCCGCCGCCTCACCGACCTCCCCGGCCAGGACGGCTTCCCGTCGTGGTCACGCGACGGCGCCCGCATCGCCTTCATCAGCGACCGGGGCGGGCTCTTCCAGCTGTGGACGATGGCGGCCGACGGGTCGGGGGCGTCGAGGGTGACGGAGATCCCCGCCGTCCAAGAGCGGCCGTCGTACACCCAGGACGGCCGGATCGTCTTCACCAGCGACCGGGACGGCAACCCGGAGATCTACGTCGTCGGCGCCGACGGGTCGGACCCCACACGCCTCACCGACAACACCTCCTCCGACGGCGAGGCCGCAGTGTCGCCCGACGGCGCCACCATCGCCTTCGCCAGCGACCGCGACGGGTCGGCGGCCGTCTACACCATGGCCCTCGACGGCACCGGCCTGCGCAAGCTCACCACCGGCCCCCGCGGCTTCACCCCGGCCTGGTCGCCCGACGGCCGCCGGATCGCCTACATCTCCGACGCCGGCCCGCCCGGGGGCTAGGAGGCTGGCGTCTTTCGCGTTCGGCTTCGTGCCGAGGCGTTCGACACCAGCGCCCTAGAGGGCCCGCTCGATGGCGGCCGCCTGCTCGGCCAGCGCCTCGACCGCAGCGCGGGCCCGGGCCGCCTGGCCCTCGTAGGACCCGGTGGGCGCGGCCTCGGCCACCGCATGGGCGGCCAGCGCGATGGCCGTGCGCACCGGCTCCGACAGCAGCTCGTGCGACGCCAGCCGGGCCAGGCGGCGCTCCGCCGCCTGCCGCTCCCCCTCGAGCGAGTCGGCCTGCACCCGCATCCACAGGTGCTCGGGGGCCAGTTCGCGCAGGCGGCAGAGGATGGCGACGGCGTCGAGGGTGGCCAGCGCCTCGCCCAGCACGTAGCCCGCCAGGTGGACGACGGCGCAGGGCGATCCCGGCCCGCTCGTGGTGGCGACGTGGTCGGTGACCGCCGAGAACACCGCTTCCGCCCACGCCCCGAACTCCTCCGCCGTCGCGGGCCGGGGCAGCGGCTCCAGGCCGAGGGCCCGCTGCATCTCGTCGGCCCGGTCGAGGCCGGCCAGCCCCGCCTCGCGCTGCCGGACGACCCGCTCCCGCTCACCGCCGATCTGCTTGGCCAGCTCGACGGGCGCCCCCCGGTCGGCCTCGGCCAACAGCTCGATGCCGTTGAAGTACCGCCCCGACGTGGGCGGCACCCACCCGGCGAGGAACGCTTCGCGCAGCATCGCCCGCAGCGTAGGCCCACCATTGCCTGCGACCGACCGTAGTGTCACACTGCCCATAGGAACAGGAGGGGGGCAGATGAGGGGGCGGCGTGCAGCACTGGCGGCAGCCCTGGCCGCCATCGTGGTGGTGTGGGGCGCGGTGGCCTTCGCCTGCACCAACCTGGCCACGATGACGTTGAGCGCCCCGGCCGGACATCCCGGTGACACCATCACCCTCGTCGGCACGTCGTTCCCGGTCCCGCGGGCGGGCAGCTCGGCGACGACCACGCCGGTCGTGCTGCGGTGGCGGTCGAGCGAGGGCCCCGTCCTCGCCACCGCCGTTCCCGACCGCACGGGGTCGATCTCGGCCACCTTCCAGATCCCACCCAGCGAGCCGGGGCACGCGGTGATCATCGGCGTCCAGAAGCGCCAGACGTTCAACCCCGACGACCCCGACGCCCCCGCGTTCGTGCAGGACGAGCCCGGCACCCCGGCCCGGGCGTCGTTCCGGGTGCTGGCAGCCGGTGAGATGGCGCCCCCCGCTCGGGCGCCGGGGGGCGTGGCGGTGGCCGATGGCGAGGGCACGACGTCCCTCATCGTGCTCATCGTGCTGTTCGGCGCCGTCGCCCTGTCGTTGTTCGCCGGCGGTGTGATGGCGTTCCTGTACCAGATGCGCTCCCGCCGGCCGGTGGCCCAGCCGTGCCCCCCGCCGGAGTGGTGGGAGTCGACGCTCAGCTAGCGGCGGATGCCCGCCGGTACCAGCTCCTCCTCGCCCGTCTCCTCGTCCTCGATGAGCACGAACCCGCCCAGCTCGGCCAGCAGGCGGTGGCCTTCGTCGGGCCCGGTGGCGATGAGCTCGTCGCCCGCCTGGAGCACCACGTTGGCCCGGGGGCGGTAGACGTAGCGGCCGCCCCGGCGGATGGCGAGGAGGTAGAACCCGGTCTCGGTTTCCAGCCGCAGCTCGGCCAGGGAGCGGCCGTCGGCCGGCGACCGGGCCGCCACCGGCACCCGCACGACCACCTCGTCGGCGTCGCCCAGAGCCAGCGCCAGCACGGGGTGCAGCTCCTCGTCCTCCTCGACCAGCCACACCATCTGCTGGGCCGCATCGCCGATCTCCTCGGCCGACTGGGCCAGGTGCACCAAGCCCCGCAGCGGCGACGGGTCGACCCGCTCGTGGGCGGCCCGCAGGACCCAGACCTCCAAGCGCTCCTTCATCTCGTCGAGGCGGTCCTCCAGGTGGCTGACCTCGGCGGCCAGGCCCTGGTCGCGCAGCACCAGGGCGGAGTAGGCGAGCCCCACCGCCACCTCCGACACGTTCTTCATCTCGACCAGCACGTCGATGGCCCGGTCGAGGTCGGACACGGCCGGCTCCTCTGCCATCTGGGGCGGCTCCCACGCCGGTGCGCCCGCCAGCCGGCGGACCTCGGCGATGCCCGCGGCCGTGCCCTGGAGGAACAGCACGTCGCCCGGCAGCAGCACCTGCTCGCCGTCGATCTCGGTGATCCAGTCCCGCTCCCGGCGGATGGCGACCACGCTCATGCCCACCTCGACCGGCAGCTCCAGGGCCGAGAGGCTGCAGTGGGCCATCTGCGACCCGTCCCGGATGCGCACCCGGTGGGAGATCTCCTCGGCCCGCGACAGGTCGGCGACCAGGGCCCGGGGGATCCCGAGGCGGCGGGTGACGATGTTGGCGATGTCCACGGCGGCGTTGCCCATGCGCTCGATGGCCCCCACCACCTGGAGGACCGACGCCATGGCGTCGGCGTCGCGCGGGGAGCGGGCGGCCAGCACGCAGATGGCTCGCATCTCGTGGACCAGGTCGGAGAGGTGGGCCTCGAGCTCGTCGACCTCCTCCGCCATGTCCGCGTCGCCGAAGTAGACCGAGGCGTAGGCAAGGTCGACCATGAGCTCGGAGGTGTCCTTCGCCTCCGACAGCATGGTCTTGAGATTTCGCGGTTTGCTGTCGTCCATGGGGACGCGGTCAGCGTACCCCCGCACCTCCCCCCCCATGGCGCGAGCTCAGCCCACCCCGACCAGCACGATGGCGAGGATGAGGGCGAAGGCCCCGATCAGGTCCATCGACGAGGTGATGAGCGGGATGCCGTGGTTGTCGGGATCGAGGCCCAACCGGAACGACACGATGGCCCCGTAGTAGGCGATGCCGACGGCGAAGATGGTGGCGAGGAAGCCGCCGATCAGGGACACCGCCACCATCCGCCCCACCCCCGGCGTCTCCAGCCCCACGACGGTGGCGGCGATGTCGGCGGAGACGGCCAGCAGCACGAACACGGGCACCGCGTAGAGGAACGTGAGGAGGAAGTCGCCCCGCGCCGCCCGCTGGGGGACGTTGCGCGGCTCGATCACGCCCAGGTGGAGCTTGCTCGACAACCGGCTGGACAGGATGCCGCCCAGGGCGCCGGTGTCCTCCAGGAAGGGTGGCACGAGCACCAGCAGCCCGGGGAAGACGAGGAACGACTCCAGCCGCTTCTCGATGGTCACGCCCGCCAGCACGTCCACCGTCCCCGCCAGCAGCAGCACCGGGAGCGACTCGCGGATGATGCGGTGCAGGACCGGTAGCCCGGCCCGCAGCGCGGCCACCAGGGCGGCGATCGACAGGGCGGCGGCGACCAGGCTGAGCACCAGCGAGACCCAACCCAGCCCGACCAGGTAGGTGGCCAGGAACAGCGAGGGAAGCGTCACCACGTCGCCGGCGGCGGTGACCAGGGGGGCGGCCACGTTGTCCAGGTCCCAGTTCTTGGACACCGAGCGGGCGGCCACGCCGAGGGTGATCAGCAGGACGATCACCGACGAGAGCGCCCCGCCCAAGAGCGAGATCAGCATGAAGTCGAGGACCGAGATCGTGTTGGGGATGCCGAACGCCACCGCCACCGCCTTGGCCAGGAAGGCCAGGGCCAGGGAGATCGACAGGGTCAGGGCGACGGAGGCCAGGACGTTCTGGCCGACCACGGTGTCGCGCCGCCGGGACAGGGTGAAGGTGCCGGCGTGGATGGCGGTGCCCAGCCGGCTGCCGAGGGCGCCGAAGATGTTGCCCCGCATCCCGATGGCCGCCGGCACCAGCACGAGCAGGCCGGGGAGCTGGTCGAGGGTGTGGGTGATCGAGCCGAGCGTCAGCCCGGCGAGCAGGTCCCCGATCGAGGAGATCGACAGGGCGCCCAGGCTCTGGCGAACGGTCGCGGCGTCAGAACCGACGAGCGCGCCCAGGCGGGCGCCGGCACGGCGCAGTCGACGGGCCATCGCGAACTCGGAGGTTCCACGGACAGGCGCTCCCCGGTCAGGACGGGTTGCATCCTACGGCAGCGTCGTTCTCCGGCGACCCGCGTACCCGCCGTGTGCGCCCGGCCCCGGGAAACGGGTCTCAGGCGGCCCGATCGGGCCCGGCCCGCTCGATGGTCACCCGCACCAGGACGCGCTCGTCGCGCACCATGGCGGCGCGGTAGTCGTCCCAGTCGGGGTGCTCGCCGGAGATGCCCCGGTAGTACTCCACCAGCGGCTCCAGGGCGTCGGGGAGGGACAGCACGTCGGCGGTGCCGTCGATCTGGATCCACCGCCCCCCGAAGAAGTTCGGCGGGAGGACGCAGACGGACACGCGGGGGTCGCGGCGGATGTTGCGGACCTTGTAGGCCCGTTCGCGGCTGCTGATGGTGACGCGACCCTCGGGGTCGAGGCCGACGTTGACGGGCGAGAGCTGGGGCCGGCCGTCGTGGCGACGGGTGGCCAGCACGGCGTTGTGTTGGGTGCGGACGATGTCGCGCGCCTCGGCAGGATCCATGACAGCACCCTAGGTGCGGGACACCTCCAGCAGGATCGCCCGCTCCACCTCGCGGCGGTGGTCCTCGTCGTCGAGCTTGGCCCCGGTGGCGTCGAGCACGTAGAAGGCGTCGACCACCTCGTGGCCCAGGGTCGACACCTTGGCGTGGCGGATGTCGAGCTCCAGGTCGGACAGGGCCCGCGTGATGCGGTACAGCGTGCCGATGCGGTCGGGGGCGCGCACCTCCACCACGGTGGCCACCTCCGACGCGTCGTTGTCGACCAGCACGTGGGTGCGGGCCGGCGTGGCCGAGGGCAGGTTCGACCGGCCCGCGTAGGCCCTGGCCCGCTCGGCCAGCCGGGCCTCCAGCGACAGCCGGCCGGCCAGCACCCGCCGCAGGTCGGCCTCCACCTTCGACCAGTCGGGCGTGCCGCCGAAGACGGGCTCCACCCGGAACTCCTCGACGGCCACCCCGTCGCCTCCCGGCCACACCCGCGCCGACAGCACGTCCAGCCCGTGCAGGGCGAGCGTTCCCGCCACCCGCCAGAAGAGCCCCGGCCGGTCGGCGGCGGCCAGCGCCACGTCGTTGCCGTCCCCCGACAGGACGAGGTCGGCCCCGGCCTGCACCTGCTCGACCAGCGCCTGCTCGGCCGGGCCGGGCCCGGCCTCGGCCATGGCCTCGTGGGGCTCGCCCGCCAGCACCCTGGCGGTGCGCTGCACCAGGTCGTCGACGAGCGACGCCTTCCACGGGCTCCAGGCCGCCGGCCCGGTGGCCAGCGAGTCGGCCACGGTGAGGGCGTGGAGCAGCTCGAGGGTGTCGAGGTCGCACACCGCCTCGGCCACCGCCGCCACCGTGGCCGGGTCGTTGAGGTCGCGGCGGGTGGCGGCGTCGGCCAGCACCAGGTGGTGGCGGGCCAGGCGGACGAGCACGGCCACGTCGGGGGCGGGAAAGCCCATGCGGGTGGCCACCGTCTCGACGATGCGGGCCCCGGCCTCGCTGTGGTCTCCGTCGCAGCCCTTGCCGATGTCGTGCAGCCACGCCCCCACCAGCAGCAGGTCGGGCCGGCGCACGCGGTCGGCGAGCTCGGCCGCCCCCACCGCCGCCTCGCACAGGTGCCGGTCGACGGTGAAGCGGTGGTAGGCGTTGCGCTGGGGCAGGCTGCGCACCCGTTCCCACTCCGGCACCAGCCGGGCGAGGAGGCCGGTCTGGTCGAGGGCCTCGAGCACGGGCAGGGCGGCCCGCCCTCCGTCCAGCAGGCGGACGAGGTTGCGGCGCGACTCCTCGGGCCACGGCTCGGGAGGGAGCGCGGCACGCGCCGCCAGCCGGTCGAGGGTCGCCCGGCCCAGACGGGTGCCGGCGGTGGCGGCCGCCGCGGCGGCCCGCAGCACAAGGCCGGGGTCGCCCTCCACGTCGGCGCCGGGGGCCAGCTCCACCACGCCCTCCCGCAGCACCAGGCCGGCCGCCACCGGCCGGTCCCGGGTCGCGGTCCGGCCGGAGGGGCCCCGCAGCGACGCCTCGACCCGCTGCCACGCCTCGTCGCTCCGCCAGGCGATGGTGCGGGCGGCGGCGGCCAGCCGGCACGTGAGGGCGTCGGCGTCGCGGTCGCCCAAGGCGGTGGCCACCGCGTCCTGGTCCTGGAGGAGCAGGCGGTCGTGGGGCTTGCCCGTGCGCCGGTGCAGCTCCACCCGAGCGGCCAGCACCGTCGCGTAGGCCTCGACGAGGGCTTGGTGGTCGTCCGGAAGCAGCACCCGGTCGGCGGCTTCGGCCCATCCCAGGGCGTGGACGTCGCGAAGGCCGCCCCTGCCCTCCTTCAGGTCGGGCTCGAGCAGGAAGGCGACCTCCCCGGCCCTCCGGTGACGCTCGACCACCGAGGCGGCGAGGGCCCCCAGCCAGCGCGACGAGCGCTGGCGCCACTGGGCCAGGGCCTTGCGGGCAAGGTCCTCGGCCACCGCCCGGTCCCCGGCCACCAGCCGGACGTTGAGCAGCGACGTGGCCGTGTCGAGGTCGCCGGCGGCCAGTGCCAAGGCCTCTTTGGGGGTGCGCACGGCGTGGCCCAGCTTCACCGCCGCGTCCCAGACCGGGTACCAGATGCGCTCCGCGGTGCGGGCCAGCAGCTTGCGGTCGCGCTTCGCTGCGTCGACCAGGATGACGTCCACGTCGCTGCCCGGGCACAGCTCCGACCGGCCGTACCCGCCGACCGCCACCAGGGCGAGCCCGCGGCCGTCCGCGCCGTCGAGGGCGGCCTCGAACAGCCCGGCCAGCCACCGGTCGGTGGCAGCGCTCAGGGCCCGGCAGAACGCCGGGCCCTGGAGCGTGGGATCCGAGCGGATCCGCAGGATCGTCTCGGGAACTACTGCCGGCATGTCACAACGCGTCGGCGCCCTTCTCACCGGTGCGGATGCGGACGAGGTCGTCCACGTTGGTCACCCACACCTTCCCGTCCCCGATCTTGTCGGTGCGGGCGGCGGTCACGATGGCGTCGACGATGCGGGCGGCGTCGGCGTCGTCGGCGACGATCTCCACCCGCACCTTGGGCACGAAATCCACCGTGTACTCGGCCCCCCGGTAGACCTCGGTGTGCCCCCGCTGGCGACCGAAGCCCCGGACCTCGGAGACGGTCATCCCCTGCACGCCGAGCCCCCGCAGGGCTTCCTTGACGTCGTCGATCTTGAACGGCTTGACGATGGCGGTCACGAGCTTCATCGGCCAACCCTTTCCATCGCGCCCAGGTCACCCGTGTAGGCGTTCTCTGCGTGTTGTGACAGGTCGAGACCCTCGGCCTCCTGCTCGGGGGTGACCCGCAGGCCGATTGTCGCATCGATGACCTTGGCCAGGATGAGGCTGACGATGCCGGACCAGGCGATGGTGGCGCCGGCGGCGACGAACTGCTTGCCCAGCAGCCCGGCGCCTCCGCCGAAGAGCAGGCCGTCGGCAGCGGCGGCGTTGACGGCGCTGTCGGCGAAGAGGCCGAGAAGCAGCGTGCCCACGAGCCCGCCCACCAGGTGCACGGCGATGACGTCGAGGGAGTCGTCGTAGTTCAGCTTGAACTTCAGCTGGATGGCGAGGAAGCACACCACGCCGGCGATGAACCCGATGAGAAGGGGCGCCACCCCTCCAACGAAGCCGGCGCAGGGCGTGATGGCCACCAGGCCGGCGACCAGACCGGAGGCCGCGCCCAGCGTGGTGGCGTGGCCGCTCTTGGCCTTCTCCACGATCAGCCATCCGAGCATGCCGGCGGCCGCCGCCAGGTGCGTGTTCATGAAGGCTTGGGCGGCGATGCCGTCGGCCGCCAGGGCCGAGCCGGCGTTGAACCCGAACCATCCGAACCACAGGATCCCCGAGCCGAGCAGGGTCCACGGCAGGGCATGCGGTGGCATCGCCTCCTGCGGCCACCCTCGTCGCCGTCCGAGGACGAGGACCAGCACAAGGGCCGCCACGCCGGCGTTGATGTGGACGACGGCGCCGCCGGCGAAGTCCAGGGCGCCGAGGTCGAACAGCCAGCCAAGGGGGCTGAACACCCAGTGCGCAACCGGGGCGTAGGCGAGGACGACCCACAGCCCGAGGAACACCACGTAGCCCGCGAACTTCATGCGGTCGGCGGTGGCGCCGGTGAAAAGGGCCGGAGTGATGATGGCGAACATCAGCTGGAAGGCGCAGAAGACGAGGGGAGGGATGGTGAGGAGGCCTTCGTAGCCGGGCAGCTCGAACCCTTCACGACCGAGGTCGGTGAGCCCCGCCATGTCGAAGTTGCCGATGAATCGGCCGCCGTCCCCGAAGGCGAGGCTGAACACGAACAGCGCCCACAACACGCTGACCAGTCCCATGGCGAAGAAGTTCTGCATGAGCATGCCGAGCACGTTCTTGGAGCGGACCATGCCCCCGTAGAAGAAGGCCAGCCCGGGCGTCATGAAGAGAACCAGCGCCGCCGACGCCAGTACCCAGGCGGTATTGCCTGAGTCGATTTCCATTCACCCTCCCACTCTCGTGCCGTTCGTGTGACGGCCGGTGAGTGGACCGTACGAGTGGATGCTGTCGGGTGTGTTTCCCGATCGTTAACAGTTTGTGTCGTGCGGGCCCAGGTAGGGTCGGGCCATGCGGCCGACGTCGTGGCGCACGGCGCTGGTCACCGGCGCTTCAAGCGGGATCGGGCGCGCCTTCGCCGTCGGGCTGGCCCGCCGGGGCCTCGACATCGTGGCCGTCGCGCGCCGCCAGGACCGCCTCGAGGCGCTCGCCGATGAGCTGCGCTCGACGCACGGCCGCACCGTCGAAGTGCTGGCCGCAGACCTGGGCGACCCCGACCAGCGCGGACCGGTCGAGGCCCGCCTGGCCGACGCCTCCCGGCCGGTGGACGTGCTGGTCAACTCGGCCGGCTTCGGCGCCCAGGGTCGCCTGGCCACCCTCCCGGTCGACGACGAGGAACGGCAGGTGCAGGTGAACGTGGTGGCCGTCCTGCGGCTCACCCGGACGGCCCTGCCGGGCATGATCGAGCGGGGGACGGGCGCGGTGGTCAACGTGTCGTCCATCGCCGGCCACCAGCCCATCCCGCTGTGGGCCACCTACTCGGCGTCCAAAGCGTTCGTCACGACGATGACCCGGGCCGTCGAGGACGAGTTGAAGGGCACGGGCGTGCAGGCCCTGCTCGTGCTGCCCGGCTTCACCACGTCGGAGTTCCACGACCACACCGGCTTCGAGCGCAGCCTCATCCCGGGCCCGGTGTGGATGACGGCCGAGGCGGTCGCCGAGCGGGCCCTCGACGCCCTTGAGCGCGGGCAGGCCGAGGTGGTGCCGGGGCTGCACTACCGGGCCCTCGCCCTGTCTTCCCGCCTGTCGCCCTGGGCCGTCACCCGCCGGGTGCTCAGGGTGGCGACGCGGCACATGTGGTGAACGCCCGGAGGGTGCGGGCCAGCACGGTCGGCGACGTGGACGCGTGCGTCGACCTGTTCGCCCGGGTCGTCGACGAGGGCCGGTGGCTGGGGACCGAGCCACCCCTCGACCGGCTCGAGCGGCGGGAGCGGTTCCTCGCCGCCCTGGCCGGCGACCACGCCGCCCTGCTGGTCGCCGAGGAGGGCGAGCAGGTCGTGGGCATGCTCACGCTGTCGGTGGCAGGCTACGGCGTGGCCGACATCGGCATGTGCGTGGACGCCGAGTGGCGCGGGCGCGGCGTCGGCGGGGCCCTCGTCGGCGAGGCGGTCGCCACCGCTCGCGGTCTGGGCGCCCACAAGGTCGCCCTGCAGGTGTGGCCCCACAACCAGGCCGCCCTGCGCCTCTACCGGCGCCACGGGTTCGTGGAGGAGGGCCGCCTGCGCCGCCACTACCGCCGCCGCAACGGCGAGCTGTGGGACGCAGTCGTCATGGGCCTGGTCCTCGACGAGACCAGCCCCGGATCGCCCTACGACCATGGCTGACGGCTGGCACCGGACGGTGCGCTCGGCCGACCTGATGGCGGGAGAGATCTTCGCCGCCACCGCCGGACGGACGGTCGTGCTGGTGGCCCGGCTGAGCGACGGGGAGGCGGTGGCGTTCGCAGCCTCCTGCCCCCACCAGGGCACCGACCTCGAGGGCGCCACCGTGTGGGACGACAAGATCCGCTGCCCCCGCCACCAGTACATCTACGACCCCCGCAGCGGCGCCAACGTCTTCCCCACCGAGCGGTTCGGGCCCGAGAAGCTGTGGAAGCTGAAGCCCGGCTACCTGCCCACCTACACCGTCCGCGAGCGTGACGGCTGGATCTGGGTGTTCGAGCAGATGCGGCCGCCTCCCCCGACCTACGACCCCGCCCTCGAGGTGCCGCCCGAAGGCGTGGAGGAGGAGCCCATCGTCGAGGAGGACGAGGCCGGGCCGGTCGAGACGGTCAAGGTCGTCCGGGTCAAGCAGGGGGCGACGTTCGAGCTCCGCCTCCCCACCAACCCGCTGCCCGGCCACGTGTGGCACGTCGAGGCGGTGGGCGACCTGCTGGAGATCGTGGACGAGGGCCTCCTCCCCGAGAACCCGCCCCGCTGGAAGGTCCGCATCACCGCCCACGACCCCGGGGAGGACGCCCTCGAGTGCCGGTTCCTCGCGCCGTGGGACACCGCCCCCTCTGAGCTGCGGCGGTACGTGGTGCAGGTGGTGCCACCGGAGGACGCCGGGTAGTTGTAGCTACCCGGCGGCGCCGAGCTCCGCGCCGGCGTCGGGGCCGGGCTCGGGGGCGTCGGGGCCGGCCGGCTCGCCCCGAAGGGAGAGCGCGCAGCGCACGCCCGCCACCGCACCCTGGGCGGCCGCCACCTGCACGATCTGGAGACCGGGCACCACATCACCGCAGGCGTAGACACCCGCCACGGTGGTCTGCTGGTCCTCGTCCACGACGATGCAGCCTTCGCCGGTGAGGGCGCACCCCAGGAACACGGCCAGCTCGGTACGGGGCCGGTGGGCGATGGAGAAGAAGGCCAGCTCACACGGCACCGTCTCCCCGCCCCGCAGCCGCACCCCCTCCAGCGCGCCGCGCCGGCCCAGCAGGGCCACCGCGTCGTCCTCCAGGACGGCGACGTCGTGACGCTCGAGCGCGGCCCGGCAGGCGGCGTCCCCCTGGAAGCGGCTGCCGTCAGTGACGACGGTCACCGAGGCGGCCCAGTCCAACAGGTCGAGGGCGAAGCCGGCCACGTGCTCGCTCCACCCGAAGGCGACCACCCGGCGGTCCCGAGCCTCGTAGCCGTCGCAGGTCGGGCAGTGGAAGACGCTGGCGCCGTAGTGGTCGAAGAAGCCGTCCACCTCGGGGAACGAGTCCTCCACGCCCGTCGCCAGGACCAGCCGGCGGGCCACCAGGTCGCCTGCTGTCGTGCTCAACCCGAAGGTGCCGTCGGGACGGATCTCCGCCGCCACGGCCTCGCCCACGCAGATCTCGGCGGTCGGATAGGCCAGCAGCCCGGCGCGGGCGCGATCCATGAGGTGGGCCGGATCGACCGGGTCGAGGCCGAGGTAGCCGTGGGTCTGCTCCACCCACCGGTTGCGGCGGCGGCCCCCGTCCACCAGGGCCACCCGCCGGCGGTGGCGGGCCAGCCACGCGGCCGCACTGAGCCCCGCCGGTCCGCCTCCGACGACCACGGCGTCGTGGGTGAGGGGAGGCATGGCGCCGGTCCTCCCCCTCTCGACCGCCGCTGAAACCGTCAAGCCTTGTGCCAGAGGCCGTTACGCTCTGGCTGTATCGAGACGAAGACAAAGCTTCCGTCGTCGCCGACGAGCGTGGGGGCCGCCCGGCGGTTCGTGCGCGACGTGCTGCTGCACCGCCACGTGAACCAGAAGGCGGTGGAGACCGTCGAGCTGCTCACCAGCGAGGTGGTCACCAACGCCCTCGTCCACGCCCGATCCGTCGAGGCCGACCCCGCGGAGGGGCCGGACCTGGTGGTCCGCATCGGCCGCGGCTTCGTCCGCGTCGAGGTCTACGACGTGAGCCCGGCCGTGCCCGTCCGCCGCTCCCCCGACCCCCTCGACCCGAGTGGGCGCGGCATGTGGATCGTCGACGAACTGTCGCGCGACTGGGGCGTCGACCACCTGCCCCGGGGCAAGCGGGTGTGGTTCGAGGTCGCCTTCCGCATCTCGCCCCTGGCGGCGTGGGGCCGCGGGCGCGCTAGCTGACGACCAGCGTCCCCGTCATTCGGGCGGGGTGGACGTCGCATCTGATCGGGTAACTGCCCGGGGCCAGCTGGTGTGTGAACGTGCCCGTCTGGCCGCCCTCCACCCGCCACACGAACGAACCGTCCACCGCGCTCACCGTGTGCGGCGCGCTGTCCTGGTTGACGACGGTCCACTGGTTGGCCGCCGACCGGGCGTCGTCGATCCCCACGAACGCGAAGTTCTGGATGTTGATGGTGTTGGCGCCCGTCGTCAGCTGGGGGGCGTTGGTGGCGCCGGTCGCGGTGGTGGCCGTCGTGGCCTGGGAGAAGGACGTGTCCTCGTCGTCGTCGTCGCCGCAGGCGGCGCCGAACAGCCCCAACGACACGACGAGGAGGCCGGTGGCGAGGCGGTTGAGCAGGGTGCTGGAGGTCATGCCGTTCGTACGTGGAAACGGGCCGAAAGGATCGTGCCTCTCACCGGAAATCGCGGGAACGGGGGGAGCGGGTGGCCAGGGGCAGGGGTTCCATCCACTCCGCCACCACGTTGATGGCGCCCTCGGCCTTCTCGAGCCGGCCCCGGACGAGGAGGGCGGGGGACGTGCGGGCAAGGCGGCGGTGGCGGGCCCACACCCCGGCCGAGCAGATGACGTTGGCCATGCCCGTCTCGTCCTCGAGGTTGACGAAGATCGTGCCCTGGGCGGTGGCCGGCCGCTGGCGGTGGGTGACGATCCCCCCGATGGCGATGCGCCGACCGTGGGGCTGGTCGGCCAACCCCGCCACGGTGACCGCCCCCAAGGCGTCGAGGGTGGGCCGGGCGTACTGGACGGGGTGGCTGGCGGCGGCGATGCCCGTCGCCCACAGGTCGGCCGCCGTCGTCTCGGGTTCGGACATCGTGCGGAGGGCGGGCGCCTCCGTGCCCACCACCACCCCCGGCAGCCGCTCGTCGGACGCCTGAGCCACCGCCCCCGCCGCCCACAGGGCGGCGCGGCGGTCGAGCCCGAAGCACTCGCCGAACGCGCCCGCCGTGGCCAGGGCCTCCAGCGCCGGCAGCCCCACGCCCGTGCGCCGCACCAGGTCCTCCATCGACTCGTACGGCCGGCCCGCAGCGATCGTCTCGGCCATCGCGTCGCCCAGGTTGCGGACCTCCTTGAGGCCCAGCCGGACGATGCTTGCTTGCCCGGCCGGGGCCCCATCCCCGCCAGGCGTCGTGGAAGTGTGCAGAAACCTACCTGTGGGGTTGGTTTTTGCACACTCGAGGGTGGCAGTGGCGGCGGAGGCGTTCACGTCCGGGCCGCGGACCTCCACGCCGTGGCGGCGGGCGTCGGCCACGAGGGTGTTGGGCGAGTAGAAGCCCATGGGCTGGGCGTTGAGCAGGGAGGCGAGGAAGGCGGCCGGGTAGTGGAGCTTGATCCAGGCCGAGGCGTAGACCAGGTAGGCGAAGGAGACCGAGTGGCTCTCGGGGAAGCCGAAGTCGGCGAAGGCGGCCAGCTTGTCGTAGATGGCGTCGGCGACCTCGCCGACGATGCCCTTGGCCGCCATACCCTCGTACAGCCGCCCCTTCAGGGCCTCCATGCGCTGGTGGCTGCGCTTGGAGCCCATGGCCTGGCGGAGCTGGTCGGCCTCGCCCGGTGAGAAGTCGGCCACGTCGATGGCCATCTGCATGAGCTGCTCCTGGAACAGCGGCACGCCCAGGGTCTTGGCCAGCGACTTCTCCAGCAGGGGGTGGAGGTAGGTGACGGGTTCCTGGCCGTTGCGGCGACGGATGTAGGGGTGGACGGAACCGCCCTGGATGGGGCCGGGGCGGATGAGGGCCACCTCCACGACCAGGTCGTAGAACGTGCGGGGCTTGAGGCGGGGCAGGGTGGCCATCTGGGCCCGGCTCTCCACCTGGAACACGCCCACCGAGTCGGCTGCACAGAGCATGTCGTAGACCCCCGGGTCCTGGGGGATAGTGGCCAGGTCGACCTCCACGCTGTGGAAGTCGCGGATCAGGTCGACGGCCAGGTGGAGGGCGGTGAGCATGCCCAGGCCGAGCAGGTCGATCTTGACCAGGCCGGCCACCGCGCAGTCGTCCTTGTCCCACTGCAGGACGGTACGGCCCGGCATCCGGGCCCACTCCACCGGGCACACCTCGACCACCGGGCGGTCGCAGATCACCATGCCGCCGGAGTGGATGCCGAGATGGCGGGGGTAGCCCTCGACCTGGCGGGCGAGGTCGATCACCGGCAACGGGATGTCGGTCTGGCCGGGGTCGACCTCGGCCATCCACCACGCCTCCACCTGCTTGGACCAGGCGTCGAGGGCGCCGGGCGGGTGGCCCAGGGCCTTGCCCATGTCACGCACCGCCGACTTGGGCCGGTAGGTGATGACGTTGGCCACCTGGGCCGCGTTCTCCCGCCCGTAGCGCTCGTAGACGTACTGGATGGCCTCCTCCCGCCGCTCGTGCTCGATGTCGAGGTCGATGTCGGGGGGGCCGTCGCGCTCGGGGGACAGGAAGCGCTCGAACAGCAGGCCCAGGCCCACCGCGTCGGCCTTGGTGATGCCCAGGGCGTAGCAGACGGCCGAGTTGGCGGCCGAGCCCCGGCCCTGGCAGTAGATGTCGTTGCGCCGGCAGAACTCGACGATGTCCCACACGATGAGGAAGTAGCCGGGGAAGCCCAGGTTCTCGATCACCCGCAGCTCGTGCTCGATCTGCCGGTGCGCCCGCTCGTTGCCGGCGTACAGCCGGGCCGCCCCCCGCCGGGTCAGCTCCCGCAGCCAGGACATCTCGGTGTGGCCGGCGGGGACGGGGTAGTCGGGCAGGCGGGGGGCCACCAGAGACAGGTCGAAGGCGCAGGCCCGCCCGATCTCGGCTGCCCGCTCCACCGCCCCCGGGTAGCGGGCGAAGCGGCGGGCCTGCTCGGCGCCGGAGCGCAGGTGGGCGGTGGCCGCGGGCGGCAGCCAGCCGTCGACCTCGTCGAGGGAGCGGCGGGCCCGCACCGCGGCCAGGGCGGTGGCCAGCGGGCGGCGGGCGGGCGTGGCGTAGTGGACGTTGTTGGTGGCCACCACGTCGACCCCGACCCGAGCCGCCAGCGCCACCAAGGCGTCGTTGCGGACCGAGTCGAGGGGATCGCCGTGGTCCCACAGCTCGACGGCCACGTTGTGCCGCCCGAAGGCGTCGACCAGGACGGCCAGCTCGCGGGCCGCCGCACCCGGGCCGTCGGCGGCCAGGGCGGCCGGCACCGTGCCCTTGCGGCAGCCGGTGAGGACCAGCCAGCTACCACCGTGGGCGGCGGCCAGGTCACCCAGCGAGCAGCGGGGCAGCGACTTCTCGCCCGCCGCCAGGTGGGCCGTCGAGATGGCCCGGGCCAGGCGGGCGTAGCCGGCGGGGTCACGGGCGAGGACGACCAGGTGTCGGCCGTCGGGATCGGCGAGGCCGGCTTGGGGCCGCCGGGGCAGGTCGAGGGTCAGCTCCGAGCCGAAGACGGTGGGCAGGCCCAGCACCTTGGCCGCCTCGGCGAAGCGGACGACGCCGTAGAAGCCGTCGTGGTCGGTGAGGGCCAGCGCCTCCAGCCCCAGCCGCACCGCCTCCTCGGCCAGCTCCTCGGGCTGCGACGCCCCGTCGAGGAAGCTGAACGTCGAATGACAGTGGAGCTCGGCGTAGGGAACGGTGGGCAGGCGTCGCCGGGCGGGCCCGGCCGGCGGGGGGATGTACGGCCCCCGCCGGGGCGACCACGCCGGGCTGTCGCCCCCGTCCGCGTTCCGGGGCCGGTCGGACAGGCGCCGCTCCAGCTCAGACCAGGGCACGGGAGGGTTGTGCCAGCCCACCCCGCCACCTTACGAACAGATGTTCGCTTGCGCAATGCGCGAGAATGGCCCCGGGGTTGAAGCGCCAGCCCATCGGCGGGCGCCTAAAGATCGTCCCGCTGACGCCAGTACGCCTCGATCCGGACGGGACCAATGAACGGCATTCCCCGAGCCTTCCGCCTCAACGTCGACAACGCGGGCACGACTGCGGTCGTCCGGGTGACCGGCGAGCTCGACCTGCAGACCGCACCCGAGCTCGAGTCGCGCCTCCTCCAGCTCGCCACCGACGGCGCCAACCAGGTGATCGTCGACATGGCCGACACCGACTTCATCGACTCCACCGGCCTCCACGCCCTCATCGTGGGCGTCAAGGAGCTGCGGGGCCGCGGTGGCGACCTGGTCGTACGGGCGCCCTCGCCCAACACGGCCCGGCTGCTCCAGATGTCGGGCTTCGACACGGTGGTGCAGGTGGAGGGCCTCGCCTCGCCCACCTGACCCCTGAGCTAGCCGACCGGCTCCTGGGCCCGGTCGTGGCTCCGCTCGGGAGCGGGCGGCCGCTGGCGGCGGACCAGGAACACGGCCAGGCACATGGCCAGGCCCAGGCCGAACAGCCCCCCGGCCAGACCGGCCTGCAGGCTCGTCACCCGGCGGGTGGCGGCCGCCCCGAAGTCGATGGTGGCGGTGTAGATGTCCTGCGCCTGGCTCAGCGAGTTGCCGTTGCGCGTGTCGGACCAGGCGATGACCACGCCCTCGTCGTCGGAGTCGAGGGCGATGGGCGCCAACACGTCGATGTTGTTGATCCACGATCCGATGGTGCGGTCGATGGGCGTGTCGTTGACCTTGACGTTGCGAGTCCAGGTCTGGCCCCCGTCGCGTGACGTGGTCATGTAGACGCTGGCCATCTTCCCCCGGTTGGAGAACAGGCTCAAGGTCTGGCCGGTGCCCACGGTGGGCGGGGGGAAGGGGTCGTCCCGCCAGTCGTACCAGGCCACGTCGACGCGGCCGTTCGGGCTGACCGCGATCTGCGGGTAGTGCTGACCCACCCGCGTGCCCCGGGGGTCGTCGTTGAGCAGCTTGGGCGGCGCCCAGTTCCGGCCGTCCTTGGAGACCGAGAAGTAGGCGTCCAGCTCCTGGTCCCGGTTGTCGTGCCAGACGACGTAGAACTGGTCGCGGGTGGGGTCGTAGGCGGGGATGGGCTCGGCCGCGTCCTGGGCACGGGCGATCTCCACGTGCTCGGGCCAGGTGCGCCCCCCGTCGGGCGAGATGGCGGCGAACAGCTTGGTGGTGGGCGGCTCGGGCAGCGGCGGGTCGTTGGGACCGGGGTTGGGCGGCGCCGACTCCCGGTAGAAGGCGTAGAGCTGGCCCCTGACCACGATCGGGCGGGGACCGTCGAAGCCCGAGTTCTTCTCGAACATCACGACCGGCGGCGCCCACGTGTCGCCCCCGTCCTCGGAGACGGAGAACATGGGCCGCGTCGGGGGGTTCCCGGGCGGGTTCGGGTAGCGGTTGAACGACCGCCGCCACATGGCGTAGATGCGGCGGGGGTTGTCGGGGTCGAGGGCGATGTGGCCCTCGAAGTTGACCTCCATCTCCACACCCGGCTCGGGGGCGATCTTGCCGGGGTCGATGGGCACCGTCTTCCACGACCGGCCGCCGTCGGAGGAGCGGCCCAGCATCACGCTGCGGCTCCCGTTGCGGTCGGGCGAGTTGGCCTGGAAGACGTTGTAGATGGTGCCGTCGGGGCCCTGCTGGAGCTCCTGGCGGAGGTTCTGCGAGGTGGCCGAGCCCTGGGCGCAGTTGCGGGTGAAGGGCTGGAGCTCGGGCGCGCTCTCCTCCCGCCAGTTCGCCCCCCGGTCGGTCGACACGTGGAACCGGCACTGGCCCGAGGTCATCTCGGTGTTGCCGAGGTAGACCAGGTCGGGATCGTCCTTGTCGATCAGCACCGCCGGGCCTTCGTTGAGCCGGTTGAGCGGGATCTCCCGGTCGAACTTGTTGACCTGGACGTTGGCGGCCACCTCGGCCGGCCCGTCCGCCTCCTCGGACGAACACGCCGCTCCCGCCAGAGCCAGCACCACCACCGCCGCAGCCACCGAACAACGCTTACGCATGGTCGACCCCTCCCCCTCCGGCCGCCCGTGTTACCGCCGCAGAACGGGCGCCGCAATAGCTACTCGGCGCATATAGGTGCCCGGTGCATCCACCGGGCGCGGGTCCGTCGCCGTCGACCCGCCCCTACACTCCGGGCGTGTCCCGCCTGTCGCGCCGGCAGTTCCTGGCCGCCGCAGGGGCGGCCGGAACGGGGCTCGCGCTGGCCGGTTGCGGCGGATCCGGCGCCCCCCGGCCCGTGCCGCCGACAGGTGCGATCGTGGCGGCAGCCGAGGCCCGCCGCCGCCCCGACGGCGCGCCCGTGCACGACGTCTCCATCGCCGCCGCCCCCCTGACCATCGACCTCGGCGCCCTCACCGCCGACACGTGGGCCTACGACGGCGCCGTCCCCGGCCGCGAGATACGGCTGCGGGCGGGCGAGGTGCTGCGGGCCCGGTTCACCAACAACCTGCCCGAGCCCACCACGATCCACTGGCACGGTCTGGCCCTGCGCAACGACATGGACGGCGTGCCCGAGCTGACCCAGCCGCTGGTGCCGCCCGGCCAGTCGTTCACCTACGAGTTCACCGCCCCCGACCCGGGCACCTTCTGGTTCCACCCCCACACCGGCCTCCACCTCGACCGGGGCCTGTACTCCCCGCTGATCGTGGAGGACCCGAGGGAGCCGGGCGCCTACGACCGGGAGTACACCGTCGTGGTCGACGACTGGACCGACGGCATCGGCCAGTCACCCGAGGCGGCCCTGGACGACCTCCGGGCCGGTCGGGGCGCCCACGCCGCCCACCTGGCCGGGGGCGAGGGGCCCATGAGCGAGTTCCTGGCGAGCGCCGGGGGCGACGTCAACTACCCGCTGTACCTGATCAACGGCCGCCGTCCCTCGGCGCCTGTCGAGCTGGAGGCCCGGCCCGGCGAGCGCCTGCGGCTGCGGCTGGTGAACGCGGGCGCCGACACCCCGTTCCGGGTGGCCGTGGGCGGCCATCGCATGACCGTCACCCACACCGACGGCTTCCCCGTCGATCCGGTGACCGTCGACAACCTGATGATCGCCATGGCCGAGCGCTACGACGTGATCGTGACCGTCGACGGGTCGGGCGTGTTCCCGCTGGTGGCCGTGGCCGAGGCCAAGGCGGCCCAGGCCCTGGCCGTCATCCGCTCCGGGCCCGGTGACGTGCCGCCGCCGGGCGTGCAACCGGCCGAGCTCCAACGCCCGACGCTGCGCATCCACGACCTCCACGCCGCCCTGCCCGTGCGGCTCGACGACCGGCGCCCCGACCGCGTCTACGGCATCGAGCTGGGAGGCGGCGAGGCGGGCTACGTGTGGACGATCAACGGCCGCCCCCATGGCCGCGAGCCGCTCGACGTGCGCCAGGGCGAGCGGGTGCGGCTGTCGTTCGTCAACCGCACGACGATGTTCCACCCCATGCACCTGCACGGGCACACGTTCCAGGTGGTGCTGCCGACGGGGGCGCCGGGGCCCCGCAAGGACACCACGA
The DNA here is from genome assembly GCA_046565765.1 of Acidimicrobiia bacterium. Lineage (GTDB taxonomy): Bacteria > Actinomycetota > Acidimicrobiia > Acidimicrobiales > AC-14 > JBFMCT01. The sequence goes on along the minus strand of JBKHXX010000094.1, from coordinate 170,122 downwards.
TCATCCGCCCCGACCAGCGGCTCGCGGTCGACTTCGTGGCCGACAACCCCGGCCAGTGGATGCTCCACTGCCACAACGTCTTCCACCAGGTCGGGGGGATGATGACCACGGTGTCGTACGTGGTCGACGGGGACGGCGGGGCCACGTCGGCCGCCGCCGCCGAGCGCCTGCGCCTGTATTGCGAGTGGGCCGGAAGGGCGTTGTCGACCGCCTAGCGGCGGTTACTTGACGACGAAGACGCCCGACATGGCCTGCGGGTGCACCTCGCAGTGGAAGGCGTAGGTGCCGGGCCGCAGCGGGCCCACGTTGAGCGTCTGCACGCCCGGCCCCTGGAAGATCTCCAGCTTGGCCATGGTGGTGGTGGCCGAGTGGCTCTCGAGGATGGCGATGTTGTGCGCGACACCGGCGTCGCGGTTGTCGAAGCTGATCGTGAACGCCTGGTTGGCGGGGGCGGCCAGGCACTGGGTGTTGAACCGCGTCTGGCTGGCCGTGACCGAGACGGTCGTTCCCGACGGGTTGCAGCTGGCGTCGACCGCCGCCCCGCCGTGGTCGTGGCCGCCCGCCATGGTGTTGGCGCCCGCGCCCGGCCCGGGCGCGGGGATGTCCTCCGCCTCTTCGGCGTCGCCCCCGCAGCCCGCCAGCACGAGGGCGCTCACGAGCGCGAGCATCCACAACTTCCGCATGGTCCTCCGACCTCCTGAGTACGGGCCGCCTCGGTGGCAGCCTACGCCCCTGCCGGCGCGGGCGCGGCCCGGTGCCGCCGGGGCGAAGGCCCACGGGTCGCCACCCGAGCCGGCATGGGCCAGCGGTCCTAGCGACAACCGTCCGGGGGGGGCTGGCAGCCGTGGCACTCCAGCTCGAGGGTGGCGTGGGCGATCCCGAACCGCTGCTCGAGCATGGCCTTCAGGCGGTCGGCCCGGCCCTGAGCCTCGTGGAGGTCGGGGGTGCCGGTGAGCACCACGTGGGCCGAGAGGGACGGCACCTCCGAGGCGAGCGTCCACACGTGGAGGTGATGGACCCCCGCCACCCCGTCCTCGCCGGCCAGGGCGGCTTCGACCAGGCGGGGGTCGGTGCCCCTGGGAGTCCCCTCCAGCAGCACGTTGGTGGCGTCCCGCAGGAGGGTCCACGCCGACCACAGCACCAGGCCGCCGATGAGGAAGGACATGGCCGGGTCGGCCCAGGCCGCGTCGGCCAGCAGGACGGCGAGCCCGGCCACGACCGCCCCTGCCGAGCCGGCGGCGTCGGCCGCCATGTGGGCCGCCGCCCCTCGCATGTTGAGGCTGTGCCCCTGGGAGCGGACGAGGAACCACAGGCTCCCCAGGTTGACGGCCAGGCCGGCCAGGCCCACGGCGACCACACCCCCGCCGACCACCTCGGGAGGGTCGCCCACCCGCTGCGCCGCCTCCCAGAAGATCCACGCCGACGCCACCAGCAGGATCAGGCCGTTGACCTGGGCCCCCAACACCTCGGCCCGCTGCAGCCCGTAGCTGTGGCGAGCGGTGGCGGGCCGGGTCAGGAGCTGCTGGGCGAGGAGGGCGATGCCCAGGGCGGCCACGTCGGTGACCATGTGGGCGGCGTCGGCGAGCAGGGCGAGGGACGAGAAGGCCAACCCCCCCACCACCTGGACCACGAGGAAGGCGGCGTTGGCGCCCAGCGCCACCACCAGCGCCCGCCGCCGGGCGGCATGGGTGGCGTGGAGATGCGGGGCGGACCGGCGCGCCCCGGCGTCAAGGTCCACCACCCAATTTTACCGAGGTCTAGTCATATACAGCCTCGACCACCCAGCGGCCACCTTCGAGGCAGAGGAGGTGAGCGGCGCCGGACGCGGTGACGATCTGCCAGCGGGCCCGGCGGCGATGGGCGGAGGCATCCCACCAGCGTTCGTCGACGAGCCACGGGCCGGCCCACGCCACCACGTCGGCGCGGGGGCCGTTGGCGACCGACACGGTGGCGGGAGGAGCCGACGCCATCCCCCTGCCGCTCACGCCCACGGGGGCACCCGAGGCGTCGAGCACCATGGCCGGCAGGGGGGCGTCGAGGACGGTGGCGGGGGCGGGCAGGGGAAGCGAGCCGGGCCATGGGGCGGCGTCGCCGGCGGCCGGCGCGGGGCGGGGGTCGCCCCAGGGCACGAGCCGGACCTGCTCGGCCGGGCTGCGGCCGCCGGTGACCACGGCAGTGGCCACCGCGGCGTGGCCCAGGCGACCCTGCACGCGGGCCAGCACGCGGCCGATCCGCTCCGCCGCGGCCCGGTCGCCGCCCCAGAACCCGGCCTGGGAGCTGCCCTCGGGACGCACCTCCTCGGGGACGAGCCGCAGCAGGGTGACGGGCCCGGAGGGACGGTCGGCCCCGCCAAGCCAGCCGTCGAGCTGCCACCGCACCCGCTCGGCCAGCGCCGAGGCCCCGGTGCCCACCCGCCACGCCCGTGAGAGCGACTCGCCGTGGTCGGTCTCGGCTTCGATGCGGACCAGGTCGGCGGCCAGCCCCCGGGTGACGAGCGCCTCGGCGAGGGACGCGGCCAGCGACCGGGCCACGAAGGTGATGGCGTCGAGGCGGTCGGCGGGAGGGTCGAGCTCGGCGGCGACGGCCAGGTCGGGCGGGGCGGTCCGGGCCGCCACCGGGCGTTCCTCGAACCCCCGGGCCAGGCGGGCGGCGACCATGCCGTCGGGCCCGAACCGGGCCAGCACCGCCCGCGACGGCAGGGCGGCGAGGTCGCCCAAGGTGTGCACGCCCAGCCGGGCCAGCAGGTCGCCCAGGTCCGGCCCGGCGGCGAGGGTCGCCGGCAGCGGGGCCAGGTAGGCGGCGCTTCCCCCGGGCGGGACGAGGTCGCCCCGGCGGGCCGCCTGCTCGGCTGCGAACCGCCCGTCGGCCACCCCCACCCGGCACGGCGCGGCCGCCCCCTCCCCCAACGTGGCCGCCGCCACGTCGTCGACCTGCGCTGCGACCTTGGCCGCCAGCGCCTCGTCACCGCCGAAGTAGCGGGACGGGCCCCGGGTGGCGAAGGCGCACACCCCGGGCCGGACGATCTCCACCCGGGGGGTGAAGGCCGCCTCCACCGCCGCCACCACCGGCTCGAACGCCCGCGCCTCGGCGGCCGGATCGGCGGCCACCACGGCCAACCCCGGGCAGCGCGCTTCGGCCTCCCGCCGGCGGAGGCCGCGCCGCACATCCCGGGCCCGGGCCGTGGGCGAGCAGGCCACGACCCGTCCCCCGTCCACCACCGCCAGCGGCCCGCCAACCCCGGCCCCGGCCACGACCACCGGCCAGTCGGGGCACCACACCACCAGCGTGCGGGTCGCTCCGGCCATCGCTCACCCCGTGGCCCGCACCGCCGCCGCGGAAACGGCAGGTGCGGGGGCGGCCGCGACCGGAGGAGCGGTCGCCACGCCCCCGTCGGGACCGGGCAGCCACAGCGACACCCGCCGGGGACGGGTCGCCGCCCCCCTGCCCCCGGCCACCACCTCGACCCGCCGGGCCCGCAACCGCCCGTGGCCCTCGCCCACCCCTTCCCACACCGCCGACTCCGCCTCCAACCGCCCGTCGAGCGCTTCGGGCCACAGGGCCGGCCAAGGCGTTCGGGCCACGCCGGTCACCACCAGCACCGCCGACCGCTCGCGGGCTCGGGCCGCCAGCCGGCGGGCGTTGCGGGCAGGAACCGGGGACGGGGGGCGGGCCAGCACCACGTCGACCCCGTCGAGCAGGGCGGCCACCGCCCAGGCCCATTCCTCGCCGCCGGCGGGCGCGGCCACCAGCGGGAACCGCTCCAGGGCCACCCCCAGCTCGGCCGCCGCCACCACACCCAACGAGGGCAGCCCCACCGCACCGCACCACGACCCCGCCGCCGACGCCCCCGCCAGCAGGGCGAGGGCCAGCGAGGTGGAGCCGGAGACGCCGACCACCGTGCCCCGCCGCAGCCCACCCCCGGGGAGCAGCGGAGCGAGCGGGTCGAGCACGGGCAGCAGCCGCTCGCCGGCCAGGGCCACCGGGCGGGCGTGCCCGGCGAGGTCTTCGAGCGGCGGCCGGGCCGGAGCCATGCCCGCAGCATAGCGAACGCATGTTCGGCAGGAGAACCGAGGCCGGGCGCCGAAAAGGAGCACCAGTTGCGGGTAGGTCGCGGGTCACAAGGGGGGCGCCATGACCATGACCATGGGCACACGGGGTGAGCTGCGTAGCTCCCCCCGCGTCCGTCCCGGCGACACCCAGAGCACGTTCCTGGCCCGGTGGCTGCGCGTGTGGGTGGTCCTGCTGGTGGTGGTGGCAGCCGTGGTCGTCGCCTTCCTCGTGCTGATCACCAACACGCTGGCCAACATCAACGGCAACCTCGGCACCGCCGACCGCGCCGTCACCGGCACCGGCCGCAACGTCGTGCCCCTGCCCGCCGAGGTCGACAAGATCAACGGAGCGCTGGCCGCCATCGACCCCGCCCTGAAGCCCATCCCCGGCCAGGCGGATCAGATCATCGCGGCCCTGGCCTCGATCAACGGCAAGCTCGGCTCTGTCGACACGTCGCTCAAGGACACGTCGTCCGTCCTCAGCAACGTCCTGCCCAACGTCAACAGCATCCGGGACGTGCTGGTGAACGCCGACGACCCACCCGACCGGCTCGGGGTCCAGAACATCCACCGCCGCATCGCCGCCGCCAACGGCCAGGGCTCGGCCGCAGTGGCCGGGGCTGCGGGCGGAGGCGGGTGCGGGGAGTTCTGCACCCCCGGCAACCTCACCGCCATCGAGAAGGACGCCGAGAACATCCTGGCCCGGCTGGTGTCGGTCAACGGGCACCTCAACAGCGTGTGCCACGCCACCGTGGTGGGGATCCTCGCCGGCCCCAGCGCCGGGTGCTGACCCGCCCGGAAGCCGGCTAGGACGCCTCCTCCACCACCGGCTCGGCGACCTCCACGCCGGGTCGGTAGTAGGTGAAGAGGTCGATGATGACCTGGGACAGGCCGTCGGTGGACGTGCCCGGCGCCAGCTCCACGGTGACCACGTTGGAGTAGACGTGCACGGCCTGCACGCCCTCCACCTCCAACAGGCGGCGGGCGAGCACGTCGCACGGCCGGTTGCCGACGGCGTCCTCCAGCGAGCGGTAGCGCTCGTGGCCCATCCCGGTCAGGCTGCGGTTCAGGTCGAACACGACGGTGCCGGGCGTCGTGCCCTGTCGCTCGGTCACGCGGATCAACTGGCCCATCGGTGCGGCACACTATCCAACGCGCCCGGCGGCACGGCAGCCGGCGTCCTCAATCACCCCCGGAGCCGTACCGATGACCTCTTCGATGACCTCACCGCCGGCTTCCGCGCCTCCCCCGGCCGCCACCGCGGTCGCCCGGGCCCTGGTCGACAACCTGGCGTCGGTCGTCCTCGGCAAGCGGGAGGAGATCTCCCTCGTCGTGGCCGGGCTGATGGCGGGCGGCCATGTGCTGCTGGAGGACGTCCCCGGCGTGGGCAAGACCCTGCTGGCCAAGAGCCTGGCCCGCTCCCTCGGTGGGACGGCGGGACGGGTCCAGGGCACGGCCGACCTCATGCCCGCCGACATCACCGGCGTCAGCGTCTACGACCGCAACCGCCACGAGTGGGACTTCCACCCCGGCCCGGTGTTCCACAACGTCGTGCTCGTCGACGAGATCAACCGGGCCACGCCCCGGGCCCAGTCCGCCCTCTTGGAGGCCATGGGCGAGGGGCACGTCACCGTCGACGGCCGCAACCACCCCCTACCCACGCCGTTCTTCGTCGTCGCCACCCAGAACCCCTACGGCGACGTGGGAACGTTCCCCCTCGTCGAGGGCCAGTGCGACCGCTTCGCCCTCGTCGTGAGCCTGGGCCTGCCCGGCCGCGAGGCAGAGCGGGCCATGCTGGCCGGCGACGGCGGCCCCGCCGCCCTCGACGCCCTCCGCCCCGTCGCCACCCGTGAGGAGCTGGCCGAGGCCATGGCCGCGGTGGACCGCACCTACGCCGCCCCCGCCATCTCCGACTACGTGCTCGACATCGTGGACGCCACCCGCAACCACCCCGAGCTGGACCACGGCGCCAGCCCCCGGGCCGCCCGCACCCTCCTGGCGGTGGCCAAGGCCTACGCCGCGGTCGGGGGGCGCGACTTCGTGACCCCCGACGACGTCAAGGCCGTGGCCGTGGCCGTCCTGGCCCACCGGGTGGGGGCCGTCACCCGCCGGGGCACGGAGGCCATGCGCCCGGTCGTGGGCGAGCTGGTCGCGGGCGTGCCCATACCCGAGGTGTGACCACCGACCCGACCGGCGGCCGGCCGCCCCGGACCGCCCCGGTCACCACCCCGCCGTATCCGGTGCCGGTTGCGACCCGGGAGTGGCGGCCGGCGCCGCCCCTTCTCGGAGTCGGCGCGCTGATCGTCCTCACGTGGATGATCTGGGCCCGCACCGCCTCCCGGGTCAGCCTGTTCGTGTGCGTGGTGGGCCTGGTGGCCATCGCCGTCGACCTCCTCTGGTCCCGCTTCCGCGCCGCCCGTGTCGCCCCGGCCGTCGTCGCCAACCCCGTCGAGTGCCGGGTGGGCGACCGGGTCCACATCGTCGTCCGCCTCGACGGGCCCCGCCAGCGGGCCCAGGTGTCGCTGCGGTCGATCGCCAGCCGGCCCCTCGACGTGGAGGTGCCCTCGACCGTCACGTTCGACGGCATCCCGTCCGGCCGCCAGGTGGCCACGGCGGTCCTCGTCGAGGTGCTGGGCGACGGCGTGGCCGGCCTCATCGGTGTCCTCCACCGCCGCACCGTCCCCCTGCTGCGACCCCTCTACGTCGGCCCCCGGCCCCTCCCCGCCGTGGAGTCCTTCCCCGACCTCCTGCGCACCTGGGGTGAGGGGGAGTCACGGCCCGCCCCCAGCGGCGACCTCGTACGGGGCGTCCGCCCGTACGTGCCGGGCGACCCGCAACGGCGGGTCCACTGGCCGGCCAGCGCCCGGGTGGGCGACCTGGTCGTCAAAGAGGTGGAGGACATCGACGCCCCCCGCATCCTCGTCGCCGTGGACCTGGGTGCGGGCGGGGCCGCCGGCGAACGGGCGGCCGCCCGGGCCGCCTGGTACGCCGAGGAGGCGCTGCGGCGGGGCTACGGCGTCGTGCTGGCCACGGCCGAGCTCGCCCGCCCCGGCGACCAGGCCAGCAGCCGCCCGGTGACCGCCACAGTCACCTCATCGTCCGACGTGACCCGCCGGTTGGCCGCGGCCGCCGCCCCCGGCAAGCCTTCCCTCCCGGCCGACACCCGGTCCGGGGCCGTCCTGCTCGTCACCGATCGGGGCGACACGTGGCGCTGACGGCCGCCGTCGCCACCGCCGTCGCAGCCGTGTGCGCAGCGGCCGCCGTCGGCGTGCCGCCCGTCCTAATGGCCCTGTTCCTCCTGCCCGGGGTCGGCATGGTGGCGGCTCAGCCCGGACGGAAGGGCATCCCCGGCTTCCTGGACGCCCGCCGGATGCTCTGGGTGCTGGCCCTCGCCCTGGCCGCCCTCTACCTGAGCGGGGTCTTCGGCACCTTGGAGGCGTTCGCCGGGGCGTCGTGGGTCCTGGCCGTGGCCGTCGTCCCCCTGAGCCTCATGTGGCCCCACCCGGCCATCGTGCGCTTCTGCGTGCTCTTGGCGCTGGGCAGCCTGGTCGGAGCGCCGGGGGCCATCACGGTCGTGGGCTGGCCCCTGGCGGTGGTCGTGGCCGCCTCCGCGGTCGCCCTAGTCGCGGTCCACCGCATGCCGACCCGGGCCACCACGCCGACCGCCACCGGCGGCGACCGCGGCCGGGTGGGCCAGGAGGCGACCGTGCTGGCCCTCGCCGCCGGGCTGATCGGACTCCTCGTGGCCTCGCTGCTCGACCCGCCCTCGGGTGGCGGCGGGCTCGGGACCGGCATGGGCCTCAGGGCGCGGGGCGACCCCGGGGAGATCCCGCCCTACCTCCATCCCACCGACGTGCTCGACGCCGGCGGCGAGGGCGACGGCGAGGGCAAGGAGGTCGTGTTCCGGGTGACGTCGGCCTACGCCTCGGTGTGGCGCACGATGACGTTCGACCGCTACGACGGCCGCTCCTGGCACCGCTCCCCCGAGTTCGAGCCCGACTACGACGTGTTCGAGGAGGGCGGCGTGTTCATCCCGCCCGGCGTGGGGGACGAGGGGATCGGCGGTCCCATCGTCGACCAGCGCATCCGGGTCGAGACCACCTCCGTCGGCGTGCTGCCGGCCGCGCCGGTGCCCTACTCCGTCGAGCTGGCCGCTGGTGGCGCCTACGTCGGCCGGGACGCCACGATCTTCCCCGACCCCCTTCTGGGTGAGGGCGCCACCTACACCGTCGCCAGCTTCCTGGCCGCGGGACTGGACGAGCTGGCCGCAACGGGCGCCGGCGAGGACGCCGCCATCCCCGCCGACGTCCGCCGCTACTACCTGGAGCACCCGGCCATCCCCACCCGGGTGCGGGAGCTGGCCGACCAGCTCACCGCCGCCGCCGGCACCCCCTATGACAAGGTCGTCGCCGTCCGGGACTGGATCGACGCCAACACCCGCTTCCGCCGGGGCGCCGACCCCCTCCCGCCGGCCCAGGACCCCGTCGACCGGTTCCTGTTCGTCGACCGGGCAGGGTCGTCGCAGCAGGCCAGCTCGGCCATGGCGGTGCTGCTGCGCAGCGCCGGGGTTCCGGCCCGGATGGCAGCCGGCTACCTGCCCGGAGACCGGTCGCTCATCGACGGCGACTTCGTCGTGCGGGCCCGCCACGCCGCCACCTGGGTCGAGGTGTGGTTCCCGTCGGCCGGATGGGTGGCGGTCGATCCCACGCTGCGCTTCCTGGGCCCCGAGCCGGTGGACGACTCGTTCCTCGAGCGCCTGCTCCGCCTCCTGCGGGCGTTGTGGTGGGTCGCCGTGCCGGTCGTCCTGGGACTGGGTGCCTGGCTCGCCGCCTGGCTGCTGCGCCGCCGCCGGGCCCGCCTGGGCCGGCCGTGGGTCACCCGTTGCTACGAGCGGCTGTGCCGGGCCGGCGCCCGCCACGGCCGGCCGCGCGGGCCCGACGAGACCCCCTCGGAGTACTGCGACGCCCTGGCTCGGGCGCTGGGCGACGACCGCCTGTGCCGGGTCGGGGACCACCTGACCGTGGCCGCCTACTCCTCCGGCGAGCCCTCGGCCGGCGACCGGGCGTGGGCCGACGACGTGGTGGCCCACATCGAGCGCACCGCTCCCCGGCGTCGCCGACGCACTCCTCCGGCACCGCCTCCCCGACCGCCCGAGCTCGTCGCCGGCGTTCACCGGACCCCTCGGTAGGCTCGCTGCCGCATGGCCGACGAACGCCCGGTCCCGGTCAAGACCATCCTCGTCACCATCGGGCTGGTCGTGGCCACGCTGGCCGCCCTCTACGTCATCGTCCTGCTGGCCCACATCTGGGTGCTGCTGGCGGTGGCGTTGTTCTTCGCCGTCCTCTTCACCCCGCCGGTGGACCTCGTCCAGAGGAAGCTGCGGGTCAGGAAGGGCGTGGCTACGGGGATCGTGCTGCTGTGCTCGCTGGCCCTGCTGGCGGCCATGCTCTACGCCTTCATCCAGCCCCTCGTCGACCAGACCCAGGAGTTCGTCGACAACTTCCCGCAGTACGTGGCCGACGCCCGCGAGGGGCGGGGGCCGGTGGGTGACCTGGTCCGCCGCTACGACCTCGACGAGCGGCTCGAAGACAATCGCGACCGCATCAACGAGACCCTCAGCAACGCCGGGGGCAGCGCCGTCGACGTGGCCCGCAAGATCTTCGCCGGCATCGTCTCGACGCTGACCGTGCTGGTGCTGGCCATCCTCATGATCCTCTACGGGCCCGGACTGCTCGAGGGGGCGATCAGTGTGCTCCCGCCCTCCCGGCGGCAACGCGTCAAGGCGGTGTCGATCGACTGCGCCCGGGCCGTCACCGGCTACGCCATGGGCAACCTGCTGATCAGCGCGGTCGCAGGCACGGTGACGTTCATCGCCCTGTCGCTCTTCGGCGTGCCCTTCCGCGGCGTGCTGGCCCTGTTCGTGGCCTTCACCGACCTCATCCCCCTCGTCGGCGCAACGCTGGGGGCCATCCCCACCATCTTCGTGTCGTTCCTGCACTCGACCACAGCGGGGATCGGCATGCTCGTCGTGTACGTCGTGTACCAGCAGTTCGAGAACCACGTCCTCCAGGTCTCGATCATGTCGAAGACCGTGCACATCAACCAGCTCGTCGTCCTGGTCAGCGTGCTCATCGGCGTCGAGCTCCTCGGGTTCCTGGGCGCCCTCCTGGCCATCCCCGTGGCGGGCGTCTTCCAGGTGATCGCCCGCGACCTGTGGGACGAACGCACGGGCCGGGCCAAGGAGGAGCCCACCATCGGCGAGGACGAGATCCCGGTCTCGGAGGTCGTGGCCGAGCAGCGGGCGGCCGAGGCCCCCGAGCCGGAGCCGGCACCCGAGCCGGAGCCGGACCGGGCCTGATGGCCTACGTGGAGCGGGTCGAGGTCGGGGGCCACATCATCGACTCGCTCATCCTCGCCAAGATCCTCGACGTCATCCTCGACGCAGGGGCGGACTACCGCATCGTGGACGTTGACATCGGCCGCACCAGCCTCGACCCCAGCCGGGCCGTGCTGGAGGTGGTGGGCGAGGACGAGGAGGCCCTGGGCCGCCTGCTCGACGACCTCCAGGTGCACGGGGCCAACCGGGTGGCCCACAGCGACGCCCGCCTGGTCGTCGCCGACCACGACGGCGTGTTGCCGGACGGCTTCTACTCGACCACCAACCTGCGCACCGAGGTCCGGCTCTCGGGGCGGTGGGTCGAGGTCGAGAACCCGGAGATGGACTGCGGCCTGGTCGCCCTGCCCGACGGCCGGGTGCGCACGGAGCCCATGCACCGCATCCGGGCGGGCGACCACGTCGTCGTGGGCAACGACGGTGTGCGGGTGCAGGCCCTGTCGCGCCCGCGCGGCGCCACGCCCTTCGAGTTCATGACCTCCGAGGTGTCCTCCGAGAAGCCCAAGGACGCCCTCGTGGCCGAAGTGGCGGGCCGCCTGCGCCAGGCCAGGACGAGGGGGGCCAAGGTGCTGGCGGTCTGCGGGCCGGCGGTCGTCCACACCGGCGCCGCCCCCCACCTGGCCCGCCTCGTCCGCCACGGCTGGGTCGACGTGCTCTTCGCCGGCAACGGCTTCGCCGCCCACGACATCGAGTCCAACGTCCTCGGCACCTCGCTGGGCGTGGCGCTGGCGGGCAACGGCGCGCCCGCCACCGAGTCCGGGCACTCCAACCACCTGCGGGTCATCAACGGCGTGCGCCGGCGGGGCTCGATCGCAGCCGCCGTCGCCGACGGGTGGGTGACGGGCGGCGTCATGTTCGAGTGCGTCACCCACGGCGTCCCCTTCGTGCTGGGCGGGTCGGTGCGCGACGACGGCCCCCTGCCCGACGTCCACACCGACGTGGTGGAGGCGGCCGACGCCATGCGGGCCCTGCTCCCGGGCGTGGGCGTGGCGCTCATGCTGGCCTCCACCCTCCACGCCATCGCCACCGGCAACCTGCTGCCGGCCGGCGTGGAGACCTACTGCGTGGACATCAACCAGGCGGTGGTCACCAAGCTGGCCGACCGCGGCAGCCACCAGGCCCTGGGCATCGTCACCGACGTGGGCCTGTTCCTCCACACCCTCGCCGACCACCTGGCACCGGGGTGACCCTGGCCTGGGGGCGGCGGTTCCTCATGTGCCCGCCCGAGCACTTCGGCGTGCTCTACGAGATCAACCCGTGGATGCACCAGGAGGTCGCCGTCGACCTCGACCGGGCCCGAGCCCAGTGGGAGGGCCTGGTCACCACGCTGCGGGACGCCGGCGCCGAGGTGGAGACGCTCACCCCGAGGCCCGGCCTCCCCGACCTGGTCTTCACCGCCAACGCGGGCGTCGTCAACGGCCGGTGCTTCGTGCCCAGCCGGTTCCGCCACCCGCAGCGGCGCGCCGAGGAACCGCACTACGCGGCGTGGTTCGCGGCCCACGGCTACGAGGTGGCCGAGCTGCCTGCGACCGTCGCCCACGAGGGGGCGGGAGACGCCCTGCCCTTCGGCGGGGTGTTCCTCTCCGGCTACCGCCAGCGCTCCGACGCCGCCGCCCACGCCGAGCTGTCCCGCCTGGTCGGGGCACCGGTGCGGCCCATCGAGCTGGCCGACGCCCGCTACTACCACCTCGACCTCACCTTCTGCCCCCTCGACGACCGCCGTGCCCTCGTCGCCCCCGGCGCCTGGGACGCCTACGGCCGCCGGGTGGTGGAGGCCCTCGTCCCGGAGCCCTTCGCCCTCGAAGCCGACGAGACCGCGGCCTTCTGTGCCAACTCGGTGGTGGTCGGCACCACCGTGGTCATGCCCGCGTGCCCCCCTCGGGTCGGCCGCCGGCTGGAGGGCTGGGGATTCGACGTGGTCGAGGCCCCGGTCGGCGAGTTCCAGAAGGCGGGAGGGGCGTGCCGGTGCCTGACGTTGGCCCTCGACGTCGCCGTCGGCCCTAACGTCTGACCCATGTGCCGCAGCATCGTCACCCTGCGGGGGACGGACCCCGTCACCGACGACGAGATCCACGCCGCCGCCCTCCAGTTCGTGCGGAAGATCAGCGGGTTCCGCCAGCCCTCCAAGGCCAACGCCGAGGTCTTCGACGCGGCGGTGACCGAGATCGCCCGCTCCGCCCGGCGGCTGCTCGAGGGGCTGCCCGCTACCCGGCCACGACCCGCGCCACACCGCCGGACGGATCGTGCAGCAGAGGCCGCACCCACACCATCGACGGGCGGCGCGGCGGCTCGCTGAACCCGAAGCCCACCGGGGGATCGAGGGGACCCAGGGCACCGAGGTCCTCGCCGCCCAGGGTGGCCCTGGCCTCCACCAGCGGCCGGTACCAGCGGGCCCGGTACCACTCCCGCACGCCGGTGGGGCTCACCCCGTAGGTCTCCACGCCCAGTGCCCGCCGGGCGATCGGCCCCGCCAGCCGCCGGTGGAACCACGCCGGCCCCGGGAGCGGGATGGGCCATCCCCGCCCGGCCCGGGCCCGCAGCTCCAGGCCCAGCTCAGGCGCCTCGACGGTCAGCGACCGGCCCTCCACGCGGGCGGTCAGGTCCGACACCACCACCTCGTCGAAGCGGTAGACCGCCGACACGAACGCCGCCACCCGGTCGTCGGGCGCCACCAGGCGGCGCGTGCCGTCGGGCGCCGCCCACATGAGGTCGGCGATGGCGCCGAGCGGCGAGCTCACCCACACGCCGCACACGAAGCGGTGGCCGGACGTGAACCCGGCGCTGGAGATGACCCCTACGAGGGGATACCAGCCCGGTCGCGCTCGCGTCGGCTGCTCCTCGAGGCCACCCGCCACACGCCCACGGCCAGCGCTATCGACACCACCGCCAGCGTGAGATGGACCACCTTGAAGCCGGTGCTCGTGGTCTCGTCGCCCACCTGGTTCTTGACGAAGACGGCCCAGATCAGGATCGTCCAGGCGGCGGTGAGGCGGAGGAACAGGGCGTCGCGGCGGGCCATGGCCCCGAACGTACCGCCGCCCGGCCCGAGAAGGGCAATCGGCTCAGTAGGGGACGGTGCCCGCGGTGGTGGGGGGCGCCTCCAGCACCGGCTCGTCGTCCCCGCATCCGACTGCGCCGACGGCGAGGGCGGCTGCGAGAGCCAGAGCCGCCATCAGGCGTCGTCCCACAACGCCCCCTGGCCGTCGTCCCGCACGAGCCGGCGCACGCCGCCCCACGGCAGGTGGTCCATGAACACCCAGGCCCGCCGGTGGATCGAGGTCGGCCCCCAGGCGGCCAGGGCCGCCTTGTGGCGGGGGCACGGATAGCCCTTGTTGAGGTCGAAGTCGTAGCCCGGGAAGTGGATGGCCTCGGCCCGCATGATCCGGTCCCGCGTGACCTTGGCGAGCACCGACGCGGCCGCGATCGACAGGCAGTTGGCGTCGCCCTTGATCAGCCGCTTGACCCGGGGACCCCCCACGAAGTCCCAGTTGCCGTCCACCAGCACCGCGTCGGGCACCACGCCCAGACCCTCGATGGCCCGGCGGGCGGCCAGCTTCTGGGCCGCCGACATGCCCAGATCGTCGCACTCCTCCTGGCTGGCGTGGCCCACCGCCCACGCCGCGCACCATTCAGCCACCCGGGGGAACAACCTCTCCCGCTCGGGCTCGGTGAGCATCTTCGAGTCGCGGACCTTGTAGACCCGCTTGTCCCGGGGCAGCACCGCCGCCCCGACGGAGATGGGGCCGGCCCAGGAGCCGCGGCCCACCTCGTCCACGCCGACGACCACCTCGCAGCCCTCGTCCCAGAGGGAGCGTTCGGTGGCGAGGCTCGGGATGACCTGCTTGCGCACCACCGGCGGCCGCACCGGCCGGGCCGGGCGCGAGGCGACAAGTGCCATCCCGCCGACCATAGCCCCGGCCGCCTCAGACGAGGCGCACCCCGGCGGCCCCCTCCGCCACCCGGCCGACGGGGAGGAACCCGGCGGCGGCCAGCCCTTCCTCGCCGGCCACGTCGGCCGGAACCGCGGCCAACAGCCCGCCCGAGGTCTGGGGATCGAAGCACAAGCTCTCCCGCGCCCGCTCGACGCCCGGCCCTACCTCCACCCGCTCCCCCAGGTACGACCGGTTACGGGCGTCGCCACCCGTCACCACGCCCCGCTGGGCGGTGGCCAGGGCGCCGGGGTAGAGCGGCAGCGAGGTGGAGTCGATCTCGACCGTGACCCCCGAGCGCTCGGCCATCTCCCACGAGTGGCCGAGCAGGCCGAAGCCGGTCACGTCGGTCACCGCGTGGGGCGGTGCGGGCAGGTTGGACAGTGCCTCGGCCGCGCCCCGGTTGAGCCGGCGCATGTTGAGGATGGCCATGGCCTTGTCGTCGGCCTCCCCGCCGGCCAGCAGGATGCCGGTGCCCAGGGGCTTGGACAGGAGGAGCACGTCGCCCGGCCGGGCCCCCGCCTTGGTCCAGACCCGCCCAGGGTGCACGAGGCCCTGCACGGCCAGCCCGAAGATGGGCTCCTCGGACCGGATCGTGTGCCCACCGGCCACGACGCCGCCGGCCTCGGCCACCACCTCGGCGGCGGCAGCCAGGATGGCGGCCACCGCGTCCACCGGGAGCCGCTCGGGGAAGGCGGAGATGTTGAGGGCCATGACGACCCGCCCCCCCATGGCGAACACGTCGCTGCAGGCGTTGGCCGCGGCGATGGCGCCGAAGTCGGCGGGGTCGTCCACCAGGGGCGGGAAGAAGTCGGTGGTCGACACGAGGGCCGCCTCGTCGGACAGCCGGTAGACGGCGGCGTCGTCGAACGGGGCCAGCCCCACCAGCAACGACGGATCGGGCAGGGCGGCGGCCAAGGTCTTCACCAGCCCCGACAGCGGCGATCCCCCCCACTTCGCCGCGCACCCGCCGCAGCTCGTCCACTCCGTCAGCTTCAGCGCAGGTTCCACCTCGCCAGTATCGCCGGGATCGCCCACCTACACCGCCTGCGTGGCGAACGCCGTGGCAGGCCGAACCGGTGAGACGGGGTCTCAACGGTTGGGTGTGATGGTGTCGTTCAGGCCGTCGGCCAGCAGGTTCACGGCCACGACGGCCAGGGCCAGCGTCGCCCCGGGGAAGACCGACATCCACCAGGCGATGCGGAGGAACTGGCGGGCGTTGGAGACGAGAAAGCCCAGGCTCATGACGTTGGCGTCGCCCAGGCCCAGGAAGCTCAGGCTCGCCTCAAGCAGGATGATGCGGGAGGCGAGCAGGGCGATCACGACGACCGCGGCGGGCACGAGGTTGGGCAGCACGTGGCGGGTCAGGATCCTCACGTTGGTGGCGCCCAGCGAGCGGGCCGCCTCGACGAACTGCCGCTCCCGGATCGACAGCGCCTCAGCCCGCACCACCCGGGCCAGCAGCGGCCACGAGGTCAGGCCCAGCACGAGGATCATGTTCTTGAAGCTGGACCCGAAGAGAGCCAGCACGAACAGGACCAGGAAGAACCGAGGGATGGTCTGGAACAACTCGGTGAAGCGCATGAGCACGTCGTCCACGAACCCGCCCCGGTATCCCGCCACGGCGCCGATGACCAGCCCCAGCACGGTCGCGATCAACACCACCCAGAGCACGACCACCGCCGATGTGTGCACGCCGTGGACGATGGCGTCGACCAGGTCCCGCCCCAGGTTGTCGGTCCCGAAGCGGTGGTCGGGGGACGGAGCCGAGAGCGGCCTGCCGGCGTAGGCGAACGGGTCGCCGGGGGCGAGCTTGTCCGCCAACAGCCCTATCCCCACCAGCACCACGGTCAGGACGAGGCCGATGACCCCCGCCGGGTGGCGCAGGAACCGGCGCAGCGCCAGGCGGCGCTGCGAGAGGTCGTCCGACAGCGGCTCGCCGAGGGCGGCGGGCAGGTCAGCGGAAACGGATGCGGGGGTCGATCCAGGCATAGACCAGGTCGGTGAGGAGGTTGGCGAGCACGACGCTGAAGGCGACGACGAGGATCAGTCCGAGCAACACGGGGTGGTCGCGGTTCTCCGACGCCTGGACGAGCAGCCGCCCCATCCCCGGCCAGCCGAAGACGGTCTCGACGAGCACCGCCCCGGAGAAGAGCGAGCCGATGCGGCCGCCGATGACCGTCACCACCGGCAGCATGGCGTTGGGCAGGGCGTGGCGGAGCAGCGACCGGTTGGGCGAGAGCCCCTTCGACTTGGCCGTGCGCACGTAGTCGGCCCCGTTCTGCTGGATGAGCCCGGTACGGGCCACCCGGGCCACCAGCGCCACTTCCGACACGGCCAGCACCAGTGAGGGCAGGACGAGGTGGTGGGCCACGTCCCGGTAGTGGGCCCAGCCCGTGTGGTCGGCCCGGGCGCTGGTCATTCCCTGGATGGGGAACCATCCCGCCTCGAAGGCCAGGTAGAGCAGGGCCATCTGGGCCAGCCAGAACACGGGCAGGGCGTAGCCGAGGAGGGCGGCGGTGCTGAGGCCCAGGTCGAAGAAGCGGAACGGGCGCTTGGCCGCCAGCAGTCCCAGCGCCACTCCGCCGACGCTCGAGACCACCAGCGCCGAACCCATCAACAACAACGTCGAGGGCAAGCGGTCCCAAATGAGGGTCGAGACCCGTTGGCCCTGGGCGAACGACACCCCCAGGTCGCCACCCAGGACGTTGCCCACGTACGTGCGGAACTGAGCCCACATGGGTTGGTCGAGCCCGAACTTCTCCCGCATGAGGGCGTAGTAGGCCTCGTCGCCGTTGCCGCTGGCGACCGCGTCGACGGGATCCCCGGGGGCGATCTGGATGATCACGAACGTGATCACGAGGATCGCCCCCACCGCGGGAACGACCTGCAGCAGCCGGCGCAGGAAGTACTGGAGGCTCACTACGCCTCCCTACCGGGCTACGGGCGGCAGTAGGCCGCCTCGGCGAAGAGCCCCGTGTTGTGAATGTTGAACCCGGTGCAGTTCGAGCTCCACGCCCGGGTGTTGGCCGATTCGATCAGCCAGATGTAGGGCAGCTCTCGCACCGCCAGCTCCTGGATCTGCTGGAACAGCTGCTGGCGACGGGCGGGGTCGGGCTCGGCGGTGGACTGGTCCCACAGGCGGTCCATGTCGGGGTTGCTGTAGCCGGCGGCGTTGGTGAACGCGGTCGAGCTGATGATCTGGCTCGAGTGGTACTGGCGGCGCACGCCGATGAGGGGGTCGGCCTCGTTGCAGTAGGAGATGGCCGACGTGTCGAACTGGCGGTCGCGGAAGACGTTGGCCGTGAGGGTCGGGTTGTCCTCCTGCTTGGTCTCCAGCTCGACGCCCACCGTGCGCCACTGCTGGCGGAGGGCCTGGCCGTAGTCGATCTGCTGGCCGGAGAAGCCGTGGTAGTCGATGCGGAACTCGGTGCCGTCGGGCACGCCCTGGACGCCCCGAGCCACCCGCACGCCGCCGCCCTCGTCCTTCCACCCGGCCTGGTCGAGCAGGGTGCGGGCCCGGTTCACGTCGAAAGCGGGCAGGGTGATGCCGGTGGCCCGGGCCACGCCGATGGCGCTGTGGATGGGCTGGCCTGCCACCCTGCCCTGGCCGAACTGGATCTGGTCGTAGGCCTGCTGGCGGTTGGTGGCGTGCCACAGGGCCTGGCGGGTGCGGATGTCGTTGAAGAAGGCGGTGCGCCCCGAGGGCGGGCGCAGGTTGAACGCCACCGTCAGCACGCAGTTGCCGCCGCCCGGCCCCCGGGCCGCGTCGGCGAGGGTGATGTTGCGGTCGCTCCGGAGGATGGAGAGGTCGGAGGGCTGCACGCTCCACGCCCAGTCGATCTCGCCGTTCTGGAGGGCGAGGGTCTTGGTGCCCTGGTCGGGGATGAACCGCCCGACGATGGCGTCGAGGTAGGGCTGGCCCTGGCGGAAGTAGTCGGGGTTGCGGTCCATGCGGATCTCGTTGGCGTCGGCCGAGACGAACTTGAACGGCCCGGTGCCCACGGGCGCCCGGTTGGCGGGGCAGCCGGGCACGGTCGAGATGTCGCTGCAGCCCTCGTAGACGTGCCTGGGGATGATCGGCGCCTCGGTCACGTTCAGCTGCTGGAGCAGCGGCGCGTACGGGGCCGCGAACGTGAACACGACCGTGCGGGGGTCGGGAGCCTCCACCTTGACCTGGGCCGCGTTCATCGACGCCGCCGTGCGGGAGTGGAACCGCAGCAGGGCGTTGTTGAAGGTGAAGGCCACGTCGTCGGCCGTCATCTGACGGCCGTCGTGGAACCGCACGTTGTCCCGCAGGGTGAAGCGGTAGACCGCCCCGTTCTGCTCGACGGTCCAGCTGGCGGCCAGCTCGGGCGTGGGCCGGCCCTCGGTGTCCAACCCCACCAGCCCGTTGAACATGGGCTCGGCGGCGGTGTGGACGCCGCCGTTGGACGTCACCGCCGGGTTGAGGTTCCCCGGATCACTGCCGTCGAGAGCGACGACGAGCGTCCCGCCGCGCACGGGCTCCTCGGCTCCGGTCGTCGGTGTCTGCCCGCCCGCGGAGTCGTCGTCGTCACCGGCACATGCGGTGGCCAGCAGGCTGAACGCCACGGCCAACGCCACCGTTCCCCTTCGGGTACGCATCTTCCCCCAACCCACCTTTCCTGCGCCGCGATATGGCGCTAACGGGAAGGGAGTGTACCGCCGGCCAGTTTGGCGACAGCTTCAGCCTCGGCCGGGTCGGTCGGCGTGGTCAGGAAGGCGTCGAGCATCTCCCGGGCCGAGGTCTCGGACGTGAGCCGGAGGCCGAGTGCCAGCACGTTGGCATCGTTCCACCGCCGGGCGCCCCGCGCCGTCTCGGCGTCGGTGCACAGGGCGGCCCGGGCGCCCAGCACCTTGTTGGCCGCCATCGACACGCCCGTGCCCGTCCAGCAGCACACGACGCCCCGGTCGGCTTCGCCGCCGGTGACCGCCTCCGCCACCCGTCGCCCCACGTCGGGCCACGGCTCGTCCTCGATGCGCAGCACGACCTCGTGACCGGCGTCCTCGAGCGCCGACACGATGACGTCGGCCAGGGCGGTGTGCTCGTCGGTGCCGAAGGCGACGCGCACGGTTACCGGGTGATTCGTCGCCGCCCGCCGGCCAGCGCCAGGCCGGCCACGCCCGCGGCCACCAGCACCAGCCCCAGGTTCAGCGCGACGTCCTCGCCGGTGTCGGGATGCTCGTTGCGACCGAAGACGAAGGTCGTGGTCGTGACCGCCCCGGGCCCCGTCGTGGTCGTGGCGGCGGCCGGGCGGGTGGTCGTCGTCGTTCCCCCCGGCGCGCCGGTCGTCGGCGGCGCGGTGGACGAGGTGGGTGCCGCCGCCGTGGGAGGAGGGATCGTCGGCGCGAAGGCGGTGGTGGCCGACGTGGGCGCCGGGCCGCCGCCGGCAATGGTCGTCGTGGCGCCGGGCGTGGTCGTGGTCGCGCCCTGGCCGGAGGCCGTCTCCGTGTCGTCGTCGTCGGCGCTGCGCACGAACACGGTGGCCACGCCCGCGACCAGCAGCAGGAGCGTCAGGGCCAGGAGGGCCCGCAGCAGGTTCTTGCTCGGAGGTTTCGTCGTCGCCACGGGGTTCGACGAGCCTAAACCGCTCCGTCACCCTGGCCGCGCACCGCCGTCACGGAAGACGGGACGACCACAAGAGCGACCCGCCCGCCGCGGCCAGGGCGAACAGCAGGCCCAGGCCCACGAACCACGACGTCACCTCCTGGGGAACCGTGCGGAACCCGATGGAGCTGCCGATGTCTCGGTAGACGTCCCGCAGCTCGTCGCCGGTGGTGGCGTCGAACGCCGACCCCCCGGTCGCCTCGGCCAGCTGGCGGAGGGCCTCCCGGTTCACGGGCACGGGCACGAGCCGCCCCTCCACCGCCACCGTGCCCTCGTCGGTGCCGAAGGCGATGGTGTAGACGGGCACGCGGGCGTCGTTGGCGGCCTGGGCGGCCAGCTCGTTGGGGCGGCCTACGGTGGTCTCCCCGTCCGACATGAGCACGATGCGGGCCGGCGGCTTGGCCTGGCCGGGCTCGGTCGGCACGGTGTTGATGGACTGGAGGGACAGGAACACCGCCTCGCCCACCGCCGTCCGTGGGCCCAGTTCCAGCAGATCGAGGCTGCGCTTCACGAGGTTGTGGTCGGTGGTGGGCGCCACCAAGACCTGGGCGTTGCCGGAGAAGGCGACCAGGCCGAGGTTCAGCCGGCCCGGGAGGAGGTCGACGAAGGAGGCCGCCGCGTCCTTGGCCGCCTCGATGCGGGTCGGTTCGACGTCGGTCGCCTCCATCGACAGCGAGACGTCGATGGCCATGACGATCGTCGCCCGCTCCCGCGGCACCCGTACCGGGCGCGACGGCTTGGCGAAGGCGATGGCGAAGATGGTCAGGGCCATCAGGAACGCCACCGCGGGGACGTGCCGACGCCACGCCGGCCGCCTGGGAGCGATCCGGTCGAGGAGAGCCAGGTTGGTGAAACGCACCGCGTAGTGCTTGCGACGCAGCTGCTGCACGACGTAGACGGCAGCCAGGGCGGCCACGCCGAGGAGCAGCCACAGCCGGCCGGCGGCCAGGAAGCTGACGGCGATCGTCACGTGCGGGCCGCCGAGACGAAGCCCGCGCCCCGCCGCTTGGTGGTGACGACGAACTCCACGATGTCGCGAAGCCAGTCGCGGTCGGTGCGCAGCACGAGGTGCTGGGCGCCGGCCCGGCGGATGGATGCCGCGATCTCGGCCCGCTCGGCGGCCGCCGCCTCGGCGTAGCGCTCGCGCAACCCCGCCTTCGCCGTCTGGATGTCCCGGAGCTGGCCCGTCTCGGGATCCACCACCGTGAGGTACCCCACATTGGGCAGTTCCAGCTCCCGGGGGTCGACGATCTCCACCGCCATGACCTGGTGGCGGCTGCCCAGCGCCCGAAGCGGCTTCTCCCACCCCCCGGCGGCCAGGAAGTCGGAGACGATCACCATGAGCCCCCGGCGACGAGGTGGGCGTAACAGGAGCTGGATGGCGGCGGCCAGGTCGGTCGAGCCCGATCCGTCGGCCGTCCGGGGCATGCTGACCAGGCCGTGGAGCAGGGCCAGCATGGCCTGGCGGCCGGAGCGCGCCGGCACCATGTTGCTCCCGCCCGGCCACACCGTCACCGAACCCATGCGGTTGCCGGTGCGGGCGGTGAGGAAGGCGATGGCCGCGGTGGCCGCCACCGCCAGGTCACGCTTCTCGCACAGGGCGGTGCCGAACTGGAGGCTGGCCGAGCAGTCCACCAGGGCCCAGGTCTCGAGCTCCCGGTCGGCGATCAGGTCCCGGACGTGGGGCGTGGTGGTGCGGGCGGTGAGGTTCCAGTCGATGCGGCGGACGTCGTCGCCGGGGCGGTACTCCCGGCCCTCGCCCGGCTCGCTCCCCGGCCCGGGCAGCAGCCCCGCGTAGTCCCCTTGCAGCAAGCCGTCGAGGCGCCGGGTGATGAGCAGGTCGAGCTGGCGGAGGACCTCCTCGGCCTCGCCCACCCGGACCGACGGCGGTGCGGCCTCCCACCTGTCGGGGCGCCGCCTTGTCACGCGCTGCGCCCCCCGCCGGCGGCCAGGGCATCGGGCGACAGGCCGGCGGTCGGGTCCTGGCTGGGGGCGAGGCGTGGGGCGGGGACCGACTCGAGCACCCGGCGGATGAGGTCGTCGACCTGCACGCCGTCGGCCAGGGCCTCGTAGGACAGGACCAGGCGGTGGCGCAGCACGTCTGCGCCGATGTCGACGATGTCGACCGGCAGCACGTAGTCGCGGCCCCGCAACAGGGCCAGGGCCCGGCTCCCGGCGATCAGCCCCAGGCTGGCCCGGGGGCTGGCTCCGTACGAGATCATGGGGGCCAGGTCGGGCAGGTTGTACTCGGCCGGCTCGCGCGTGGCGAAGACGATCCGCACGGCGTAGTCCATGATCGCCCGGTGGGCGAACACGTTGTCGGCCACCGCCTGGAGGCGCACGAGGTCGTCGAGCTCGAGCACCCGGGCGGCGTGGGGGCGGTCGACGCCCATGCGCTGGACGATCTCCAGCTCCTCGGCCCGGGTGGGGTAGTCGACGAGCACCTTCATCAGGAACCGGTCGCGCTGGGCCTCGGGTAGGGCGTAGACGCCCTCGGACTCGATCGGGTTCTGGGTGGCCATGACCAGGAACGGCTCGGGCACGGCATGGGTTACGCCCCCGATGGAGACCTGGTGCTCGGCCATCACCTCCAGCAGCGCCGACTGCACCTTGGCCGGGGCCCGGTTGATCTCGTCGGTGAGCACGAAGTTGTTGAACACGGGCCCCAGCTCGACGTCGAACGCCTCCGTCGACTGCCGGAAGATCCGGGTGCCGACGATGTCGGAGGGGATCAGGTCGGGGGTGAACTGGAGGCGGGCGAACGTGCCCCCGACGACCTCGGCCAGCGTCTCCACGGCCAGCGTCTTGGCCAGGCCGGGGACGCCTTCCAGGAGGCAGTGACCCCTGGCCAGCAGGCAGGCGAGCATGCGCTCGACCAGGTTGTCCTGCCCGACGATGACCTTCTTGACCTCGAAGAGGGCCTTCTCGAGCAGGGCGGCGGCCTCCGCCGGGCCGGGAAGGGCCGGAGGGGTGTCGGTGGGGGTCATGCGGTGCGGCTCCTGAGGGGCACGGCGTACTGGAGTCGAGTACCCGCATGGTACGAGGGTCGCGCCGGGTGCGCGGCGCGCCACCCACAGCTACGTCACAGCTCCGATGCCGTGCTGCTCCGCCTTCATCACCCGGGCCATGAGGTCGGCGACCACGTCGGCCGCCTTCTTCCCGTGGTGGAGCACGGCCGCCACCTGCTCGGCGATGGGCGTCTCCACGCCGACTTCGGCGCCGAGCTCCACCACCACGCTCGACGTCCGCACCCCCTCGGCCACCCACCGGGTCTCGGCCGTGATCTCCTCGAGGGTGCGGCCCAGGCCCAGCTGCTCGCCGACGTAACGGTTGCGGCTCTTGCGGCTCGTGCAGGTCGCCACCAGGTCCCCCATGCCGGCCAGGCCGGCGAAGGTCAGGGGATGGCCGCCCAGGCAGACCCCGATGCGGGTCAGCTCCGCCAGTCCCCGGGTGATGAGGGCGGCCCGGGTGTTGTCGCCGAAGCCCAGGCCGTCGGCCATGCCGGCGGCGATGGCCATGACGTTCTTCAGGGAGCCGGCCAGCTCGCAGCCCACGACGTCGTCGTTGGTGTAGACCCGGAATGACCCGGAGTTGAACAGCCCCTGGAGCTCGAGAGCCAGATCTTCGTCGACCACGCCGCCGCGGGCGATGGCGACCACGGACGCCGTGGGCTGGCCGGCGACGATCTCCGCCACGAGGTTGGGCCCGGTGAGCACGCCCGCGGCACGGCCGGGCGTGACCTCGTCGATCACCTCGGTCATGCGCCGGTGCGTGCCCTGCTCCATCCCCTTGGTCAGGCTGACGATCGGCACTCCCGCGCCGAGGGCGGGCCGGGCCGCGGTGAGCACGTCGCGGAAGCCGTGTGACGGCACCGCCATGACGACCAGCTCGGCCAGGTCGAGGGCCTCCTCCAGCGAACCCGTGGCTCGCACGAGCGGGGGGAGGGCGACGGTCGGGACGTACTCCGGGTTGCGGCCGGTGGCAGCCATGCGGGTTGCCAGCTCCGGGCGGCGGGCCCACAACCGGGTCTCGACCTTGCTGCCGAGCAGGGCCGACATCGCCGTGCCCCACGACCCCGCGCCCAAGACCGCCACGCGAGTCGGCATGGGTCACAACGTACCGCCTATTGTGCTGCCGCCCCCAGGGCGCGTCCGGAGGCTTTCGACGGCTTCGGGTACCGGACGTTCGACGGGTCACGGGTTGGGAGCGTGAATACACAGGCGGAGGAAACCGGCCGGTCGTCGGCGGATGTGCGCGCCCTCGTGGCGGACGAGCGCGAGCGCATCGCCAAGGACCTTCACGACGGAGCCATCCAGGCGTTGCTCGGTGTCGGGATGGGTTTGAACGCCATCGCCGCCGAGGTGCCCGACGAGAACATCGCCCGGCGTCTGAAGGCTGCGGTCGACGCCCTCGAGGGCGCCATCGCCGACATACGCCAGTACATCTTCTCGTTGCGCCCCGGCCTGCTCGTCGGCCGGCACCTGTCGGAGGCCGTGCGCACGCTGGCCTCCGACACCGAGCTCAACTCGGGGGTCGTCGTGGCCGTCGAGCTGGACGTTGACGCCATGGCGCACCTCGCCGCCCGGGAAGCCGACGTGCTCCACCTCGTGCGGGAGGCGCTGTCCAACGTCGCCCGCCACGCACACGCCACGTCCTGCCGTCTCCGGGCCTGGTCGACGGACCGCTCCGTCGTCGTCCAGATCGACGACGACGGTCGGGGGTTCGACGTCGAGCAGGCCCGCCGCAGAGGCGGCGGGGTGGCCAACATCGAGGACCGCGCCCGGTCGCTGGGTGCCGAGGTGACCGTCTCATCGGACCACCGCGGAACCACGGTCACGGTGGAGCTCCCGTACGAAGGGACCGAACGACCCTCCTGACCCGGGACCATTGCCTCTGGCGTCGGTGGTTGCAAGGGAGCACACTTCCGAAGTGCATTCGGCGGATGCCACGGCGGACAGTCCCATGCCGTTGCGGATCATGGTGGTCGACGACCACGAACTGATCCGCGACGGCATCCGGGCTCAGCTGTCGGCGAGCCCCGACCTCAATGTGGTCGGTGAGGCGGCCACGGCCCCGGGAGCCATCGCCGAAGCGGACTGCTGCTTACCCGACGTCATCGTCATGGACATCCAGTTGGAGCGGGGCAGTGGGATTGAGGCGACCCGGGAGATCGTGTCCCGCCATCCGGAGGTGCGGGTGCTCATGCTGACCGCCTTCGCCGACGACGAGGCGGTGTTCGCGTCGATCCTCGCCGGGGCGTCGGGCTACGTGCTCAAGCAGATCCGGCGTGACGAGCTGGTGAATGCCATCCGTTCGGTCGCCCGGGGCGGCAGCATGCTCGATCCGGCGGTTGCGGCCGACGTGCTCGAGCGGGTCCGGCGGGCGGCGGCGGTGACGCAGGACGAGAAGCTGGCCCGCCTCTCGAGCCAGGAGGAGCGGGTGCTGACGCTGATCGCGGAAGGCAAGACCAACAAGCAGATCGGCGCCGACCTCGATCTGGCGGAGAAGACCGTCAAGAACTACGTGTCCGCCGTCCTCCTCAAGCTGGAGGTCAGCCGGCGGGCCGAGGCGGCCGCCTACGCCGCCCGGCACACCGGGCCCGAGGGCCCGTTCGCCTTCCGCTGAGCCCGCGACTTCCAAGGGGGGATGGGGATGAACTGCATCGGAGTGCCGGCGCGCGCCGCCGTCGCCGTCGTCGCTGCCGCGCTGGTCGTAGCCGGCGGACCGACCGTCGCCTACGCAGACACGGGGGTCACCATCGGAGAGGACGCGTACGGCTCCGATCACCGGCCGAGCCGCCCGGGCCGGGTCACGATCGACGGCTAGGACCGAGGGGTTCCGTACACTGCGGCCGGTGTCGCGCCGTTCGCCCAACCGATGACGGGCCCCCTGCTCGGGCCGGTGGCGGTGTTGGTGCCGGTCAAGGCGTTCTCCGAGGCGAAGCTGCGGCTGGCGCCGGCCCTGCCCCCCGCCGGGCGGGCGGAGCTGGCACGGGCCATGGCGACCCACGTGCTGGACGCGGCCCGGCCCCTGCCCACCGCGGTCGTGTGCGACGACACCGATGTCGCCACGTGGGCCCGCCAGCACCGCGTCCTGGTGATCTGGGAGCCCGAGCGCGGGCTCAACCGGGCCGTGGAGGCAGGCGTTGACCGGCTCCGCCAGGCCGGTGCGGAACGGGTGATCGTCGCCCACGGGGACCTGCCGCTGGCTCCGGGCCTGAGGTGGGTGGCCCGCTTTCCGGGCGTGACGGTCGTCCCCGACCGGGTCGGCAACGGCACCAACGTCATCTGCGTACCGTCGGCTTCCGGCTTCACCTTCTCGTACGGGCCGGGGTCGTTCACCCGCCATACCGCCGAGGCCCTGCGCCTGGGCCTGCCCTTGCGGGTCGTGCGCGAACGGGGGTTGTCCCAGGACGTGGACACCCCGGCCGACCTCCTCGTCGCCGCCGGCGTACGGCGATGACCGTGTCCGTCGACCTGGCCGTGCCGGCGCGGGCGCTGGGCATCGGCGCCCATCCCGACGACGTCGAGTTCGGCTGCGGGGGGACGCTGGCCAAGTGGGCGGCGCAGGGCTGCGAGATCCTCCACCTCATCTGCACGGACGGCTCCAAGGGGTCGTGGTCGGTCGACGAGGACCTGGCCGCACTCGTCGCCACCCGCCAGCACGAACAGCGGGCCGCCTCGCGGGCGTTGGGCGGCAAGGGGGAGGTGGTGTTCCTCGGGTGGCGCGACGGCGAGCTGGAGGCCGGGCTGCGCCAGCGGTGGGAGGTCTGCTACTGGATCCGCCGGCTGCGGCCCGACGTTGTGCTGGGCCACGACCCGTGGAAGCGGTACCGGCTCCACCCCGACCACCGGGCCGCAGGGTTCCTCGCCGTCGACGGCATCGTGGCGGCTCGGGACCCCCACTTCTTTCCCGAGCAGGACGTGGCGCCGCATCGGCCCTCGTCGCTGCTGCTGTGGGAGGCCGACGAGCCCGACCACGTCGAGGACATCGGCCGGCACTTCGACCGCAAGCTGGCCGCGCTGTTCGAGCATCGCAGCCAGTACCGGACCACGCTCGACGTGGACGATCCGACCGACGAGGGACAACTCGACCGCTTCCGCCGCAGGATGGCGGAGCGGGCCGCCGAGCACGGCAGCCTGGCGGGGGTCGCCTGCGGCGAGCGGTTCAAGCTGCTTGCCGAGCTGTGAGCCCGGCGCCGGTGGTCGCTAGGAGGTGCTCTTCTTCGTGGCCTTCTTCGTGGCCTTCTTCGTGGCCTTCTTGGCGGGAGCCTTCTTGGCGGGAGCCTTCTTGGCCGGCGCCGCCTTCTTCGCCGGCGCCGCCTTCTTCGCCGCGGCCTTCTTGGCGGGAGCCTTCTTCGCAGCAGCCTTCTTGGCGGGGGCCTTCTTGGCCGCCGACTTCTTTGCTGCTGCCTTCTTCGCTTCCGGGCTCATGAGCCTGCCTCTCTTCAGCGCTTGGCGGCCGTATCGGCCTTGGTCGCCGGTGCGAACTGCTCGGCGGAGGTGCTCGTCACCGGCGCCGCCTCATTGCCACGCCCCCGCCTTGTCACTACGCCAGCTCGTCGATCGCTACCCGTTTGTTGCACAAGTATCCGCACATGAGAACCGACGGATGACCCAAGGTCAAGGATTTCGCCCTTGTCTGCCAACGGTTTCGGCCATGGTGCGGCAACATGAGGGGCATGCGCCGCCTCGCCGTCACCGCTCTGGCCGCCTTGCTCGTGCTCGGGGCATGCGGCCGCTCGCGTCCTCGTGAGAACGTGCAGCCCCCGTCACCGGGGGTTCCCGCCGCAGCCGAGGACGTCCAGGGCATCTACCGGACGATCCACCAGGGTCTGCTCCAGCTGCGCGGCAACGGCACCTTCGCCATGGTGATCCCGGAGGGCCCTGGACCGTCGGGTGGCCGGTACACGCTCACCCAGGGCTCGTTCACGGTCGTCACCGACGACTGCGGCGAGACGCAGGGCGAGTACCGGGTGACGGTCGGCGGACGGCCGATCGCCGGCGAGGCCACGCTGCACTTCGTGCCCATCCGCGACGACTGTGCGGATCGGGCCCGCTACCTGACCATCGATCCCTGGGTGTACGCCGACAGCTAGAGGGCGACGATGTTGCCCGCCTGGTCGACCACCGAGGCCAGGTCGGCGGCGGCGGCGTCGACGGGGATGCTCTCGTCGGGCTCCTCCTTCACGCCCGTCCGCACGAGGACGAAGGAAACGCCCAGGCGGGCGGCCATCAGGCCGTCGGTGGAGGGGCGGTCCCCGATGAGGACGGTCCCCTCCAGATGGTCACCGAGGCGGGACGCCACCAACCGGCCCATGGCCTCGTAGGGCTTGCCCGCCACCGTGGGCTCGACACCGGCGGCCGTGGCCACCGCCGCCAGCAGGGAGCCACCCCCGGGGACGGGACCGTCGGGCGTGGGATAGGTCGGGTCGTCGTTGGTGCCGATCAGGCGGGCCCCTCCGATCACGGCCCGGAAGGCGGCGGTCAGGCGCTTGTAGTCGAACTCCCGATGGAACCCGACCACCACGGCGTCGGCGTCGCCCTCCCGTACGGGCTCCACTCCCCGCTCCCTCAGCGCCTCGGCCACCCCGTCGCCGCCGCAGACCAGCGCCCTCCGCCCCGGCTCGACCAGCAACGCCGCAGCCTGCGAGGACGTGGCGATCTGATCGGGCTCGGCGGGGATGCCCATCCCCGCGAGCTTGCCGACCAGGTCGGCGACCGTCGGGTTCGAGTTGTTGGTGAGGAAGAGGACGCAGTGACCGGCCGAGCGCAGGCGCTCGACCGCCTCGGGGGAACCGGGGATCGGCTTGTCGGCCAACCAGATGACGCCGTCGAGGTCACAGATCACGTCCATGGCGGCGTCTTGCTATCACTTGGGAGACTCCACCCATGCTCTACGAGATCGTGCAGGTGGGTGACCCGGTGCTGCGCCGGCCGGCCCGGCTCCTCGCCAAGGAGGAGATCGGCACCCCGTTCGTGCAGGAACTGATCGCTTCCATGCGGCTGACCATGTACGAGGCTCCGGGCGTCGGGCTCGCTGCGCCGCAGGTCGGCGAGTCCCTCCAGGTCGTGGTGGTGGAGGACGACGGCGACCATCTCGAGATCATGAGCCCGTCACGGCGGGCCGAGCTCGGCCGCCAGCCGCTCCCCTTCGCCGCTCTCGTCAACCCCACGCTGGAGCCGGTGGGCGACGAGACCGACGAGTTCTTCGAGGGGTGCCTGAGCCTTGAGGGGCATTCGGCTCTCGTGCGCCGCCACCGGGCGGTGCGGGTACGGGCCCTGGACGCGGCCGGGCGGCCCGTCACCATGGAGCTGCAGGGTTGGCCGGCCCGCATCCTCCAGCACGAGCTCGACCACCTGGCCGGCGTGCTCTACATCGACCGGATGGACCCCCGCACGTTCACGACCAACGAGAACCTGGGGCGCTGGTGGAAGGCCCGGCCCGCCTCCGAGATCCGCGCCGCGGTCAGCGAGTGAGGTTTCGCACCGTCGCCCGCCGGCCCGGCAGCTTGACCACCTCGAGGGCGTGCGGGAGCTGCTCCTTGATCGAGGCGTCGTGCGTGACGACCAGCAGCTGGCGGAAACGGGCCTTCAGCCGCTCCAGGGCCAGCAGCATCCGCTCCTTGCGGTCGTCGTCGAGCGGGCCGAACACCTCGTCGAGCACGAGCAGGCCCACCGTGCCGCCCGACTGGAACTGGACGTGCTCGCTGATCGCCACCCGCAGGGCGAGGTTGGCCAGGTCGGTCTCCGAGCCCGAGTAGCGGTCCATGCCGTAGACCTGGCCCTGGTCGCGGACCTTGATCTCGTAGGTGTCGGGGTCGACCTCGAGGTCGTCGTACTCGTGGTCGGTGAGCTGGGCGAACAGTTCCCCGGCCTGGGCCGAGAGGCGAGGACCGACGGTGGCCACCAGGCTGTTGCGGAAGCTGTGCAGCAGCTCGCCGAGGCGGTGGAGGTGGCGGGCGTCGTCGATCTGGCGACCGAGCTTCTCGTGGAGGGTTTCGCCGTCGGCCAGCCGCCGGCGGCCGCCGTCGACCGCCGCAGAGGTGGCCGCCGCCTGCACCCGCGCCGCCTCGGCCCGCCGTTGGGCCTCCTCGAGGCGGCGGCGGGCCTCCTCCCGGGCAGCTCGTGCCGCGGCCAGCTGGGCGGGCACGAAGGCGATGCCGGCCAGCTTCTCCTCGAGGGTGCCGCGGCGGCCCCTCCCCGACGCCGCCGCCAGCCGCTCGGCCTCCAGGTCGGCCGCCAGTCGGGGCCGGCGCTCGAGCCGCCCCCGCAGCCGGGCCACCTCCGCGGCGGCCGCCCGCCGCCGCTCGACCTCGGTGGCCAGGACGGGCAGCGAGGCCGGGTCGGGCGGGCCGCCGGCGACGGCGGCGTAGGCCTCGCAGGCCTTGGCGACCGCCCGCTCCGCCTCGGTGCGGCGAGCTCGGGTCTGCTCGAACGCCGACCACGCCAGCTGCTGGCGGCGTAGCCGGGCGATGGCCGCCGCCGCCGTGGCCGCCGCCCCCTCGGTGGCCTTGGTGAGCACGACCCGCTCGGCAGTGAGGGCACCGAGGCGGGCCTGCACCTCGGCCAGCTCGGCGGCGCGATGGTGCTGGACCTGCTCGAAGGCGTCGCCCAGGGCCTGGCCGCACAGAGGGCAGTCGCCTTCGCCCGAGAGCGAGGCCGAGCGGCGTACGGCCTCGGCCGCCCGCTTCCGCTCGTCGGTCGCCGCCCGCACCAGGCCCTCCACCTCGGCCAGCCGGCCCCTCGCCTCGTCGGCCGCGGCCCGTGCCCCCTCGGCCGCCGCCTCGTCGGGAGGGTCGGGCGCGGGAGGCACCGTCACCGCCGCCGCCGCCTCCATGGCCGCAGCCACCGCCTCGAGGGCCCGGAGGCGCGCTTCGGCGCCAGCGCAGCCGGCCGCCTCGGCGGCCAGGTCCTCCATGCGCTGGGAGGCCTGGTCGAGGTCGGCCAGCTCGCGCTCGAGCCGCTCGATCCGGGTGCCGGCGGCGACCAGCTCCTCGCCCACGGCCGACAGCTCGGCCGCCACCACGTCGTGCTCCTGGCGGCGCCGGTCGAGCTGCTCGTGACGGGCCTCGGCCTCGGCCAGTGCGGCCCGGGCCTCCCCGCCCGCCGCCTCCGCCGCCACCGCTGCCTCGGCCGCCGCCTCGGCCGCCGCCACCTGCTCGGCCAGCTCGGCTCGCAGGGCGTCGAGGTCGGGCAGGATCGACCGCAACCGCTCCACCTGCTGCTCCGCCTCCCGGGCCACCTTCCGGGCCCGGTCGCGGGCGGCGTCCACCGGAGTGATGCCCAGCAGCTGGAGGACGAGCTTGCGGCGCTCCTCCGGCCGCTGCTGGGAGAGGGCGGCCAGCTGCTTCTGCTCGGCGAAGACCGACGCCCGGAAGGCGGCGTCGTCCATGCCCAGGACGGAGTGGACGTAGCGGGCCGTGTCGCGGGCGCCCTCGGCCACCTGCATACCGTCGGCGTGGGCGCGGGCCTTCACGGTGGCGTTGGCGCCGGCGATGGTGCGCCGCACCACGTAGAGGTGGCCCTCGTGCTCGAACTCGATCTCGGCGATGCAGTCGGCCTTGACGTCGGCGGTGCGGACCTGGTCGAGGCTCGTGCGGGCCTTGCCGAAGAGGGCGAACCGGATGGACTCCAGCAGCGTCGATTTGCCCGCCCCGTTCAGCCCGTAGATGCCCACCACCCCAGGCGGCAGCTCGAGGTCGAGCGGCCGCTCGAAGACCCGGTAGTTCTGCAGGTACAGGCGGGTGACCTGCATGCCTAGGCGACCGCCTCTTCGACGGCCCGGGCCAGCTCCTCACGCCCGCGAACGCGGATCCACTCCTTGTCGTAACCGGGCATGTCCTGGCCGTCGACGTAGCGGTCCCACTGCGACGGGATGCTCGACAGCTCGGGCAGCTCGACCGCCGATGCGCCAAGCGAGAAGTCGGGCTCAAGCTTGAGCAGCAGGGCCCGCGCCGAGGCCTCCCGCACCGCCTCCCGGTCGAGCAGGCGGTAGGCCTCGGGGTCGACGCCTTCGAGGTACAGGCGGGCCACCGCCCCGTCGGGCACGGTGGCGGCCCGGGCCAGCACCTGCTCGGCCACCTCGCCGGGTGACAGGCCCAGCGCATGCACCGGTTCCAACGTGACGAGCGGGCGCTGGCCGGTCAGCGGCAGGTGCGTGCACTCCCCCGTCTCGGTGTCGAGCACGACGATGCCCTTGGGCTTGTCGGGGTCGTCGGCGAAGGAGTAGGTGTCCGTGGCCCCGGCGTACCAGATGCCCCGGTCGACACGGGTGTGGAAGTGGTAGTGGCCCAGCAGGACGAGGTCGGACCGCAACGCCCCGGCGTCGACCTCGATCTCGTTGATGTCGGCGTGACTCGGCTCGACCTGGGTCACCCGCGGGTGGGTGAGCAGGAGGTTGGTGCGGTCGAGGCTGCGCGAGCGGTCGGCCTGGGCCAGCGCGTCGAGCGTGGCCTCGACGGTGAGCATCTGGGGGACGCAGTGCACGGCCAGGCCGGGCAGCTCGAACCGCTCGTAGGCCATGCGGTGGGCGAAGCCCATCTCGGGGAACGTGTCGGCCAGGGCCGAGTAGGGGCTTCCGGTGCCCGGCAGCCGGGGCGTGTCGTGGTTGCCGCTGATGACGACCGCCCGCACGCCGTGGTCGCGGATCTTGGCCAGCGCCCGCTGGGCGAAGCGGTAGGACCTGTAGGTCGGCCGGGGATGGTCGAACACGTCCCCCAGCCAGACGATGAGGTCGGGCTGCTGGGCCAGGGCCAGCTCGACGGCCGCCTCGAACGACAGCTCGAAGTCGCGCTCGCGCTGGTTGACCCCCTCGGGCGTGGTGAAGGAGTAGTAGGACCGCCCCAGGTGGGCGTCGCCGATCGCCGCGACCTTCATCCTCTCGACCTCATTGGTTCGCTTCGCTCACTCCATTCGGTGGAACTGACCGTGCTGCGGCGTGCGGTCGATCCCGTCACTCGACAAATGCCGCGACGTTGGGCGGCGCAATGGGGCGGGGGGCAGGGGGCGGGGGGCAGTTGCGGACCACGTCGGCGTAGAGGTGGACCTTGGCCGGCACCGCGAAGGGGGCCTCGAGGTTGGCGAGGAGGCACTCGCCGGGCATGAGCGTCTGGATCTCGGGGCCGAGGGCGGAGATGTCCTGCTTGGACGACGAGCGCAGGATGGTGCGGTCCTTCTCGTCGGCCAGGCCGAGCACGAAGAAGGTGTTGAACTGGCTGAGCAGCTCGCCGTCGAGGAGCTTGGGCTGCTGGGTGACGGCGCAGAGGCCGACCTTGAACTTCCGGCCCTCCCGGGCCACGCGGGGGAACACGTTGGACTCCCGGTCCTTGGTGCCGGAGAGCACCCGCTGGGCCTCCTCGAGGACGATCGCCACCACCGGCATGCGCTCGTGGGCCTCGGGGTCGTCGAGGTAGGCGCCCGACCACTCGTCGAGCACCCGGCGGGTGAGGTAGCTGGCGACCAGCACCTCCTCGGTCGACCCCAGCCCGCTGACGTCGAGCAGGACGACCTTGCCCTCCCGCAGGTCGCGCAGCACGGCTGCGCCGACCGACACGCGGGTGTCGGCTGCGATGCAGGGCAGCCCGACGATGCGGCCCGCCCGCCGGTGCACGACCTGGAGGGTGTTGAGCGCCACCCGGCCGTTGAGCTCGACGTCGCGGAAGCCGGGCAGGTCGTCGACGTGGGAGAACTCCAGCAGCCACCCCAGGCCGTCGGCCCGGTAGTGGCGCTCCAGCTCGAACAGCGCCTCCTCCTGGGGCCGGGTCCACTCGTAGGCGGTGCGCAGGTCGTCGACGGTGAGCTCCCCCAGCCCCACCCGCAGGGCCGAGGTGTTGGGCAGGGGGCGGGCGGCGTAGGTACGGAGGCGGTCGGGTGCCCACGGGTGGCGTGCCAGCTCGGGCCGGTACTCGCCGTGGGGATCGACGACGAGCAGCCCGTACGCCCCTTGCCGCTGCAGGACTCCGGCGGCCAGGACCTTGACCAGGTTGGACTTGCCCATGCCGGTGGTGGCGAACACGCCCACGTGGGTGGCCAGGGAACGGCCGGGGATGCCGACCTCGAAGTCGACCGTGGTCTCCCCGCTGCGCAGCCGGCCGACAGGCAGGTCGCCCATGCGGGTGCGCAGGAAGGCGAAGTCGGCCGGCTCCGGCGACACGACCCGGGAGAACTGGGTGGGGAGGCTCTTGGGCTTGCGGAACTCCGACCCGTCGGCGGTGAGGTAGCCCAGGCAGCGGCAGGTGGCGACCCGGTAGGTGCGGCGGGACTGCTCGTGGAGGCGGTGCGCTCCCGCCTCGCCCCGGGCGTCGTCGGAGAGGAGGGTGCCCGCCACCCGCTCGGCCCAGCCCGGCTCCCGGTGCTCGCTGCCGTAGGTGACGTCGACCACCCGGAACAGGTAGCGGCGGCCAGTGGCGTCGTCCACTCCCACCAGCAGCTCGCCCAGGAACAGGTCTTCGTCGGGGCTGGCCCGGAACACGGCCTCGAGCACGTTCTTGCCGAACAGCCGGCCCCGGCTGGTGGGCCCGCCGCCTTTCATGCCCGCTCCATGAGGCCGTGGCGGTCGGCGAAGGCCCGCTCCCGCACCTCCACCGACACGCCGGCCAGGTCGAGGTGGTCGTCGAGGTCGAGGCGGACGTCGTGGCGCAGCCACGACGGGCAGGCGGCCAGCCGGTCGGCGACGGTGAGCGGGTAGGGGTAGCCGGGAAAGGCAGCGTCGTCACACAGCGCCGACAGGGCGCCCAGGACCGGCTCGGGGTCGAGCGGGCCGGGCAGGTCGACCCGGAAGGCGAAGCGGGCGTCGGGGTCGAGGCGGGCGGCCACCACCTGCACGTCGAGCCCGCCGGCCGGCTTGGTGCGGGCCAGCGGGGCCCACCAGAGGGCTCGCTCGCCCAGGCGAGCCGCGACTTCGAGCTCGAGCTGGCCCAGCAGCGGCGCCCCGCCCCTGGCCAGCGACGAGTGCTTGGTGACGGAGACGACGGTCACCCCTCGATCGAGGGCCTCGGCCAACAGGGCCCCCACCCGCTCGGCGGGGATGCGCAGGTCGGGCCGCAGGTCGCCGTCGACCAGCACGAACGCCCCGGGGGACGCCTCCGCCACGCACCGGGCCACCGCCTCCCACTCGCCTGCATCCCGAAGCAGGTTGACGTCGACGGCGGCATCGGCGGCGATGCCCAGGCCCAGCGAGGCCGCCGCCACCCGCTCCTCGCCGCAGCCCACGAGCCAGGCCCGCAGGTCGCCCTCGTCCTCCAGCACGCACTCCCCGCCCAGGAACCGGGCCCGGGCCGCCCGCGTGACCAGCACCTGGACCGACCGGGCGTCGGCCACCGTGGCCTGGCCGCCGTCGACGGCCCACACCTCGGGCGGGGCCGCGCCCCGCGCCAGGGGACGGGGCGTCACGACGGCCTCGAACTCCAGATCCCGGCTCTCGGGATCGGCGACGGGCGCCGGGGCGCCCGCGCTGAGCAGCACGGCGAGGCGCTCGGCGGCGGCGGCGAGGGACGGGGACGCCATCGGTCCCACTATCCCAAGAGGGTGTGACGATTACAAGGCTGTAATTCGCTACTCGGTCTTGCGCACGAGCACCAGCCCGACCACCAGAGCCACGACGACCAGGGCGTTCACCGCCAGCTCCACGTCGGAACGGTGGAAGAGTTCGCTCCCCTTCTCCTCCTCGATGGAGAGCTCGGCCCCCACCGTGAGGATGTGGCGCACCACCGAGATGATCCCGATGATCAGGAACGGCTTGAGGTGGAACGTGGAGTCCTGGAAGTGGGCCAGGATCGTGCGCAGCAGCTCCAGCACGATGACCACGAACAGCACGCCGTTGACCACATGGGTGATGCGTTGGGCGAACTGGTCGTCGGTGGAGAAGAAGTCGGCGACGGTGCCGGCGAGGGCTCCCGCTCCCAGCACGAGCAGAATGACGGCGATCCCGTAGTACACGAGGTCCTGGAGCTGGCCCAGGAACGCAACGGGCGCCGGTACTTCGGCGGGCTCGTCCGGTTCCGGCAGGTCCTCCTGGTCCGACCGGGTGCGCTCCGCCTGGTCCTCGTCGGGCCGGCGCCCGTCCTGCTCGGCGGAGGCCCGCTCCTCCTCCTTCTTCTGCTCGACCGCCTCACCCATGGGCGGCCCGGGCCTCGACCAGAGGCCGGTCCTGACCACGGAGGACGGGGTCGCCCTGAGCTCCCGAGGACGACGCGGTGACCGCCTCGATCGCCTCGTCGAGGGCCGACGCCCACTCTTCGGGCAGAACGAGCCAGGCGTTGTGGTGGCCGTCGACATCGACGGTGTGGGCCTGCAGGGCCTCGGCCAGGGCCCGTTGGCGGCTGCAACGGATGAGCTTGTCCCGGACGGTCACGACCACGGCCGCGGGACAGCTGATCCGGTCCACCAGATCCGAGGCGTCGAACTCGGCCAGCTCCTTGGCCGCACACCCGATGTCGGACGGGTCGCCACGGCGGGCCTCCGCCTTGACCCAGCCCTCGTAGCCCTCGAGGTGGGGTGACTGCTCCACCGCGTGGCGCAGGTACCGGTCGGTGATGCCCCGGGGGGCGCCGAAGCGCAGTACGTACTCGGTGAACCCCATGCCGAGCCACACCACCCGCTCGTAGAAATTGGCCCGCCACCGGAGGGCACAGGAGGCGAGCACCAGGCCCGACACGACGTCGGGGTGGCGGGCGGCGCACACCATGCCGATCGACCCGCCCATGGAGTACCCGACGAGGACGGCCGGCGTGGCGTCGAGGTGGCGGAGCAGGGCGGCGACGTCGTCGGCCGCCGCCTCGAGGCTGAACGGCTGCTCGCTGCGCAGCCCCCGGCCATGGCCCCGCATGTCGACGGCGATCACCCGCCCGTGGCGCGCCGCCACCTCGTAGCCCCCCGAGAACCAGTTGAGATCGGCGCTCAGGGTCCAGCCGTGGAGGAGCACGATCGTGGGGGCGCCGTCGTCGCCGGGGATCTCCCGGACGAACATCTCACCCCGTCCGTCGACATTGACGATGCGGGCCTCCGGGAGCCGGGGCGGGAAGGGTTCGATGTGGTCGCCGGGCTCCAACCGTCTCAGGAACTGGAGCACGTCCTTGACGCTGGAACGGATCTCCTCCCGCACGTCCTCCTCCTTCGCTCCGTCGCTCAACCACTCACCACCCGCTCGAGCTCGGCGCGGAACGCCCGTGCGAACCGGGACGCCGCATCCGCGCTGAAGAGCGGGTGCCGGTACCGAAAGACGAGGTCCAGCCGGCCTCCCACCGTGGAAGCGCCGACGGTGAGCCCGCAGGGCATGCGGCCCGGGGCGGAGAACCACGCCTCAGTCGTAGTCACCCCTGCGCCGAAATCCGGCGGCTCGTCGAGCACGCCCAGGTTGGAGAGCAGGGCGGTGCAGACGACGCGGTTGCCGGTCAGCCACAGCAGCGGGGACAGAGGCTGCTTGGTCCACAGGGGCAGCGCCGTCCAGCCGCCGATCGCCTCGATCAGGGCCGCTCCCCCGCCCTTCTTGATGCGTTCCGACTGCTCGCCGACGGCCGCAAGCAGCGCGGGCACGCCACTCCGCTGGGCGGCGGTCACCATCACCCGGGCGTCGAAGACCAGGTTGGTCACCATGTCCTGGCCCCACTCCTTCGGACGGAGGTTGACCGGCACGAGGATGCCGACGCGGCGGGCGTCGCTGCCGTGGTCCTCGTTCCAGCCGGCGATGGTCAGGACGAGGGCGGCGAGGAGCAGGTCGTTCACGGTGTGGTCGGAGCTCGCGACCGCTTCGCTCTCGTCCTCCGACAGGGCGACGTGGTGGAAGCCGTAGCCGGGACGGTCGGCACCGCCGTCGGGAGCGAGCCGGGAGGGGCGGGTGACCATGTCGGCGACCTTGCCGGCCAGCATGCGGAACCGGCGGGCTCGAGTCGCCCGATCGGGCGCGGCCAGGAGGCGGTCGACGTCGCGGGCCTCGTCCAGCTCGACGAGGGGGTCCGGGTCGGGGCGGCGGGCATAGGCGGCGGCCACCGACTGCAGGAGCCGCACGCAGCCGTAGCCGTCGAAGGCGGCGTGGTTGGCACTGAGCATCAGCACGTCGTGGCCGGGACGCCGGGCCAGCCACAGCCGCAGCGGCGGCGCCTCGGCGAGGGGGATCTGTCGCCCGAACAGGTCCTCACGAGCCCGGTCCAGGGCGGCTCCGTCGGGGCAGTCGACCACCCGCACGGGGTCCAGGTCGGCCTCGGGGACGATCTCCCAGCACCAGGTCGTGTCCGTGCGGCGGGCCGCCAGCCGGCGGGCCCGGGCCATGGGGTGGCGGGCCAGGGCGGTGCGCACGGCGGTGCGCAGCCGGGGCTCGTCGAGGTGGCCGGAGAGGGTCAGCTCCAGCTGGATGCCCCAGGGCTCGGCCGGCGTGTCGAGCAGGTGGACGGCCTGGTCGATGACGGTGAACGGGATCCGGCGCGGCTCGAGCCCCCCGTCGGGGGGCAGCGCGGCGGCCGGGGAAACGGGAGCGGTGGCCGTCTGTGCGGGCATGCAAGCGGTCTACCCCGCGGGACCGATCGTGACGCCCGTGGTCAGAGGTGCTCGTCCACCAGCCCCGCCACCTTCTCCTTGGCCCGCTGGAGGACGGTGCGGTCACCCCACTCGCCCGCCACCACACGTTCCGACACTTCCAGGTCCTCCTCGAAGTGCCCGTCGAGCTCGGCGACCAGGTCCCGGTCGAGCACGGCGAGGTTGACCTCGTCGTCGAGCACCAGCGAGCGGGAGTCGAAGTTGGCCGACCCCACGGTGGCCACCAGACCGTCGACCGTCATGATCTTGGCGTGGAGCATCGAGGGCTGGTAGGTCCACAGCTTCACGCCCGCCTCCAGGAGGCTGGCGTAGTGCGACTCGCCCGCCAGCTGCACGAACCGCTTGTCGATGTGAGGGCCGGGCAGCAGCACCTCCACCTCCACGCCCCGGCGGGCGGCGGCGCACAGCAGTTCGCTGGTGCCCTCGTCGGGGACGAAGTAGGCCGTGGTGATCCGCACCCGGCGCCGGGCCAGGCACAGGAGAGCCCGCATGAGCGTGGTGATGTCGCTCCACTGGGCCACCGACTCGCCCCGCACCACCTGGACCACCGACGGCCCGTCCTGGGGCTGCTCCGGGAAGCGGTCGACGCCCTCGTCGAAGAGGGGACGGCCCGCCTCGGCCCAGTTCTGGAGGAAGGCGGCGCGCAGCCCGTCGACCGCCGGCCCCCGCACCCGGAAGTGGGTGTCCCGCCACTCGGACGGCCCCCGAGCCCGGCCCCGCCACTCGTCGGCGATCCCCACGCCACCGGTGAAGGCGACGTCCTCGTCGCAGATCAGCACCTTGCGGTGGGTGCGGTGGTCGTTCTCCCACACCTTCAGCTTCGACACGGGGCGGAACCGCTCGACGAGGCAGCCGGAGGCCTCCATGTCGTCGAGCAGCCGGGTGTCCATGGTGTAGGACCCGACCGCGTCGAGCAGGACCCGCACCCGGACCCCATCACGGGCCCGGTCGGCCAGGGCCTCGGCCACCTCTTCGCCGATCGACCCCTCCCAGTACACGAACGTCAGGAAGTCGACCGTTCGGCGGGCGGAACGGATGGCGTCCATGACTGCGGGGAAGATCTCGTCTCCGTTACGGAGGATGTCGATGCGGTTACCCTCGGTGGCGGGCACGCCGAGCAGCCCCTCCAGTGCCCGGCGGTAGCGCTGGATCTCCTCGGCCTCCTGGGTCATCCCTCTTAGCCTCCCCAGGAAGGGACGACTTCAACGCAGGTGGCGACCGAACCAGGCGACGAGGTCGTTGTAGGCGGCGGTCGCCTGGGCCTCGTTGTAGTTGTTCCCGGTGTGGTTCATGAAGGCGTGCCCCACGCCCGGGTAGGTCTTGATCTCGTGGGTCAGCCGGGCCTGCTCCAGCCCTGAGCGGGCCGTCTCCCGCGTCGCGTTCACGCGGCCGTCGTTCTCGGCGTAGACGGCCAGGACGGCGGCCTTGCTCTTGGTGAAGTCGGGGTTCTGGGGTGAGCCGTAGAACGGGGCGGCGGCGGCCAGCGCGGGCGGCTCGCCGGCGCTGAGCAGCTGCCACACCATGTTGCCGCCGAAGCAGAACCCGACGGCCCCCAGCTTCTGCCCCGGGGCCCGGCGGCCGAGCTCCTCCAGGGTCGACTTCATGTCCTCGGTGGCGCGCTCGGTGGCGTTGGTCTGGAGCGCGGACTGGAGCTGGGCCGGGTCGCTGAAGGTGGCCGTGCCACCCTGGGCCGACAGGAGGTCGACGGCCAGGGCGGTGTACCCGCTGCCCGCCAGCCGGCCGGTGAACGTGCGGACGAAGTCGGTGATGCCCCGGTTCTCGTGGACGACCAGCACCGCGCCCCGAGGCGAGGCGGCGGGCGCGTATACCCCCATGAGGGTGACGTCGCGCCCCGGGTAGGTGACGTCCTGGACGGGGACGGCGGCCGTCGTGGTGGCAGGACCGCTGGCCGTGGTCACGGGGCCGTCGGTCGGGGCGGGCTGGGTGGCGCCGTCGTCGTCGTCCCCGCCACCGCAGGCGGCCAGGATGGCCGACGCGGTCGCGGCGCTGAGGCCGAGCACGCCCATGTGGCGCAGCGCCTCCCGGCGCGACACCAGGCCGGCGGCGTGGTTCTCCGCCACCTCCTCGGCCAGGTACCGAAGGTTGTGGTCCATCGCTCCTCCTGCTGGTCTGTCCACGATCCTACGGGCGGCACCCGTCGCCGGATTGGCGAACGTGAGGGGAACGTGCGTTCGGCTACAGTAGGAAGCCGTGGCCGCCCCGCCCGATCTCCGCTGGCAGCTGGCCGGCGACGCCGGGCCCCAGACCGCCCTCTTCGACGACGTGGTCGAGCGCCACATCGGCA
Organism: Acidimicrobiia bacterium; assembly: GCA_046565765.1. Taxonomy (GTDB): domain Bacteria; phylum Actinomycetota; class Acidimicrobiia; order Acidimicrobiales; family AC-14; genus JBFMCT01. The sequence goes on along the minus strand of JBKHXX010000094.1, from coordinate 129,286 downwards.
AGGGCGAGTACCGGGGGCTCGAGTTCGTCCACGTCAACGCCCGCCGCATCATCAACGAGGTACCCGCCGCCTCCCGCATGCCCTTCCGCTACACCATCAACGCCTACAGGGGGTGCAGCCATGCGTGTGCCTACTGCCTGGCGCCGGAGACCCCCGTCCTCATGGCGGACGGTCGCACGCGGGCGATCGGTTCGCTCCAGGTGGGCGACCTCGTGGTGGGCACCCAGGGGGTGGGCCGGTACCGACGGTTCGTGGCCACCCCTGTCCTCGCCCACTGGCAGACGGTGAAGCCGGCCTACCGCATCACCCTCGAGGACGGCACCGAGCTCCTTGCCAGCGGCGACCACCGCTTCCTCACCGAGCGAGGCTGGAGGCACGTGACGGGCACCGAGCACGGCCGTCGCCGCCGCCCGCACCTCACGACGGCCCACCGGTTGCTGGGGATCTGGACGCCCGCGCCCGGTCCGGCCCGGGAACGCAAGGACGGCCTGCTGACCGTCGATCCCGCAACGACGAGGAGGCTGATCCTCGGGCGTGCCCTCGACGGGAAGGGGGCGCGGCGGGTCATGGCCGTTGAACCGGTCGGCGTCGAGATGCCGATGTACGACATCACGACGGGCACCGGCGACTTCATCGCCGACGGCGTCGTCAGCCACAACTGCTTCGCCCGGCCGACGCACGAGTTCCTGGGGATGAATAGGGGTGACGACTTCGACCGCAAGATCGTCGTTAAGGTCAACGCCGTCGAGCGGCTGCGGTCGGAGCTGGCGCCATCGAGGTGGGCCGGTGAGCACATCGCCATGGGCACCAACACCGACCCCTACCAGCGCTGCGAGGGCAAGTACCGGCTGACCCAGGGCGTCGTGCGGGAGCTGGCGGCCGCCGGCAACCCGTTCTCCATCCTCACCAAGTCCACGTTGATCCTTCGCGACCTCGACCTGCTGTCCGAGGCCGCCCGGGTGACCGACGTCAGGGCCAACTTCTCGATCGGCACGCTCGACGAGGAGGTCTGGAAGCTGACCGAGCCGGGCACGCCTCACCCTCGCCAGCGGGTGGAGGCGGTGGCCCGGCTGGTGGCTGCCGGCGTGCCGTGCGGTGTCCTCGTCGCACCGGTCCTCCCCGGGCTGTCCGACCGGCCTGACCAGCTGGAGGCGGTGGTCAAGGCCTGTGTGGAGGCCGGGGCAGTGGCGGTGACGCCCCTCCTGCTCCACCTTCGCCAGGGCGTGCGCGAGCACTACCTGGGCTGGCTGGCAGGCGCCCGACCCGACCTGCTGCCCGCGCACGAGCAGCTGTACACGCGCGCCTACGCCCCCAAACCTCGCCAGCAGGAGCTGTCGCGGCTGGTCGCCGACCTCGTCGCCCGCCACGGCGGGCGCTCGGCCACCCCCCGGGAGACCCGCTCGGTCGAGCGGGCGCCTCGGCCGTCACCCACGCCGGCTCGCCAACTGGCGCTGGAAATCTGAGCGACGGCGGGAACCTCGATGGGCCGGCCCGACGTCTCACCGGTATGAAGCGCTCGATCGCAGTGCTGGCGGCGTCCCTGGTCCTCCTGGCCGCCACGGCCGCGTGCGGCGGCGACGACGCCACCGTGGGCACCGGGAGCGGTGCCGGCGACGAGGTCGTGCGCCCTACCGGGGGCGAGGTGGTGGTCCAGATCGTGGTCGACGGGGGGTTCGTACCCGTGGAGGTGGCGCTCAGCAGCGTTCCCACCGTGACCGTGCTGGGCGACGGGACGGTCATCACCGGCGCCCCCGTGCCCGCGATCTACCCGGGCCCGGCGATCGCGCCGCTCCAGCAGGCGACCCTCGACGCCGCCGGAGTCGACCGGCTGGTGGCGCGGGCGGAGGCCCTCGGCCTGCTGGAAGGCCCGCTCGACTTCGGCCGCCCGCCGGTGGCCGACGCACCGGACACTACGGTGACGATCGCCGCAGGCGGGACGACCCACCGGCACGTGGCCTACGCGCTGGGCATCACCGACCGCCAACCGGCCGGCGGCGGCCTGCCGGGGCTGACGGCTGCGCAGGTCGCCAACCGCACGGCGTTGAGCGAGTTCGTCGAGGCAGCCAACGCACTTCCGCCCGGACGGGAGGCGTGGGTGCCATCGGCGATCGCGGTGTACGACCTGGGCGCCTACGAGCTCGAACCACAGCTGCCCCAACCGCAGGTGGCGTGGCCCCTGAGCCGCCCGCCGGCCACGGCGTCCTCGGGCGCCCCTCCGACGGGCGCCCGGCCGTGCACGCTGGTCGAGGGCGACCAGGCCGCCACCCTGCTCGACGCCCTGTCCCGGGCCAACGCCCGCACGTCCTGGATCGTGAACGGCACCGCCCGCTCCCTGGCCTTCCGTCCCGTCGTGCCCGGGCAGCCGGGCTGCCCCGCCTGACAGCCCCCGTCAGCCGGGCGGAGCGATGGTCTGGTCGTCCTCGTCCTCCGACCGCTCGTCGCCGCTCTCGTAGAACTTCTGGCCGGGTTCGCCGATCGCCTCCTCGGCCTGCTGGGCGGCCTGGCGGATGTGCTCGCCGACCTCCTCCAGCCGCTCCTGCTCGGCGTCGTCGGACCTGCCCGCCGCCTTGGTGGCGTCGCCACCGCCGCCTCACCGTCGCCACCCTCGCGGTCGCCGGCGCCCCCGCCGCCGTCCCCACCTCCGCCATCGCCGTCGCCGCGCTCGCCGCCGCCCTCGGACCGGGCTTCGCCATCGGCGCCGTTCTCGCCGGCGGAGTCCTCGGCGGCGGTGGTGCCCGCGCCCCCGCTGCTGGACGGCTCGGCCGACTCCGTCTCGCCCTCCGCCGTGCCGACCGGGGCCCCGGCGTTGACGTCCGTGGTCTCCTCGTCGCCCGCCCCGGCCTCCGCCCCTTCGGTTGTCTCTGCGTCGCTCATGACCGGCTCCTACCCCCCGCCGAGAATTCGACGCCCGCCGAAGCCGGAGCAAGGGTTCACCCGCCGTTGGCCCGCCCGCAACCATCCCGACCCGGCTGCGTCACCCGGTCCCCGTAGCTTCTCCGTGCGGGGCGATCCCCACCCCAAGCAGGCCGGTCCCACGCCCGGCCGTGCTCGAGATCGCCCCCAGGTCGCATGCCCCCCGAGGGGCCGCCGGTGCCATGGGGGGCATGGCACCGGCGGCACCCCGACTCACCCGTCAGGCGATCATGGTCGTTCTGGGGTTCTTGGGCGGGCGGCCGCGGGGCCGCTTGAAGGCCAGCACCTTGCCCTTGAAGAAGAGCCGACCGCCCCAGACGCCGTACGGTTCCTGACGAGCGAGCGCGTCCTCGAAGCACGCCTCCTTCACCGGGCACTCGGCGCAGATCGCCTTCGCCCGGGCGATGTCGTCAAGCTGCTCGGAGAAGAACAACGCGGTGAGCTCGCCGGTGCCGTCGTTGCACCGGGGTCTCCCCCGCACCGCCTCTCTGTCCTCCCACCTTTCGGCGAGCATTGCTCTGCCCTCTTTCTGTAGAAACGGAAAGGCCGCCGGGGGTTCCCGGCGGCCTCTGGGCACTTCCTCGAAGGGAGTGGATGGAGATCTATCCCGATGGGAAGTCTCCAGTGCCCAGGGGCCACCCAATGCCGTGGTCGTTGAGGAACGACGGGGCAGTGGTGGCTCGCGTGGCCATCGGCGTCCACGAAGGCGCGGCGATGCCACAACCGCCACGAGGCTTCACCTGCCGATATGCCTGTCCGGTCATGACACCTCCTTCCCCGACGCGTACGTACTGGCTTTCCATGGGTCCGCTGACATGGTGGCGACTTCGCCGTTCCGCGTCAACTGAATTAATGGTGAGCGACGGACCGAACGTCGGGGCCCATGCGAAACTGGTCCTCGCTATGCCGATGCGAATGGACTGCAAGAACTACGAGAGCCGCACCTACCCCGGAGGCGAGACGGTGCGGAAGTGCAACATCGACCTGGCGCCGGAGGCGCCTTGGCGGTGCCCCGAGAACTGCACCGGCTACGCCCCCCGGCTGGCGGACGTGAACTGGAAGGTGGGGAGCCTGGTGGCACCGCCCACGCCCGAGGAGCCGCCCGGGCTGGGCCAGGGTGCGGCCGAGGTGCTCGACGCGGCGGAGGAGATCGTCAACGCCGCCGGCCTGGACATCCTGTCGGAGTTCGAACGGCCCCGGCGCAGGCCGTTCTGGCAGCGCTGGCGGCGCAACTGATCTGCCGGCTGCATGACCCCGGCTTAGCCTGAGCCCGTGGGCAACGGCCTGGCCTTCCGGATCGCCGGCATCCCGGTCCGGATCGACCCCACCTTCCTGCTGATCGCCTTGCTCCTGGGCTTCGGCGTACGCAGCGGGGCGCTGCTGGTCAGCTGGGTCCTGATCGTCACCGGCTCCGTGCTCCTCCACGAGCTGGGCCATGCGGTGGCGTTCCGCCGCTACGGCCAGCGCCCCGAGATCCTCCTCCAGGGCATGGGCGGGCTGACCTCCGGCTCGGGTGAGCCGCTGTCGCCCGGTCGCGACATCGTGGTGAGCCTGGCCGGCCCCCTGACCGGCATGGCCCTCCTGGGTGCGCCCGCCCTCTACCTGGCCCGGTCGACCGAAGGCCTCTCGGCCAACACCGAGACGATCCTCGCCGACCTGGTCTTCGTCAACATCGCCTGGTCGGTCCTCAACCTCCTGCCCATCCTGCCCCTCGACGGCGGCCGGGTGTCGGCCGCGGTGCTCAACCTCTTCACGGGTGGGAGCGGCCTGCGCCCGGCGCACCTGCTCTCGGCGGTGGTCGCCGGAGCGGGCGGGCTCTTCGCCCTCTCGGCGGGCTACTTCTTCGGCGCCCTGTTCGCCGGCTTCTTCGCCTTCTACAACATCAGCCAGCTGTCGGCCGCCCGCAACCAGACCCTTCACCAGGAGCTCGTAGAGGGCTGGCAGGCCCTCCGCCGCGGTGACCGCGGCACTGCCGCGGCCGCCGCCGAGCGGGCCCTGGCCGACCGGCCCTCGGCCGACGTCATGGCCCTCGCGATGGAGCTGCTGGCGTGGTCGCGGCTCACCGAGGGCGACCGGGAGGGCGCCCGAGCGGCCCTGGAGCGCTATCCGCACGGGCGGGAGCCCGACGGGTTCCTCCTCGCCGCCATCGAGCTGGACGGAGGGCGGGCCGACGAGGCCCTCGACCGGATGGTGGCGGCCTACCGCCAGGAGCACACCGGGTTGGCCGCGCCGGCGGTGGCCGACGCGGTGGCCCGAGCCGGGCTCGACCAGGCCCTGAGCGATCTCCTGCTCGGCCCGGGTGGGCCGGGTCCGGACGCGGTCGCCCGCCTGGCCGTCCACCTCCACGAGGGGGGCCGCTACGAGGAGGCGACGGCGGCCGGCCAACGGGCGTTCGACTCGGGCGCCGACGGGGGCGGGCGGGTGGCCTACAACCTGGCTTGCAGCCACGCCCGGGCGGGCCACGAGGCCGCCGCCCTCGACTGGTTGGAGCGGGCGACCGACGCCGGGTTCGCCGATGTGGCGCTCCTCGACGGCGACCCGGACCTCGAGCCGCTCCGTTCCCACGAGGGGTTCCGGCGGCTGCGCGCCCGGTTCGAATCAGCTTGAACCCCTAGGCTGGGCCGGAGGCTCTCGCACAGGGCAGGGTCACGGGGTTGCCACAGACGTGAAATGGGTACGGGCGAGCGGGTGATGGAGGGGAAGACTGGCACCGACCTGGAGGCTCCCGTGGCAGCGCGCCGAGACGTCAGCATTCGCTTCGTGAAGCCGGGGATCGTCCGGCTTCACGACGTCACCGCCGTCGCCCAGGGCTTCCATCCATGACCCAGCTTCTCGAACCGCCCACCCCGTCCTGGCAGTCGACCCCGCCGACCTGGAAACCCAGGCAGGTCGGCCGGCCGCCCGAGCCGCAGTGGGGCGAATCCGGCAACGGCTGGCTCTTCCGCATCGCCATCGGCGCGGTGGTCGCCGCCGTCCTGATGCCGTTCCTGGTGGTGCTCATCCTCTACACGATGTACAAGGGCCTGCTGTCGAGCGACCTCCCCAAGGAGCGCCCCTCGGTCGTCTCGGGGATCACCCGGCTGTACGACGACGGCGGTCGCCAGATCGGGCTGCTGCGTGAGTTCGACCTCAGCATCCCGGTCGAGCAGGCGGACATCCCCGACGTCCTGAAGCAGGCGGTGGTGGCCGCCGAGGACCGCCGGTTCTACTCCCACAGCGGCGTCGACGACCGGGCCGTGTTCCGCGCCCTCTGGAGCAACCTGACGGGCGGCGGTTACGTGGAGGGCGCCTCCACCCTCACCCAGCAGTACGCCCGCCTCGTCTACCTCGACCCGGCCAAGACCCTGAGCCGGAAGATCCAGGAGGCGGCCATCGCCCGCCGCCTGGAGAAGGAGATGTCGAAAGACGAGATCCTCTACCGGTACCTCGACCGCGCCTACCTCGGCAGCGGCGCCTACGGCGTGGGGGCCGCCTCCCAGACCTACTTCCGCAAGTCGGTCCGTGACCTCAACCTCTCCGAGGCCGCCCTCCTCGCCGGTCTCATCCGCCAGCCGAGCGTCAACGACCCCCGCACCAACCCGTCCGGGGCCGAGGCCGTGCGCATGCAGGTGCTGGGCCAGATGCGCGACCAGGGACGGATCACCGACGCCCAGTACTCGGAGGCGGCGACGCAGCGTCTCGTCCTGGTGACCGAGAACTTCAACCCCGACGGGGCGGCGACCCGGATCCACCCGCCCCTCGAGCAGCAGTCGGAGTACCCCTACTTCACCGATTACGTCCGGCGGTACCTGGTCGCCAAGTACGGCGACGAGATGGTCTACCGGGGCGGGCTCAAGGTGACGACGTCGCTCAACCCGTCGTTGCAGGCCAAGGCCGAGGCGGCCGTCAAGGAGGCCCTGTCGGGCACGTCGGCCCCGCTCGAGATGGCGATGGTGTCGGTCGACCCCCGCACCGGCCTGGTCCGGGCCCTGGTGGGGGGGCGCGACTTCGCCAAGTCGCAGGTCAACCTGGCGCTGGGAAATTGCGCCGGACCGGTCCAGCCCAAGCCCAACGAGCCGTTCTGCGTGGACGGCGGCGGCACGGGCCGCCAACCGGGTTCGGCCTTCAAGCCGGTCACCCTGGCCGAGGCCCTCGAGCAGGGCATCCCGGTCACCGAGGTCTACTCGGGCCCGTCCAGCTACCGGTTCCGAGGCTGCCGGGGCGGCGACGCGGCGGGCTGCGTGGTGAGCAACGTGGAGAGCAGCGGCTACGGCGCCCTCTCCCTCCGCCAGGCCACCGCCTACTCCGTGAACACGGTCTACGCCCAGCTGATCGAGGATGTCGGCACCAAGGAGACGGCCGAGATGGCCAACCGCCTGGGCCTCACCATGATCAACCCGGAGGGCAAGCTGCCCAACGGCGAGCTGTACGGTCCCAGCCTCACCCTCGGGGCCGCCGAGGTGTCCCCCCTCGACATGGCCTCCGCCTACGGGGCGTTCGCCAACCGGGGCATGTTGATGGCCGCCTCCCCGGTCGTCCGGGTGGAGGACGGCAACGGCAAGGTGCTGGAGGAGGTCAAGGCGAAGAAGGCCAAGCGGGTGTTGCCGGAGCCGATCGCCGACACCATCAACGACGTGCTCAGCGACACGGTGGCCTACGGCACCGGCACGGCAGCCGACATCGGCCGTCCGGCGGGCACGGCCGGCAAGACGGGCACGAGCGAGGACTACGGCGACGCCTGGTTCGTCGGCTACACGCCCGAGCTGTCCACGTCTGTGTGGATGGGCTACGCCGACTCCCGCAAGTCGCTGGTGAACATCAAGGGCCACTCCCGCGTGTACGGCGGCACCATGGCCGCCCCCACGTGGAAGGCCTACATGGAGTCGGCCGCCCCCGAGTTGAACCTCACCGACTTCGCCAAGCCGACGCCGCCCACCACCGTCGCCACCATCCCGCCCGTGCCGGTGGCGCCGGTGGCGCCGCCGCCCACGGTCGACGTCCAGGAAGGGACCACGCCCACCAGCCAGTTCACCGTTCCCACGTTCCCCCGCACGACCCCGACGACCCGCACCTCCCCCACCAGCATCTACCGGGCGCCCCCCACCAGCAGGGTGACGCTGCCGTTGCCCACCACGCCCACGACGCGGTCGCCGTTCGGCAACCGCCGGTGATCGTTGCGCTACTGATCCCCCTGGTGGCGGTCGCCCTCGGAGTGGGGTTGTGGTTCCTGCTCCGCGGTGTCGGCGCCTTCAACGTGCCGGGCGCCGATCCCGGGGCAGGGTACGGCGGAGGCGGCTACCGGCCCAGCACCTGGGAGGCCAGCCGTGGCGGCAGCGTCCGTGAGCGTATCGATGCCCTCCCCCAGGGGTGCCTCATCGGCGTGATCGTCGTGTCCGGGCTGTGGATCCTGGGCTGGGTCATCGCCCTCTTCATCGGCCTCAGCCTGTTGACGTGAGCCTCGAGCACCACCTGGCCGCCAGCGGGCTCGCCGGCCGGGTGGCCACCCCTGTCGCCGCCTGCGTCGAGAACGCGCGGCGGCTGGTGGCGGGCGACCCGGACTGCACCTTCGGCCTCTCCGACTGGCGAGACGCCACCGAGGACGAGGTCGTCCGGGCCCTGTCCGCCTGCGGCGTCGACCTGTCGGGCTCCCTCGAAGATCCCTCCGCCATGCCATGGGTCGACCCTGCAGCGGCGGCCGAGGCCATCGCGCGCCAGCGCCGGCTCGTCAACCGCATGGCCGCCACCGGGGCCCGGGTCCTGATCGCGACGGGTCATGCCTTCGCCCTCCTCCCCCACTACGCCGCCATCGCCCGGGCCCTCGCCGGCGCCGGGTGCCGGGTCCTCGAGCCCCTCGACGCGGTGCGCGACCGATTCTCTCCGACGGCCAAGCCGGCTCCGTCCGCTTCTTCGACGGGGTGGGGACGCTCGTCGTCCACGGCAACCTCCTGCACTCCCACCGCCCGGATTACATGGAGGCGATGCTCGAGGAGCTCGGTGGCCCGGACGGGGTGGACGCCGTCATCGGCGACCATGGCTACGCGGGGGCCGGCGTCGAGGCCGGCATCCCGACCGTCTCCATCGCCGACGTCAACGACCCCGCCCTCCCCCTGGCCCAGCTGCGGGGCCGGACCGACGGCGTGCTGGTCGTGGACGACGGCCTGCCCGCGTCGGCGTACGAGCCGGTCACCGCCGCCCTGCTCGGCTCCTGACGGTTGCCCGGGCGGGGCCGCGGGAAGGACTCTCGGGATGAGCGACCAGCAGACCACCCGGCCCGCGCCCGACGAGATCGAGCCCGGCATCCCGGCCACCAGCGAGCAGCCCCGCGACGTCCCCCAGGGCTGGGAGGCGGAGGAGGAGCCGCCGCCGCTCGACGTGTCCCAGGGCGTCGAGGAGTGGGGCACCACCGCCCGGGAGGAGGCCATCGGCGAGTCGGTGGCCATGCGGGCCCGCCGGGAGGAGCCGGAGGTGTGGGAACGGGGGCTGCGGGAGGACACGGGGGGCGGGGCCAGCGTGCTGGAGCCCGGGTCCGACGACGGCCTCAGCGACGACGAGCCCGACGCCATCGGCGAGCTCGACGCCGACCGCGAGTACTCGCTGCCCGCCGAGGAGGCGGCCATGCGGGTGGAGGACGAGCCGGCCGGGCTGACCTACGACCGCGGCCCCGGCTACCTCGACGAGGAGGGGTAGCCCCTCAACCGCGGTTGCACACCGCCGAGGGCGGGAAGTAACCGGCCCGTGACCGCCATCGCGCAGCAGTCCCCTCCCGCCCCACGCGGTCAGGCCGACGAAGACGTGGGCCCGGCGCTTCCGGCGCCCCGCGGGCCCCTGAGCGCCGTCCTGTTCGAGCGCCTGGTCCGGCCCGCCGGCGCCGTGCCCCTGCCCGACCGCATCGGCGACGACCCCCTGACAGGGGAGGACCTCCACGTCGCCCTCTACGCCTGCTACGAGCTGCACTACCGGGGCCTGGCCGGCGTCGCCGACGGCTGGGAGTGGGACCCGGCCCTGCTCGCCTTTCGCCGGCGTCTGGAGACGGCGTTCGAGGAGGCGCTCAGGGCCGAGGCGGTGAGCGACGACGGCGTGGACCCCGCCGAGGTGGGCGACCGGCTGGCCGAGGTCGTGTCCGGCGACGGGCCCTCGCTGTCGGCGTGGATGGAGGAGTACGGCACCCTCGAGCAGTTCCGGGAGTTCGCCATCCACCGGTCGGCCTACCAGCTGAAGGAGGCCGACCCCCACACGTGGGCCCTGCCCCGCCTGTGGGGGAGCCCCAAGTCGGCCATCGTCGAGATCCAAGCCGACGAGTACGGCGAGGGCGTGCCCGGCCAGAGCCACGCCGAGCTGTTCGCGGCGACGATGACCGCCCTCGGGCTCGACACGACCTACGGGGCCTACGTCGACCGCCTGCCCGGCACCACCCTCGCCACCGTCAACCTGGTGAGCATGTTCGGCCTGCACCGCCGCCTCCGGGCCGCCCTGGTCGGGCACCTGGCTGCGTTCGAGATGACGTCGGTCACGCCCATGAGCCGCTACAGCCGGGCCCTCGGGCGCCTCGGCCTCGGGTCCCAGGCCCGTCGCTTCTACGACGTCCACGTCGAGGCCGACGTCCGCCACGCCGCCATCGCCGGCACCGCCATGGCCGGCGGGCTGGCCGCCCAGCAACCCGCCCTGGCCGCCGACATCCTCTTCGGCGCCCGCGCCCTCTCGGCCGTGGAGGGCAGGCTCACCGCCCATCTGCTCGACTCGTGGGCTCGAGAACGCAGCTCGCTTCGTCCGTAGGACGCCACGCCGTCGGCGCCCTGGCGCTGTCCTACGTCCTGCCACTGCGCAAGGACTCGGTGGAGGACGTGGCCGAGCTGGCCCGGTACGTGCGCGGGCTGGCCATGGTGGTGGACGACCTGCTGGTGATGGACGGGTCGCCGCCGGAGGTGTTCGAGGCCCACGCCGCCGCCTTCGGCCCGGGGCCCCGGCACCTCCCGCCCGATCCCCGCCATTCGTTCGCCAACGGCAAGGTCGACGGCGTCCTCACGGGTGTGGAGCTGGCCCGCAACGAGGCCGTGGTCATCGCCGACGACGACGTCCGCTGGGATGCCGCCGGCCTGGCCCGGGCGGCCGCCCTTCTCGGTGCGGCCGACGTGGTGCGCCCCCAGAACTACTTCGAGCCGCTCCCGTGGCACGCCCGGTGGGACACGGCCCGCAGCCTCCTCAACCGTGCGTTCGGGGCCGACTACCCCGGCACGCTGGCCGTCCGCCGCTCGACCCTGCTGTCCGCGGGCGGGTATGACGGCGACGCCATGTTCGAGAACCTCGAGCTGATGCGGACGGTGCGGGCGGTGGGCGGGAGCGTCCACAGCCCCCTCGACCTGTACGTGCGCCGGCTGCCACCGACGGCCCGCCAGTTCCGCAACCAGCGGGTCCGCCAGGCGTTCGACGACTTCGCCCAGCCGCCCCGGCTGGTCGCCTCCCTCGCCGTGGTCCCGTTGGTGGTGGCCGCTCTCGTCCGCCGGCGCCTGGTCCTCCTCGCCGCCCTGGTCCTCGTCCCCATGGGCGTGGCCGAACGGGGGCGCCGGCGGGGCGGGGGACGATCGGTCTTTCCCGCCTCCTGCGTCGCGTTCGCCCCCGCCTGGGTGCTCGAGCGGGCGGTGTGCTCGTGGATCGCCGTCGGGTGCCGGGTGCTCTGGGGCGGGCCCCGCTACCGGGGGCGGGTCATGCGCCTGGCGGCCACGCCGTCGCGCGTGCTGCGCCGGCGCCTGCGTCGCCCCGGCTGAGCCATACGCGGCAAAGATGGTGCCATGGCCGAGACCACACCCGAACCGAGCGCGCCGTGCCCGGTGCTGGTGGTCATGCCTGCCTACAACGCGGCCCGCACCCTCGCCTCCACCTACACCGGCATCTCCCGGGACGTGGTCGACGAGGTACTGCTGGTCGACGACCGCAGCCGGGACGAGACCCTGGAGGTGGCGTCCCGCCTCCCCATCCGCACCATCGGCCTGCCCCACAACGTGGGCTACGGCGGCAACCAGAAGACCTGCTACCTGGAGGCGTTGCGGCTGGGGGCGGAGATCGTGGTGATGCTCCATCCCGACGGCCAGTACGACCCCGCCGTGCTGCCCGATCTCATCGCCCCCATCCAGCGGGGTGAGGCGGAGCTGGTCCTCGGCAGCCGGATGATGATCCCGGGCGGGGCCCGGGCCGGGAAGATGCCGCTCTACCGCTACCTGTCGAACAAGGCCCTCACCGCGCTCGAGAACGCCATCCTCGGCACCGGGTTCAGCGAGCTCCACACCGGCTACCGGGCCTACTCCCGGTCGTTCCTGGAAACGGTGCCGTTCTTGCGCAACTCCAACGACTTCGTGTTCGACTCGCAGGTCATCGCCCAGGCGGTGGCCTTCAAGCAGCGCGTGGTGGAGGTGCCCATCAAGACGCGGTACTTCCCCGAGGCCTCCTCCACGTCCATGCGGGCCAACATCCGCTACGGCCTGGCCACCCTGTGGACGATGGTGCGGTACCGGCTCCACACCACCGGCCTGCTGCGGTCGCGGCTGTTCCTGCCCTAGTCACCGCCCACCAGGGCGGCGAGCACGGTCCGGTAGTCCTCCTCCGTGTCGACGTCGAGGGGGAGGGGGCGGTCGACCGGGATCCGGGCGACGGCCGGGTCGCGGTCCACGATCTTCCACACCGCCTTGTCGCCGTGCAGCCCACGCAGGTCGTCGAAGGCCGCCGACGAGAACACGAACGGGTGGCCGAGGCCGTCGCGGTAGCGCGTGACCGCGGCGCGCGGGCGCCCGAGGGCCTCCCACGCCTGCCGGACCCCGTCGATGACCGGTGCGTCGACCCCCGGCATGTCGCCCAGCAGCAGCATGACGGCGTCGGCCTCGCCGGCGTGGTCCAGTCCCGCCAACAGCGACGAGGCGCACCCGGTGCCGTAGGCGTCGTTGCGGGCGACCACCGCCCGGCGAGGGCTCAGGCCGGCCAGCACGTCGTCGGCCGCTCCGCCGATCACCAGCACGATGCGCTCGAGTGAGGACGCCTCGACGCTGCGCAGGGTCCACCCGAGCAAGGTCGTGTCACCGAAGGGGAGCGTCTGCTTGGGGCGACCGAGGCGGCGGGAGGCGCCCGCCCCGAGCACGACCCCGACGACATCGCCCACCGGGCTGCGGGCCTACAGCCGGTCGTCCCGCCGGGCCCACCACTCGAGCCCGGCCACCGCGCCGGCCCCCACGGCGGCGATGGCCCAGCGGACCGGGGGACGCCTCGGGGCGGCGGCGGCGGCGATGGCGGCGATGGCGATCCCGGGCAGGCTGCGGCGGGCCAGGGACCCACCGGCCAGGGCCAGGAGGTCGATGGGCTCCGCCGGCTGGGGACGCGTCGGGACCCGCCGTACCGGGATCTCGACCGGCCCGTCGCTCACTTCACACCCCGCTGGCCAGGCCCTCGTTGGCCAGCTTGTCCTCCAGGCAGTCGACGAACTGGCGGATGAGCTTGCCCGAGACGTCGAGGATCACGCCCCGGCCGAACTGGACGATCTTGCCGGTGATGGCGATGTCGGCGTCGATGGACGCCTCCGTACCCGCGGCCACGGGCGTCAGCACGACGGTCACGTCGGCGGTGGCGTTCCCCTGGCCCTTGATCTCGCGCCCTTTGGCGTGCAGGACGATCCGGTGGTCGGTCTCGTCCAGCTCGGTGAAGTGCACCGTGCCCTTGAAGGTGGCCAGGATCGCTCCCAGCTTGACCTTCACCGTGCCCGCGAAGCCGTCCTCGATGACGTCCTCGATCTCCGCCCCGGGCATGCAGGGGGCGATGCCCTCCACGTCGAGCAGCACCTTCCACGCCTGATCGATGGGGAGGCTGACGGTGAAGCGGTTCTCGATGCGCATGGTGCGGCTCCCTTCCGGGCGTCCTACCCGCCGATGGACGACATCGAGCGCGGCGGCCGGATGAAATCGGGATGGTTGATGCGGTGGCCCGCCCACTTGTCCCACACCGCCGAGCGGACGACGGCGGCCAGCTCGTCGTCGGTGGCGCCCGCCCGCATGGGCTCCCGCAGGTCGGTCTCCTCGATGGCGAAAAGACACACCCGCAGCTGGCCCTCGGCCGTCACCCGCACCCGGTTGCAGGTGTCGCAGAACGGCTCGGTGACCGACGATATGAAACCGACGGAGCCGGGCGCGCCGTCGGCGAAGGTGAAGGTGGTGGCGGGCTCGGGGCCCCGGTCACGGGGGAGGAGGGGGTACACGGCGCCGATGGCCTCGCGGATGAGGCGGGAGGGGACCACCTTGGCCCGCTCCCAGGCGTGGTCCGCGTCGAGGGGCATGTACTCGATGAACCGCACGTCCCACCCCGTCTCGCGGGCCAGGCGGGCGAAGTCCACCACTTCGTCGTCGTTGGTGCCCCCGAGCACCACGCAGTTGAGCTTCAGGGGCGAGAACCCGGCCTCCTCGGCGGCGGCCAGGCCGGCCTGGACCTGGTCGAGGGCGTCGCGGCGGGTCATGGCCTGGAACCGGTGGCGCAGGAGCGAGTCGCACGACACGTTCAACCGGTCGAGGCCCGCCTCCCGCAGAGGCCGGGCGAGCCGCTCGAGGAGGAAGCCGTTGGTCGTGAGCGAGAGGTCGAGGTCGGGATCGAGGGCCCGGATACGCGTCACGATCTCCGGGAGCTCGGCCCGCACCGTCGGCTCGCCGCCGGTGAGCTTCACCTCCGTCACCCCCAGGCGGACGAACAGCCTGACCACCCGCTCGATCTCGTCGACGGTGAGCAGCTCGGGCTTGTTCAACCACGCCAGGCCCTCGGCCGGCATGCAGTACGTGCAGCGGAAGTTGCAGCGGTCGGTGAGGGAGATGCGCAGGTCGGTCACCACCCGCTGGCGGGAGTCGACGAGGGTCACGCCTTCGCTCCCAGCGCCGGCTCCCGCCGGTGGATCGGCCCCGGCCGGTCCCGCAGAGGCCCCGCACCCGCACCGTTGCTGACCGCGAGGACCTCGGCCACGATCGCCCACGCGATCTGCTCGGGGCCCTCGGCCCCGAGGTCGAGCCCGGCCGGCCCGTGCACGGTGGCCAGCTCGGCCGGGTCCACCTCCACCCCCTCGGCCCGCAGCTCGTTCACCAGCCGCTCGAACCTGGCCCGGGGACCGAGCATGCCCAGGTAGGCGACCGCCGAGCCCAGGAACGACTGCAGGTAGGCCTTGTCCCGCAGGAAGTTGTGGCTCATGACCACCACGTACGTGCGGGCGTCGACCGCCGCCGCCCTCGCCGCCTCGCCCGGCTGGGCCAGCACCAGCCGCGACGCCTGCGGGAACCGCTCCTCCACCAGCATGGCCCGGCGGTCGTCGACCACGTCGACCCGCCAACCCAGCCGCGCCCCGAACTCCACGAGCGGGATGGCGTCGTGGCCCGCTCCGCAGACGACCAGCCGCAGCGGAGGGACGAGGGCCTCGACGAAGACCCGCCACCCCGCCTGCACGCTCACCGTGCGAGAGCGGGACTCGGCCAGCGCCTCGGCGGCCGCCTCGGACACCTCCTCGTCGACCGCGGGATCGCCCAGCGAGCCTTCCCGTCGGCCGTCGAGGTGGACGACGAGGCGGGCGCCCGGGGGGCCGCCCGCGACCACGGTGGCCAGCGCCAGCGGGCGGTGCTCGGCGATGGCGGTACGCATGGCGGCGGCGAAGCGGGCAGCCTGGCGGGCCGGCTCGACGAACACGTCGATGGCGCCGTTGCAGCCGAGGCCCCAGCCCCACACCGCCTCGTCGTCGGCGGTCAGGTCGAAGCTCAGCAACGCCGGCCGGCCGGAGGCCAGCACCTCCCGGGCGGTGTCGGCCACGTCGCCTTCCAGGCAGCCGCCGGAGATGTTGCCGACGGTCGGCCCACCTCCGGCGGGCACCACCAGCCGGGCGCCCTCCCGCCGGTACGTCGAGCCCCGCACGGCGACGACCGTGGCCAGGGCGGCGTCGGCCCCGTCCGACGCCTCCAGCGCGGCCAGCACGTCGTCGAGCTCGCTCATGCCGGGTTGAGGAACCGCCACCGGCAGCCGGGGCAGCAGAACCAGTAGGTGCGGCCGTCGCGCTCGGCGGACGGCGTGCGGTCGGTGATCTCCACGGTCATGCCGCAGACCGGGTCGAGGGCGGTGGCCGGAGCGTGCCCGGAGACGCCGGCCGCGGGCGCCACCCGGTGAGCGGCCTTGGCCTGCACGATCTCGGCCAGGATGGAGACCGCCATCTCCGGGTGGGGAAGCTCTCCCAGGGGCAGGCCGGCGGGGCTCTTGACCCTGGCCAGGTCGGCCTCGTCCACTCCTGCGGCCCCCAGCGCCTCGAGCACCTTGGCGGCCCGTCGGTCGGACGCCACCAACGCTACGTACCGGGCCCGCGTGGCCAGCGCCGCCTGCAGCGCGTCCTCGTCGTAGCGGCCCATGGTGGCCACCACCACGAACGACGCCGGCCCGACGTCGGCCTTGGC
This sequence comes from Acidimicrobiia bacterium, assembly GCA_046565765.1. GTDB lineage: Bacteria > Actinomycetota > Acidimicrobiia > Acidimicrobiales > AC-14 > JBFMCT01. The sequence goes on along the minus strand of JBKHXX010000094.1, from coordinate 112,952 downwards.
CAGGTCCAGCTCGGTCAGCACCGTGCCCCCCGCGGCCAGGTCGGGGGACGGGTCGTCCGACTCGACGACGACCGTCTCGAAGCCGAGCACCCCGGCCATGGCCACGAGGGCGTGGACCATCGGCGAGCGACCCACCACCACCAGGTGCGGCGCCGGCTCGACGGGCTCGAGGAAGACCTGCACCGACCCCTCGCTGGCGCAGCTCACGGCGGCCAGTACGACTCCTTCCTCCTCGGCCGGCAGGTCGGCGGCCGGACCGAGCCGCAGCAGGCGGGGACGACCCTGGGCCAGCACCCCGCCCGCCTCCCGCACGACCACGGGCTCGGCGCACGACCCCCCCACCCATCCTCGGAGGTGGCCGTCCGACGTGATCAGCGCCTTGTCGCCCGGTTGGGCGGAGACGGGGTGGCGCGCCCACACCACCGTCGCCCGCACATAGGCCTCCCGCCGGCCTCGAAGCAGCGACTCCTCGGCTGCGAGGTCGAACGTCACCAGCCCGATTCTACGACCGCTGGGCCGCTTGAATGGCCTCCCACACACTGGACGAGGTGGCGGGCATGTCCACGTTGCGCACACCCAGGTGGTGGAGCGCGTCGACCACGGCGTTGATGAAGGCGGCCGGCGAACCGACGGTGGCCGACTCCCCCACGCCCTTGCACCCCAGGGGGTGGTGGGGCGACGGCGTACAGGTTTCGTACAGGTCGAAGTGCGGGGTCTCCCAGGCGGTGGGCAGCAGGTAGTCCATGAAGTTGGCGCCGATGCAGTTGCCGTCCTCGTCGAAGGTGATGAGCTGCATGGCGGCCATGGCGAAGCCCTCGGTGAGCCCGCCCATGATCTGGCCTTCGACGATCATCGGGTTGATCCGCACGCCGCAGTCGTCGACGGCGACGACCTTCAGCGGCTTCCACTGGCCCGTCTCGGTGTCCACCTCGACCACGACCACGTAGGTCCCGAACGGGAAGGTGAGGTTGGGGGGGTCGTAGTACTGCACGCCTTCGAGCCCCGCCTCCATGCCCAGGGGGTGGTTGGTGTACGCCGCGAAGGCGATCTCCTGGATCGACTTGGACTTCTCCGGCGCGCCCTTGACCGAGAAGTGGTCGTTCTCCCACTCGAGGTCGTCCTCCGAGACCTCCAGCAGGTAGGCGGCGATCTTGCGGGCCTTGTCCCGCAGCTTCCGGGCCACCAGCGAAGCGGCCGCTCCCGCCACGGGCGTGCTCCGGGAGGCGTACGTGCCCAGGCCGTAGGGCGTGTTGTCGGTGTCGCCCTCCTGCACGAGGATGTCGCCGGGCGGGATGCCCAGCTCGTGGGCGACGATCTGGGCGAACGTCGTCTCGTGGCCCTGACCCTGGTGGCGGACGCCGAGCTTGAGGATGGCCTTGCCGGTGGGGTGCACCCGCAGCTCGGCCGAGTCGAACATCTTGATGCCCAGGATGTCGTAGTCCCGGCTCGGGCCCGCTCCCAGGGCCTCGGTCATGGTGGCCAGGCCCACGCCGATCATCTTCGTGCCGCCCTCCTTGCGGAGGGCCCGCTGCTGGGTGCGCAGCTTCTTGTACCCGGCCGCCTTGAGGGCCAGGTCCATGTTGGTCTCGTAGTCGCCCGAGTCGTAGACGAACCCGGTGGCCGTCTTGTAGGGGAACTGCTCCGGCCGGAGCAGGTTGCGGCGCCGGAACTCGGCAGGGTCCATCCGCATCTCGTAGGCGGCGTTCGAGACGAGCCGCTCGATCAGGTACGACGCCTCGGTGATGCGGAACGAGCACCGGTAGGCCACGCCCCCGGGCGCCTTGTTGGTGTAGGCCCCGTCGGTGACGACGTGGGCGGCGGGCAGGTCGTAGGACCCGGTGACCATGTGGAACAGGCCCGCCTTGAACTTCGAGGGCTGGGCGTCGGCGTAGGCGTAGCCCTGGTCGGACAGCATCTTGACCCGCAGCCCCAGCATCTTGCCCTCCTTGGTGAGGGCGAGCTCGCCGTGCATGTGGAAGTCGCGGGCGAAGCCGGTGGAGATGAGGTTGCCGGTGCGGTCCTCGATCCACTTGACGGGCCTGCCGATGACCAGCGACGCAGCGGTGGCCACCACGTAGCCCGGGTAGACGGGGACCTTGTTGCCGAACCCGCCGCCGATGTCGGGGGAGATGATCTGGATGTTCTGCTCGGGAAGCCCGGCGACGAGGGCGAACACCGTGCGGATGGCGTGGGGCGCCTGCGACGTCATGTAGATCGTCGCCTTGCCCGAGGCGGGGTTGACGTCGGCCACGCACCCGCAGCACTCGAGGGGCGACGGGTGGGAGCGGGGGTAGTGGGTGTCGATCGAGACGACCTTGTGGGCCTGGGCGAAGGCCGCCTCGGTGGCCTCGGGGTCGCCCGACTCCCAGTGGTAGATGCGGTTGTCGGTCTGGCCCTCCTTGTCGTCGCGGATCAAGGGGGCGCCGTCCTCGAGGGCCCTGAAGGGGTCGACGACTGCGGGCAGCGGCTCGTAGTCGACCTCGATCAGCTCGAGGGCGTCGTGGGCGACGTAGCGGTCCTCGGCCACGACCGCCGCCACCTCCTGGCCCTGGAAGCGGACCTTGTCGGTGGCCAGCACCGCCTGGGTGTCGCCCGAGAGGGTGGGCATCCAGGCCAGGTTGTACGAGGCCAGCAGCTCACCGGTCACCACCGCCACCACGCCGGGCAGGGCCTGGGCCGCGGACGCGTCGATCGAGTTGATCCGGGCGTGGGCGTACGGGCTGCGCAGCAGGGCCATGTGCAGCATGCCCGGGAGCTTGATGTCCTCGATGTAGTTGCCGCGGCCCTCGATGAAGCGGTCGTCCTCCTTCCGCTTGACGCTCTTGCCGAGCCACATCGACTCGGGCTGGGCGGAAGGGGGGGCCACCTTGGGCGACTTGGTGCGGGGGCGGGTGGGAGCAGCCATGACGTCCTCCTACTCGGCCTTGGCGGCGTACTGGATGGCCTTGACGATGTTCTGGTAGCCGGTGCAGCGGCAGAGGTTCCCCGAGATGGCCCAGCGGATCTCCTCCTCGCTGGGGTCGGGGTTCTCCTCGAGCAGGGCCTTGCCCACCAGCATCATGCCGGGGGTGCAGAACCCGCACTGCAACCCGTGCTCCTCCTTGAACCCGACCTGGACGGGATGGAGCTGGCCGTTCGCCTTCAACCCCTCGACGGTGGTGACCTCCCGCCCGTCGACCTGGACGGCGAACATCGTGCACGACTTCACCGGCGTGCCGTCCACCAACACGGTGCAGGCCCCGCAGCTGGTGGTGTCGCACCCCACGTGGGCGCCCTGGAGCACGAGGTTGTCCCGCAGGAAGTGCACCAGGAGCAGCCGGGCCTCGACCTCGGCCGTGTGCGCCTGGCCGTTGACGGTGACGGTGACGGTTTGCCTCATCGGTGGCTCCTCCCCTACGCAGCCTTGGCCCCGAGGGCCTCGCCGAGGCCTCGGGCGACGAAGACCCGGACCACGTCCCGCTTGTACTCGGCGGTCCCCCGCACGTCGGTCTTGGGATCGCTGGCGGCGGCCGCCAGCTGCGCCGCCTGGGCGATCGTCTTGTCGCTCAGCCGCTTGCCCAGCAGGGCCTCCTCGGCGTCCAAAGCCTTGATGTTGGTGGCTCCCACACCGGTGAGGGCGATGCCCGCCCGGCGGACGATCCCCCGCTCGGTGGAGATGAACACGGCCACGCCGACGGTGGCGAAGTCGCCCACCTTGCGCTCCAGCTTGAGGTAGGTACCGAACGACCTCTTGCCCGGATCGGGCACCGTGGCCTCGACGGCCAGCTCGTCGGCCCGCAGGACGGAGGTGAACGGCCCGTCGAAGAACTCGGTGATCGGGATGCTGCGCTGGGAGGTGGCGCTGCGCGCCACCACCGCACCCCCCATGGCCAGCATGACCGAACCCCAGTCACCCTGGGGATCGGCGTGGCAGAGCGACCCGACGAACGTCCCCTGGTTGCGGACGATGGGATCGGAGATCTGCGGGGCGGCGGCGGCCATGGTCGGGTACTTCTTCCTGAGCAGGTCCGAACGCTCCATGGCGCTGGTCCGGACCAGGGCGCCGATGTGGAGCTGGTTCGAACCGTCGACGGTGAGGTCGTCGAGGCCTGGGATGCGGTTGATGTCGACGATCAGGGCCGGAGCGGCGAAGCGCAGCTTCATCAGCGGGATCAGGCTCTGGCCACCGGCCAGCACTTTGGCGTCCTCCCCCCGCTCGGCCAGGATGGCCAGGGCTTCGTCGAGAGAGGTCGGGGCTACGTAGTCGAAGTTGGCCGGGAACATCTCACCTCCGGACGAGCGCGCTTCAGGGCGCGGCGAGAGCAGCTGAACGGGATCGGTAGTCGACGCCGCCGGTCTGGGTGAAACCCCAGCATCATCCTTGCGGGTGCCCCCTCGTTCGAGTCGGCGACGGTCCTGGGTCGAGACTAAGCCTGCTTACTTTGCGTGGTCAACGGATCTCCGTCAGGTTTCAGACCAACTCCCGCAACACGCCGGCGAGGCTTTCAAGACTGGTGAAATCGTGCCCGGCGAGGAACACGTCGACGTGGGGCAGGGCCGCACTCATGCCCCGGGCGAGAGGCTGGTACCGCTCGTCGCCCTTCAACGGGTTCAGCCAGACGACCCGGTGGGCCAGGCGGGAGAGGCGCTCCATCTCCGCGGCCAGCACGGCCGGTTCGCCCCGGTCGAGCCCGTCGGAGCAGATCACGACCACCGCCCCCCGGGCCAGGCCCCGCCGGCCCCAGTCCCGGAGGAAGGTGCGCAGGGACTCGCCGATGCGGGTGCCGCCCTCCCAGTCGACGACCGCCTCGGCGGCCCGGGCGAGGGCGTCGTCGGGACGCCGGCGGCGGAGCTCGACGGTGAGGCGGGTGAGGCGGGTGCCGAAGCAGAAGACCTCGGTCGGGACCGGCCTCGACGAGGCCGCCGAGTGGGCGAAGCGCAGGAGGGCGCGGGAGTAGTCGGCCATCGACCCGGAGATGTCGAGGAGGAGGACGAGCCGGCGGTGACGGAGCCGCCGCTGACGGCGGGCGATGCGGACGACCTCGCCCGACGTGCGCAGCGACCGGCGGATGCTGCGGCGGAGGTCGGCGGCGTCGCCCCGGGCCGACGGGGCCGTGCGGCGGGACCGCCGGCGGGGCGTGACCAGCCGCAACCGGTCGAGCATGCGCTGCAGCTCGGCCAGCTCGGCCGGCGTGCACTCCGCGAACCGCTTGGTGCGCAGCGACTCGGCGCTGGAGGCGAGGGATCCCCGGGGCGTGGCCGGCGTGGGGGGCGGGGGTGCGGGAAGGGCCGGGCGGCGCTCGTCGGCGGGCAGCGTCACCGAGAACCGCCGGAGGTCGCCCGTGACCTTCATCTCCACCCCGCCCGGCCCCCCGGTGAAGTACCGGCGGAAGGCCCGGTCGTAGGCCGCCTCGTCGTCGTGGCGGGTCACCAGGCACGCCCGGCCCGCCCAGTAGACGTCGTCCCGGTCGGAGGGGTCGAGGGTGGCGACGGCGTGGCAGTAGGCGAGCAGTTGGCCGGTCCCGACGTGGAGACCCTCGCCCCGCAGGGCCTGGCCGAACCCGACCAGGGCGGGGAGGACGGGCGCCGCCTCAGGCATCCCCGACCAGCTGCGGCAGGCGCTCCAGGACCAGATCCACGTCGTCGTGGTCCTTCACGACAGCCCCGAGGGTGTCGCGGGCAGCGTCCAGGTCGAGCCCGGTGGACCCGAGGACGGTCAGGGCCTCGGCCCAGTCGATGGTCTCGGCCACGCCGGGCCGCTTGGCCAGGTCGAGCCCCCGCAGCCGGGACACCGCGCCGGCCACGCGGCGGGCGAGCTCGGCCGGCACCTCCGGCGCCCTCGCCTTCACGATCCGGACCTCCTGCTCCAGGGCGGGGTAGTCGATCCAGTGGTACAGGCAGCGGCGCTTGAGGGCGTCGTGCAGCTCGCGGGTGCGGTTCGAGGTGACGATGACCAGGGGGGGACGCTCCGCCTTGATCGTGCCCAGCTCGGGGACGGTGACCTGGAAGTCGGACAGGACCTCGAGGAGGAAGGCCTCGAACTCGTCGTCGGCCCGGTCGATCTCGTCGATGAGCAGTACCGCCCCGTCCCCCGCCCGCAGCGCCTTGAGGAGCGGGCGCTCGACCAGGAACCGGGCGCTGAACAGGTCGTCGACCGCGTCCCCGTGACCGTCTGGGGCAGCCCGGATCGACAGCAGCTGACGGGCGTAGTCCCACTCGTAGAGGGCCTGCCCGGCGTCGATGCCCTCGTAGCACTGGAGGCGGATGAGCTCGACCTCGAAGGCGGCGGCCAGCGCCTTGGCCACCTCCGTCTTGCCGACCCCCGCCTCCCCCTCGAGCAGGAGGGGGCGGCGCAGGGCCAGGGCCAGGAAGATGGCGGTGGCCAGACCTCGGTCGGCGAGATAGGCCTGCTCCTCCAGCAGCCCCTGGACGGCGGCGGGCGACGGCGGGCGATCCATCCGATCCCATCGTACGGGCGCCGCCGCCCGTTTCAGGTCCGCAGGGCCCTGGGTAGCGCGACTACCAGCGGCCGCTGAAGCCGCCTATCCGGAGGTGAGGACGATGGCCGATCAGACCTGCCCGGCCTGCGGGAACGAGCTTCCCGACGCGCTGGCCCAGCACGCCGACAACCTCGAGGTGGGGCTGGTGACGTGCCCCAGCTGCGGCGCCGGGGTGACGATCGCCAAGGGTGGCGACGACGCCGTCGCCACCGACTTCGAGCGGGCCGAGGCCGCCCCGCCAGGCCGGACCGAGGGGCAGGAGACCTTCGCCGCCAACGAGACGTTCGGCGAGCTGAAGGACGAGCTGGAGAACAAGCCCCGGTAGGAGGCCGCCCCTAGTCGGCGGCTACGGCGTCGAGGACGTTCAGGCCGGCCGCCTTGCGTGCGGGCAGGGCGGAAGCCACGAGGCCCGCCACCACCGCCACGCCGAGCCAGGCCAGCAGCTGGCCCATGGGCACGACCAGGCGGGTGAGCCCCATGCCTCGCATCGACGAGACCAGCACCCAGCCGAACACGACGGCCAGCACCAGCCCGAGCACCGCGCCCAGGGCGGCGATGATCAGCGCCTCCGAGCGCACCATGGAGCGGAGCTGGGTGCGGGCCATGCCGATGGCCCGCAAGAGGCCGAGCTCCCGGGTCCGCTCGTGGATCGACAGGGCGAGCGTGTTGGCGATGCCCAGGAGGGCGATGATCACCGACAGCCCGAGCAGGGCGGTGATGGGCACGAGGAACTGCTGGACCTTGTCCTGCTGGGCCTCGAGGACCTGCGAGCGGTCCCGCACCTGCACGGTGGGAAGGTCGGCCAGGGCCTTCTCGATACGGGCCCGGCCCTCCTCGGCCCCCACGCCCGGCGCCAGCTGCACGTCGACTTCGAGGTCGAACTGCTGGGCGAAGTTGGCCTCGTAGGCGGCGATGCTGACCACGTAGTCGGTGCGGACGGTGGTGGTGGAGAACGTTCCGCGGATCGGGAGCTTCCTGGTGCCGGTGCGGGCGAAGGTCATGGGCACCTCGTCGCCCACCTCCCAACCATGGCGGGCCGCCACCGTGTCCCGCACGATCACCCCCTTGTCGTCCAGGGAGCGGGCGGCGGCCGCCGACTGCGGGTCGAGCTCGTACATGGCGGTGACGGTGGTCGGGTCGACGGCCAGGAGGGTCATGGTGCGGCCGTCGAGGCCCCACTGCCCGCCCCGGAGCTGCGACACCAGCTGCACGCCCGGCACTTGGCGCAGGCGGTCCGCCACCAGCGGGGGGAGGCCGGTGGCGGCGCCCGCAGTGGTTCCCGACGTGAGCACGAAGTCGGCCCGCAGAGAGCTCTCGATGGCGGTGCTGGCCGATGCCCGCATGGAGGCGGCCAGGATCGACACCACGCCGATCAGACCGACGCCGATGGTGAGCGCGGTGGCCGTGGCCGCCGTCCGCCGAGGGTTGCGCATGGCGTTCTCCCGGCCCAACGCACCCGCCTCGCCCATGACCCGTCCGAGAGGCGCCCCCACGGCCTTGGCCACCGGAGCAGCCACCAGCGGCGCCAGCAGGCCGGTGCCGGCCAGGAGGGCGACCGAGCCCACGGCGATGGCGACCATGGGCCGTTCCACGCCGGCGAACAGTCCCGCCAGCAGGGCGGCGGCGCCGGCGAGGGCGAGGGCGGCACCCGCCGTGGCGCGGCGCCGGAGGTGGCCGGGCTCCTCGCCACCCACCGAGCCCGTCGCCGCCACCGGGCTCACGTCGGTCGCCCGGTAGGCCGGCAGGGCGGCCGCCACCACGGTGACGGCGAGACCGCAGGCGAGAGCGGCCAGCACCGTCCCCCCGGTGAAGACCAGGGGCGCCTCGGGCACGTCCAAACCGGTGGCCCGAAGCAGGGCGAGCAGGCCCGTGGCCGTGCCGAACCCCAACAGGAGGCCGACCACCGACCCCACCACGCCCACCGCCACGGCTTCGGTCAGCACGGTGGCGGTGACCTGGCGCCGGCTCCCACCGAGGGCCCGCAGCAGGCCGAGCTCGCGGGTGCGCTGAGCCACGAGTATCGAGAACGTGTTGAAGATGATGAAGGCGCTCACCAGGAGGGCCACGGCGGCGAACACCAGCAGGCCGGTGGTGAGGAAGCCCAGCGCCTCCGTCCAGGACCTCTCCGCCTCCTTGGCCGCCTGGGCGTCGGTCACCACCTCGTAGCGGTCGGGCAGCACGCCGGCGATGCGGGCTCTCAGCACGTCGGGCTCGATGCGGTCGTCGGCCTTGACCTCGATGCGGTCGAGCTTCCCGTCCTGGCCCATGACCTGCTGGGTCGTGGCCAGGTCGAAGGCGGCCAGGGACGAGCCGATGACGTCGCCCGCCTTGCGCAGCCCCTCGATGACGAACTCCCGCACCACGTCCTGGAAGAGCACCTTGATGCGGTCGCCCAGCTCGAGGCCGTGGGCCCTGGCGGTGGCCTCGTCGATCACGACCTCCCCCGGGCCCTGGGGCGCCCGTCCCGCGGAGAGCGGGTCACCGGGCGACCAGGACGTGCCTACCGCGGGCAGGCCGTCGGAGGCGATCGACTTGCCCCCCTCGTCGACGACCTGGGCGTAGCCCCACACCACCCCCCACGCCGACGCCACGCCCGGCACTGCCTGGACGGCCGGCACGAGCGAGTCGGGCACGGGCTCCCGTTCGGGCAGGCTCGTGGCCTGGCCCGTGAACTTGGCGGCGGAGCGGACGACGACGGCCACGCCGTCGGGCGCAGCGGTGGCCGCCTGGCGGAAGGCGGCGCTGATGGTGTCGGCCAGGGCGAACGTGCCGGCGACGAGGCTCACGGCCAGGGCGACCGCCATCCCGGTGTGGGCCAGCCGCAGCCGGTGCGCCAGCGCCCCCTTCAGCAACCGGCCCATGACCGCCCTGTTCCTTCTACTCGCCGAGGCGTTCCATGCGAGCCAGCACCCGGCGGGTCGTGGGCTCGCTCAGCTCGTCGACGATGCGGCCGTCGGCCAGGAACACGACGCGGTCCGCGACGGCCGCGGCCTTGACGTCGTGGGTCACCATGACGATCGACTGGCCGAAGTCGTCGACGGCCCGGCGCATGAAGGCGAGCAGGTCGGCGCCGGCGCGGCTGTCCAGGCTGCCGGTGGGCTCGTCGGCGAAGATGATCTCGGGCTTGGAGACCAGGGCCCGGGCCGCGGCCACCCGCTGCTGTTGGCCGCCCGACAGCTGCGAGGGGCGGTGGTTCAGGCGCTCCCGCAGGCCGGTGACCTCGATGATGCGGTCGAGCCAGTCCTGGTCTGGCCGGCGCCCAGCGAGGGCGAGCGGAAGGGTGATGTTCTCGACCGCGGTGAGGGTGGGCAATAGGTTGAACGCCTGGAAGATGAACCCGATGCGGTCGCGGCGCAGGCGGGTGAGGCGGCGGTCGTCGAGCGAGCCCAGGTGGGTGTCGCCGACGTAGGCCGAGCCCGAGGTGAGGTCGTCCAGCCCCGCCACGCAGTGCATCAGGGTGGACTTGCCCGAGCCGGAGGGGCCCATGATGGCGGTGAAGCGCCCTCGCTCGAACTCCACGCTGACCCCGTCGAGGGCCCGGACCGTGTTGCCCGCGGTGCCGTAGACCTTGACCCCGTTCACCACGCTGGCCGCGGGGTAGACGGTGCGGGGGTCGGTCTCGGCAGCCTGCGTGGCCCGGACGCCGTGATCGGCCTGCGCCAGGGCCAGGTTGTTCAACATCATGGTCATCGTCGGGATCTCCTGGGCGGTGCGGCGGCGAGTGGGAGCGGCTTAGGCGAGCTTCGACGAGTGCCCCGGGCAGAACAGCTGCACGGCGGTCCTGAGGATGGCGTCGGCGGCGGCAGGGGTGACGGTCACGAAGGGGATCTGCGACACCTGCTGGAGGGCGGTGGCCTTCACCTCGGCGTAGCTCTGGCCCGAGTCGAAGGCGTCGCACACCATGTCGCCCAGCTGGCGGGCCTGGGCCTCGGTCGGCGTCAGCGGCAGGTAGCTCCGCAACGAGGCGATGGCCCCGTTCACCTCGGCGCTGCTGGGGTTGCGGCGGGAGGGAACGGTCGAGGTGGGGGCGGCGGCGACCGTGGTGGGAGTGGTGGTGTTCACCACCGGCGCGGCGGTGGGGGGCGGCGTGGTGGCCTGGGTGGTGGCGGGCCGGCGAGGGGCGGTGGTCGGGGGCGTGGTCGAGGGCACCGTCGTCTCCGGCGGGGCGGTGGTGGTCGTCTCCTCGGGAACCGTGTCGGCGACCTCGGTCGCGACGTCGGCGGTGGCCGGCTCGGAGAAGGCGACGACCGTCTGGGTCTCGGTGGGCCTGGGCACGACGCCGGCCGCGGCGGCCCCGCCGACCAGCAGGTTCAGGCCGACGATCCCGCCGAGGACGAACTGGGTACGCCTCGAAATCTCGAACATCGCTCCGACTCCCTCGGTTGCCGAGCCCGCCGTCGTGGGGGGCTCTGCTTGCTCTCCCGGAGGGTGTCGGCGCAGAAACTGCACCGCTGAAGGCGGAATGCGTAACTAGGCCGATCGACCTAGTAACGACGAAGCCGGGTTCAGAAGTCGGCGTTGCGGGGCGTGCGCGGGAACGGGATGACGTCGCGGATGTTGGCCATGCCAGTGGCGTAGAGCAGCGTGCGCTCGAAGCCGAGACCGAAGCCGGCGTGGGGAACGGTGCCGTAGCGACGGAGGTCGCGGTACCACCAGTACGGCCCGGGGTCGAGGCCGAGCTCGGCCATGCGGGCGTCGAGCACGTCGAGGCGTTCCTCCCGCTGGCTGCCACCGACGATCTCCCCGATGCCGGGGGCCAGCACGTCCATTGCCGCCACCGTGCGGCCGTCGTCGTTCACGCGCATGTAGAAGGCCTTGATGTCTCGCGGGTAGTTCATGACCACGACGGGCCGGCCGACGAGCTGCTCGGTGAGGTAGCGCTCGTGCTCGGACTGCAGGTCCATGCCCCAGCCCACGGGGAACTCGAAGGCCACGCCGCCGGCGGCGGCCTTCTCCAGCGCCGCCACCGCGTCGGTGTACTCCATGCGCTCGAAGCTCGACTCGACGAAGCGCTCGAGACGCCCGACGCAATCCGAGTCGATGCGCTGGGCGAAGAAGGCCATGTCGTCCTGCCGCTCGTCGAGCACGGCGGTGAAGAGGTACTTGAGGAACGCCTCGGCCAGGTCGGCATTGTCGGACAGGTCGGCGAAGGCGATCTCCGGCTCCACCATCCAGAACTCGGCCAGGTGGCGCGCCGTGTTCGAGTTCTCGGCCCGGAAGGTGGGGCCGAACGTGTACACCCGGCTCATGGCCAGGCAGTAGCTCTCCACGTTGAGCTGGCCCGACACGGTGAGATGGGTCTCGCGCCCGAAGAAGTCCTGGGACCAGTCGGTCTTGCCGTTCACCGTGTCGAGGGTCGACACCCGGAACATGGCCCCCGCCCCCTCGGCGTCGTTGGCGGTGATGATCGGCGTGTGCACCCACAAGAAGCCCCGCTCGTCGAAGAAGCGGTGCACGGCCATCGACAGGCAGTGGCGCATCCTCGTCATGGCGCTGAACGTGTTGGTTCGGGGCCGCAGGTGGGCCACCTCGCGCAGGTACTCGAAGGAGTGCTGCTTGGGAGCGACAGGGTAGGTCTCGGGATCGTCCACCCAGCCGATCACCTCGACCGAGTCGGCGGCGACCTCGACCGCCTGGCCCGCCCCCTTGGACTCGACCAGCGTGCCGGTGACCGACAGGGCGCAGCCGGTGGTGACGTGGACGACCTCGTCGGTGTAGTTCGGCAGCGACGGGCGGGCCACGACCTGGATGGGGGCGAAGCAGGAGCCGTCGTGGAGGGCGATGAACGTGAGCCCGCCGCCCGCCTTGGAGTCGCGGCGGCTGCGGGCCCACCCCTGGACCGTCACCGCTTCTCCCACGGGGACCTTGCCGGCCAGGGCGTCGGCCACCCGCACGTGATCGCCCGGCATCAGCGGCCGAAGCGCCGCTCGCGCCGCCCGTAGTCTCGCAGGGCCCGCAGGAAGTCGACCCGGCGGAAGGCGGGCCAGAACGGGTCGACGAAGGCGTACTCGGCGTAGGCCGCCTGCCACAGCAGGAACCCCGACAACCGGCCCTCGCCGCTGGTGCGGATCACCAGGTCGGGGTCCGGCAGGTCGGCGGTGTAGAGGTTGGCCGCCACCGAGGCGGCGTCGATGCGGCCGGCCAGCTCGTCGGGCGGCACCCCCTCCGCCACCAGGTCGGAGACCAGCGCCCGGCACGCGTCGACGATCTCCTGGCGGCCGCCGTACCCGAGAGCGATGGTGAGCTGCCAGTCACCCTGCGGGCAGGCCGCCTCGGCCTCCTTGGCCGCCGTCACCAGCGGGGTGGGGAGCAGGTCGAGGCTGCCGATGACCCGCAGCCCGAAGCCAAGCCGGGCCGCATCGGCGGGGAGCCGCCCGAACAGGTCGATCAGCACGTCCAGGTAGGGATCGAGCTCGTCGCTGGGCCGTTCCAGGTTCTCGGTGGACAGCACCCACGCCGTCACCGCCGGCACTTGGAGTTGCCGGCACCAGCCCAGGAACTCTTCGAACTTGGCCATGCCGCGGCGGTAGCTGGCGCGGTAGTCGCTCAGACCGGCGGAGCGGGCGTGGCGGCGATGGCCGTCGAGGATGATCCCTATGTGCCGGGGCAGCCGTCGCCGGTCGAGGCCACCGGTCAGACGGTGCTCGTACAGGCGGTACAGGGGTCGGGACCAGGGCCGGCTCATGTGCCGGCCCACGTTAGTGATCGCGTCCGCCGCCGCCTTGCGCCGGTTTGTCCGCCGGCGATCTATGGAAGGAACCGCCATAGCGTCTTGATCGCGGCAGACGCCAGGGCGTGCACCTCTGCACGAAAGGACCACATGAAACGACCTCTCCTGACGTTCGCCCTCGCAGCGGGCTTGACCATCACCGCAGCTGGACCGGCGGCGGCCCAGACGTCCACCGGCCCGGCGCGCGGCCAGGTCCTGATGACCGTGCACACCCACAGCGGCGGGGGCCTCCTGTTCCCCGTCGACCGGCTGCAGTACGCCGCACCGGTGGGCGAGACGTTCTCCTACTCCTCCCGCACCTGCGAGGGCACGGCCCCGTTCAACGACATCGGCCTGAACTTCGTCCCCGACTACCCGGGCGTGGACGACGACGACGGCACCGCCTACGTGCGCCACCGGTTCGCGGGCACGGTGACCTCGTCCTTCGGCGGCGGTGCCGGCGGAACGATCCAGGGGACGCTGACCACCCTCCTGTGCGTGCCGGGCACCAGCCCCACCGGCTACGTCGCTTCGGGCCACGCCATCGTGAGCCACGTCACCGCCTCGATCCAGCGGGTCTCCCAGAACGACCTGCGGGTCTCCGGCGGCTTCCAGATCTCACCCACGGAGAGCACGGGCACGTTCCGCGACATGGTCGGCGGCGGGCGCTTCGAGGGCCGGTTCACCTGCCTCTCGCAGTCGCCCACGTGCGCCCAGCGGGGCGAGTACACCGACTTCGTGGGCAGCACGGGCGACCCGACGCTGGGGCCCGGGCTGCTCCAGCCCGGCGTGGTCGGCAGCTACTACGACCCCACGGTGACGACCGTCTCCACCCCGACCGGCTGACGACCCCGCACGTCAGTGGCGGTGCTCGGCCGCGAGGTGCGAATGGCCCAGCCCGATGGGCTGGGCCAGGCGGGCCTCGCGACCGGGCCACGGCGCCCGGTAGGCACACAGGTCGCAGTTCGGCTGGGCGTGGCTGACCGGGCTCGCCCGGTCGACGATGAGCGGCACGAGCCGGGGGTCCGGGCCCAGGTACCCGGCGTCGAGCACGTCACTGCCGGTGCGTGCGGCGAAAGCGGCGATCTGGGCCCGGGCCCGGTCGACGAGCAGGCCGGAGCACAGGAACCAGAAGACGACGGCGAAGCGGCGGTGCCCCAGGCGGGCCATGACCTCCAGCCCCTCGGGGACGGTGGGCGTGGTGACGCCGCTGAAGGCGGTGTGCACGAACGGGGCGTCCGTCCACTCCCCCACCAGCCGGGCCGCCTTGCAGGCGTCGCCGTTGGCGTCGGGATCCGACGTGCCCCGGGCGATGACCAGCAGGGGCACGCCCTTGCCGCCGGCGTCCACGACCGCCTCCCCCAGCATGGCGACCAGGTCGCGTGCCACGCCGAGGGGCGTGCCGAGCACGATGTCGGTGCCCGGGTGGCGCTGGCGGCCGGCCAGGACGAGGGCGGGGACGTCGCTCTTGGTGTGCCCCGCTCCGAGCAGCATCAGGGGCTGGACGGCGATGCGCCGCGCGCCCGCCGCGACCAGCCGGTCGAGGACGGGGCCGGCCGGAGGGTCGGCCATCTCCAGGAACCCCACGTCGACGGCCGTGGCGGGGCCGACCGCAGCGGCTACGAGGCCGGCGAGGGCCCGCATCTCCGCCACGGCTTCGGGCGAGCGGGAGCCGTGGCCGACCAGGAGGAAAGCGTCGGGAGTCGACGTGACCGTCACGGCCCGCCCAGGGAGGTTCGGACGGCGGCCTCCACGGCGCGGGCCGACACCTCGGCGAGCGGGAGGCACCGCGCCGCCATGGCTTCGGCGAACCGGCCGGCCAGGCCCAGGCGGGCGGCGCCGTCCTCGGCGTCGAGCACGACGGCGGGGATTCCCGCCGCGGCCAGGTCGGCGGCGGCCGCCAGGCCCCGGTCCAGGGCGCCCTCGCCGGCCGTGGCCCGCCCGTCGCTCAGCAGCACCACGAACGGGTCGTCGCCCGCGGCCCGGGCCCGGCGGGCCACCTCGGCCGCTGCCGCCAGCCCCTCGGCCACCGGCGTGGCTCCGCCCGTGGGAAGGTCGGCCAGGCGGGCCCGGGCCACCTCCACGCTGGCGGTGGGGGCGAGGACGACTTCTGCGCCGCCGCCCCGGAACGTGACCAGCGAGACGCGGTGGCGGCTGCGGTAGGCGTCGGCGAGCAGGGCGAGCACCGCGCCGGCGGCCGCCTCCACCCGCTCGCGGCTCCCCATGGACCCGCTGGTGTCGACGGCCAGGATGACGGTGCGGGTGGCGGGGCGGCGGCGGACCGGTTCTCGCACGTCGACCGCGTCGGGTGTCCTGGCTCCTCGGGCCACCGCGGTGCGCACGGTCGCGGCCACCGCCACCGCCGCCGGACCGTCCGCACCGGGGGTGCGGTCCCCGATCGTCACCCCCCGCACATGGGGCCCGGTGCTGGTCCCGGCCCTGGGCGGCGGCGCCAGCGCGACCGGCGGGGGGGGCGGGGCGTGCAACACCGAGCCGGCTGCGTCCGACCAGGAGCCGTCCACCTGATCGGAGGTCGAGGCCGTGGGCGCCTCGGCCGCGGCCAGCGCGGCGGCCAGCTCCTCGGGCGGCAGGGCGGGCGGGTCGAACGGGCGCCGGCGGCGGCGGTGGGCCAGAGCGAGGGAGGCGATCCGCTGCACGTCGTCGGTCGTCGTGTCGGGCCGGCCCTCCCACGCGGCGAGGGCCCGGGCCGCCCGGCACAGCACGAGGTCGGCACGGAGGCCTTCGGCGCCCACGGCCAGGGCGAGGCGGCTGGCGAAGGCGACGACCTCGTCGGGCAGCGAGGCTCGCCCGCAGTCCGCCAGGCGGGCGGCGAGGACGCGATCGCCGTCGGCGCCGGCCGCGGCGGCCTGGGGCGTGGCGTCGTGGGCGAGGCGGCGGCGGACGGCTTCGGCCCGCAGGGCCGGGTCGGACGGGGCCTTCACCTCCACGGCCAGGCCGAAGCGGTCGAGGAGCTGGGGGCGGAGCTCCCCCTCCTCGGGGTTCATGGAGCCGATCAGCACGAAGCGGGCAGCGTGGGCCTCGCTCACCCCGTCGCGCTCCACCCGGTGGACGCCCGACGCGGCCGCGTCGAGGAGCACGTCGACCAGGTGGTCGGGGAGCAGGTTGACCTCGTCCACGTACAGCACGCCACCGTGGGCGGCCGAGAGCAGCCCCGGCCGCAGGCGGGTGGCGCCCTCGCCCAGGGCCGCGCCCACGTCGAGCCCGCCCAGGACCCGGTCCTCGGTGGCGCCCACCGGCAGCTCCACGAAGGGAGCACCGCCGGGCAGGAGGGCGGCGAGGCCGCGGGCGAGCGTGGACTTTGCCGATCCCTTGTCCCCCCGTAGCAGCACCCCCCCGATGCCGGGGTCGACGGCCACGAGCAGCAGCGCCAGCTGGGCGTCCTCCTGGGCCACCACCGCCGAGAACGGGAACGTCACGTGCGCCCCTCCTCCCAGCCCTCGGCCTCCAGCACGGCGTCCTCCAGCACCTTGCGGGCCGCGTCCGACGGCTCCTCCCACAGGCCCCGGCGGTCGGCCTCCCGCAGCCGCTCGGCGATGGCCCGCAGGGCCCACGGGTTGGACCGGGCGAAGAAGTCGCGCATGGCCGGGTCGGCGACGTAGGCGTCGGTGACCCGCTCGTACATCCAGTCCTGAACGACGCCGGTGGTGGCGTCGTAGCCGAAGAGGTAGTCGACGGTGGCGGCCAGCTCGAACGCGCCCTTGTAGCCGTGGCGGCGCATGGCCTGGATCCACTTGGGGTTCAGCACGCGGCTGCGGACCACCCGGGCCGCCTCCTCGGCCAGGGCCCGCACCTGGGGCGAGTCGGGGTCGGCCGAGTCGCCGAACCAGGCGTGGGGCGCCCGGCCGGTGAGCGCCCGCACCGCCGCCACCATGCCGCCGTGGTCCTGGAGGTAGTCGTCGCTGTCGAAGATGTCGTGCTCGCGGTTGTCCTGGTTCTTGACGGCCACGTCGATGGCCGAGAACCGGCGGCGCATGGCCTCGGGGGCGGGCTCGCCCATCGCGTCACGGCGGTAGGAGAAGCCCGACCAGGCCAGGTACACCTCGGCCAGGTCGGCGTCGGTGCGCCACGAACCCTTCTCCAGCACGGGGAGGATGCCCGAGCCGTAGCCGCCGGGAGGCGGGCCGAAGATGCGGGCGTCGGCGGCGCCCGCGGCCCGGACGGGGTTGTCGTCGTCGCGCTCGCCGTCGAGGCCGGCCACCAGCCGCACCGCGTCGTCGAGGAGGGCGACGAGGTGCGGGAAGGCGTCGCGGAAGAAGCCGGAGATCCGGAGGGTGACGTCGACGCGGGGGCGGCCCAGCTCGGCCACGGGGATGGGCTCGAGCCCGACCACGCGCCGCGACTCGGGTTCCCACACGGGACGCACGCCGAGGAGGGCCAGGGCCTCGGCCGCGTCGTCTCCGCCCGTGCGCATGGCGGCCGTCCCCCACAACACGATGCCGACGGTACGGGGCGGGGCGCCCTCCTCGTCGACGTGGCGGCGGACGAGGGCCTCGGCCAGCTTGCACCCCACGTCCCACGAGGCCGGCGACGGCAGGGCCTTCGGGTCGACCGAGTAGAAGTTGCGGCCGGTCGGGAGCACATGGGCCGAGCCGCGGGTGGGCGAACCGCTGGGCCCGGCGGGCACGTACCGGCCGTCGAGGGCGGTGAGCACGCCGTCGATCTCGTCCGGGGTGCGGCGGAGGGCGGGAACGAGCCGCTCGGCGACCCAGCCCAGGGTCGGGTCGGCGGTGGCCCCGGGCGACCACCCGGTCGCGGCCAGGGCTTCCACCCGGCGGCGGGCCTCGGCCTCGACGGCGTCGACGTCGGCCCGGCGGTGGCCGGCCAGGTCGACCCCGAGGTCGGCGGCCACCGTCGCCCGCAGCGACGGGACCGAACCCTGAGGCAGGCGGGTGACGGCCAGCACGAGGTCGACCAGGGCGTCCCCTTCGGGCGCCTGCCCGAGCACGTGCAGCCCGCCCCGGATCTGGGCGTCCTTGAGGGCGCACAGGTACCCGTCCACGTGGAGGACCACGTCGCCGAACTCGTCTTCGGCGGGTTCGGCGGCCAGGCCGAGGTCGCGGCTGATCTCGGCCTCCACCAGCAGGTCCCACACCTGGCGGCGGAGGGCGGGCAGCTTGGCCGGGTCCATGGCCTGGGCGTTGGCGTAGGCGTCGAGGAGCTGCTCCAGGCGGGTCAGGTCGTCGTAGCTCTCGGCCCTGGTCAGAGGGGGGACCAAATGGTCGACGATCACGGCATGGGCCCGCCGCTTGGCCTGCGTGCCCTCGCCCGGGTCGTTCACGATGAACGGGTACACGAGGGGCACGTCGCCCAGGGCGGCGTCGGGGAAGCAGGAGGCGGAGAGAGCGTTGGCCTTCCCTGGCAGCCACTCGAGGGTGCCGTGCTTGCCGAGGTGGACCACGGCGTCGGCGCCCCAGCCCTCGTCCAGCCACCGGTAGAAGGCCAGGTAGTGGTGGGGAGGCGGGACGTCGGGCGCGTGGTACGTGCCGATGGGGTCGCTGCCGAAGCCGCGGGGGGGCTGGATCGTCACCAGGACGCCGCCCAGGTCGAGGCCGGGGAAGACCAGGTGGTCGTCGGCGTCCAGGTAGACCTGCCCGGGCGGGGGTCCCCAGACCGACTCGACGACCTCGCGGGCGTCGTGGGGCAGGGTGCGGTACCAGTCGAGGTAGTCAACCGCCGGGAGGCGGCCGGCGGCCGTCGCGGCCTGGGCCGCGGTCAGCGAGGGCGAGTCGTAGGTCAGGCGGTCGGCCAACTCGGCCATGAGGGCGTCGCCGTCGGCAGGGACGCGGTCGACCCGGTAGCCGGCGCGGCGTAGGGCGTGGAGCAGGCGGATGGCGGACGCAGGCGAGTCGAGGCCGACGGCGTTGCCGAGGCGGCTCCGCTTGGTGGGATAGGCGGACAGGACCACGGCAACCTTCTTCGCGGCCGGGGGCGCGTGGCGGAGGCGAGCCAGGCGGAGCGCGGTGCGGGCGGTGCGGGCGGTGCGCTCCGGGTCGGCCCGGGTGGCGGTGATGGGCACGCCCAGCTCCCCACCGTCGTCCACCTCCTCCTTGAAGGCGAAGGCGTTGCCCACGATGCGCCCGTCGAACTCGGGGATGGCCACGCCCATGGCCACGTCGAGGGGGGACAGCCCCGCCTCGTCGTCGAGCCACTCGTCGCGGGACCGGTTGCACGACGGCGCCTGCAGGACGGGCACGCCCAGGTCGGCCAGCTCCGGCACGGCCCACCCGTCGGGGTCGGTGGGGGTCGAGCCCCCCATGGCCAGCACGGTGGTGACCAGGACGTCGACGCCGGCGTCGCGGCACAGCTCCAGTGCGGGCACGCGGCCCCCGCCGTCGGGCCGCAGCGAGTAGCAGAAGACGGCCAGGCAGTCGCCGCCCGCGGCATCGACGGCGGCACCGAGGTCCTCCACGAACGTGGTGTTCCCGGCCACCAGGTGGGCCCGGTAGAAGATCACGCCGACCAGCGGCCGGCCCGGCCGGCGGGGGGTGGTGGCGGGCCCGAAGACGCCGGTGGTGGGGACGGCGGCGGCCGGCTCGAACCCGAAGCCGCCGAGCAGCACGGTGTCGGCCACGAACCGCAGGCACTGCTCCACGTTGGCCGGACCGCCGGCGGCCAGGTAGCGGTGGACCTCGGCGGCGATCCCGCCGGGGACGGTGGACAGGGCGGCCAGCTCGGCGTCGGGGGCCGCCTCGCCGCCGACGGCGATGAGAGGGACGCCCGCCTCCACGCACCGGCGGCGGAGGTCGTCGAACGGCGCCTCCCACGACCGCCGGCCGCCGAGGAGGCGGATGAGGACGGCGGCGACCTCGTCGACCGCGGGGGCGGCGTCCTCCCGGGCCGGGTTGGCGGCCCGCACCGGCGGGAACCCCTCGGGCAGGCGGTGCAGGACCGACCGGACGGCCAGCAGCTCGGTGTCGGCGTTGGTGAGGACGAGGATCGCGGCGGCGGTCACGCCGGGACGCCTTCGGAGATGAGGGCGAGGAGCCGGTGCAGGTCGGCGTGGCGCTCGAGGGCGTCGGCCACCGCGTCGAGGCGGTCCAGGCGGGCCGCCGAGAACGAGCGCTGCCCGAGGCCGGCCGGGGCGACGACGCCCGACCGCTCGGCCGCCCACCGCAGGACGGCGGCACGGAAGCCGTCGGCCTCGAACAGGCCGTGGACGGCGGTGCCGGCCACCCGCCCCTCGTGCCACCCGAGCGGGGTGCCGTCTGTCGCGGCCAGCCATGGTCGGGCGCCGGGGCGGGGCGTGACCCGGCCGTGGTGGATGCGGTAGCCGGTGAGGTCGTGGCCGGCGCCCGGGCCGTCCACCGCGGTGGCGGCCGGGCGGTCGAGCACCTTGTCGGCCCGGAACGCCGTGTCCAGCGGCAGCAGGCCCAGGCCCTGGGCAGCGCCGGCCGGGCCCTCGACGCCCTCGCCGTCGTCGATGCGCGCCCCCAGCATCTGGAGCCCGGCGCAGATGCCGACGACGGGCGCGGGCCCGGCGGCCACCGCCGCGGCCAGGCCGGTGGCGTGGAACCACCCGAGGTCGGCTCGCGTCGATTTGGACCCGGGAAGGACGACGAGATGCGGGCGCCCGAGCTCCGCCGGGGTGCGGACCCACCGCACCCCCACCCCCGGTTCGAGGCGGAGGGGGTCGAGGTCGCCGAAGTTGGCCACGCGGGGGAAGCGCACGGCGGCCACGTCGAGGGCGACGCCCGCGGCACGGTCCGCGTCCTCCCAACGGTTCAGCGCCATCGAGTCCTCGGCGTCCAGGTCGAGGCCGCCGAGCATGGGGAGGCAGCCCAGGGTGGGGACGCCCGAGCGCCGCTCCAGGTCGGCGAAGGCGTCGCCCAGCAGGGCCGGGTCACCCCGGAACTTGTTGACCAAGAAGCCCCGCACGCACGAGCGCAGGTCGCCGGGGAGGAGGGCCACGGTGCCGTAGAGGGAGGCGAACACGCCGCCACGGTCGATGTCCCCCACCACGACGGCCGGGAAGCCGGCCTCCCGGGCGAGGCGGAGGTTGACGATGTCGCCGTCCAGGAGGTTGATCTCGGCCGGGCTGCCGGCCCCCTCGCAGACGACCACGTCGTAGCGGCCGCGCAGGTGGTCGAGGGCTTCCAGCACCACCGGCAGGAGGGCGGCCTTCTCGTGCTGGTAGCGCCGGGCCGACCACGTGCCCACCGGGCGGCCGTTGACCACCACCTGGCTCGCCCGCTCGGACGTGGGCTTGAGCAGGACGGGGTTCATGGCCGCCTCCGGCTCGGCCCCGGCGGCCACGGCCTGCACCCACTGGGCGGTGGCGATCTCGGCGCCGTCGGCGGTGACCCGCGCGTTGTTGGCCATGTTCTGGGCCTTGAAGGGGGCCACCCGCACCCCCCGGCGGGCCAGCAGCCGGCACAGCCCGGCGACGACGAACGACTTCCCGGCATCGCTGCCGGTGCCGCAGACGACCAGCCCCCCCTTCATGGCTGGGCGGCCGGGGCCGGGACGTCCGCAGGGCGGCGGGCCGCAGCGAAGTGGCCGAACCCGAGGGTCAGCACGGTCCACAGCAGGAGGTTGCCGCCAAGTGACGCCAGCCGGAACCGCCACACGAGGGCGGCCGGGACCTCGACCGGGTCCGGCGCGCCGGGCAGCACGCCGTAGACCACGAGCAGGGGGACCACCACCGCGGCTACCACCGCGCAGATGCGGCGTGGTTCGTCCCAGCCGGAGTCCCGCAGGCGGCGGGACAGGCGCACCGCCGCCGCCCCCACCACGGCGGTGACGACCAGCAACGTCACGTAGAGCAGCTGGCGGCGCCCGAGCGTGCCGGCGTCGCCGACGGCGGGCGGGTTGGGCGGGTACTTGAGCCAGGGGGAGACCGTGAGGGTGCCGGCCAGGACCGTGCCCGCCACCAACGCCCGGCGGAACACGTCCGGACGCCCCGGGCCCAACGTCACGAAGGCGGCCGCGAACAGCACCCCGAACCCCGCCCCGGTGACGGCGTAGGCGGCGAACAGTCCGGGGCCGCGCTGGACGTCACGGGAGACGACCTCGTCGTCATGGGCGTGGCCGGTATAGGCGGCCTGCTCGAGGCGGATGGCCTCCTCGATGGACGGCTGGGCCGAGATCGTCAGGAACAGCGCCGCGACCAGGCCTGCCGCCACCCCGGCGGCGACGGCCGCCACGACGACCGACCCCCGCCGTCCGGGGTCGAACCGCTTGGGCATCGACGGCCGGGCCGTCAGTGGCAGGGGACGCCGAGCAGGTGCCGCCCGTCGTGGAACAGCTCGTGCAGGAAGCCGGGCGTGCCCGCCAGCGCCTGCGAGATCGCCGACCCCTCCATGGTCACCAGCCACAGCAGGGCGACGGCGGCCAGCACGGCCGCCGCCGGCCAGCGGGGAACGGTGGTCGGGGCGGCGGCCGGTCGGGCCGGCGCCGGGAAGATCGCAGCCATATGTCCTCCATCCTCGTGGCGTGGGCACCTCGCCCACTCGCGGCGGCCGGTCTCCTGGCTCCGGATCGACGCTCCCCTCGCCTTCCCAGGCCGGAGCCCAGTGGCTTTGTCGAGGTTCGCTCACCGTCACAGTGGCGGGACCGCGCCGGATTCGCACCGGCTTCCCGAAACCGCAGCGGCGGAACTCTACCGCGGCGCCACCGCCGGGACGCTGCCCTATGTCGTACCCTACGTCCGGTGCGGAAGACGAGCCTCTACCTCCCCGACCACCTCAAGCGGGCCCTCGAACGCCGGGCGGGGGCGACGGGGCGCAGCGAGGCGGAGGTGGTGCGGGCCGCCATCGAGGCCGAGGTCTCGTCGGAGGGGCCGGCCGACGGCGGCCGGCCGGTGGCCGACCCTCCCCGTCCCGGCCGGCTGGTGGGCGTGGGGGTGGGCCCCGGGGACCCGGACCTGCTGACCCTGCGGGCGATGCGAGCGCTGGGGCGGGCCGACCGGGTCCTGGCCCCGGCCACGGCCGTGGACGCGGTCGGGCGGGCCGAGCTGATCGTGCGCCAGGCGGTTCCCGGGGTGCGCCTGGAGCGCATCCCCTTCGCCATGTCGCCCTCCCGAGCGGCACGCGACGGGTCGATCGAGTCGGCCGCCCGCACGGTGGCCGGGTACCTGGACGAAGGCGAGGTGGCGTTCGTCACCCTGGGGGACCCCCTCACCTACTCGACGTTCAGCGCGGTGGCGGCCGCCGTGCGCCGGCTGCGGCCGGCAACGGTTGTCGAGCAGGTGCCCGGCATCATGGCGTTCCAGGCCCTGGCCGCCCGCACCGGCACGGTGGTGACCGACGAGAGCCAGCGGCTGGTGGTGCGCACCGCCCTCGACGGCGAGGACCTGGCGGCCGACCTCGACGACCCGGCCGCCACCGTCGTGCTCTACAAGGGTGGCCGCCGCCTGCCCGAGCTGGCCCGGGCGGCGATCGCCGCCGGCCGCATCGACGGGGCGGTGGCGGGTGAGCTGCTGGGCATGCCCGGCGAGCGGGTCGGCACCCTCACCGACGTGGCCGCCGCCGGTCCCGCCTCCTACCTGGCCACGGTGATCGTGCCGGCCACCGCCGACCGTCCCGGCCGCCCGTGATCTCCTTCGTGGGCGCCGGCCCGGGCGCCCCCGACCTCATCACCCTGCGGGGGGCGGCCCGCCTGGCCGCGGCCGACGTGGTGGTGTGGGCCTCCTCGCTCGTCCCCGAGGCCCTGCTCGGGCACTGCCGGGCGGGCGTCACCGTCCACGACTCGGCCACCATGACCCTCGAGGACGTGGTCGGGGTGTACGCCGCGCACGACGACGCCACGCCCGTCGTGCGGCTGCATTCGGGCGACCCCTCCCTCTACGGCGCCATCGCCGAGCAGATCGACTGGTGCCTGGCCAACCAGCGGTCGTGGGAGATCGTGCCCGGGGTGTCGGCCGTGTCGGCCGCGGCCGCCGCGGCGGGCCGGGAGCTGACCGTCCCCGAGGTGAGCCAGAGCGTGGTGCTCACCCGGCTGGCGGGGCGGACGGCGGCATCCATGCCGGCCGGCGAAGGGGTGGCCGCCTTCGCCCCCCACGGCGCCACCATGGCCGTGTTCCTGTCCGCGGCGCGCCCCGACGAGGTGCAGGCCGAGCTGCTGTCGGCCGGGTCCGGCTACTCGGTGGAGACCCCGGCCGTGGTGGTCGTGCGGGCCACCTGGCCCGACGAGCAGCTCGTGCGCACCACGGTGGGGGAGCTGCCGGCCGCCATCCGCTCCACGGGCGCCACCATGACCGTTCTCGTGCTCGTGGGCGAGGCCCTGGCCGGGCGGCCCGTGCCCCGGCGGTCCCACCTCTACGAGCCGTCCTACACGACGTCCTACCGGCTCCGCTCCCGCCCCGGGTCGACCGAAGGCCGGCCGTCGGCCCGCAACCGCGACCGGTGATGACCTGGGAGCCGCCGCTGGCGCCGGAAGTGGCGGCGGCCACCGGCCTGCGCACGGGCTGGACGACGGGCACGTGCGCGTCGGCGGCGGCCAAGGCGGCGGCCACCTGGCTCGTCGAGGGGGCCGCCCCCGAGACGGTCGAGGTCGGCCTGCCCGGGGGCCAGCGGGTGACGTTCCCCGTGGTGGACGTCGACCCGGCCGTCCCCCACCGCTGCGCGGTGGTCAAGGACGCGGGCGACGACCCGGACGTCACGCACGGCGCCCACCTCACGGCCGAGGTGGCCTGGGCCGACGGCGCCCGGCGGACCGAGCTGCGGGGCGGGCCCGGCGTGGGTGTCGTCACCCTCCCCGGTCTCGGGCTGCCGGTGGGTGCGCCGGCCATCAACCCGGTCCCGGCCCGCATGATCCGGCGGGCGGTGGCCGAGGTCACACCTCGCCCGCTGCGCGTGACGGTCTCGGTGCCGGGTGGCGAGGCCATGGCGGCCAAGACGTCCAACGCCCGATTGGGCATCGAGGGCGGCATCTCCATCCTCGGGACGACCGGGGTCGTGCGACCGTTCTCGACGGCGGCATGGCGGGCCAGCGTGGTGCAGCAGGTCGACGTGGCCGCCGCCCAGTCGCAACGCCACCTGGTCCTGTCGACCGGCGGCCGCACCGACGCCGCCGCCCAACGCCTCCTCCCCCACCTGCCCCCCGTCTGCTTCGTGGAGGTGGGGGACTTCACCGGCATCGCCCTGCGGCGGGCCGCCGGTCATGGCGTGGAGGCGGTGACGTTCGTGGGCATGGGCGGCAAGATCACCAAGCTGGCGGCCGGCGTGCTGATGACCCACTACCGGCGGTCCAAGGTGGACGGCACCCTGCTGGCCGAGGTGGCGACCGCCTGTGATGCCCCCACCGGCGTGGTGGCCGCAGCCACCGCCACCGCCACCGCCCGCCACTTCGTCGAGCAGTGCCTCGCCGCCGGCCACACCGCCTCGCTCGCCGAGCTGTGCCGGCGGGCGGCGGCCGCGGCCCGGGCCCACGTGGACCGGGCGCTGGCCGTGGACGTGGTCATGGTCGACTTCGACGGGAACCGGGTCCTGGCCCGTGGCTGAGCCGCCCGTCTCGATCGTCGGCCTCCAGGGCGGGCAGTGGTTCGGGGCGGCGGCCGAGGACGCCCTCCGGTCCGCCGACGTGGTGGCCGGCAGCGACCGCCACCTGGCCGCCCTGCCGGCCTGGGCCGAGGCGGAGCGGGTGGCCATGGCTACCGTCGACGAGCTGTTGGGGCGGGCCGCGTCGGAGCGGCGCGACGGCCGCCGCGCCTGCCTGCTCGCCTCCGGCGACCCCGGCTTCTTCGGGCTGGTGCGGCTGGCCGCCCAACGCCTCGGCGGCGGCGCCCTGGAGGTCCATCCCGCGCCGTCCTCGGTGTCCCTCGCCTTCGCCCGGCTCGGTTGCAGTTGGGACGACGCCACCGTCGTCTCGGCCCATGGCCGGCCCCTGGACGAGGCGGTGCCGGTCGCCCTGGCCTGTGCCAAGGCGGCCGTGCTGACCTCCCCCGACAGCCCACCGGAGGCGCTGGGCATGGCCCTCGTGGCCGCCGGCTGTGGCCCCCGGACGGTGGCGGTGTGCTCCCGGCTGGGCGAACCCGCCGAGGCGGTGGCCCAGACCGACCTCGACGGGCTCGCGGCCGGGACGTTCGACCCCCTCTCGGTCGTTGTGCTGCGGGCGCCGGCGCCGTCCGTCCCCACCCTGGCCTGGGGCGCACCGGAGACGGCGTTCGCCCACCGGGACGGGATGGTGACCAAGGCGGAGGTGCGAGCCGTGGCCCTGGGCAAGCTGGCACTGCCCCCCGCCGGGGTGCTCTGGGACGTGGGGGCGGGCTCGGGCTCGGTGGCCGTCGAGTGCGCGCGCCTCGCGCCCGGCCTGGCCGTCTACGCCGTCGAGCGGCGGGCCGGCGACGTGGCCCGCCTGCGCCTCAACGCCGCGTCGGCGCCGTCGGTGCGGGTGGTCGACGGCGAGGCCCCGACCGCGCTGGCCGGCCTTCCCGACCCCGACCGCGCCTTCGTGGGCGGCGGTGGGATCGGCGTGCTCGACGCGGCGCTGGCCCGGCTGCGGCCGGGGGGCGTGGTGGTCGCCACCTACGCGTCCCTCGACCGGGCCACCGAGGCGGCCCGCCGGCTGGGCTCGCTGGTGCAGGTCTCGGTCAGCCGCGGCGTGCCGGTGGGGCCCGACGGCGCTCGCAGCCTCCGGCTCTCGGCCGAGAACCCCGTGTTCGTCTGCTGGGGGCCCTCGTGACTTCCCCCCCTCGGGTCCTGACGTGCTCGGTCACCGCAGCCGGGGCGGCCCTCGCCCGCCGCCTGCCCTACGAGCACCGCCATGGAGCTCTGGTGGCCGCCGTCGCCGAGCGCTGGGCAGACGTGGACGGGTTCGTGCTGGTGTGCGCCACCGGCATCGCGGTGCGGGCCGTCGCGCCCCTGCTGGGGGACAAGGCCACCGACCCCGCCGTGGTGTGCGTGGACGACGGGGGACGGTGGGCGGTGGCCCTCGCCGGAGGGCACCGGGGCGGGGCCAACGCGCTGGCCCGGGAAGTGGCGGCCGTCCTCGGGGCCGAGGCGGTGGTCACCACCGCCACCGACGCGGCCGGCCTGCCCGCCCTGGACACCATCCCCGGCTTCGCCGCCGAGGGCGACGTGGTCGCCGTCACCCGTGCCTGGCTCGACCGCGGCACCGCCCCGGGCGTCGCGGTGGACGCCGCCTTGGCCGGCTGGCGGGCCGTCGTGCCGCTCACCACCGCAGGTGACGGCGAGGGCACCGTCGCCGTCAGCGACCGCGCCACCCCTCCGCCGGGGGCCCGGGTCGTCCTGCGCCCGGCCTCGCTGGTGGTGGGCGTGGGCTCCAGCTCGGGGGCCGACCCGGACGACGTTCACCAACTCGTCGTCACCACGCTCGCAAGTCACGGTCTCCACCCCGGATCGGTCGGCGCCGTCGCCACCGTCGAAGCCAAGCGCCACGAGCCGGCGGTGGTGGCCCTGGCCGACTTCCTGGGCGTGCCCCTGCGGGTCCTCCCGGCGACCGCCCTGGCCACCGTCGACGTCCCCAACCCGAGCCAGGTGGTGGCCGCCGCGGTGGGGACGCCTTCGGTAGCCGAGGCGGCCGCCCTCCTCGCCGCCGGGCCCGGAGCGGCCCTCGTCGTACCCAAGCAGCGGTCGTCGGAGGCCACCGTGGCCGTCGCCCGCCGGGCCGGCCCCGAGGGTCACCTGGCTGTCGTCGGGTTGGGTCCCGGTGACGCGAGCCACCGCACGCCCGCGGCAGCCGCGGCCGTCCGCCACGCTGGGACGGTCGTGGGCTATGGGCCCTACGTCGAGCTCGCCGCCGACCTGCTGGGCCCGTCCCAGGAAGTCCTGCGCTTCCCCATCGGGGCCGAGACGGAGCGGTGCACCACCGCCCTCTGCCGGGCCGCGGCGGGCGAGCGCGTGGCCCTCGTCTGCTCCGGCGACCCCGGCGTCTACGCCATGGCCTCGCTCGTGCTCGAGCTGGCCCCCAGCCACGGTGATCCGCCGGTGACGGTGGTGCCCGGAGTCACCGCCGCCCTGGCCGCCGCCGCCGTGCTCGGCGCGCCCCTCGGCCACGACCACGCCTCGATCTCCCTGTCCGACCTCCTCACCCCCTGGGCCCTCATCGAGCGGCGCCTCCAGGCGGTGGCCGAGGCCGATCTCGTCGTGTCGCTGTACAACCCGCGATCCCACCGCCGGACCGAGCAGCTGGAACGAGCCCTGGCCATCCTCCGCACCCACCGTCCTCCCACCACTCCCGCGGCGGTGGTGGTGGATGCCGGCCGGCCGGGCCAGAGCGTCACCCGCACGGCCGTGGGCGAGCTGGACCCGCAGACGGTCGACATGCTGTCGCTGGTGGTGGTGGGGGCCACCACCACCCGCTGGATCGGCGACCGAATGGTCACGCCCCGGGGCTACGAGACCGCGTGACCGTCCGCCTGCTGGCCGATCGCTGCACGGCGTGCGGGGCGTGCCTCGTCACCTGCCCCGAGCGGGCCCTGCGGCCCGCACCCTTCCGCCCCTCGGTCGACGACGACCGCTGCACCGACTGCCTGGCCTGCATGGAGGTCTGCCCCGTGGACGCCATCCATCCCATCGAGGCGGAGAGCTACCGGCGGATGGCCGAGCGGGTCGACCTGTCGGCCTGGCCACCCGGCGCCCGGGACGTGGTCGCCCGTGTGGTCCACGCCACCGCCGACGAGTCCTTCGCCGCCACCATGCGAATCGGCCCCCACGCCGTCGAGGCCGCCGTCGAGGCCCTTCGCGAGGGGCGGCCGGTGGTATGCGACGCCCGCATGGTCGTGGCCGGGATCCCACAGGTGCCCCACGCGTCCTGCCTTCTCGACGAGGTACCGGTGGCTCCGGAAGGCGACACCCGCTCCGCCGCCGCCATCCGCCTGGCCGCCGGGCGGTACCCCGACGGTGCCTTGTGGGTCTTCGGGAACGCCCCCACCGCCCTGGAGGCCCTCCTCGACCTCCACGCCCGCGGGGCAGTCGCGCCCGCGGCCGTGGTGGGCCTGCCCGTCGGCTACGTGGGCGCGGCCGAGGCCAAGCAGGCCCTGTGGGACGGCTCCCTCGCTCGGATCGCCGTCACCAACGCCGGCGAACGGGGCGGTAGCCCGGCCGCGGCGGCGGCGGTGAACGCCCTCCTGCGCCTGCAGTAGAGGCGCCAGCCGCCCGCTCCCCCGACGCACGTATCAGGGCGCGCCCGAGCGTGCTCTTCGTTCCCGGAGGGGCCTCGGTTGGGATGGCTGAGACCCACATCGGCGAAGAGGAGCTCTCATGTCAACCCGTTACGTCATCACGTCCCGCGCCCCCGGCGGCGAGGTCGTCCTTCCGGAAGGCGACGACGTCACTGTCGTCGCCCCCCTCGATCGTGGCCTGCTCGTCGACGCCGAGCCGGACCGCGCCGAGGAGCTGGCGGCGCGAGGCCTGCGGCTCAAGGCCCTGCCCGACCCCCACACCATCAGCCTGTTCTCCTACCGGATCGACACGGAGGGCGGCACGGCCCCCGAGCTGCCGGCGGCGTTCTCGACCAGCGATACGCGTGCGGAGGGCGACGATCCCGACCTGAACCACCTCGTGCAGTTCGTCGGGCCCTCTCAGGAGTCGTGGCTGGCGGTGCTGGCCGAGCGGGGCGTTCGAGTCGTGGAGTCCCTCGGCCCGTTCGCGTACTACGTGCGGGCCGACGCGCCGACCGTCGCCGCCCTGCAAGCGCTCCCGTTCGTGGCCTGGGCCGGGCGCCTGGAGCCGGCCTACAAGGTCAACCCGGTGCTCCTGGGGGCCGAGGAGGAGGCCCGTGGCTCCGCCGCGGGGCTCGGCCCCATCGAGGCGGTCGACGTCGGCGTGCTGGCCGATGGCGACGTGGACGCGGTCGCCGCCCTCATAGAGGAGCTCGGGGGCACGGTCCAGGCGGTGACTCCGCCGAGCGCCGACATCTACCGCAGCATCACCGCCCAGCTCCCACCCGGGGCGCTGGCCGCGGTGGCGCGCCGCGACGACGTGCGCTGGATCGACGCCGTGCACAGACCCGCCCTCGAGGACGAGCGCACCGCTCAGATCGCCTACGAGGACCTCGACGGTGCGGCCCCGCCCAACACCGCCCCCGTCACGGGCTACGCGGGGAACCTCGGGGCCCTTGCCGCCGACGGGTCGGGCGTCACCATCGCCATCTGCGACACGGGCGTGGACACCAACGTGGCCGCGACGGTCCACGCCGACCTCGCCGGCCGCCTCGCCTTCGCGGTGGACGGCACGGGGGCCCCGCTCGGCGGCGCCGACACCGACGGCCACGGGACGCACGTGGCCGGCATCGCCGCAGGCGGTGGAGGATCGGGCGACACCGACCCCCAGGGCTTCGTGCTGGGCATGGGAGTCGCACCGGGGGCTCAGGTAGGGAGCGTCCTGCTCAACGGGACCTCGCAGCAGCGCATCCAGACGGCGGCCCAGAACGGCGCCGACGTGATGAACAACTCCTACGCCCTGGACGGTCCGAACTACGGCGCCAACGACCGCACCTTCGACCTGGGCGTCCGCGATGCCGACCCGGCCACTCCCGACGTCACACCGCTCGTGGTGGTGTTCTCCGCCGGCAACAGCGGCCCGGTTGCGGGCTCGTGCACCAAGGCGGTCAAGAACGCCCTCTTGGTGGGGAACTCGCTCAACTTCCGCCCGGCCGAAGGAGACGTCGACGACATCCGCGGCCTCCGCATGTCGTCGTCCCGCGGCCCGGCCGGTGACGGACGGCAGCTCCCGACCGTGGTGGCGCCCGGCACCGATGTGGTCAGCGCCCGCAGCGCCGCCAGCGCCCGACCGCAGTACACCGATACCGGGGGCGCCATGCACGCCGGCCACACCGCCATGAGCGGGACGTCGATGGCGGCACCCCACGTGGCCGGGATGTGCGCCGTGCTGATCGACTGGTGGCGGCAGACCCGTGGTGGCGCCACGCCCAGCCCCGCCCTGCTGAAGGCGCTGCTCATCGTGAGCGCCGAGCCCGTGTCCGGGGGGCCCGACGGGAACGGTGGCA
Organism: Acidimicrobiia bacterium; assembly: GCA_046565765.1. Taxonomy (GTDB): domain Bacteria; phylum Actinomycetota; class Acidimicrobiia; order Acidimicrobiales; family AC-14; genus JBFMCT01. The sequence goes on along the minus strand of JBKHXX010000094.1, from coordinate 81,836 downwards.
GCATCGCCGCCGGCCCCACCGACGACGCCGGCTGGGGTCGTGTCTCCCTGGAGAACAGTCTGCTGCAGGCGCCCGCCAGCGACCGCGGGCCCAAGATCTTCCTCGACCAGCGCCACGCCTTCACCGCCAGCGGCCAGGAGTACCGCATCCGTGTGGCGGCCGACGACCCGGCCCGCCCCCTGCGCATCGCGCTGGCGTGGACCGACGCCGCCGGGGCGGTCGGGGCGAACCCGGCCCTGGTGAACGACCTCGACCTGGAGGTGCTCGAGGTCGACTCCGGCGACCTCTACCGCGGCAACGTGTTCGCCGGCGCCTTCTCTACGCCGGGCGGCACCGCCGACACGCTGAACAACGCCGAGTGTGTCTTCATCGAGGCGCCCGCCGGCGTGTACGAGGTCACCGTCGTCGCCTCCAACGTGGCTGCCTCGGCCCGCCCTGACATCGCGACGCCCTGGCAGGACTTCGCCCTCGTCCTCGACAACGCCGAGGTGCCGAGCGCCGAGCCGGTCAGCGTGGTGGCGGTGCTCGACCGCTCGGGCTCGATGCAGTCCTTCGGCTACGTGGACGTCACGCGCCAGGCGTCACGCCAGTTCATCGACGTGATGTCGGTCGACGACGCCGTCGGAGTGGTCAGCTTCGGCGACGCCGCCGCCCAGGAGTTCCCGGCCGCAGGACCGCCGGAGGTCATCGTGGGCCAATCCACCCGTGACGACGCCACCGGGGCGGTCGACGCCATCGCCTTCGGGGGATGCACCTTCATGGGCGACGGCATCGCCACCGGCGGCTCGATGCTGGCGGCGGCCGGCCCCCGCCGGGCCCTCGTGCTGCTCTCCGACGGCTACGACAACAAGGGTTGCGACGAGGGCAACCCGGCCAAGCCCAGCGCCCTGGACGCGGCCGCCGCCCTCCCCGCCGACCTGCCCATCTACAGCTGCGCCATGGGCCCGTCCTCGGACCAGGACCTGCTCAACCAGCTCGCCGCCGACACCGACGGCCGCTACTACTTCATGCCCACGATCGACGACCTGTTCGAGATCTACAACTACATCCGCGGCCAGGTCACCGGCGACGGCATCATCGTCAACGAGTCGTCGATGGCGTCTCGCTCGGCCGTGTCCGGGTTCGTCGACGCCTGCGCCGAATCGGCCCTGTTCACCGTCGCCTGGCACGACCCGAAGCTGCACTATGTCGCCCGGGAGCCGAAGGGCACCCGCGAGATCTGCGTGCGGCTGCGGTCGCCGGGCGGTCGCTGGCTCCCCCACTCGGCGACGGAGTACAACCGCACCGTCGGCAAGGGCTACGCCAGCTTCGCCCTCGAGGACCCCCAGCCCGGCGTCTGGACGGTCGAGGTCGCCACCGACCGGCAGCAGCACACGCCGTACACGGTGGGAGGGTTCGTGCGCAGCGGGATCGGGCTGCGGCTCGACGCGCCGTACCGCGTCGTCGCCGGGAAGCCGATCCTGCTGCGGGCCAGCGTCCGTGACGGCAAGGGGCTGGTCTCGGGGCCCAAGGTCATCGCCACCGTGTCGTCACCGCGGCAGCCGATCGCCGACGTGCTCCGCGACCACGCGGCTGGGTTGGCCGGCATCCGCCTGCCCGATGCTCTGCGACGGGACGGGAAGCCGGACAAGGAGCGCCTCGCCGTGGCCCGCCTCGTCCTCCTGCGCGACAAGGTGCTGGCCGAGACGGGCAAGGACATCCTCGCCCCGGCATCGACCCGGCTGCCGTTGAGTGCTTCCGGTCCTCCCCAGCCTCGCCGGGCTTCGCCGGCCCGCACGCCCGTCGCGGTGGCTGCCGGCTCCGGCACCCGCACCTCCGCCGTGCCGGCTCCCAATGGTGGCGTGATAGACGTGCGGAACGTCCTCCGGCCCCGCCAGAGCGGGATGGTGGGCGGTCGCGTCACCGGGACCCAGGTGCCGGGCACCTACACCATCGAGGTGAAGGCCACCGGGTTCAGCCAGGCCTGCCGTTCCCGCTTCGTGCGGAAGGACGTCGTGAGTGTGCTCGTGGAGGAGCGCGACTGAGGCCGGCGACGATTCAGCCGGCCCCCAGGATGACGGCAGCCACGCGTTCCAGGCCAGCACCGCCCGGGACTCCGATCCTGACCGTCCCCGGGAGCCCGAAGCTGGCGCAGTCCCGCACGAGGATGGCGGACCGCGCCAGCTGCTCCCGCAGCTGACCTGACTCCCGCACCAGGACCCAGGGCGCGTCGGCCGCATCGACGGTCATCCCGGCCCGGGCCAGCAGCCCGATCAGCTCACCCCGCAGGGAACGGACCTGGGCGGCCCAGGCCGGAAGGTCAGCCGACTCCAGCAACTCGGGTACGAGGGCGCAGGCCAGGCCACCCACCGACCACTCCGGCCGCCGGGCCCGCAGCCGGGCGGCCAGGCGCTCGTCGGTGCAGATGACGTAGCCCACCCGCAGCCCCGGGCAGGCGAAGACCTTGGTCAGCGAGCCGACGACGATGGCGCCCCGCTCGGCGTCGCCTCGGGTCCAGGTGCCGGTCGCCAGCGGCCAGAAGGCCTCGTCCCACACCGCAGCCGAGTCGCCGGCGGCGGCCAGGGTCCCCAGCGGGTTGCGGGGGTTGGACCGCCACCGCCCCGCGCCGGGCCGCACCACCGGCAGATGGCGGGCGTACAGGGAGAACTCGGGCGGCTCGACCCAGCCCTCCCCGACCTCGGCGGCAACCAGGGCGATGGCCTCCGCCCCGCCGTTGGTCAGGACGACCCGAGCAGCAGGGACACCCAGAGCCTCGGCCAGCGCACGGGTGGCGTCGGCCTCGTCGGGGTAGCGGCGCAGGGCGTCGAGGCGGCGGGCGGCCACACGGGCCACGTCCGGTGCGCACGGGTTGACCGAGACCGACAGGTCGAGCACGTCGGCCACGTCGACGCCCAGCGCGGCAGCCAGACGGGCGCCGTCGCCCCCGTGCTCACCCGGCGGGGGGGCGACCGCCAGCCATCCGGCCAGGCTCACCGGTCGCCCTTGTCGCTCACGCCCGCCCCGTCGAAGGTGGCCATCTCGCGAAGCACCCGGGCCGACGCCTCGACCACCGCGAGGGCCAGGCACGCCCCCGTGCCCTCGCCCAGCCGCAACCCCAGGTCCAGCACCGGTTCCATGCCCAGCTCCTCCAGCACCGCCGTCGCGCCCGGCTCCACCGACCGGTGCCCGGCGAAGCACCGCCGGGCGACGCCGGGCGCGAGCCGCTCGGCCGCCAGCAGCCCCGCCCCCGCGATCACCCCGTCGACGACCACCGGCACCGCCGCCGCCGCGCCGCCCACCACGAACCCGGCCAGGGCGGCGATCTCGAGGCCGCCCAGCGCGGCCAGCGTCGCCAACGGACCCGCCGCCACCGCCCCCGCGTGCCGAGCCAGGGCCGCCTCCACGACCGCGACCTTGCGGGTCAGCCCGGCATCGTCCACCCCGGCCCCCCGGCCCGTCACCACGGCCGGCGGCCGGCCCGTGAAGGCGGCGATGAGGGCGGCCGCCGAGGTCGTGTTGCCGATCCCCATCTCCCCCGTGACCAGGGCCTTCGCGCCCCCCGCCACCAGCGCGGCGGCCACTTCGGCCCCGACGTCGAGGGCCGCCGAACACTCGGCGACCGTCATCGCCGGCTCCCGGACGAGGTTGGCGGTCCCACCGGCCCGCACGACCCGCCGCCGCACGTCGCAGCCCGCCGGCAATGCGCAAGCCACCCCCACGTCGATCACGGTGGCGGACGCCCCCGCCTGCCGGGCCAGCACGTTGATGGCGGCGCCCCCGGCGGAGATGTTGGCGACCATCTGGGCCGTCACCTCCTGGGGCCAGGCGGTCACGCCCTCTGCCACCACGCCGTGGTCGGCCGCGAACACGGCCACCGCGGCCGGCGACGGCACCGGCGGCGGGCATCCGCCGGCGATGGCGGCCAGCCGCACGCCGATCTCCTCGAGCCGCCCCAGCGCGCCCCGGGGCTTGGTCAACCGGTCCTGCAACGCCGCCGCGTCGGCCTCGGCGACCGCGTCGAGCGGCCGCACGGCGGCGGCGGCAGCCGCAAAGAGGGAGCTCACCTCACCACCCTCCCACGCGGCGAGGCGCCGGTCGGAGACCGGCGCCTCAGGCACGCTCTGCGGTGGGTGACCTATACCCGGGCGCCCGCCGACTCCCGCTCGCCGATGGACTGGATCGGAAGGAGCAGCTCGTCCAGGGCTTCGTCCTCGAGGGTCTCGACCTCGATCAGGGTCCGCGCCAGCCGTTCGAAGGCGGCCTTGTTGATCTCCAGCGCCTGGCGGGCCCGGTCCTCGGCCTGGGCCAGGATGGCCTGGATCTCGGCGTCGATCTCGGACGCGACCCGCTCGGAGTAGCCCAGGCCGACCTGGCCCTGGAAGCCGTCCATGAAGGGCTTGACGATGAAGGGGCCCATCGACTTGGACATGCCGAAGTCGGCGATCATCCGCCTGGCCAGCTGGACGGCGTGCTCGAGGTCGGACGTCGCCCCCGAGGACACCTCGCCGGTGGCCAGGCGCTCGGCCGCCCGGCCCCCCAACAGGGCGGCGATGCGGTCGAGGAGCTGCGAGCGGGTGACGGTGACCTGGTCGCCCTCGGGGACCATCCAGGTGAACCCGCCGGCGTGGCCCCGGGCCACGATGGAGAGCTTGCCGACCCGGTCGGTGCCGGGCAGGGCGGTCGACACGACGGCGTGGCCGGCCTCGTGGTGGGCGATGCGGGACCGGTCCTGGGGGGACAGGATGCGGCTCTTCTTCTCGGGACCGGCGACGACCCGCTCGATGGCCTCGATGAGCAGGCGGGACGTGATCTGGGGGATCCCCCGGCGGGCGGCGAGCAGGGCGGCCTCGTTGACCACGTTGGCCAGGTCGGCGCCGCTGAAGCCGACGGTGCGCTTGGCCACGGCGGTCAGGTCGACGTCCTCGGCCATCGGCTTGCCCCGGGAGTGGATCTTGAGGATCGCCTCGCGGCCACGGGCGTCGGCCCGGTCGACCCCCACCCGGCGGTCGAACCGGCCCGGCCGGAGGAGGGCGGTGTCGAGGATGTCGGGACGGTTGGTGGCGGCCAGCACCACCACGCCGCTGCCGGCGTCGAAGCCGTCCATCTCGACGAGCAGCTGGTTCAGGGTGGCCTCGCGCTCGTCCTGGCCGCCCACCGCCATGGCGGTACGGGCCCGGCCCACGGCGTCGAGCTCGTCGATGAACACGATGCAGGGGGCGGCCGTCTTGGCCACGGCGAAGAAGTCGCGGATACGGGCGGCGCCCACACCCACGAAGATCTCGACGAAGTCGGAACCGGAGATCGAGAAGAAGGGCACGTTGGCCTCGCCCGCCAGGGCCCGGGCCAGCAGCGTCTTGCCGCAGCCCGGAGGGCCGGTCAGCAGGATGCCCTTGGGGACGGCGGCCCCCATGGCCAGGAACTTCTCGGGGCTGCCCAGGTAGTCGCGGACCTCGGCCAGCTCCTCGATGGCCTCGTCCACCCCGGCCACGTCGGCGAAGGTGATCTTCGACTCGCCCACGGCCACCCGCTTGGCCTTCGACTTGCCGAAGCCCATGGCGTCGGCTCCTCCCGATCCCGGTCGCATGAGCAGGAACAGGATGAAGAGGCCGTCGATGATGATCAGAGCGGGCAGGATCATCGACGCCGGCACGATCAGGTTCTTCAGCGGCTGCTGCTGGACCTTGTAGGCGACGCCCGCGTCCTCCATGGCCGAGGTCAGCCGGGAGAAGATCGTCTCGCGGTTGCCCACCGCCACCCAGTACTGGCCTCGGTCGTACCGGCCGCTGATCCGGTTGTCCGTCTCCATGATGGTGGCCGTCTGGATCCGGCCCTGGCGAAGGAGCGTCGTGAACTGGTCGATCCGCAGCTGGGTGCCCTCCGACCGGGGGTTCGACCAGTAGAGGAGGGTCGCGTAGAAGAGGGCCAGCACCGGGAGGGCGGCGATGGCCAGGATCAGGCCCCGGCGACGCAGCTTGTTCTTGTCCTCGAGGTCGGGAGTCGGCGTGGGCCCGCCGGGAGTCGTCTTGTTCTTGCGCGCCATGGGGTCTCCTTAGACGAGTGCGAGGCGGGCGACGCGCGACGACGGTGCGCCCACTTCCGTCCTATCGTCCGTCGCCGGCCGGTGCCCCCACAATCAGGGATTCCCCTGACCCCTACCCCGAGACGAGCCGGGCCCCTGTCCCGGGCCGGTCAGGGCGCCCGAGGACCGGGGACGACCACCACCCGGGCGCCGGGCACGTCGAAGCCCAGGGTGGCGCACGGCCGGTCCGGCCCGGGCGTCCCCGCCACCTCGACCGTCCAGCCCTGGTACCCGCCGTCGGCCAGGGCCCGGCGAATCAGGTCGACGGCCCGTTCCGGCCTGACGCACCCCTCCGCGTGCAGGGCCTCGAGCAACGACAGGCGGAGGGCGACGGGATCGGGCCCGCCCGCCGCATCCGGCTCCTGTGCCGGCGCCCCTTGGACGGCGGCGCAGACGCCCGGGCCCGTTCCCGGGAAGACGCCGATGGCGCCCGAGGCCAGCACGCACGCCGCCAGCGGGGGGACCGCCGCCCCGCCGAACACCCCTTCTCGCCACAGCCGCGCGCAGATCTCCTCGGGAGTCCTGCCGTCCCGGACGACGACCTCGACCCGTCCGCCCGCGTCGACCGTCGCGTAACAGCCGACGGTCAGGCGGTTGGTGGGCTCGTCGGGCCCGGCGAGCACCGTCCATCCCGCGGTCACGGTGGCCACCATCGCCACCGCGACGAAGGCGACCCGCGTGCGCCGGCGGGAGACGGCTCCACCGGCTTCACCGGCGACGATCCGGTGGAAGACGTCGTCGGGCACGAGGCCGGGCGGGGGCCCGGCCTCCACCAACGGCACGGGGTTGGCCCGCCGCAGGGCCTCGAAGGCATGGTCCTCGCTCACGGCACCGCCTTCCCGGAATCGCGTTCGCCGTACTCCCCACGTGATGTCCCGCGAGCCCCCCGCTCTTTCGCGTACGCCTCCCGGAGCCGGGCCCGGGCCCGATGGAGGCGGACGGCCGACGCGTTCTCGGAACAGCCCAGGACGGCCGCGATCTCGGCGTGCGAAAGCCCCTCCCACGCCGACAGCAGCAGGATCTCCCGGTCCCGCTCGCCCAGGCGGGACAGCACCCGGAGCACTTCCCGTTCGGTGCCCGCCTCGTCCGGGCCGGGAACCAGCTCGTCCCCCGGGTGGGCCTGCAGGCGCTCGCTGAGCCGGCGCCGTCGTCGCTCGGCGCGGCGCTGGTTGGCCAACACCCGCCGCGCCACCCCGTACAGCCAGAGCCGGACCGCGGCGTCGCCGTCGGGCACCTGCTCCGGCCGGCGCCAGGCCACGAGGAACGTCTCCGCCAGCGCGTCGTGGGCGTCGGCCGCCGAGGGGCAGCGGCGGAGGAGGTAGGCCAGCACCGCTCCCCGGTGGGCGCGGTAGTGCATCTCGAATTGCTGGACCTGCCGGGACCCGCCTCCAGCCCCCGGGGCTGGGGGCCGGCCCGACCGGGACCCCCGACGGGCCAACCGGCTACGCGTTGTAGATGGACGAGATCCTGTCGTTCCACCCCGACCACATCGTCGGCGAGTTGACCCAAGGGCTGGTGTTGCCGGGGTACCACTCGCCGCCGCCCCACGAGTGCTCGGCCATCCAGGCGTGGCAGGACCCGACCCGGTACGAGGAGACGGCGTCGTTGAACCCCCAGTCGCCGAGGTTCTGCCAGAAGCCGGCGTCCCAGAACGAGAGCTGGCGGCCTCCGTAGTAGCCGTGCTCATAGAGCCGCAGCGGGCTGGAGCACGACCACGTCGAGGAGGCCGTCACCGAGTCGCCGGTCCGCCGGCCGCCCCGGGCGGCGAGCGCCTCCTCCCGCGCCGACATCTCCTCAGGAGTACGGAAGCACTCCACGACTGCCGCCTCGTTCCACACCATGCACGCCCGGGCCGCGCCCCAGCCCGCCCGCAGGTCGATCTGCCGCCCCTCGAAACGGGCCGATCCCGGCTCCGGAGCCGGTCGGGCCACTGCTGCGTCGCCCTCCTGGGCTCCCGTCGGGGTCGCCGCCGCCAGCACCACCAGGCCGACCGCTGCGCACAGCGCGCCGATCCTTCGCATCCCGGTCACGTCCCTCCTCCGTCCCGCGGGACGCGTGCTTCCACCCGCACCGGCCCGTCCACTCCTAATGTCCAGTCCCGGGCGATTCTTTCTCAGTTTCCTTTTCGATGTCGATTCCTGTTCAATTGTGCGGACTGTCTTGCGTCTGATTCCGCCACCCGTCATAATGCGGTGACTGTGGGCGGCCAAGCCAAGACTGTTCTTTCGACGCGCATATGCGCAGGTAGGAATGGGCCCGAACGGGCACGCGCGCCGCGTCAGGCACACGAAAGAGTTCCGACTCCCGCTGGAAACGCTGCACCTAATATCGGACCGCTTCCGGGCTGCGCCCGACCGATTGATTCAAGGATCAACCGACGAATTGACGCGTATGACTCTGCGGATATGCTGACCGGACGCCGCTCCGACGGGACGGGTGCACGCGCCCGGCCGAGTTCGTAGAGCCACGATCGCGGCGCCCGGTGGGGGCACCCAGCCGCTCCCACCGGGCGCCGCGTTGAACCCCCCGAGCGGTCGAGGCATGGAACCCGGCCGGCGGGGAACGAAGGAGGGGTGCCGGGGCCACCACCGCTGCAGCTCGAGTTCGCGGCGAGCGTGCCCGAGCTGCCCGTCGCCCGGGCTCGCCTCCGGCGCTGGCTGGACGGGTCGGTCGACGACCCCATCCTCCGCCAGGACCTCCTCCTCGTCGGCACCGAGCTGTGTACCGAGGCGGTGCAGCGCCGTGGCGGCGGCCAGATCAGGCTGGGGGCGTGGATCGAGGACAGCAGCGTGATCCTCGAGGTCTCGGGGCCCACCGGCCGGGCCCCGGACGGCTGCGTCGCCGATCTCGCCCGCTCCCGCTCCGACACCCGCTGCCGGACGGAAATCCTGGAGCGGGTCTGCGACGAGGTCACCGCCACGACGGACGAGAGCCTCCGCTCGGTGCGCTGCCGGCGCCGGATGGGCCAGCCGGAGCGGGCCCGCTGAGCCGCGGGGGCCCGTCGGCTCAGGCCGCGGACTCGTCCAGGCAGTCCTCCACCGCCGCCTCCACGCTGGGGTGGATCGGGAAGACCTTGGTCAGCCCGGTGATCTCGAACGTCCGGTAGATGCTGCGCTGATCCTCGTCGAGGACGAGGCACAGGTTCCGGTCGAAGCGGCGGAGCCGCTTCCGGGCGGCGATGAGGGTGCCCAGCCCGACCGACTCGATGAAGGTCACGCCTCTGAGGTCCACCACCAGCCGGTCGACCCCGCCGTTCACCAACTCCAGGAACTTGTCCCGCAGCGCGGGCGCGGTATAGGCGTCGACCTCCCCGGTGACCACGACGATCGCGTGGGGCCCCAGCGCCTGTGCCTCGACCGTGAACTCGTGCATCGCCCCCCCAACTGTGCCGCGGCGAGGATAACGAGGTCCCGGCGCGGGCTGCATCCTCAGGCGGGGTGGCCTCAGCCCATCTCCCGCTGACCGTCCCGCTGGCGGCGCAGGACCACCTCCGTCCCGCTCGCCAGCGCGGCCACCTCCACGTCCATCAGCATCCCCATCAGGGCCAGGCCGCGGCCCCGCTCGCTCACCGTGGGCGGCGGGCGCCACCGCCCGAAGTCACGCACCGTGACCCGGATGACGTCGTCCTCCACCGATCCCTCGACCTCGATGCTGTGGTGGCGGGGTGCCACCGGATGCTCGACCGCGTTGGCGGCGGCCTCGGAGCAGGCGAGCGTCACCTCGTCGGTCGTCTGGTCGTCCACGCCGCAGGCGGTGAGAAAGGCCCGCAGGCGCTGGCGTACGGTGGCGACCGAGGCGAACTCGGCGGGGAGGCGCACCCGGAACTGCTCGACGCACCCGGCGATGTGGACGGCGAGCACGGCCGAGTCGTCGCGCTGGTGCTCGAGGCGGGCCAGGTCGAGCAGGCGGTCGACCACGTCGGCCAGTTCACCGCCACCGGCTGCGGCGTCGGCCAGGCGGGCCATGCCCATGTCCAGGTGCAACGACCGGCTCTCGACCAGGCCGTCGGTGTAGAAGACGAGCGTCGTGCCGGGGGCCAGCATCCGGCGACCCTCCTCCCACTCCGGCTGGGGAAGGGCCCCGAGCGGGACGGACTGCGCCCCCTCGAGGAACTCGACGTCGCCCTCGTCGGTCATTAACAGCGGCGGGGGATGGCCGGCGCTGGCGTAGCGCAGCCTGCCGGTGGACGGGGTGAGACGGGCCGCGACCACGGTGGCGAACTCGCTGCCTCCGAGGGTGTTGACCAGCATGTTCAGCCGCTCCAGGGCGGCGGCCGGCTCGAAGCCCTCGAAGGCGTACGCCCGCAGGGAGTGGCGGAGCTGGCCCATGGCGGCCGCCGCCTCGACGCCCTTGCCCACCACGTCGCCGATGACGAGGAAGAGATCCCCGTCGGGGAGGCTGAGGGCGTCGTACCAGTCGCCGCCCACGTCCACCTCGGCCGCTCCGGGTGAATAGCGGGCCGCCATCGCGACTCCGGGGACGTCGGGAAGGCGCTCGGGCAGCAGGCTGCGTTGGAGGGTGCCGGCCAGCCGCAGCTGGGCCTCCAGCAACCGCTCCTTCTCGATGGCCGTCGCCGCCAGCTGGGCGAGTTGCACGACGATGGCCTCGTCGGTGTCGGTGAAGTCACCGGTCTCCTTCCCGAGCACCTGGAGCACACCGAGGTCGGCTCCCTCGGGGCCGCGCAGCGGAGCGGCCAGCCTCTGCGGGTGCCGAAGGGCGTCCATCGCGGGTGGTACGTCGGCGAACGGCTCAGCGAGCAGCCCGCCCGCGAACCCCTCGGCGGTGGCCACGATGGGCGTCGCCATACCGGTGGTGAGCGTGCTGACCGCGTAGTCGGCGCCCACGATGCGGCGGGCCGTGTCGGTCACGTCCCGGAGCATCTCGTCGATGGGCAACGGCGCGTTGAGGCGGACGGCGGTCTCGGCCAGCGCCCGCATGGCCTTGGCGTGCCCCCGCTCCCGCCGGGCCGCCGCCTGGGCGTCGCTCAGCAGCCGCGCGTTGTGCAGCGCGACCGCCCCGTGACGGGCGAGCGCGTCGGCGATGCGGCGGTGGCCGGCGTGGAACGCGCCGGTGCGGACCGAGCCCAGCACGAGCGTGCCCAGCGCCGCCCCGTCGGGGCCCCACAGCACGGCGGTGAGCCGGCTCCCCGGCCGATCGGCAGCGCTGTCGTCGTCAGCCAGGGCGGGTGCGATCCAGGCGACCTCCGCTCCCGTCTCCTCACGGGCCACGTCGGCGACCACCTGCAGCACGCGGTGGGGGTCGAGCTCGGCGAACAGCCGCCGCTCCAGCAGGGCGGTGGCAGCACGGGCGACGGAGTCGGTGCCGATGCGAGCCTCCACCTCGTCCTCGGCTAGATCGGTCACGCGCCCTCCGTCTCGGTGGACGGAAGTCTACGAGGGTGCTAGAGAGGCGCCGGACGCGCTGCCAGCGGGGAAGGAAACAGCTCTCGCCGCCCGGCACGGACCGTTCCAGGCCAGGGCCGAGCGAGACCCCGTAGCAAGCAGAGGGGGAATCAGGCGCCGCGGATGGCGACGACCTCGGCGTCCTCGGGACCACCGTCGATGCGGCGGACCTCCTGGGTGGCGATGCTCAGGAACTCTGCGAAGGCGGCGTCCAACTCGGCCCTGAGGCCTTCCAGGGTCAACGCCGGAAGGACCCACTCCAGCGCCTCGATCCGGTTCTCCAGAGCCCGCATGCGGATGTGGCCCTCGCCGGTCAGGGTGGCCGGCCCGCCCGTGCCGATGACGATCTGCTTGGCCGAGGCCCACGTGAGGCACTCGGCGCACAGCACGTTGGCCGCGAAGGCCTCGTTGTGCGGTACCAGCTCACGCACGTCCCTGGTCACCAGCACGAGCTGGAAGGCCGCCGCCACCGTCTGGCAGTCGACACAGGACGCCAGCGCGTAGGCGGCGTTCTCCTCGTCCACCACGCCGTTGGGCACGATGCGGTACTGGAGGCTGGCCTCCACCACGGCCGCGCCGTCGACCTCGTTGACCGCCTGGACGATGTTGGAGTCGCTGGCCGCCGCCGTCGCGGGACTGAGCGCCAGGGCGACGGCGACGATGGGGACGAGAAGGGCTCGGGCGCTGCGCTTCACGGTTGGCTACTCCTTGTCACGGAACGGGTCAGGGAACGGTCGTCAGGGGCGTGGAGCCCGGGGGCGCCGACGCCGGCGGCGACTCGGCCGCTGGCGTGGTGGTCGTGGGCGCGACGGTCGTGGCTGGGGCCTCAGCCACGGTGGTGGGCACGGCGGTGGTGGCCGGCACCGTCCCGGTCGGGGCGGTGGTGGGCGTGGTGGCCGGTTCGGCGGCCGGGGCCTGAGGTGCTGCCGCCGGGGTCTCGCCCAGCGGCCACGCCTGCGCCGGCGCGCCGCCCAGGTCGGCCTCGCGCTCGGGGCTGAGGGCGGGCCGGCCGGTGCGGACCTCCGAAACTGCCCGGATGGCGTCGGCGGCCGTCCCCCGCTCTCCAGGCTGGATGGGGCGGTACTCGCCGTTGGGCCACAGGGTGAACGCCAGGCCGGCGGCGGCCACGATGCCCACCACCGCCAGAGCGGGCTGGCCGAAGCGCACCGTCCCCGCGCTGCTCCACGCCCACGAGCCGGTGCGGCGGGTCAGGCGGCTGAGGATGTAGCCCGACCCTGCCACCGGCAGGCTGACGGCGAGGATGCCCAGCACGCCGGCGATGGCCGCCACCGTGCGGCCGTCCCCGAGGGCCGTGCTCACCGACCGCCAGTGGAGACCGATCGCGTCCCACGTCGTCGCCAGCACGCGCGGCGCGGAGATGATCACGAGCAGCAGGGCGAGGATGAGGAGGGGGATCACCGTGAGGACCCACAACCCCACCACCACCCTTACCCAAGGCTTCAGCGCCTGCGCCTTCTCGTCCGCCTTCTTCCAGGGCACGAATCCTGTGAGTGTCGGCTTGATGCGGGTGAACAGGTCTGGCACACCGACCAGGTCGGAGAGGATGTGGTAACCGTCCATGCGCACGAACGGCAGGAGTTGGTGCAGCATCTGCAGCAGCTGGAGGGGGATCATCAGGAGCAGGGCCTCGGCCCCCGTCGTCGCCCATGCCCCGAACGTGCCGAGGGCGAAGATGGCGTTGAAGTACAGCCCGCCCAGGTCCGTGCGCAGCCGGCCGGCCCGGTCGAGGCGGTAGGCGTCGGTGACGTCGGTGTAGAAGGCGGGCCAGACGAGGTACACCCCGCAGCCCATGGCCCCGGGCCGTCCGCCGGAGTACCGGCAGGCGGCGGCGTGCCCCAGCTCGTGGAACGAGGCGGACAGGATCATCAGCCCGAACGTCGCCACCATGAAGCCGGGCGAGTAGAGGAGCTGGCGGGCGCTCGCGCCCACGCCCCGGACGAACACCACCCAGACGACCACGGCCACGAACGCAGCCACCACCGGTGCGACGATCCACGGCCGGAACAGGGCCGAGAACGGTGCCGACAGCCGGTTGGTCCAGCGCTCGTTGGTGAGCTGGAGCCTGAACCGCAGGGCCAGGAGGGGGTTGGCCTTGCGGACCTGCGGGTCACGGCCCTCGGCGTCCTTGAGGAGCCCCGCCGGCCGGAGCTTGTGGGCCACGAGGTAGCGCACGTTGTCGTCGCTGACCCGCCGCCCGATCCGCTCACTGAGCAGGTTGGCGATCTGGGTCGTGTCACGACGGCCGTCGACCAGCTCCACCAGGGCGTAGAGCAGCGGCGTCAGCTGGATCGTCTGCCCGTCGGCCCGGCGCACCAAGCAGGGCGCCTCCTTGTATCCGGAGGCCTCGTACTCGCCGATGAGGTCCACGCCGGACGCCATCCGGGGGACCCCCGGCGCGTCCCGGGGCGGCGGGAACGAAGCCCCGGCCGAGGCGCGATCCCGGCCGGGGCTCAACTGCTGCGTCATGGGCGTGTGGGGCTCAGAGCCGGGAGAACACGAGGCCCGGCGCCTAGCCGGTCACCGCGCCACCGCCGGACTGGTCGACGGTCGCGTCCTGGGTGGCGGTGGCTTCGGCCGTGCCGTCCAGGTCCTGGATGATGACCGAGTCCTGGTCGGCGAGCGCGGCCGCCTCGGAGTCGACCGAGAGCACGTTGGCCGCGACCGCGGCGTCGATGGGCGCGGCCACGTTGGCGTTGGCGGCGACCGCGGCGTCGATGGGCGCGGCCACGTCGGCGTCCAGCGCCAGGTCGACGTCCACGTTCAGCAGCGACGTGTCCATCAGGGCGGAGGGGTCGAGGCTCTCGCCCAGCAGCGACATGGCCTCGCGGTCGGGCACTGCGGTGACGTCCTGCGACTCCAGCTCGGCCGGAGTCATGCCGTCGTTGGTCTGCGTCATGGAGTTCTCCTCGGTCCGGGCCAGCTACTGCTGGATCGTGGCGTCCTGGTCGGCGTTGGCGATGGCGGTGCCGTCGAGGTCCTGGATGATCACGGAGTCCTGGTCGGCGATGGCCGTCGCCTCCGAGTTCACCGAACCGATGTTGGCGGCGACCGCCGCGTCGATCGGTGCGGCCACGTTGGCGTTGGCGGCGACCGCCGCGTCGATAGGTGCGGCCAGGTCGAGGGCCAGGTCGAGGTTGGCGCTGAGATCGAGCAACGACATGGCCTCCCGGTCGGGAAGGGCGGCGGCCGACTCGGCCTCGATCTCGTCAGGCGTCAGCCCAGGCTGCGGCTTCATGGGTGCTCCTTCAGTCCTCGTCGACCTGCTCGATGAAGACGATCTGGTCGGCGTCGGCGATCGCGATCGAGTCGGTCGACGCGATGTTCATGGCGGTGGCCTCGTTGATCGGCATGGCGAAGTTGTCGATCCCGAAGCCGCCCAGGTCCACCTTGGACAGGGCCTGGCGCTCGGGCAGGGCCATCGCCTGCTCACCTTCGAGGTCTTCTGGGCTCAATCCTTCGGCGGCATTGGCCACGATCAGACTCCCTTCGTCAGTCCGCCCTGCGCCGCCGTGCATACCCACCGCAGACGCACGGGGAAACCGGGGCGGCGCCCCACCCCGACGACCGGATCGAGACCTCCACGCGCCGGTGCGCATGCCATGATGTGTCGATGGCGCCGGTCGCGACCGCTCGCTCCGGAGCGGCACGATGACCATGCCCGCCGACGACCGTGCCGCCGACGAGTCGCCCCTCCACGCCCAGGCCGCTCAGCAGCTGGCCGGCCTCGACCAGCGCTACACCCGCAACCGGCGGGCCATCGTGCGGGTCCTGTCGGAGTCCGAGCGTCCCCTGACCATCCCCGAGCTGGTCGAGCGGGCCGACGGCATGCCGCAGTCGTCGGCCTACCGCAACCTCACCGTGCTGTGCGAGGCGGGTGTGGCCCGCCGGCTCCCCGGGGTGGACGACTTCGGGCGCTACGAGCTGGCCGAGGACCTGGCCGGCCACCACCACCACATCCGCTGCGTCAGCTGCGGCACCGTCGCCGACTTCACCGCCTCACCCGCCCTCGAGCGGGCCCTGGCCCAGGCCGCGGGCGCGGTGGCGGCCCAGACCGGCTACCGGATCACCAGCCACAGCCTGGACTTCGAGGGCCGCTGCTCGGCCTGCGACTGAGCGAGGCGGCGTGCCACCGCTCGATCAGGTGGCCACCATCCGGCGGCGGCGGCGGACCTCGACGGCAGCAGTGACCCCGAACAGGGCCGCCGCCACCAGCACGATCGTCCCGCCCGGAGCCAGTCCCCACGCCCGGGCGGCCACCAGACCGACCAGCACCGAGCCGAGCCCGATCGTCACCGCCCAGCGCAGCGTCGACGCGAACGAGCGGGCCACCCGCTGGGCCGATCCCACCGGCAACACCATCAGGGCGGCCACCAGCAGCACGCCGACGACCCGCATGGAGGCCACCACGGTCACCGCCGTCAGTGCCGCCAGCCCCAGGTTCAGGGCGTCGACGGGCAGCCCTGCCACCCGGGCCGCCTCCTCGTCGAGCACCACCGAGAACAGCGCCCGCCACGTGGCCGCCACCACGGCCAGGATGGCCACCGCCAGCGCCGCGATCGTCATGGCGTCGCCCGGGCTCACGGTGAGGACCGATCCGAACAGATAGGTGAGCACGCCGGCGTTGAGCGATCCGGCCAACCCTGTCAGCACCACCGCGGCGGCGATGCCGGTATAGAAGAAGACGGCGAGAGCAAGGTCCCCGCTGGCCCGCCGCCTCAGGCGCAGCCACTCGATGGTCACCGCGCCGGCCACCGCGACCACGAGCGCGGTCCACAGCGGGCTGACGTTCAGGAGCAGGCCGGCGGCCACCCCCGCGAAGGCCATGTGACCGATCCCGTCGCCCATCAGCGACAGGCGCTTCTGCACGAGGAACGTCCCGATGAGGGGAGCGACAGCGCCCACCGCGAGCCCCGACGCCAGCGCCAGCTGCATGTACTGGCGCTCGAACGGCCACGGCAGCGGCAGGGTCATCCCTGGCCCTCCAGCCACACCGGCAGGTCGGTGCGGTGGACGCCGAGGCTGACGCCCTCGGTGGTCAGCTGGGCCGGCGGCCCGTCGAAGGCCATGTGGCCCCGGCGGAGCACGAGGATGCGGTCGATGTCGTCGGCCACCGCCCCCAGCTCGTGGGACACCAGGAGCACGGCCAGCCCTTCCTCGCGGCAGCGTGTGACCAGGGCGTGGCGGAACCGGGTCTGGGAGCCGACGTCGACGCCGGCGATGGGCTCGTCGAGGACCAGCAGCTGCGGCTCCGAAACGAGCGAGCGGGCGATGAACGCCCGCTGCTGCTGCCCGCCGCTGAGCTGGGTGACGGGCGCCCGGCGCAACTCGGCCAGGCCGGCCACGTCCAGGGCCCGGTCGACACGCTCCCGGTCGTGCGGCCGGAGCCGGCGGGCCCACCCCCCGCGCGACAGGCAACCGGAGGCGACCACTTCCTCGACCGTGGCGGGGAGGTGGTCGCCCACCACCGGCCGTTGTGGGACGTAACCGATGCGCCACCGCTCCTGGAGCCGCCGAGGCTCCACGCCGAAGAGGCGGACGGAGCCGCCCGCCGGCTCGGCCAGGCCCAGGGCCACCCGGACCAGCGTGGACTTGCCCGACCCGTTGGCTCCGGCCAGGGCCACGAACTCGCCCCTGCCCACGTGCATGCTGACCCCGTCCAGCACCACGTTGCGCCCGTATGCGAATCGCACGTCCTCAACGCTGAGGACGTGGCCTTCGGCCGGGGCGTGGTCTGGGCCGTTCAGGTGCACCCCAGGGCGGTGCGAAGGGCGGCGAGGTTTTCGCGCATCACCGAAACGTACGTCTTTCCGGCTCGCCCGTCCTCCTCCGATAGGCCCTCCAAGGGATCGAGCACGGCGGTCCGCACGCCGGCCTCCCGAGCCAGCGACTCCGCCACCGCGGGGGAAGCGAGGGTCTCGTAGAAGATCGTGGTGATGCCGTCGTCTTGCACCATCTGGGCCAGCTCGGCCATACGCCGCGGGCTCGGCTCGGCGTCGGGCTCCAACCCGGCGATGGCTTCCTGGGTGAGGTCGTAGCGCCGGGCGAGGTACCCGAACGCCGCGTGGGAGGTGACGAACGTCCGGCGCGTGCATTGCGCCAGTCCCTGGGAGAAGGCTGTGTCCAGCTCGTCCAGTTCGCGGCCGTAGGCGGCCCCGTTGGCCTCGTACGTCGCCCGGTTGGCGGGGTCGACCTCGGACAAGGCGGGCACCACCCGTTCCACCACTCGCTTCTGCAGGGTGGGATCGAGCCACACGTGGGGGTCGGCGTCCAGGTCGTCGTCGCCCTCCGGCGCCGGGAGCAGCGCCCCCGACTCGGCCAGCACGTCGACCTTGGTGCCCTCGGCCCGCTCGGCGGCCCGCTCCAGGGCGGGCTGGAACCCGCGCCCGAGGAACAGGACGACGGCGGCGTCCTCGACGCGATCGATCTGGCGGGAGTTCAGCTCCAGGTCGTGGGGCTCGGTGCCGGCGGGCGTGAGGTTGTGGACCCGGACCAGGTCGCCGCCGACGCGCTGCGCCGCTTCGAACAAGGGGTAGAAGGCGGCCACCACCTCGGGGCGACCGTCAGAGGAGCCGGCTCCGTCCTCGCCGGTCCCGCAGGCGCCCAGCACGACCAGCACCACCACAAACGCCAGGATCCTCCTCATACACGTGGCCTCCTATCAAGAATGAGAATGATTGTCCCACGTCCGGCGATAGGGCGCCAGCGAGCAGCGGGAGGAGCGAGGCCGGTTCGGTGCCCCGGCTGGCGGGTAGGACGCCATCGCCGGTTGGGCAGTCAGCCGACACTTCGGGGGCCGGGCCGACGGAGGCGTCATGGCACGAGCTGAACCGTTCCCGGTGACGGTTGTGGTGATCACCAGGGACCGCCGGCAGTCGTTGGAGGCGACGCTCGAACGCCTGGTCGGCGATCCCGATGGCCCCCAAGTGGTCGTCGTCGACAACGCTTCGAGCGACGGGACGGCCGATGCCGTCCGCCGGAGGTTCCCCACCGTCCGTGTCGTCGGGCTGGAGCGCAATCTCGGCGCGACCGCCCGCAACGTGGGCGTCGACGCCGCCGCCTACGACCTGATCGCCTTCAGCGACGACGACAGCTGGTGGGGGCCGGGCGCCCTCCGCGTCGCCCTCGAGCGCTTCCGCGCGCACCCCCGGCTCGGCCTGCTCGCGGCCAGGGTGCTCGTCGGCCGGGAGGAACGGCTCGATCCCGTCTGCACGGCGATGGCCGCGAGCCCCCTGCCGTCCGAGCCCGACCTGCCGGGGCCGTCGGTGCTCGGTTTCATCGCCTGCGGGTCGATCGTGCGCCGCCAGGCGTTCGACGCGGCCGGCGGCTTCTCGCTGGGCGCCGGCGTGGGGGGCGAGGAATCGTTGCTGGCGATGGACCTGGCCACCGCCGGCTGGGGCCTCAGCTATGACGAGACGGTCGTCGCCCATCACCATCCCTCTGCCGTCCGCGACGCCGCCTTCCGTTCCGCCATCGAGGTCCGCAACGAGCTCCTCACCGCGTGGCTCCGCCTTCCGCTGCCCGATGCCCTGTCGAGCACGGCCAACGTCCTCCGCCGGGCGTCGACGTCGAGGACCGGCCGGACGGGAGTGACCCTGGCCCTACGGACCATCCCGGGGACGTTCCGCCGCCGGCGCCCCGTCCCCCGTCTCGTCGCCGAGCACTGGCGCCAGGTGGCCGCCCAGCCGGGGTAGTCGAATGAAGGGCGGCGCGCCTGATGTTGTCCCGTCGCCTGAAACCCGGATCGTGTCTCGGCGCCGGATGAGCTTGTGGAGCTCCATGGCCACGAGGATCGACGCAGCGACGGCCACGATCCTCATCCACGCGGCCATCTCGATCGGCTCGACCCGCAGCACGTACTGAGTGGGCGGGAGGTACAGCGATGCCACATGGACGGCCAGCGCGGTGACCGTCGCCACGAACAGGAACCTGTTGGAGAACGGGCTGAGCCGGAACAGGGAGGTCGACTCGGATCGGGCGTTGCCGACGTGAAACGCCATGTAGACGACCATGGTGGTGAGCGCGACGGTCTGGGCCCGTTCGAGCGACCCGGTGCGGTCGAGCTCCCAGCGGAACAGCGCCAGCGTCCCCGCAGCCATGACGAGCCCGGCGATGAGTGCCCGCTCCCAGAGCAGCCGCGACACGACGCCCTCTCGTGTCGGGCGGGGGGGCCGCTGCAACGTTGCCTTCTCCCCGGGCTCGAACGCGAGGGCGACGTCCTGGAGTCCGTTGGTGACCAGGTTGAGCCACAGGAGCTGGGCGGGAAGCATCAGCAGAGGCCACTGGGCCCACACGCCGAAGAGGATGGCGGCGATCGTGGCGACGCCGGTGGAGACGAGGAAGAAGGTCACCTTGCGAACGTTGTCGAAGGTGATCCGCCCTTCCTCGACGGCGGCGGCGATGCTGACGAAGTTGTCGTCGGCCAGCACCATGTCGGCGGCCTCCCGGGCGACGTCGGTGCCGGCGCGGCCCATGGCGATGCCGATCGAGGCGGCCTTCAGCGCCGGCGCGTCGTTCACGCCGTCGCCGGTGACGGCGACCACGTCGCCGAGCTTGTGCAGCGCGCGGACGATGCGGAGCTTGTCCTCGGGTGACACCCGGGCGTAGATGGAGACGTTGCCGACACGCTGTTGCAGCTCGTCGTCGGAGAGCTGTTCGAGGTCGCGTCCGGTGAGGAGCTCGGCGTCCTCGCCGGCGATGCCTATGCGGTGGGCGATCGCCCCGGCCGTGATGGCGTGGTCGCCGGTGATCATGACAACCCGTATCCCGGCGGTGTGGCAGGCGGCGACAGCGTCGGCGACGCCGTGGCGAGGGGGGTCCATCATGCCTTGCAGGCCGAGGAACACGAGCTCGTCGGGTTCGGTCAGTTCGCCGGGATCGTCGAGCGTTCGAGGGAGCTCCCGGTAGGCCATGGCGAGGACGCGCAGACCCGCTTCGGCCATGCGACGGGAGGCGTCGTGGATGCCGTCTCGGTCGATCGGTGCGCGACCGGTCTGGGTCAAGACCTCGGTGCACATGTCGGCGACACGCTCAGGTGCGCCCTTGACGAACAGGACGTGCGTGCCGTGGCGGGAGCGCAGGCTCGCCGAGTAGCGCCGGTCCGGTTCGAAGGGGATCTCGGCGAACACCGGGTAGGCGTCGCGGGCCTCGTCGGGCTCGATGCCGGCCGCCATCGCGGAGACGAGCAGCGCCGCTTCGGTCGGGTCGCCGGTGAGATGGAGGCCGTCATCGGTGCGATAGGCCTCGGCCTCGTTGGTGAGCACTCCGGCCAGCAGGGTGTGGTGGAGCCCGGGACGCTCCTCCAGCGACGCCGGCTCGCCGTCGACGAGCATCCCTGCGCCGGACTCACCGACGGTGTAGAAGCAGCCGCCGGTCCAGACCTGCTGGACGGTCATCCGGTTCTCGGTCAGGGTGCCGGTCTTGTCAGAACAGATGACGGTTGTGCTGCCGAGCGTCTCCACCGCCGGGAGGCGCCGGACGATGGCGTTGCGGCGCGCCATCCGCCGGACCCCGAGCGCCAACGTGATGGTGAACACCACCGGGAGACCTTCCGGGATGGCCGCGACCGCGAGCGCGACCGCGATCAGGAACATGTCTTCGAAGCTCCCGCCGAACGCCACGCCGGACGCGAACGCCACGAGCGAAGCCACGCCGACCGCAAGCCCCACGATCTTGGCGAACCCCGCCATGCGTCGCTGCAGCGGCGTCTCGGTGGCGACCTCCGACCGGATGAGACCGGCGATGGCGCCCAGCTCGGTCGCACCCCCGGTGGCCACGGACACGCCCCGCCCTCGACCGCTGGTTACCACCGACCCGGTGTAGACCATGCTGGTGCGGTCGGCGAGGGGAGCGCCCTCGCTCACCGCGGTGGTGCGCTTGGTGACCGGCGACGACTCGCCGGTCAAGAGGGACTCGTCGACCTGTAGGCCGTTCGCGGCGGTGAGGCGCAGATCGCCGGCGACCCGCGCGCCGGGCTCGAGAAGTACGACGTCGCCGGGAACGAGCTCACGGCTGTCGATCTCCCACTCTTGGCCGCCCCGCACGACCCGGGCGTGGGGTACCACCAGCTGCATCAGCGCGCGTACGGCTCCCTCGGCCTTGCGCTCCTGGGTGAAGCCGATGACCGCGTTCAATGCCAGGACCGCTGCGATCACCGCGGCGTCGATGTACTCCTCCAACGCCCCCGTGACCGCGGTAGCGGCGACGAGGACGTAGATGAGCGGGCTGCGGAACTGACGGCCCAGGACCACGATCGCTGGTGTCGGGGGCTCCTCTTCCAGCTGGTTCGGGCCGAACTGGCCCAAGCGGCGGCTCACCTCCTCCGCCGAGAGCCCCTCGGCGTCTGTGGCGAACGCCGCCTCCACTGCGGGCGCCGACATCGCATGCCATGCCGCAGGGTCCACGCCCGCGGTAACCGGTCCCGGAGCCGCCGCGTCGCGAGGCATCTGATTGCGGCGACGGTGCCGATCAAGCTCGACTACGGAACGTCCGAGTGGGTCACTGCCGGCGGCACGTCGTCTCGGAGATGACGGAGGAACAGCCACAGCACAGCGGCGCTCCCGAGTGCGATGGCCGCCCACAGGACGACGAGAGGGCCGTCGTTCTTGTCGTCGCCCAGGACGGCGAAGAGGTTCCCGGCCAGGAGCCCGAGCCCAACCGTCGCACCCTTCACCAACAGGACGGCCGCGGCTATGAACCCCCATGGGCGGCGCTGGCGGAGCCAGATGCCGGCGAGCACCATCGCAGGCACCACCAGACCCAGGTCGAGCACGTACACGGGTGACGTGGGGTGACCGGTGTCGGTCACGATCTGTGGGGTGCCGCCGGTGAAGATGGTGGGCACGATCTGGGCCAGCTCCATGACGCCGAGCGCGACGCCGACGAACAACAGGAATCGGCTCACGACACCGGTGGGCGTGAGCCGATCGAACCGCCCCGCCAGCGGGCGCGGGTTCAGACTGATCAGCGCCGCCGCGAAGCTGAACGCCGACAGCACCAGCAGGGCCAGGTAGACCAGGAAGAGACGGTTCCAGCGGTAGGCGAACGTGTAGCCGTACTGGTAGGCGACATAGCCGATCGCACCGAGCCACAGGAGCAAGCCGCGCCCGGAGCCTCGACGCGCCGCCACGGTGGCCCACACCAGCAGCGGGAGGACCACCGTCAGCGACACGAGATCGGCACCTCGGTAGCCGTTGCGGGCAAAGTCCGTCTCTCCGGCGTAGGGATGCAGCACAAGCCCGCTTCCCGCCGCGAGCACCAGCAGGACGACCACCAAGCCGCTGAGCCGCACGAATGGCGCGTGCAGGCGGACGGGGCTTGGACTGTCGATCCTCCGAGCAAGGTCCATGATGGTCACGCCCTCACCTCCTGAGCTGATTCAACGGCGCCGGGGTGCTCGTGGGTAGGGCCAAGGGGCACTCCCGGGGGGGACTTTCGGCCCTCGTCCCGATGACCGGCTCTTGCAGCCGGACGAACCCGGGACCGGCGGCACCGATCGCCGGCTGCCCGCTCTGCCGGGCGGGCCCACACCTCTGGAGGGATGGTCAACATAGGGTATGGACCGGATGGGACGGATCGTTGTGGGTGTCGACGGCTCCTCCGGCTCTCGAGCCGCCCTGCGGTGGGCCGTCGAGGAGGCACAGAGGCGAGGGAGCCGGGTGGAAGCGATCCATCTGTGGCATTACCCGCCTCTGACGTACGTGCCCGGCGTCTCGCCGACGCCCGTGTTCGCGCAGGCCGATCTCGAGGCCGAAGCACGTGCGGTCTTGGACGATGCGGTCGAGGACGTCCTCGCCGGCGACTTCCCGCACGTCACCGTCGATCGGATCGTCGGCCTCGGCGGCGCCGTCGAAGGCCTTGTCTCACGCTCGCACGGCGCAGAGATGCTCGTCGTGGGCCACCGGGGCCACGGGGGCTTCCGCGGCCTGCTGCTCGGATCGGTCGCTCACCAGTGCGCGTCCCACGCCGCCTGCCCGGTGGTGATCGTGCGCCCGCCGACCGCCCGGTAACAAGGCCGGGCGGTCCTGCGAAGGTTCGCCCGACTTCGTCATGCCGCCTTCCTCGAGGCCGTCAGGAAGGGAAGGCCTTCGTCCGACGGTGCGGCGACCTGCCGGTGGGCTCGGAGCAGCAGGCCCAAGGCGACGAGCATGGGAACGGCCCAGAGGTAGAAGCCCCAGCCGAAGGCGAGCAGCCCGACATGGAACCCGATGGCGCCGACAAGGCCGAGCGTGGCCTGCCAGCCTCCGCGCAGGACCAGGAGCCCGACGGCGAGCTCGAACACGATGAGCGCCGAGATGAACAGCTCGTGGTTCGGGAGGACCAACGAGCGCCACGTCTCGCGGACGAAGGAGATGTACGCACCGTCGGCAAAACCCTCGTAGTCCTCGCCCCGGGCCAGGAAGTAGGCGTTGACGAGCGCGCCGGCGCCGATGTAGAGCAACGCCACCGCACGCATCCCCAGCTTGAGGGCCCGCGGACTCCTGTGGCAACGCATCGCGGCGGCGAGAATGACAACGCCCAAGGTCGCCCAGACGATCGGCATCATGACTGCCTCCTCACGCAGCCTCTGTCGGTCAGAGGTAACCCCGACCGTCCGCACCCCGCGGCTCTGCGAGCCTGATGCGCCGGCCGGTCAGCGACTGGGGCGTGATCCGCACCCAGTGCGGTTTTGCGCCGGGTGCCCAGGGCCAGGGCTGGAGGCCCAGGCGCTCGACCTCCTCGGAGCCGAGCTCGGTGGCGGGCCCTTGGAGCAGGACGCTCCAGCCACTGCGCCGCCCCGGGTCCACCCCGTCGATCTCGAAGCTGACGGGCGTCTCACGTAGAACCGCCAGCCGGAACTTGCTGCCATGGTCCGTGCGGAACACCACGGACTCTCCGTCGAGTGAGTAGTTCACGGGGACCACCAGCGGTGCGGCGTTGAAGTCGGCGACCGCGACCCGGCCCAACACCTGGCTCCCCAGCAACGCCACACACTCGGCGCGGGGGATCTCTTCGAAGGCGACGTCGCTGTCGGTCGGACCGGCCGTCATCGCCCCGAGCCTCCCGGCTTGATGTTGGTCAGCCACCTCACCAGCCGACCCCGCTCAGAGGCTGCGGGCGGGACGCGAGACATCTCCCCCGTTCCGCGCAGCCTCGGCACGTCGCTGGGTCGACTCGGCTGACGTGTGTCATCTCCGCGTGCCAGCAGCGACCGCACTTCGTGCAGAGGAAGTTCGTCAGTTCACCATCCGAGACGGCTTGGAGCGTGCCGTTGTGGCACTCGGGGCACGGCCCGATGAGGGTGGCCAGCAGACGGGTGGTGGTGTCGTCCATGCCCGCATCCTCCCGGAACCCGACCGCCTCACCCAGGGCCGAAAGTCCCGACCTGGACGGGGATGTGCGGGACCTTCGCCCCTGGCAGCCACGACTCGAGACGGCGACCATGAGCGAATGGAAGTCGATGCCACCGGCTGCGAGGTTCTGTCCCGTGACGAATGCTTGCGCCTCCTCTCGGGCGAGCGCCTCGGTCGTCTGGGGCTGCACGCCGGCGCCTTGCCGGTCATCCTCCCGGTGGCCTACGCCATCGTCGACGACGGCGTCGTCGTTCGAACCCACGAAGGGGCGCTCATCTACGGCGCCGCCCGCGATTCGGTGGTCGCCTTCGAGGTCGATCGTCCGGCCGCAGGTGGGCAGTGCGGCTGGAGTGTGCACGTGACCAGCGTGGCCGAGGAGGTCACCGATCCGTCACAGCTGGCCCGGCTGCGCGCCCTCCCGCTGCGGCGGTGGGCCGACGGCGAGGCCGACCGCTTCGTGCGGATCCCCCTTCACCTGATCTCCGGTCGCCGCGTCGTCCTCGCCTCGCCCTGAACCGCTGGGGAGGCCTACCGCGAACCCTCCGGCGGGACGATCACCACGGGGCAGGGGGAGTGGTGTGCGACCTGCTGGCTCACAGAACCGAGCAGCAGTCCCCGAAAACCGCCGAGCCCCCGGGTGCCCACGATCAAAAGGTCGGCTCCGGCGGCCCGTTCGAGCAGCGCTCGCGCGGGCAGGTCGCAGACGACATGCAGCTCGATCTCGATCTCTGGGCCGTCGCCGGCAGCGCGCCGGACCGCCTCGGCCAGGTACTCCCGAGCCCGGGCTTCGCCGAAGTGAGGGTCGAAGGACTCCTCACCCGGGGCGCCGAGCTGGTCGAGCAAGCCCCACGCGAGGACGGCGTCGAGCCGAGCCCCCCTGATCCTCGCTTCATCCACGGCGAAGCGCAGCGCACGCTCCCCGCCCGCTGACCCGTCGACGCCGACTACCAGTCGCTCAGGCATCACGGAAGTGTGTCACGTGCCGAGCGAGCCGACAGACCGGCCGCCATCCGTCATGCCCGGCGGCTCGCCGGAGCGGACGCTGCCACCCGTGCTCCCCACTGCCGTGCCCTGTCGATCTCGCCGTCGACCAGACGATTGTCTTTCGTCACGAAGAAGCTCTCGGGCGGGACGACCTCCGTGGCTCCGTGACGGAGCATCGCCTTGCTGATGCCGTGCGAGGCCTGGCCCGTGAGCATCGCAGGGGCCTTGATCCGTGTGTCGAACGCCGCGGTGTTCGTGGGCAGGGCGCCAAGAGCGTCCAGCCATTCCCGGACCCCTGGTCCGTCAGCCGCCTCCTCGAGGACCAGCCCGCTCCCGGGCTTGCGCGCCGCATCGGTCGCAGCCTGGCGGCTGGCCGGCCGGCTCATCCCGTGCACGTGGGTCGGACCACCCACCACGAGCAGGTCGAGATCGGCCATGCCCAGGGGCGGCGCATCGTCCACGGCAAGCACCACGACGTCGTAGGCGCCGCTCAGTCCTTCACCGATCGCCTGTGCCACTGCGCGGGTGTTCCCGTAGATCGACTCGTACAAGACCACGGCTTTCATCGTTCACTCCTCGCCTCTCCTGACCTGCCGACCCTCTCCTGCAGACGGGAGGCGCGGTAGGGCCGAACGACCCAACCGGTGACACAAGACCTGCGGCCTGGGTCACCATGCGGCCGTGAGCCGGTCCGTCGAGTAGTGACCTTCGGCACTGGTGCTCCGCCCGGACGTGGAGAGGATGGCGGATGTGGAGCGCACCGCCTCCGACCACCGCATCGAGGAGCTCAGCGGGGACGAGTGCAGGGCCCTGCTCAGACGATCCCACGTGGGCCGGCTGGGTGTCGTCAGGGGCGGGTACCCGCTCATCTTCCCCGTCAACTATGGATTCCATGGGGAACGGGTCGTCATCCGCACCCACGCCGGCGCCAAGCTCCGTGGTGCCCTCTACCACCGGGTCTCTTTCGAGATCGACGAGATCGACTACGAGAGCCGTTGCGGGTGGAGCGTACTGGTGCAGGGGTTCGGCACCGAGCTGACGGCACGTGACCCGGGATACGCCGCCATGCGGCACCTGACCCCCGCCCCCTGGGCGCCGGGCGAGCGTGACCGGCTGCTCGTCATCGCTCCCATCAGCATCACGGGCCGGCGGATCACCCGTCGCCCGGACGGCTGAACGTCAGATCTCCGAAAGGGAGGCCGAATGCACGCGTTGGTGTTCCATGGGCCAGGCGCCAAAGGCTGGGAGGAGACCCCCCGGCCCGAGCTTCAGACCGAGACCGACGCCATCGTCCGCGTCGACGCCGTCACCATCTGCGGAACCGACCTCCACATCCTCCGAGGTGACGTGCCGGCGGTCGCCGAGGGCCGCATCCTCGGGCACGAGGCGGTGGGCACGGTCGTCGAGGCCGGCTCCGGCGTCAGCAACGTGAAGGTCGGCGACCGTGTCCTCGTGTCGTGCATCACCGCCTGTGGAGCGTGCCGCTTCTGCCGCGAGGCCCGCTACGGGCAGTGCCTCGGCGGTGGCGGGTGGATCCTCGGCCACCGGATCGACGGGACGCAGGCAGAATACGTACGCGTCCCCTTCGCTGACACGTCGACGTACCACGCGCCGGCCGGAGTGGCCGACGAGGAGCTGCTCATGCTCTCGGACGTCCTTCCCACCGGATACGAGGTCGGCGTGCTCAACGGCGAAGTCCAGCCAGGGGACGTCGTCGCCGTCATCGGTGCAGGGCCCATCGGGCTTGCCGCCATCATGGGCGCGAGGCTCTTCAGCCCGAGTCACATCGTGGCCTTCGACACGGCGGACAGCCGGCTCGAGGCGGCCAAGCACCTCGGTGCCGACGTCGTCGTCAACAACGGGCGCCAGGACCCGCGAGAGGTCGTCGCGAGGATCTCCAGTGGGTTGGGAGCCGATGTCGCGATCGAGGCAGTCGGCATCGCAGCGACCTTCGAGCTGGCGACCCAACTCGTACGGCCCGGAGGGCGTGTCGCCAATGCCGGCGTCCACGGCGGCCCGGCGACGTTGCACCTCGAGGACCTCTGGATCAGGGACGTCACGATCAGAACGGGCCTGGTCGACACCTACTCCACTCCCACCCTGCTCCGGCTGATCAGCACCGGGCAGCTCCGGCCGGGGGGGTTCGTCACCCACCGCTTCGCACTTGATCAGTTCCTCGACGCCTACGAGACCTTCGCCGCCGCGCCCGAGACCGGCGCACTGAAGGTTCTGCTGACTCGCTGATCGGCTTTGCCGCTGAGCCGACGTCAGGACCTTTGGCCCTGGTGGCCCACCGTGTCGGCGGCGCACCATCGCGGAGGAGGTGACGTCCGATGACCGACAGCCTTTCGTCGTTGGTGGTGATCGTGGTCCTCTGGGTTGCGATCGGCTTGGTGCTCTCTCTCGTGATGGGGCGCCGCGGCCATCTGGCGGGGGCATGGCTGGTGCTGGGAACGCTGCTCGGCCCCCTCGCGGTGATCCTCGCCCTCGATGCCAGCCGTCATGACGAGGTACTGCTGCCGAGGCCCGTAGGCCAGCGCGAGGCGTCGGCTGCCGGTCTCGTCGACGTCCTGGTCGGCTACGACGGGTCCCCGCAATCCGCCGCCGTCGTGGAGGCTGTCGGCCGCTTGCTGGGAGAGCGGCTCGGGCGCGTCACGGTGGCCACCGTCGTGCCGTTCGACGGCCCGGTCGACCCGGAGCGGCAAGCGGCAGCGGGACTCAAGCAGTTTGCGGCAGGTGTGACCGGCACGGTCATCACCGACCTCCAGCTCGTCCATGGGAGACCGGCTGCGGCCCTGCGCACCCTGGCTGCTTCCGGGCAGTACGAGCTGATCGCGGTCGGGGCCCGTGGCACGGGCCTGTCGAAGCACATGCTCGGCAGCGCGGCGCGGGAGCTCGCCCAGGGTGGCGACATCCCGGTGCTCGTGGTCGGTCGGTCCTGCCGCCCCGTTCAGCGAGTCTCGCGGCGACGGCGCTCGGCGGCGCGGGCCGCGTAGGCGGCCGCCTCGGAGCGGCGGCTCATCCCCAGTTTCATGAGCACGTTGGAGACGTAGTTCTTCACCGTCTTCTCGGCCAGGAACATCCGCTCCCCGATCTGGCGGTTGGTCAGCCCCTCGGCGATCAGGTCCAGGATTCGCCGCTCCTGTTGCGTCAGGCTTTCGACGCCGTCCGCGGCCGCCGGCGGCGTACGAAGCCGGTCCAGGACCCGGGCCGTCACCGCCGGGTCGAGCAGGGACTGGCCGTCGGCAACCCTTCTGATCGAATCGAGCAGGTCGGTGCCCCGCACCTGCTTGAGCACGTAGCCGGCTGCCCCCGCGAGGATGGCACTGAACAGCGCCTCGTCATCGGCGAAGGACGTCAGCATCAGGCAGTGGATCTGCGGGTGGCGCGATCGGATCTCGCGACAAACCTCGACGCCGTCGCCGTCGGGCAGCCGAACATCGAGCACCGCCACGTCGGGGCTGGTCGCCGGTATGCGGCGGAGCGCCTCTTCCGCCGTGCCCGCCTCCCCCACGACCACGAGGTCCTCCTCCGACTCGAGCAGCTCTCGGAGCCCTCGACGCACGATCTCGTGGTCGTCCAGCAGGAAGACGCGTGCGAGCTTCACAATCGAGTCCGGATCGCTAGCGTTGCTCTCAGTGGTTCAGCCGTCATACGCCGGTCCTCGCAGCTTACGCATGCTCCTCGACGCAGTGATGACGGTCGGCTCCGATCTCGACCTGGAGGCGGTCCTCCGCCACATCGTCGAGTCGGCCGTCGGACTGGTGGACGCCCGCTACGGCGCACTCGGCGTGCTCGACGAAACGGGCACCCGTCTCGCCCAGTTCATCACCATCGGGATGGACGACGACCTCCGACGCCGGATCGGCGAGCTGCCGAAGGGCCATGGCATCCTCGGCTTGCTCATCGTCGACCCGAAGCCCATCCGGTTGCCCGATCTACGCGAGCACCCGGACAGCTACGGTTTCCCTCCCGAGCACCCGCCGATGAAGTCGTTCCTCGGCGTGCCCATCAGAGTCCGCGGCCAGATCTTCGGCAACCTCTACCTCACGGACAAGACCTCCGCCGAGGTCTTCACCGACGTCGACGAGGAGCTGGTCGTGGCGCTGGCTGCGGCGGCCGCCGTAGCCATCGAGAACGCGCGGCTGCACCTCCGGGTTCGGGAGCTCGCCCTCCTCGAGGACCGGGAGCGGATCGCACGAGACCTTCACGACACCGTCATCCAGCGTCTGTTCGCCACCGGGTTGCGGCTGCAGGGGGCGCTCCGCCTCGCACAGCGCCCCGAGGTGGCGGAGCGCATCTCGGGGGCGGTGGAAGACCTCGATCTGACGGTCAAGCACATCCGCACGGCGATCTTCGGCCTCGAAGCGTCACGGAGCTCGAGCGGAGGCCTTCGCCAGCGTGTCCTCGCCACGACGTCCGAGGCGGCGGGAGCGTTGGGGTTCGAGCCGAGGGTCGTCTTCGACGGCCCCGTCGACGCCACTTCCGAGGAGGTCATCGAGCATCTCCTGGCGGTGCTGCGTGAAGCGCTGAGCAACGTCGCGCGCCATGCCGGTGCCAGCCGTGTCGAGGTTCAGCTGCGGGCGGACGGCGACGTGGTCCTGGTGGTGGCGGACGACGGGCGTGGCCTGCCCGAGACGCCCCGTCGCGGAGGCCATGGTCTTGCCAACATGGAGACCCGGGCCGGCCGCCTGGGCGGGAGCATGCAGGCTCGACGAAACGTGCCGTCCGGCACCGTCATCGAGTGGCGAGCGCCCAACCGCACCTAGCCGGCGCGAAGGCCGCGACTGCGGCCCGCTTCACGTCGGCATGTCCGGCTCGGGGAGGGTCACCTGGAGGGGAGGCTCCCGCATGGCGGCCGCACCGGCGAGCAGTGTGGAGGCCTTGGTGAAGCCCTCCCGGAACGACGGCCCTTCTCGGTCGATCCAGGACGTCCCCTCTCGGACGGCCGCCGTCTCGGGGTGGAGGACGTGGGTGGCTGCTGCCTCCACGCCGTGGTAGAAGTGCCACGAACTGGTGTGCATCCGACAGTCCCGCGCTGCGGCCCGCGCCCTGTCGGCGAGGCTCGTGGCGAGGCTCTGCATCATCAGATGGCGGGGGCCCTCCAAGGTGGTCATCTCAGCCTCCTGATCGGATCTGTTCCCGGAGTGTGCGCCGCCCCGGGCAGGCTCGGAAGTGCCGAACGTCACTTCGTCGAATCGCCTGGACCCGGGTCCATTTAGGGCCATTGGTCCCACCCCGGCGGGGACGACCGACCCTGCCGTCAGAGGCGCCCCGTGCCGAGAATCGCAGAATGACGACAACCCTCAGACCTTCCTCCCTCCCGCCCGAGACCCGGGAGACCGCTCGTCCCCAGGCTCCTGCGAATGCGCCGGCGGGCGGCAGGGACGGCTGGACCCTGTTCGCCGTGCTCTTCTCGGGCATGGCCCTCATCGCCGGCATCTTCGGCGTGGGCCTGGGCCTGCGGGCCGTCGACGAGGCGAACGACGGTGGGGCGGGTCTGGCAGCCGGCGCCGAGACGGCTCCCGCCACCGCCAGCATCCACCTGAGCGAGTTCGCCCTCACTCCGGCGAGCGTCGAGATCGCAGCGGGCGGCAAGATCGACGTGCACAACGACGGTGCTGCGCCGCACAACCTGGCCATCGAAGGTACGGGGCTCGTGACCCCCATGCTGAACGCGAACCAGTCCGCCACGCTCGACCTGGCTGGCCTGGCGCCGGGCACCTACGCCCTGATCTGCCAGGTCGCGGGCCACGCCGACGCAGGGATGACCGGCAACCTGGTGATCAAGGCGGCCGGGGGGCGCAGCGATGCGGCGGCGGCCGGCGGCCACGGGGCCACCGCCGCTCCGGCGGGCGGCCACGCCATGACGCCGGCGGAGATGGACGGGGGCATGGAGCGGTCGATCAAGGCCTTCCCGGCCAAGACGCAGGGCACGGGAGGCCAGGAGCTCCAGCCCAACGTGCTGGCCGACGGGACCAAGGTGTTCGAGCTGACAGCGTCCATCGTGAAGTGGGAGGTGGAGCCCGGCCGGTTCGTCGACGCCTGGACGTACAACGGGACCGTGCCGGGGCCGACGCTCCGTGCCAACCCGGGCGACAAGGTGCAGGTGGTGCTCAGGAACGAGTTGCCCGAGTCCACCGCCATCCACTTCCACGGGCTGCTGACGCCCAACAGCGAGGACGGGGTCACCTACATCACCCAGCCGCCCATCAGGTCCGGTGAGACCTACACCTACAGCTTCACCGCCCAGTCCACGCCCGCGGTGGGCATGTACCACTCACACCACAATGCCGTCACGCAGGTGCCCAACGGGTTGGCCGGGACCTTCCTGATCGGGCAACTGCCGGTCCCCCCAGGCGTGACCGTGGCTCAGGAACAGATCATGATGCTCAACGACGCCGGGACGATCGGGTTCACGCTAAACGGCAAGTCCTTCCCGGCCACCGCGCCCGTCGTCGCCAACCAGGGCGAGTGGATCCAGGTGCACTACCTGAACGAGGGCGCCGGGCCCCACCCCATGCATCTCCATGGGATGTCCCAGCTCGTCATCGCCAAGGACGGCTTCCCCCTGCCCCAGCCCTACGAGGCCGACACCATCAACGTGGCCCCGGGCGAGCGCTACACCGTGCTGGTGCACGCCACCGAACCGGGCACGTGGGCCTGGCACTGCCACATCCTCACCCACGCCGAGCGGGCCGACGGGATGTTCGGGATGGTGACGGCGCTCGTCGTGGCCTGATCCGAGCTGGAGCGGACGACGGGACTCGAACCCGCGACCCCAACCTTGGCAAGGTTGTGCTCTACCAACTGAGCCACGTCCGCGTGACGGTGTCCACTTTAGCAACGGCCGGGGGGCGGTTCACGCCGTTCAGCGGCCGGTGTGGCCGAAGCCGCCCGTCCCCCTGGCCGAGGCGGGCAGCTCGTCGATCTCGACGAAGGTCGCTTCCTCGACCCGCTGGATCACGAGCTGGGCGATGCGGTCCCCTCGGTGGACCTGGTAGGGCGATTCCGGGTCGGTGTTGACCAGCAGGCATCGCAACTCGTCGCGGTAGCCGGCGTCGATCAGGCCGGGACTGTTGAGCAGGGTGATGCCGTGGCGCAGGGCGAGGCCGCTGCGGGGCAGGACCAGGCCGGCCCAGCCGTCGGGGATGGCGAGGGCGATGCCGGTGGGCACGAGGGCCCGACCGCCGTTGGCGGCCAGCAGCACGCCCTCGCGGGCGAAGAGGTCGGCTCCCGCGTCCCCGGGGCGGGCGTAGGTGGGGAGCGGCAGCTCGGGGTCGAGGCGGCGTATGAGGACGTCGGCCACGGCGGCGGAGCCTACGATCCCCTGCTCATGTTGGTGTGGCTCGACCTCGAGATGACCGGCCTGGACCCTTCCCGTCACGCAATTGTCGAGATCGCCACCCTCGTCACCGACGACGAGCTGGAGATCGTGGCCGAGGGGCCGGACCTCGTCGTCCACCAGCCACCCGAGACGCTGGCCCGGATGGACGAGGTGGTGCGGGCCATGCACGAGCGCAGCGGGTTGGTCGACGCCATCGTGTCGTCCTCCATCAGCCTGGAGGAGGCGGGGCGGGCGACGCTGGAGTTCGTGCGCAGCCACGTCCCCGAGCGCCGGGCCTCGCCACTGTGTGGCAACTCGATCGGCACCGACCGCCGCTTCCTGGCCGCCTTCCTCCCCGAGCTGGACGACCACCTGCACTACCGGTCCATCGACGTGTCGACGATCAAGGAACTGGCCCGGCGGTGGTACCCGGAGGCCTACGCCGCCGCCCCCGTGAAGCAGGGGGCGCACCGGGCCCTCGACGACATCCGCGAGAGCGTGGCCGAGCTGCGGTACTACCGCTCCGCCATCTTCGCCGCCGCATCGGGGGGCACGAGCACGGTGAGCGCCCCCGGCAGCGAGACGTAGCGCAGGGGTGGCTTCAGGGTGTGGACCTCTCCGTCGAGGGCGACCTCGACGGTGGCGCGGTCGAAGCCCAGCTCGAGATGGCGCGTTTCCCGCTCTACCAGCAACGGCGATCGGTCGAGACCGCCGGCGACCAGAGCGGCGATCACGCGGGCCCGGGCCAGCGGCGAGTCGGCCCGGGCCAGGCGGAAGTCGAGGACGTTGTCGTCGAGCGCCTGCCGGGTGTTGAGGCGGAGCAGTCCCCGGCCGTAACGGCCGTTGCCCACGAACACCATCCAGGCCCGGTAGCTGCGACCGTCCACGGTGCAGCGGAAGCGGCGGCCGTGGCGCAGCTGTTCCCACGCAGCAGCCACGGTGGCCAGGCCCTTGGGCCACCGCCGCTCGTGGGCCTCCCGGGTGATGACGATGCGGGGATAGATGCCCACGCTGGAGTTGTTCACGAAACGCTGGCCGTTGACCTCGCCCAGGTCGACGCTGGAGGTGACGCCCTCCGTGGCGGCGCGGGCCGCGTCCTCCAGCTCCTCGAT
This sequence comes from Acidimicrobiia bacterium, assembly GCA_046565765.1. Lineage (GTDB taxonomy): Bacteria > Actinomycetota > Acidimicrobiia > Acidimicrobiales > AC-14 > JBFMCT01. Next base: position 47,604 of record JBKHXX010000094.1, on the reverse strand, counting down.
CCCCACCTCGCGGGCGAAGTGGTTGCGGGTGCCGGCGGGGATCGGCAGCATCGGGACGCCGGTGCCGGCGAGCACCTGGGCCGCGGCCCGGATCGTGCCGTCTCCTCCGGCCACCGCTACGAACGGGGCCCCGTCGCCCACCGCCTCCTGGATCCGGCCGGGCAGCTCGGCGGGATCACAGGCGACGACCTCGTGGCCGGGGAAGTGCGGCGCGACGTCGGCCTCGCGGGTCGGCTCGGGGCCCGACCCCGGGTTCACGACGACCAAGCCGGGCATGGCCGGGAACGGTACATGCGGGCGGTACGGTCGGCGGCGATGCGACCGACACGGGGCGCGGCGGATACGGGCCCGGCGGGCCGGGGCTGGGCCTTCCTGGACCATCCGGGGCCGATCGCCTTCGCCCACCGGGGCGGCGCCGGGGACCTGCCCGAGAACACCATGTCCGCCTTCCAGCGCGCCGTCGACCTCGGGTACCGGTACCTGGAGACCGACGTGCACGTCACCGCGGACGGGGTGGTGGTGGCGTTCCACGACGACGTGCTCGACCGGGTCACCGACCGCACCGGGCGGATCGCCGACCTGCCCTGGGCAGAGGTGCGCTCGGCCGTGGTGGGGGATGACGAACGGGTGCCGTCGCTGGAAGACGTGCTGGGCACGTGGCCGGAGGTGCGCGTGAACATCGACCCGAAGCACGATGCGTCGGTGCGTCCCCTGGTGGAGGTGCTGCGGCGGGCCCGGGCCTTCGACCGGGTGTGCGTGGCGGCCTTCTCCGACCGCCGCCTCGCCCTGGTCCGCCGCCTCACCGGCAACCAGGTCTGCACCGCCCTGGGCCCTCGCGACATCGGGCGCCTGCGGGTGGCGGCGTGGGGTGCGGCGCTGACCGGGCCGATCGCCGGCGCATGCGTCCAGATCCCCGTGCGGCACGGGCGGGTGGTACTGGCCGACCGCCGCTTCGTGACCGCCGCCCACCGCCGAGGGCTGCCCGTCCACGTGTGGACGGTCGACGACCCCGCGACCATGGGGTCGCTGCTCGACCTGGGCGTGGACGGCATCATGACGGACCGGCCGGCGGTGCTCCGTGACGTGCTCGAGGCCCGGGGCCAGTGGGTGGTGTCGTAGGCCGTCGGTAAGGTCCCGAGCATGGATCCGACGGCGGTACCGCTCACTCCGGCCCAGCTGCGTGCGGCGGAGCACGAGGGGCCGCGCCTGGTGGTCGTCGGGCAGGCCGCCACGGGCAAGACCGAAGCACTCCTGGCCCGCCACCGGGCCCTTGTCGGCCGCCACCGGTCCGAGCGGGTGCTCGCCGTGTGCCGCCACCGGGCTGCCGCCCAACGGTTCCTGGCCGCGGCCCTTCCCCACCTGCGGGGCGGCTACGACACCGTCCCGGTCACCACCGTGCACGGCCTGGCCTACGACCTGGTCCGGCGGTCGGGGGCGGCGGTGGCGCTGGCCTCCGGCGGCGAGCAACGGGCGCTGGTCGAGCGGCTGCTGGCGAGGGAGGAGCCGGCGGCGTGGCCGGTCTGCGGCCGCTTCCTGGGGCGGCCCGGGTTCGTGGACGAGGTGGTGCGGCGGCTGGCCCTGTTGCGCGAGCTCGGCTCCGAGGGCACTGCCAGGGCCGTCTCGACAGGTGGCCCCTGGGCCGAGCTGGCCGCCTTCGCTCCCCGTTACGAGGAGGCCCTGACGCAGGCCGGCCTGGTCGACTCCGGAGGGTTGCTGGTCGCCGGTGCGGAATTGGCGGCGGCCGCGGCCGAGCGGTTCGACCACGTCCTGGCCGACGACGCATCGGCCCTGAGCGCCCTCGGGGCCCGGTTGCTGGCCCGGCTCGTCGAGGGAGGCGACGTCGGGCTGACGGTCGCCGTCGACCCCGGCGAGGGCGACGGAGCCGCGGCCCTCGTCGCCGGGGCTGTCGAAGTGGCGCTCGACCGGCGGTTCCGGGTCGGGCCGCCCGGGCGGCTCGTGCAGTGCCCTCACCCTTCGGTGGAGGCGGAGGCGGTGGCCGGCGAACTTCTGGCCGCCGCCCGGGCCGGCGTGCCGTGGTCGGAGATGGCGGTGCTGGTGCGGGGCCTGGGCCGCCGGGCCCGAACGCTCGGGCGGGCCCTGGCCCGCCACGGCATCCCCGCCGTACCTGCGCCGGCCCTGGCCCGGGAGGAGCCGGCCGTCGAGGCGGTGATCGACGTCCTCCGGTGGGTGGCCGGGAACGAGTTGCCGGAGCGGCTGCTCGTGTCGCCCGTCGCCGGGCTCTCTCCGGCCGAGTCCAGGGCGGTGCGCCTGGACGCCAGGGCGGAGGGCCGGCCGGTGGAGCACGACCCGCGCCTGGCGGGCCTGGTTGCGCTGCGGGACCGGCTGCGGGCCGGCCTGGCCAGGGGGGACACCCCGGCCGACCTCGCCTACGAGGTGTGGGCCGCGGCCTACGGGGGAGGGGAACGGGGCGGTCTGGGGGCGGCCGCCGACCGGGCGCTCGACGCACTGGTGGCCCTGGTGGACGGGTTGCGCAGCTACGCCGAGCGCCACCCGGGCGCGACCCTGGCCCAGACCCTCGACGCGGTCGACGCCGGGGAGCTCGTGCCCGCGCCCTGGCGTGCGGTGGCGCCCCTCGACGGCGGAGGCGTCACCATCACGCCGATCGCCGCTGCCGCCGGGTTGGCGTGGCGCACCGTCGTGGTGGCGGGGTGCCTGGAGGGCGAGCTGCCCCGGGGCGCTCCCCGTGGTGGCCTGTTCGACCCCGCCAGACTCGGGGCGCCCGCCGCCGGTGAGCTGGAGGGCGAACGCCGGCTGTTCGGGGTGGCCACCAGCCGGGCCACGGAGTCGCTGGTGGCGGTGGCCGCACCGGAGCCGGGCGTGCTGCTCAGCCGCTTCGTCGAGAGCTGGGAGCCGGCGGGCGTGAAGTGGCCCACGGCGCCGGGCCAACCGCCCCCCGCTCGGGCCCGCACCGCGGGCGCCGTGCCGGTGTGGCCCAGCGGGCAGCTCTCGCTCTCCGCCTCCCAGCTGGCCACCTACGACGACTGCCCCCTGCGTTACGCCTACCAGTACGTGCTCAAGGCCCGTGACGAGCCGGGCGTGCACGCCGGGCTGGGAAGCCTGGTCCACAAGGTGTTGGAGACGTTCCTCGACCCGGCCGCCGACCCACCTGCGCCCCGCACCATGGAAGGCCTGACGGGCGTGGCCGCCGAGGTGTGGGACGACGGGATCGCCCGCTACCGGCCCCAGGCCGAGCAGGCCCGGCGCGACTTCGTGGCGATGCTGGCGTCGTGGTGGGAGAGCGAGGGGGCGGCCGGGCCGGAGGTGCTGGCCGTGGAGCGGCGGTTCGAGATACCGGTGGGGCCGCACCGGCTGGCGGGGTCCATCGACCGCATCGACCGGTCCCCCGACGGCGCCGGCGTGCGGGTCGTCGACTACAAGACGGGCAGGAACGAGCCCCGGCCGGGCGACGTCGAGGAGGACCTCCAGCTGGCGATCTACCACCTGGCCGCCACCCGTGATCCCGACCTGGCCGCCCTGGGACCGCCCGCCCGGCTGGAGCTCCACTACCTGCGCAGCATGCGCACGTACGCCCAGCCCATCCGGGAAGACCACGCCGCCCGCACCGAGGAACGCGTGCTGGAGGTGGCGGAGCGCATCCTGGCCGAGGAGTTCGAGCCCTCGGTGCACGCCAACTGCCGGACGTGCCCCTTCCACCGGTTGTGCCCCCTCCAGCCCGAGGGCCGCAACGTGGGGGCGGCATGACGGAGGCGCCGCCGTTCACGCCCACCGCCGAACAGGATGCGGCCGTCGGGGCGCCTCTCCGTCCACTCCTGCTGGTGGCGGGGGCGGGGACGGGCAAGACGACCGTCATGGCCCAGCGGATCCTGCACGTGGTGCGGCAGGGCCTGGCCCGACCCGACCAGGTGCTTGGCCTCACGTTCACCAACAAGGCGGCGTTCAACCTGAAGGAGAAGGTGCGGGCGGCGTTGGGGCCCGACGCCGACGTGACCATCGGCACCTATCACTCGTTCGGGGCGTCGCTGGTGGCCGACCATGCCCTGGAGCTGGGGCTGGCGCCCGGCACCCGGCTGCTCGACCGGGCCCAGGCCTGGCAGCTGCTGTTCAGCGTCTTCGACGAGTTCCGCTTCGACCGGCGCAGCGCGCTGGCGCCCAACGTCATCCTCGACGACGCCCTGAAGCTCGCCTCCCGGGCGGCCGACTACCTGGTGCCAGTCGCGGCCGTGGCCGCCGACTCGGTGTTCGTGACCCGGGAGAGCCCCTGGAAGAGCACCCGCGATGCGGCCCTCTCCCGGCTGGAGCTCTGCCAGGTGGTGGAGGCCTACGAGCGCCGCAAGCGGGAGCGGCACCTCATCGACTACGGCGACCAGGTGGGCCTGGCCGTCCGCCTGCTGGAGGAGCGGCCCGAGATCGCGGCCGCCGAGCGGGAGCGCCATCCCGTCGTCCTGCTCGACGAGTACCAGGACACCAACTACGCCCAGCGGCGGCTGCTCCAGCTGCTGTACTCGCCGGGATCGTCGGTCACCGCGGTGGGCGACGACATGCAGTCGATCTACGCCTTCAGGGGCGCCCACCTGTTCAACATCCTCCACTTCCAGGAGCACTTCGGCGGCGGGGAGCGCCGGGAGCTGCAGGTCACCTTCCGCTTCGGGGAGCCCCTCAACACGGTGGCCAACCGCATCCAGGCCCAGGTGGGCGACGCTCTGCCCAAGGCGCTGCAGCCCCGGCCCGGCGCCGAGGCGACCACCGTGGAGTGCTTCCTGGCCGCCGACGACCACGAGGAAGCGGCCACCATCGCCGACGACATCGTCGCCCGCCACGGCCGGGGGGAGGCCGCCTGGGGCGACCATGCCGTGCTGTGCCGGAAGCGGCGGCTCATCCTCCCCGTCAAGGAGGCCCTGCTCGAGCGGGGAGTCCCCCACGAGGTGGTGGGGGCCAGCGGCCTGCTCGACCGGCCGGAGATCGTCGACCTGGTGGCGTGGATCGAGGTCGTCGCCGATCCCTCGGCCGTGGTCGCCCTGCTGCGGCTCCTCCAGGGGCCCCGCTACAACGTCGGCCTCCGCGACCTGGCCGCCCTGGCCCGCCATGGCCGGGCGATCGAGGGCACCCTGGCCGACGCCGTCGACCACGTGGAGGACGTGCCCGACCTGTCGGCCGCGGCCCGGTCCCGGGTCGCCGACTACCGGCGGGAGCGGGCCGAGCTGGCCGAGGTGGCCAGGTGGATGCCGCTGCTCGACCTGGCCGAGCGCATCGTGCTGGGGATGGGCCTGTGGCACGCCGCCGGCAAGGTCGGCCGGGAGAACATCCTCCGTTTCCTCGACCTGGCCGCCCGGTTCGAGCCCATCGAGGGCGACCCGGGCCTCACCGCCTTCGTCGAGTACCTCCAGCTGCTCGACGAGTCCGAGGAGGACGTTGCGGAGGCCCACTCCTCGGAGGCCGACTCGGTGCGGGTCATGACCATCCACCAGGCCAAGGGGCTCGAGTTCCCGGTGGTGTACGTGCCCGGGCTGGCAGGGCGCGGGTCGTCGAGGATCTTTCCCGACGACCGGGCCCACGAGAACGCCCTGTCGAACGCCTCCGCCCTGCCGTGGTGGCTTCGGGCCGACGACGAGGGCATCCCCGACCCCTCCTTGGCCACCCAGAAGGACATCAACGACGCCGTCCGCCGCCGGCGGCGCGACGAGGAGTGGCGGCTGTTGTACGTGGCCTGCACCCGGGCCCGGCGCCACCTGGTGTGCTCCGCCGCCCACTGGTACCCGGGCGCGGCCCAGCCCCAGGGGCCGTCGGAGTTCTACGAGCTCCTGGCCGCGCTCGCCGCCGAGGGCCTGGTGATCGAGCGGTTCCGCCACGAGCCGTCGACGGTGGATCCCGACATTGCGGCCAAGGAGAGGCACCGCCTGGCCGCCGGCCTCCGTGGTCCGAACGCCGTGGCCGCTGGGTACCCTGCCTCGGTGGCGTCCGACCCGGACCAGCTTCGGCTGGACGACGTGGCCGTGTCCCCGGCGGCCACCGCTCCCCGCCGCACCGTACCGGCCGCCCTGTCGGTCACGGGCCTGGTGACGTTCGCCCGCTGCCCCAAGCAGTTCTACTGGTCGGTGGTGCGACCCCTCCCCCGCCGGTCGTCGGCCGCGGCCCGGGTGGGCACCGCCGTGCACCGCTGGATCGAGCAGCGGGCGGGGCGGCAGCTGTCGCTGCTGGAGCCGCCCGGAGCGGGCGACGACCTCGACGCCGACGGGATGCCGGCCGAGGAGAGCTCAACCACGGCCCTGAAGAAGTCCTTCCTGGCCAGCCCGTGGGCCGACCTCGACCCCGAGCGGGTCGAGGCGCCGTTCGTGCTGGCCGCCGGCCGCCACCTGGTGCGGGGCCGCATCGACGCCGTCTACCGGCGCGACGGCCGCCTGGAGCTGGTCGACTTCAAGACGGGGCGGGCGGCGCCGATGGGCGAACGGCCGTCCACCCTGCAACTCAACCTCTACGGCCTGGCCGCGGTCGACACGTGGGGCGCCGACCCCGACCACCTGCGCACCACCTACTGCTACCTGCGACCCGACGAGCCGCCCGCCCTGGTCAGCGCCGACTGGGACGCCGGGGCCTTGGAGCTGGTGCGGACGGAGCTGGCGTCCACCCTCGACCGGCTGGCCACCGAGCGGTTCGAGCCCACGCCCGGGCGGTGGTGCCGGGGGTGCGACTTCCTGCCCGCCTGCGGGGCCGGTCAGCGTTTCGTGGCCGAGTGACGTAGCTTCTGGACCAGTGCAGGACGGCCTCAGCCAGGACCAGATCGCCCTCGTGCTGCGCCGGGCGGCGGAGCTCGACCGGGAGCTGGGCGCCGGCTGCCCGAGCGGCCTCGACGACGCCGCCGTCGAGCAGGCCGCAGTCGAGGCGGGCATCTCCTCGCCGGCGGTGCGGCGCGCCCTGGCCGAGTGGCGGGCGGGGGTGCTGGCGCAGGCGCCGGGCCGCTCCAGGCACCGGATCCTGGGCCCCCCCACGCTGACCGTCTGCCGCACCCTTCCGGGTCCGGTGTCGGTCGTCGAGGACCAGCTCCACCGGTTCCTGCGCGCCGAGCTGTTCGACCTCCGCCGCGACATGGGCGCCCGCACGACGTGGGTCCGCCGGCGGAGCCTGGAGGCGACCGCCCGGCGGGCCGTCGACCGGGCCGTGAACCACCGCCTGGTCCTGCGGGACGTCAACCACGTCGACCTGTCAATCGTCGAGCAGGACGACGACTGGGTGCTGGTGCGCGTCGATGTCGACGTGCTCGCCCTCCGCCATGCCCAGGGGACGGTGGCCGGCTCGGCCACCTTCGTGGGCAGCGGCGCCACCGCCTTCGTCGCCGCCCTCAACGGGCTGCACCCCGCCGTGCTGGTCGTGGGCGCGGCAGGGGCAGGCGTCATGGGAGCGGGGCTGTGGGTGGGCAGCAGCCGGTACCGCAAGCGGGCCCAGGAGCTGGAGTCGGGCCTGGGAGGGGTGCTCGACCGCATCGAGCGGGGCAGGACGAGGCTGAGCGGCCGCCGTGGCGGCCGGTAGCGGGAGCGCCGAAGGCGCGCCCTTCACCGGCGTGGGCGTCGCGCTGGTCACCCTGTTCGACGATCGGGGCGACCTCGACGCCCCTGCCACCGCCGACCTGGCCGCCCGGCTGGTGGCGCTCGGCGTGCGGGCCGTCGTCGTGGCCGGCAGCACGGGCGAGGCGGCCGCTTTGTCGCCCACCGAGCGGATCGAGCTCCTTCGGTCGGTGCGGGGGACGGTCGCGGGCGTGCCCGTGATCGCGGGGACGGGCGCACCGTCGAGCCGCCAGGCGGCCGAGCTGACCGCGGCGGCGGCCGACAACGGCGCCGACGCGGTGCTGGCCCTGTCTCCTCCCGGGGCGGCCGACCCGCGGCCCTACTACGACGAGGTGGCCAAGGCGGCCGGCGCCACGCCGGTGCTGGCGTACCACTGGCCCGCCCTGTCCCCGCCCGGCATCCCGGTGGCCATGCTGGCCGATCTCCCCGTGGGGGGATGCAAGGACTCCTCGGGCAGCGCCGACCGCATGCTGGAGACGCTGGTCGGCTACGACGGCCCGCTGTACGTCGGCTCGTCCGCCCTGCTGGCCCTGGCCGGCCCGGCGGGGTGCGCCGGAGCCATCCTCGGCCTGGCCAACGCCGACCCCGAAGGCTGCATCGCCGCCTTCTCGGGCGACGCCGCCGCCCAGCGGGCCCTCGCCGCCGGCCACGCCCGCTCGTCCTCCTCCTTCCCGCGCGGGGTGAAGGAGCTGACCGCCGAGCGGTTCGGTACCTCGACGGTCACCCGGATGGGCTGAGCGGTGCCGGCCGTCGCCTTCTGCGGGCTGGGCCAGATGGGCGCGCCCATGGCCGCCCGCTTCCTCGACGCCGACGGCGTCCAGCTCACGGTGTGGAACCGGAGCCGCGCCCGGGCCGACGGCCTGGCCGAGCGAGGGGCCGAGGTGGCGGGCACCCCGGCCGAGGCGGCCGCCGGCGCAGACGTGGTCGTCACCATGCTCTCCACCCCCGGCGCGGTCGAGGCGGTGGTGCTGGGGGACCACGGGGTGGCGGCCGGCCTCGACGGCCGGGCCGCAACGGTGGTCGAGATGTCGACGATCGGCCCGGCTGCGGTGGCGAGACTGCGCGACGCGCTGGCGGAGAGCATCGACCTGCTCGACGCCCCTGTCCTCGGTTCGGTCCGCCAGGCCACCGAGGGGACGCTCAAGGTGTTCGCAGGAGGCGACGAGCACGTGTACGAGCGGGTCCGCCCCCTGCTCGAGCGGCTGGGCACCCCCCGCCACGTCGGGCCCCAGGGCTCGGGGGCGGCGATGAAGCTCGTGACCAACCTCTGCCTGGGCGTGCTGATGAGCGGCCTGGGCGAGGCCCTGGCCCTCGGTCGGAGCCTCGGCCTCGACCAGGACGACCTGCTCGACGTGCTCGTCGAGTCCCCCATCGGGGTCACGGCCCGGTCGAAGCGGGCGAACATCGAGTCGGGCGAGTACCGGCCCAACTTCAAGCTGTCGCTGGCGGCCAAGGACCTCGGGCTGGTGGCGGACCGGGCCGCCGACGTCGGCCTCGACCTGCCCGTGACCGCAGCCGCCCGCCGCTGGCTCGACGCCGCCGATGCCGCCGGCCTGGGTGACGAGGACTACTCGGCCGTGATCAAGCAGATCCTCGGCCGCTCCTAAGCGGCCCCGACCTACTCGTAGGTCCAATCAGGGCGCTTGCGAAGTTGCTTCTCGTCGTAGGTGACGACGCCGTCGGCCAGGTCGACGATCTTGGGGACGCCCAGCTCGGACCGTTGGTGCGAGCAATGGCCCTCGACGTGCTCGGCGAACTCCTCGGGGAAGGCCCGCAGGAGGCTGCTGACCACCACCTGCTCCTCGACCGGCAGGTAGCAGCGGTTGCCGTCGGTGACCTTGGGGAGGCGGCCGCCGATGGCCTCGACGTCGTCGTCGCCGCCCCGGCACTCGTCGATGGCGGCCAGCCGCTCGGTGATCTCGCCGGTGCCGAGCTTGCAGGGGGGGCACTGCCCGCATGACTCGACCCAGAGGAAGCGCGAGATGTGGCGGGCCAGGGAGACCATGCAGGCCGTGTCGTCGTAGACGGCGAAGCCGGCCGCGCCCAGGCCGGTGCGGGCGGCGGCCATCCCCTCGTAGGACAGGGGCGCGTCGATGCGGTCGGCCGTGAGCACCGGGTTGGCCACCCCGGAGAGGGCGGCCTTGAAGGTCCGTCCCGGCCGCAGGCCCCCACCCACCTCGTCGACGACCTGGCGCAGGGGTGTGCCCATCTCGACCTCGCCGTAGGCGGGGCGGGTGACGTCGCCCACGACCGTGGCCACGATCGTCCCGGGGGACTGCTCGGTGCCCATGGAACGGAACCACTTCGGCCCCCGGGACAGGATCCACGGCACGTTGCACAACGTCTCGCAGTTGTTGACGAGGGTGGGGTTGGACGAGTCTCGCTCGGCGTGACCCGGCTCGGGGGTCGTCGCCTCCCATCCCATCTGCGGGGCCACCGCGAACAGCCCGTGCTCGAAGGGCGGGAGCAGCCGGGGCATGGGCGGGCGGCCCTCGATCACCTCGAGCAGGGCCTTCTCCTCCCCGAACAGGTACTCGTCGGGGCCCTGGACGATGGTGATGGGGACGTCCCCCGCCAGCCCGGCCCGGCTCATCTCGTCGACCGCCGCCTCCAAGGCCAGGACCTCCCACCGGAAAGACGACTTGATCCCGATGAACGCCTGGCGTGCGTCGACCGCAAAGGCGGCGATGGCGAGCCCTTCGACCAGCTGGTAGGGGTTGTGGCGGAGCAGGGCCCGGTCCTTGAACGTGGCCGGCTCCCCCTCGGCGGCGTTGCACACCGCGTAGTGGTGGGTGCCGGTCTGGGACCGGACGCCGGCCCACTTGCGGGTGGTGGGGAAACCGCCGCCGCCCCGCCCCCGGAGGCCGGCCGCGCCCACCTCGGCGATCACCCAGTCGGGCCCGTTGGCCTGGGCCTGGGCCAGGCCCTCGCCGCCGCCCATGGCGATCCAGGCGTCGACCGAGGTGACCGGCTCGTCGGGGAGGAGGAAGACGCCCACCGCTACGCCCGCCGCCGCAGCGAAGGGTCGGCCAGCGCCGGCGCCGTGTACCCGGCGTCGGCCGGGTTCAACGTGACGCCCGGAGGGACGACCTCGTCGATCCGGTCGAGGACGTCCGCGCCGAGGGTCAGATCCTGACCGGCGAGCAGGTCGTCGAGCTGCTCGGGCGTCCGGGCACCCACGATGGCGGACGTGACGGCAGGGTGCTGTGTCACCCAGGCCAGGGCCATGTGGCTGAGCGAGGTCCCGGCCTCGCCCGCGACACCTCGCAGCTCCTCCACGGCGTCGAGCTTCATCTGGTTCTCCACCTTCTCGAGGTCGAACCGGTCGGGGATACGGGCCCGGGTCATGCGGGAACCGGGCGGCGGGTCCTCGCCGCGCCGGTACTTGCCGGTCAGCCAGCCTCCCGCCAGCGGCGACCAGGCCAGGACCCCCATCCCGTAGCGCTGGCACACGGGCAACACGTCGGCCTCCGCCCCTCGGGCCAGGATCGAGTACGGCGGCTGCTCGCACACGAACCGCTCGCGATGGCGCCGCTCGGACACCCACTGGGCCTCGACGATCTGGTGGGCCGGGAACGTGGACGACCCGATGGCCCGCACCTTGCCCTGGTGGATCAGGTCGGAGAGGGCGCCCAGGGTCTCGTCGACGTCGGTCGAGGGGTCGGGACGGTGGGCCTGGTAGAGGTCGATCCAATCGGTGCCGAGCCGCCGCAGGCTCTCTTCGCAGGCCCGCAGAACCCAGCGGCGGGAGTTGCCGGCCCGGTTGGGGTCGTCACCCATGCGGGCGTGGAACTTGGTGGCGAGCACCACCCCGTCGCGGCGGCCCCCCTTGAGTGCCTCCCCCACGATCCGCTCCGATTCGCTGCCGCCGTAGATGTCGGCGGTGTCGACGAAGTTGATCCCGCCGTCGAGGGCGCTATGGATCATCCGGACGCACTCGTCCCGGTCCTGGTTGCCCCACGGCCCGAACGTCATCGTCCCCAGGCAGAAGTGGCTGACGGTGATCCCGGTCGTGCCCAGGGTTCGCATCTGCATACCCGGACGAACCTAACCGGCCCCGCCTCTACCCTGGCCCGGTGCTCGGCTTCTGCGAGCTGACCAAGCGCTACGGATCCCTGGTGGCGCTCGACCAGCTCACCCTGGAGGTGCCGCCCGGCCGGCTGTTCGGCCTGCTGGGCCCCAACGGCGCGGGCAAGTCCACGGCCATGAAGCTGGTGTTCGGCCTGCTGCGCCCCGACGGGGGCGAGGTGCGGTGGAACGGCAGGGCCGTCACCCAGCCCGACCGGCTGGGCTTCGGCTACCTGCCCGAGGAACGGGGCCTGTACCCAAAGATGCGGGTGCGGGACCAGCTCGTCTACTTCGGCCGGCTCCACGGGCTGAGCGCCAGGGAGGCAGCCACCCGCGGCGAGCACTGGCTGGAGCGGCTGGGGGTGGCGGAGCGGTCCAGGGACCGGGCCGAGTCGCTGTCGCTGGGCAACCAGCAGCGGGTCCAGCTGGCCGCGGCCCTGGTCCACGACCCCCAGCTGCTGGTGCTCGACGAGCCCTTCTCGGGCCTCGACCCCGTCGCAGTGGACGCCCTGAGCGCGGTGCTGGCCGAGCGGGCGGCCGCAGGCGTGACCGTGGTCTTCTCCAGCCACCAGCTCGACCTGGTGGAGGACCTGTGCGACTCCGTGGCGATCATCCACCGGGGCCGGCTGGTGCTCTCCGGCGTGGTGCGGGACCTCAAGCGCTCGAGCGGCCGGCGCAGCCTCAACGTCGTGCTCGAGCCGGCGGGCGGGGCCATCGACGGGGTGGCCGACGGCGCCTGGGCGGCGGGCGTGCCCGGCGTCACCGTCGAGGACACCGGCCCCGAGGGCACCCGCCTGCGGCTCGACCCGACCGTCGACGCCCTCGCCGTGCTCCAACGGGCGGCCACCGCCGGCCGGGTCGTCGACTTCGGGCTGGAGCTGCCCGCCTTGTCGGAGCTGTTCCGGGAAGCGGTGCGATCGTGAGGCGGCCGACCGGCGCCAACCATCCCGTCCTGCTCGTCACCCGCCGGGAGATCGTCGAGCGGGTGCGGGCCAAGTCGTTCCTGATCTCGACCGGCGTCTACCTGCTGGTGGCGCTGGCCTCGATCATCATCCCCAACCTGTTGGCCGACAACGAGACCGTCCACCGCATCGGCGTGGCCGGCACCGGCAGCGAGCAGCTCCAGGCCGCCATCACCCGGCTGGCGCCGCCGCTGGACACCGACGTGGTGGTCCGCCGGCTGCCCGATGCGGCCGCGGCGGCCGCGGCGGTCCGGGACCGGACGGTGCGCATCGCCATCGTCGACAGCGCGCGGTTGGTGTCCCGTGGAGAGGTCGACGAGGAGCTGGCCCTGCTGGTCAACACCGCCGCCTACCAGGTCATGGCCGCCGCCCGGCTGGCCGAGGCGGGCGTGAGCCCGGTGGACGCCGCCCGCCTGCTGAACCCCGAGCCCCTGGCCGTCGACCAGCTGGTCGAGCCCAGACCGGTGCGGGAGTCGAACCGTCCGCTGGCCTTCACCGGCGTCCTCGTGATCTACCTGCTCCTCCTCACCTACGGCTTCACCGTGGCCAACGGGGTGCTGGAGGAGAAGTCGTCGCGGGTCTCGGAGGTGCTGCTGGGGGCGCTGCGGCCCAGCCAGCTGCTGGCCGGGAAGGTGATCGGCATCGGCGGGGTGGCGGTGATCCAGCTGCTGATGGTCAGCATCCCGGCCCTGGCCACCGCCTTGGCCTTCGGCTCGTTCAGCCTCCCCGAGGGCACGCCGCTGACGCTGCTGGCCGTGCTGCTGTGGTCGCTCCTCGGCTACGGCCTCTACAGCTGCATCTTCGCCGCGGCCGGAGCCGCCGCCTCCCGCCCCGAGGACGTCGGCAATGCCACCGCCCCCATCACCATGCTCATCGCCGCCACCTACTTCGTGGCGGTGGGCGCCATGCAGGACCCCGACGGGACGATGGCCCGCGTGGTCTCGTTCATCCCGCCCATGACGCCGATGACCATGCTGCCCCGCTCGGCGGTGGGCCATGTCGAGCCATGGGAGGTGCCGCTGGCGATCGCGTTGGTCCTGTTCACGACCTTCCTGACGGTGCGGCTGGGGGCCAGGGTGTATGCAGGAGGGATGCGCCGCCCCGGTCCCAAGCTCAAGCTGCGCGAGGCGTGGCGGGCGGCGGCCGGATGACGCTGCGCCAGGCCGGCCCGGCCGCTGCGCCGGCGGTCGTGCTCCTTCACGCCTTCCCGATGGACGGCGACATGTGGCGTCCCCAGCTCGAGGGACTGTCCGACGGGTGGCGGGTGATCGCGCCCGACATCGCCTTCCCCGAGCCGTCGGTGGACGCCGCCGCCGACGAGGTGGCCCGGCAGCTCGACGACCTCGGGCTGCAGGAGGTGGTCCTGGGCGGGCTGTCGATGGGCGGCTACGTGACGATGGCCTTCTGGCGGCGTCACCGCCACCGGGTGCGGGCGGTCGTGCTGGCCGACACCCGGGCGACGGCCGACACCGACGAGGTGCGGGCCCGGCGAACCCGCCAGCAGGAACAGGTGGCGGCCGGCGACACGTCGGCGGTCGTCCAGGCCATGGTCGACGGTCTCCCCGGGGCCTACACCAAGGAGCACCGGCCCCATGTCATGGCCGAAGTCCGCCGGCTGATGGGCGGGGCCACCGCCGAGGGGATCACGGCGGCGCTGGAGGCCATGAAGCGGCGCCCCGACTCGACGCCCGACCTGGCGACCATCGACGTCCCGGCTCTGGTGGTCGTCGGCGAGGAGGACACGCTCTCCCCGCCCGACGTGGCCCAGGAGATGTGCGCCGCCCTGCCCGCCGGCCGCCTGGCCCGCATCCCCCGCGCCGGCCATCTGTCCAGCCTGGAGGACCCCGACGCCTTCAACGCCGAGCTGAGGGCGTTCCTCGAAACGGTCGCCTGAGCGCGAAGCGGCGGCCGGGCCCTCAGGCGCGGCCGCCGATCGGAGCTCGGTCTGTCTTAGACCTGGCGGGCGCTGGCGCGGGCGTAGTTGGCGATGGTGGAGCTCACGTTCTTGACCTTGTGCACCTTCTGGGCGTGCTGGGCGACCTTGGCCACCAGCTCGTCCTCGGTAGCAGCGCGGGTCTTCCACCCACAGCCCTCGGCGCCGGCTGCCCTGCAACTGAACTCGTATGCCACGGTTGTTGTCCTCCCTTTCGTGGAGCGTCCTCTACCTCTGTACGTACCCAGGTGAGGAGTTGGACGACTCCTAAGACCTGTTCGGGGACAGCATCGCGCATCCCGCGCGCCAAGCGCAGGCCCCGCGACGTACCGTGGGGACGTGGGGCGCGCCCGCTGGCTGGCGGTGGTCGTGGTGGGATCGGCGCTGGTCAGCGGCTGCTCGTCGGAGTCGCCGCCGTCGGAGCCGGCCGCCCAGCCGCCCGCCACCAGCCCCGACCAGGTGTCCGACGACGGTCCCGCCACCACCCGGGGCGCGGTCGCCGACGACACCCCGGTCGTCCGCACCTTCGCCGTGCCACGGGGCGCCCGGCCCCATGACGTGGCCCCCGCCGCCGACGGCAGGTCGATCTGGTACACCGCCCAGGGCTCGGGCCACCTGGGCCGCCTCGACCCCGCCACGGGAGACACCACCCAGATCGCCCTCGGGCGCGGATCGGCGCCTCACGGCGTCATCGTCGGGCCGGACGGGGCGGCCTGGATCACCGACGGTGGTCTGAACGCCATCGTCCGCGTGGACGCCGCCAGCGGCGAGGTGACTCGGTTCCCCATGCCCGCGGGTACGCCGGCCATCAACATGAACACCGCCGTCTTCGGCAAGGACGGGACGCTGTGGTTCACGGGCCAGGCCGGCTACTACGGGCGGCTCGATCCCGCCTCGGGCCGGGTGCAGGTGTTCGACGCCCCCCGGGGCCGGGGACCGTACGGCATCACGGTCGCCCCCGACGGCTCGATCTACTACGCCTCCCTGGCCGGCAACCACATCGCCCGTGTCGACCCCGCCACCAACTCGGCCACCGTGATCGAGCCGCCGACCGCCGGGCAGGGCGCCCGCCGGGTGTGGTCGGACTCGCAGGGCCGCATCTGGGTCAGCGAGTGGAACGCCGGCCAGGTCGGCATGTACGACCCCCGCAACGGCGGGTCGTGGAAGGAGTGGAAGCTGCCCGGCAGCGGTCCTCGGGCCTACGCCGTCTACGTCGACGACAGGGACAAGGTGTGGGTCACCGACTTCGGCGCCAACGCCATCGTCCGCTTCGACCCGGTCAGCGAGCAGTTCACCGAGTTCCCCCTCTCCCAGCCCGGCGCCAGCGTGCGCCAGCTCCTGGGCCGGCCCGGCGAGGTGTGGGGCGCCGAGTCGGGCCTCGACCGCCTCGTCCTCGTCGACGGGTCGTCCTAAGGGGCGTCGACGCCGGCCAGGCGCAGCACCTCGTCCACGTAGAACGGCGACCGGTTGTAGTACCACAGCGCCCGTCGGAGGCCGCTGGGCTCACCGCCGCCGTTGGCGCACAGCAGGCGGGCGGCCCCGTGCAGGGCGTCGACCCGGTTCATCACGTCGGCCCGGCCGTCGCCGTTCCCGTCGGCGCCGTACGCCTCCCACGTCGACGGCAGGAACTGCATGGGGCCCACCGCCCCCGCCGACGACGGCACGGTGCCATCGCCCAGGCGGGTCTCGACGTGGCCGATGGCGACGAGCACCTCGGGCGGGAGCCCCGGGCAGGTGGCCGCCGCCTCCCGAGCAGTGGCGAGCCAGGCCGCGGCCTGGGGGCCGAGGGAGGCGATCGGTGGTTCCGGAGTGCTGACCACGGGCGTCAGCGGCGGCGGAGGCGGGGTCGACGAGGCACCCGCGGTGCTCAGCAGCAGCAGGGGGCCAGCCACCGTCGCCAGGCAGGCGGCGGCCAGCCAGCCGGGGCGCTTGCGGACTTGGGCCTTGAACCGCTCGGACAGGCGCGGGACCGGCTCGGGGGCGACCGGAGGCCGGGGTGGCAGCGGGCGCGGTCGGAAGGGCGGCGCGCCAGCGGGCATTCGAACATCCTGCCCGAAAACCTCGCTTTGCCCAACCGTGGGGGTATCAGGGCAACATGGGCCCATGGACGGACCCCTCGCCGACGCGGCCGAATCCCTGCGTGACGACCACGCCACCCTCGTTGCGGTCGAGGACCGGCTCCTCCGGCTCCAGGAGCCCGTCAACGGCGATCCCGGGTTCGCCGTCCTGCGGGCGTTGGGCATCGCCCAGGCCGCCTCACCCGTCGCCGCCGCCGCCCGCGGCCGCAACGGGGTGGCGCTCGGGGTGTGGCGGCGCCCCGACCTGTTCGTGGCCCGCTGGACGCCGGGGAAGCGCTGGGTCGTCGGCTACCGCCTCACCGGGGCGTCGCGAGTCAACGACTACGTCCGCACCGAGGGCCGGCTCCCCACCCGGCTGGAGACGGGCAACTGGTACGGCCCCGTACCGGACGAGGTCACCGAGGTCTTCCTCGAGGCCGGCGTGCTGCTGGACGAGCCGCCCTTCGAGGTGCCGGCGGCCGCTCCCCCGCCACCGGCCCGTCCCCCGTCCTCCTCGAGCCCGGTCAACCGGACACCGTCGGCCCCCCGGGCCCGCACCCGGGCGGCCGCCACCCCTTCACGGGCAGCGGCCACCCCGTCGACCCGCCTCTGCCCCAGCTGCCGCATGCAGAAAGCGGCCGCCCAGTTCGTGGCCGGGTCGGACTACTGCGTGGACTGCCGGTGACAGCCGGCGGCTACGAGCAGCCGCTGGTGGTGCCGCAGCTTGAGCAGACGAAGCAGGCCCCGGCCCGCTGCATGACCATGCCGCACTGGTAGCAGTACGGCGCGTCGGAGGCGGCGGGCGTGGGCGGGGCCGCCACGGCCGCCACGGTCGCCGGCGCCGCGGTCGGGGGGGCGGCGACGGCGACGGGTGCGGGGTCGGGCACGATGTCGGCCCCGGTGGTGGACGGCGTGGCCGACTCCTCCACGCCGGGCAGGGTGGGCTGCATGCGCTCCCCGATGGTGAGGATGCCCAGCTCGGTACGCTCCTCCAGCGGCAGGTACTCGACCGCCAGGCGGCGGAAGATGTAGTCGACCAGCGAGCTGGCGAAGCGGATGTCGGGGTCGTCGGTCATGCCCGCGGGCTCGAAGCGCATGTTGGTGTACATGTCGATGAAGGCCTTGAGGGGCACGCCGTACTGGAGGCCGTGGCTCACCGAGATGGCGAAGGCGTCCATGATCCCGGCGAGGGTGGAGCCCTGCTTGGCCACCTTGAGGAAGATCTCGCCGGGCCGGCCGTCGTCGTACTCGCCCACCGTCACGTAGCCGTGGCAGTCGGCCACCCGGAACGAGAAGGTCTTGGAGTTGCGGCGGCGGGGCAGCTTCTCCCGCACCGGCTCCCGGACGAGGACCTGGCTGATCAGCTGCTCGGCCGCAGCGACGACGGGAGAGGCGGCGGCGGCCTTCTTGGTCGTGGACAGGGGCTGCGCGACCTTGCAGTTGTCCCGGTAGATCGCCACCGCCTTGATCCCGAGCCGCCAGGCGTCGATGTGGAGCTGCTCGACCTCCTCGACGGTCACGCTCTCGGGCATGTTGATGGTGTTGTGGTTCACGATCCCGTTGCCAACGAAGGCATGGGTGGTGGGCACGGACAGGTCGAACACCTCGCGCTCGCCGGCGAAGCGAGCTCGATCTACCGGCGAGAAGTGCAGGTCGTCCTCGAGGACCGAGCGAAGCCACGGAGGCAGGTCGACGCCAGGCAGGGCCGCCACCCGCTCGAGCGACCGTCGGGTGACATGCAGGGTCCGCGGGTCACACAGGTAGTTGAGCTCCGACCGGAGCCCGTGCCCCTCGGGGATCATGCGGTAGAGGTCGGCCGGGGCGATCCCCGGAACCACGTCTGCCGTGTTCCGCGCCGCGAAGGGCCTCGCCAGCAGCGCCTGGGAGCGCTCGGCCTTGTCGGCCTCCACGAACGGCACCAGCCGGAGCACGTGCTGGGCCTGCTCGCCCGTGACGTAGACCTCGCCGTACGCCTTGCCGTTGGTGCGGTTCCGCTTGTCGACACGCCCGTGGAGCACGCCGAGATTGGACAGCACGGCCTGGAGGTCGTCGAGCAATCCGGGCGAGTCGAGGCAGATCGCCCACTTGGGAGCGGTGGCGACGGTCGTGTAGGCGTCCAGCGCCAGACCCTGGAGGAAGGCAAGGACCATCTCCCGCGGCGAGCGAAGCACCACGTCCGGGATGCGCTTGTTCGAGGCTCGCGATCCGCAGCCAAGGTGTTCCAGGAACTCGACCAGCGTCTTTGACGACACGACGACGCCCGGGCACTTGCCCGGCTGGCGGACGACGCGCGGTCGAAGCCCGAAGAGGTTGCGCCACGCCGAGGCCACCCGCTCGAGCACGCCCTCGTCGGCGTTGGTGATGACGACCGTCCACGTCGAGCGGCTGGTGTGGCCCTCGGAGGCGTATGCCCCGAGCAGGAAGGCCAGCTCGGCGGACATTTCCACGGGCACGGAGACCGCCTTCTGCGACCCGTATCCCGGTGAAGGGCGGAAGTCGTCGAAGCGAGCGGGGAGCACCGACCACAGCTCGGTGCCCTGCTGAACCCCGACGTAGTCCCCGATCTCGATCTCGTCGAGGCGGCGCCAGTCGAGGCGGCCGTCGGCAGCGACGAGGACGCGATGGTTGGGGGTGCCGACGAGCCGGTGACCGGAGCGGAGCGTCACCTCCCACACCGGCTTCACGCCGCCGTAGTAGAACGCGTCGGTCTTCGTCTCTCCACCGAGGGAGGCGACCTCACGCACCTCGTGGCGGAACGTGTCGGGTGCCTCGCCGTCGTAGAGCGAACCGATGCGGAGGAGCCCGTCTGCGGTCGGGACCAGGGTGTCGCCGACCACACACTTGGAGATGGCTCCACTGATGAACGGCTGGACGGCCCCCATCATCTTCACGTGGCCCAGGTAGTGGATCGTGTTGTCGCCCATGGAGCAGGCGAACACGGGCAGGTGGTCGGCCGACAGATGAGGCGCCCCCACGATCGACTTGTGCTCGTCGATGTAGGCGACGATGTCGGCCACCTGGTCGGCCGTGTACCCGAGGCGGCGCAGGGCCCGGGGGACGGTCTGGTTGACGATCGACATCGTGCCCCCGCCCACGAGCTTCTTGGTCTTGCACAGGCCCAGATCGGGCTCGATGCCGGTGGTGTCACAGTCCATCATCAGGCCGATCGTGTTGTGGCTGACGAACCCGTTGGCCACGTAGGTCACGTTGTCGGGAACCGAGAGGTCGTACGTCAGCTCGTCGTCGCCGAGCTCGGCCGATTCGACGCGGTCGTAGAAGAACTGGAGCAGGCGGCCCAGCTCGGCGTCGTGCGTGCGGTCGAACAGCTCGGTCGCGAGCCGGCGGGACACCGCCCCACGGGAGACCTCCATGAGCAGCACCTTGCGCAGGTGGTCGTTGGCCGGCGCGAGCCGGTCGACCATGGCTCGATCGAGCGGGATGTGGTCGTGCCGAGCCGCCTGGCGACCGTCGCTGGTCGCCACCGCGGCGCACTTGCGACCGCTCATGAACCCGATCTCGTCGAGCCACCGGGCCGCGTAGAAGGTGTTGAGCAGGCGCAGCACGAGGATGGGTGACGTTCCCCAGCCGGTGCGGGTGGTCTCGGTGTGCAACGTGGTGGGGAAACCGAGGGCCAGCAGCAGCGTCTGCACGTCGTGCGAGAACGACGACGTCGTGCTCGACCAGCTCGGGTACCCGGACGTCACCGTGCCGTCGGCCTCGAAGAGGCCTCGCAGGAAGGCCCGGTAGACCTCGCGGTCGTTGGAGTGCAGGACGGCGTCGGGGATGTGGGGCTGCCAGCCCTTGCCCGCATGCCCTTCCGAGGGCGCGTGCTTGGCGAACCCGCATGCCTCCCACCACAGCGCGAGCCGGACGGAGGAGAAGGCGACCTCGTCGTAGCCCTGCCTGGGGTTGACGCGGGCGGCGATGCCGAAGACCTCCTTGCCGAGGCGCTCGAGCCGCTCGACGACGTCGAAGTCGCCCTTGGTGACGCAGAACCGCAGCCCGCGGGAGTGGAGCGAGCCGTCGCCCATGAAGTAGCCGACCAGCTCGGCCAGCTCGGCCGTCATCCGGCGCGGGACGGACACGTGGTGCTCGCCCGTCCAGTACGCCTCGGGCAACGGTGGGAGCGGCACCTCCGCCGGCTCACCGACCAGCTGATCGAGGGCGAGCGGCACCAGGTCGCCCGTCTCGAGCTCGGCGAACCGCCGCCAGACCCAGGCGCCGGTGCCCGGGTCGACCACCTTGATGCGGTGGGTAGGAGTGCCCTGGATGCGGTAACCCCGGCTGGTCTGGGCGGTCACGACCGCCTCGGACCCGTTGACGTAGAACTTGGTGGCCCGCCGGGGGCCCTCGTCGGTGGCGACCGACACGTCGAGGTCCTGCCACTGGGCACCGTCGGGATCGCCGAGGGAGCGGAGCCGTACGAGCCCCCGGTCGGTGGCGACGAGCGAGCCGCCGACCAGGCAGCCCGTAGGCGCCAACACGCTGGCCTGGGAGTTGCGCACGCCGAACCACTCCGACAGCTCGACGGCTGCGTCCCACGCCTCCTGGGCCGCCGACGACAGCTCGAGCGGCACCACCTGGCCGTCGACCTCACGGGAGGCGTGCTGGTGCATGCGCAACACCCGGTTGGTGGGCTCGGCGTTCTCCTGGTAGCCGGCGAAGGGGCCCATCCGGGATGCGATGCGGGCCGACGTGGCGTAGGCGTGGCCGGTCATGAGCGACGTGATGGACGCGGCCCACGCCCGTCCCTGGTCGGAGTCGTAGGGCAGGCCCAGGGCCATGAGCAGGGCGCCCAGGTTGGCGTAGCCCAACCCCAGCTGGCGGAACCGGCGGGACGTCTCGGCGATCCTCTCGGTGGGGTAGTCGGCGTTGCCGACCAGGATCTCCTGGGCGGTGAACACGACCTCCACCGCCTGCTTGAACCCTTCGACGTCGAAGCGGTCGTCGCCGTCGAGGAACTTCAGCAGGTTGAGGCTGGCCAGGTTGCACGCCGAGTTGTCGAGGTGCATGTATTCGCTGCACGGGTTCGAGCCGTTGATGCGGCCGGTGTTGGACGCGGTGTGCCAACGGTTGATGGTGGTGTCGAACTGCATGCCCGGGTCGGCGCACTCCCAGGCGGCCTGGGCGATCTGGCGGAACAGGTCACGGGCGGGGAGGGTGCGGACGGAGTCGCCCGTGGTGACGGCCCGGAGGTGCCAGTCGCGGCCGTCGACCACGGCCTGCATGAACTCGTCGGTGACCCGCACCGAGTTGTTGGCGTTCTGGTACTGGGTGGAGTGGCTGTCACGGCCGTCGAGGTCCATGTCGAAGCCGGCGTCGCGCAGCACGCGGGCCTTGCGCTCCTCGATGGCCTTGCACCAGATGAAGTCCTCGACGTCGGGGTGGTCGGCGTTGAGGATGACCATCTTGGCCGCCCGCCGGGTCTTGCCCCCCGACTTGATGGTGCCGGCGGAGGCGTCGGCGCCCCGCATGAAGCTCACCGGGCCGGAGGCCGCGCCCCCGCCCTTGAGCGTCTCCTTGGACGACCGGATGTTGGACAGGTTGATGCCCGCCCCCGAGCCGCCCTTGAAGATCGTCCCCTCCTCGACGTACCAGTTGAGGATGGACTTCATCGTGTCGTCGACGGCCAGGATGAAGCAGTTGTGGACGCGGAGGTTGCCGCTCAGGTACTCGCCGCTCTCGGTCTGGATGTCGTAGACGGGCAGGTCGCCCAGGACGCCGACGCCCTCCACCTCGACCATGCGCACCGACGGCGGGGCGGCCTCGCCCACCTTGGCCAGGGCGGCGTCGAGGTCGGCCGCGGGGCGGGGGTCGATGAAGCCGACCTCGTCGGCGAAGCGGTGGCCGTCGGTGGCGACGGTCACGTTGAGGACCCAGAAGTCGTTGCCGCCGGCCCGGCGCTCGGCCACCCGGCGGATCCGGGAGAATATGCCGAAGCGAAGCAGCAGCGACTGCACGCCCCGCACCACGTGCTCCGACGCCATGGCCAGCCCCACCACCGCGCCGGTCGACGAGACCCAGCCCTCGGCCTGGAACAGGCTCTTGAGGTAGGCGGCGGCCACCGGCAGCGGGGCGGTGTAGAGGCTCTCCGGCACGGAGGCCTCCATCCCCTGGCGGTGCAGGCCCCACCGCTTGACGAACCCGGCCAGGCCCGAGCCGTCGAGGTGAAGGCGGCGGCCCTGCACGGCGGCCGAGCCGGCGCCGGCCGACCGCTCGCTGGCCCGCACGGCGGGAAGGGCGTCGGCCAGGGACTTGCGGAACCACTGGTCTTCGGCCTGGCCCGACACGGTGACCTCGCCGCCGGCGACGCCCCGGCCGCCCACGTCGATGATGTA
Organism: Acidimicrobiia bacterium; assembly: GCA_046565765.1. Lineage (GTDB taxonomy): Bacteria > Actinomycetota > Acidimicrobiia > Acidimicrobiales > AC-14 > JBFMCT01. The sequence goes on along the minus strand of JBKHXX010000094.1, from coordinate 24,708 downwards.
GCCGCCGGCCTGGATCCACCCGGCCAGGGCGGCCTCGGCCACTCCCTCGCGGGTGATCTGGCCGTCGCCCCACGCGTCGGTGTGGTGCCATTCCAGGTGGTCGCCGGGCCGCAGCTGGCCGGCGGGGACGAACTGGCCCGTCGTCTCGCCGCGGCGCACCCGCCACACGAGGTGGTCGGCGGTGACGTCGAGCGTGTAGCCCTCGGCGGTGCGGACCCGCAGGACGTTCTTCGTGCCGTTGGCCTTGACCGCCACCACGCTGGTGAGGCCGTTGGCGTCGAACACCTTGGCGCCCACCGCGTCGTCGTCGACCAGCTGGCCGAGGGGCACGAGCCCCTCGGGAGTGCTGACCAGGGCGTGCCAGGGCTGGCAGGCCGACGCCTGCTGGGGCTCGCCGGCCACGCCGATGTTGAACCAGACAGGGGAGTTGAACGCCGCCTTCTGGTGGACGATCAGGTGCTTGAGCTCGGCCCGGAAGGCCTCGGCCTCCTGCTCGTCGGTGAAGTACCCGTCCTTGCGGCCCCACTCGGTGATGGTGTCGACCACCCGGTCGGCCACCTGGCGCAGCGACCGCTCCCGCTCGGGCGAGCCCAGCTGACCCCGGAAGTACTTCTGGGCCACGATGTTGGTGGCGTTCTGGGACCACGAGACAGGGAACTCGACGTCGCGCTGCTCGAAGGCCACCGACCCGTCGCGGTAGTTGGTGATGCGGGCATCCCGCAGCTCCCACGCCACGCCGTCGTAGGGGTCCTCACCTTCGGCGGTGAAGTGACGGCGGAGTCCGATCCCAGCCTTCTCCGGGGCCATTGCCATGGGCGAGGTCCTTCCCTTCCGGCGGAGGCGGTTCGAGCCCAGCCACGTGATGCGGTCGACACGATCGACCACAACATCTTGTGGGTGGAATGCCGCCCTACCACTAAATGACGAGTATGTAATTTCAGCAGTGACGCTCCCGGATGTCAACCTCCGGGTGCGGTCGTCGGTGCTGGTCAGAGCGGGTTCGCGAAGGTTTGCGCGACCGGCCCCGACCCGGGCCCGATCGTAGAAGGGCCGATCCTGTGCACCGCTAGGGGGCAAAAGCCCGCCCCAACCTGTGGACGACCGCTCAGGCCTCCGGATCGCCGAGCAGGCCGGCCTCCCGCTGGAAGTCGTGGGCCCCCTCGAAGCCCTTGTAGACGCTGGCGAAGCGCAGGTAGGCGACCTCGTCGAGCTTTCGCAGGCGGGCGAGGACCTCCTGGCCGATGCGGGCGCTGGGCACCTGGCCGCCCTCCATGCGCACCGCCTCCTCGATCTCGACCGCCAGCGCCTCCAGCTGCTCGGGCGACACCGGCCGGTTCTTGGCCGCCGACCGCATGCCGGCGACGAGCTTGGCCCGCTCGAACGGCTCGCGGCCTCCCGCCCGCTTCAGGACGACGAACGGCACCTCGTCGAGCCGTTCGTACGTGGTGAACCGGCGCCCGCAGGCCAGGCACTCCCGCCGGCGACGGATGGCGGCGCCCTCGTCGGCCAGGCGGGAATCGACGACCTTGTCGTCGAGACTGGAGCACGACGGGCAGCGCACCGCCCGACCGTACCCCCGGCCCCCGACCTCTCAGGATTCGGGCAGGCGGAGCCGCTCCCCGACGTGCAGCACGGTGCCGCCGTGGGCGTTGGCCAGGCGGTCGACGACCGGACGAGGATCGCCATCGGGGTCGAGGCGCTGGGCGATCGACCACAGGGTGTCGCCGGGCTGCACCACATAGGTCGTGCCGCCGCGAAGCTCGGTGGGGCGGCCGGGGGCGGGAAGAGGACCGCCCCCGAGCATCCCCAACGCGGCGTACACGGCCAGCACGAGCGCCACGACCAGGCCGGCGGCAACGGCCCGGCGGCGCCGGTAGGTGCTGGCCGGCAGCCGCTGCGCCGGTGCGGGCCGGAGTTGCGGCCGGGCGGTGGGCGGGGCCCACGGAGCAGCCCAGGGCGCCGCCTGGGGGACACTGCTCGACACTGCCACCACGGGCGGCCTCCCTTCGCGATTGCGGGCACGGGCGGTGAACGTGTGTTCGTTCCTGAGCAGTAGACCACGAACGGGCGTTCGGCGTCAACGAGTTTCTCGAACGGGTGTTTGCCTTCGAGAGCACGAAATGGTACGGTGCTGGTCGAACAGGCGTTCGACGGAGGGAGACACCGTGACGGAAGGCAGCCTGACCGCCCGCCAGCGGGGCATCCTCGACTTCATCGAGGCACAGATGCGCAGCCGCGGCTTCCCCCCGTCGGTGCGTGAGATCGGCGAGGCGGTGGGCCTCACCTCCACGTCCACGGTCCACGCCCACCTCAACACCCTCCAGCGGCTGGGCTACCTCCGGCGCGATCCCACCAAGCCACGGGCCATCGAGGTCCGCTACGACCCGTCGTCGGGGGCCGCCATCGAGCGCCGCCAGGCCCGCCATGTCCCCCTGGTGGGCGACGTGGCCGCCGGCACCGACGTGCTGGCCGAGCAGAACGTGGAGGAGCTCTTCCCCCTCCCCGCCGACTGGACGGGCGAGGGTCCGGTCTTCATGCTGCGGGTGCGGGGCGACTCCATGATCGAGGCCGGCATCCTCGACGGCGACTACGCGGTGGTGCGCAAGACCGACGCCGAGCCCCGCAAGGGCGAGATCGTGGTGGCCGGCATCCCCGGCGAGGAGGCCACGGTCAAGACGTTCACCCGCAAGGGCGGCAAGGTCGTGTTGCTGCCCGCCAACGCCGCCTACGAGCCGATCGAGCTGGAGCCGGGCGACTTCCGGCTCTACGGCAAGGTGGTCACCATCATCCGCCAGCTCTGAACCGCGACCAGCCCACCATCCCGGCCGCCGCCCCCACCCCGCCCACCAGGGCCACGGCCAGGGCCAGCACGGCCGAGTTGCGCGGGCGAGGGAGGTCTGCCTCGAGACCGTAGGGTGCGGCCGCGAGGGTGGCCTCGGGAGGCACGGTCGTGTCGACCGGGGACGGGACGGTCGTGGTCGGCTCGGGCGGAGCGGTGGTCGTGGTGGCCCGGGCCTCCCGGGGCCGGACGGTCGTGGCCGTCGGCTCGGGGGGGGCGGTCGGGCGGGGCGCTGTCGCCGCAGGAGCGGCGCCGCTGCTGCCGACGGCGGCAGCCAGGTTGAGCCGGCCCCGGCAGCCGGAGCCGCAGCTCGCCTTGTCGGCGGTGCTCAGGAGGCGCTCGACGGCCGAGCTCGGGCTGAGGCCCTGGGCGAGGAGAAGGGCGACGGCCCCCGACACGTGGGGTGCGGCCATGGACGTGCCCGCCACCCAGGCGTAGCGACCTTGGGGGAAGGTGGACAGGATGTCGTTGCCGGCGCCACCGGCGCTGCCGCCAGGGGCCACCAGGCCCCACTTGGCGTTGCCGATGCCGCTCGAATACGAGGCCACGCCTCCCGACTTGTCGGTGGCCCCCACCACCACGGCGTTCAGGCTGCCGTAGTTCGAGCTGCCCAGGCCGCCCACCCCCAGGTTCTCGTTCCCCGACGCCAGCACCGGGACGGCGTTGCGGCTCCAGGCGTACTCGATGCCGGGCCGCAGCGGCGTGCCCAGCAGCGACACGACGAGGAAGTTGGGGTCGCCCAGGCTCAGGTTCACGACCCGGGCCCCCCGGTCGACCACCCACCGGATGGCGGCGTTGATGTCGGCCACCTCGCCCTTGCCGTCGTCGTCGATGGCCTTGGCCACGACCAGGCGGGCGTCGGGGGCGACCCCGGCTACGCCCCGACCGTTGCCGGTGGCGGCGGCGGCGATACCCGAGACCATCGTGCCGTGGCCGTGGACGTCGTAGGCGTTGCCCTCCCGGCACGTCCCGCCCACGCAGTTGGCGGTGGCCTCGATCTTGCCGCGGAGGTCGGGGTGCTCGACGTCCACACCGGTGTCGACGATGCCGATCGTCACCCCGGAGCCGCGCGACGCCGCCCAGGCCTCGGCCGCCTTGATCTGGGCCAGGTTCCACTGCAGGTCGAAGAACGAGTCGTCGCTGGCGGCTGCGGGCCTGGGCGCGACAAAGCCCAGCGCCGCGGTCAGGGCGCAGCACAGCGCGACGGCACAGCGGAGAAACCGGGGCATGGCTCGACCAATGGTGCGCTGTCAGGCGCCCGTATGTTGGTCGGCTCGCTCGAGCAGCGTCTTGAGCACGGAGTAGACGGTCTCCAGGTCGGCCCGGCTCACCCGCTCGTCGGCGTGGTGGGCCAGGTTGGGGTCGCCCGGACCGAAGTTGGTGGCGGGCACGCCCCGGGCGGCGAAGCGGGCCACGTCGGTCCAGCCCAACTTGGCCTCGGCCGGGCGATCGATCGCCACCAGCAGCGACGTGAGCAGGGGATGGCCGAGGGAAGGCGGGGCCGCGACCGCGTGGTCGACGACGTGGAACTCGTCCGCCCCGCCCAGGACCTCCCGCACCGAGGCGGCCGCCTCCTCCGGCGTCCGGTCGGGGGCGAAGCGGTGGTTGACGGTCAGCACGGCCGAGTCGGGCACCACGTTGCCGGCGACGCCGCCGTCCACGAAGACGGCCTGGAGGCTCTCGCGGAACGTGCACCCGTCGATCTCCACGAACCGGCCCTCGTAGGCGGCCAGCGCGGCCAGGTCAGGGCCGAGGCGGTGGATGGCGTTGCGGCCCAGCCAGGGCCGGGCCGAGTGGGCCCGGACCCCCCGGTAGGTGAGGCGGGCCCGCAGCGTGCCTTGGCAACCGGCCTCCACCCGGGCGGCGGTGGGCTCGGCCAGGATGGCGGCGTCGGCCTGGAGCAGGTCGGGGCGCTCCCGGAACAGCCGCTCGATCCCGTTGAAGCGGGCGTCGATCTCCTCGCACTCGTAGAACACGTAGGTGACGTCCACCGACGGCTCGGGCACGGTGCGGGCCAGCTCGGCCAGCACCGCCACCCCGCCCTTCATGTCGCACGCCCCGATCCCCCACAGCTCGTCGTCGACGATGCGGGCCGCCTCGTTGCCGTTGGGCGGGACGGTGTCGGTGTGGCCGGCCAGCAGCAACCGCCGGTCCCGGCCCAGCGACGTCCGCGCCACCAGGTTCTCGCCCACCCGGGTGACCTCCAGCCAGGGGACGCCCCGCAGGATGTCGTGGAGGTGGTCGGTGATCGCCCGCTCGTTGTGGCTGACGGAGGGGATGTCGACGAGCTCGGCGGTGAGCTCGAGAAGCCCGCTCACTCAGCCGCCGACACCGTGCTCGCGGAGGATGTCCTCCAGCTTCCCCTTGTCGTGGCGGTCGCCTTCGGACAGGCGGCGGATGACCAGGGCGCAGGGCAGGCCGAACTCCCCGCCCGGGAACTCCCGTCGGCGTGACGCCTGCACGACCACCGACCACGGCGGCACGACACCCCGGCTCAGCTGCTCACCCGTCTGGGCGTCGATGACCGGGATGCCCGGGTTCAGGATCACGCCCTCCGCCAGCACCGACCCGTTCCCCACCCGGGCGCCCTGGGTGATCATGCAGCGGCTGCCGATGAGGCAGTCGTCGCCGATCATCACCGGGGCGGCCTGGGGCGGCTCGAGCACGCCGCCGATCCCGACCCCCCCCGACAGGTGGACGTTGGCCCCGACCTGGGCGCACGACCCGACCGTGGCCCACGTGTCGACCATGGTGTTGGCCCCGACCCGGGCCCCGATGTTCACGTAGCTCGGCATCATGACCACGCCCCGGTCGAGGAACGACCCCCACCGGGCCGAGGCCCCGGGCACCACCCGCACGCCCGACTCCTCGTAGCCGTGCTTGAGGGGGATCCGGTCGGCGAACTCGAACGGCCCCAGCTCCACCGTCTCCATGGCCGACAACCGGAACAGCAGGAGGATCGCCTGCTTGACCCACACGTGTACGACGACCTGGTCGGTCTCGGGGTCGAGCTCGGCGGCCCGGATCTCGCCCCGGTCGAGCAGGCGCACCACCTGGCGGACGACCGCCAGGGCGTCCTCGTGGCCGGAGGTCAGCTCGGCCCGCCGCTCCCACAGCTCTTCGATCTGGGACTGGAGGTCAGCCATCCGGCCCGAGCGTAGCGGCGCCCGCCCCGTCGGCCTCGGGACCCGCCGACCGCCTCAGGGCGGCGTGCAGCGACGAGGGGGTGAGCACGCCCAGGAACCGGTCGTCGTCGTCCAGCACGGCCACCCAGCCGGCGTCGTGAAGCAGCAGCACCGAGAAGGCGTCCCTGAGGGTGGCCCGGGCCGGCACCCAGGCCGCCACCCGCCGGGCCCGCTCCCCGGCCGTACCGCGGCCGTCGCCGGTGTCCCCGCCGCCGCCCCCGGCCAGCCGGGCTCCGTCCAGCCAGCCGTGCAGCCGCCCACCGGCGTCCACCACCGCCGCCCACCCCGCTCCGGCGGCGACGGCCCGCCGGGCCTCGGCGAGGCCGGCGTCGACCCCGACCACCGGCGGCGTCTCCAGGTCGGCGGATTCGATGCCCGTCACCATCAGCCGCTTGAGTCCCCGGTCGGCGCCCACGAAGTCGGCCACGAACGGGGTGGCGGGCGAACCCAGGACCTCGGTGGGGGTGCCGTACTGCTCGAGGTGACCTCCCTCCCGCAGCACGGCGATGCGGTCGCCCAGCCGCACCGCCTCGTCCACGTCGTGGGTGACGAACACCACCGTCTTGCGCACCTCGGCCTGGAGGCGGAGGAACTCCTGCTGGAGGCGGTCGCGGTTGATGGGGTCGATGGCCCCGAACGGCTCGTCCATGAGGAGGACAGGAGGGTCGACGCCCAACGCCCGGGCCACCCCGACCCGCTGGCGCTGGCCGCCCGAGAGCTGGTGCGGGTAGCGGTCGCGGTACTGGGAGGGCTCCAACCCCACGAGCCGCAGCAGTTCGTCGACCCGGGCCCGGGTGCGGGCCTTGTCCCAGCCGGCCAGGCGGGGGACGGTGGCAACGTTGTCGCCCACCGTCTGGTGGGGGAACAGGCCGACCTGCTGGATCACGTAGCCCATCCGCCGGCGCAGCTCGACCGGGTCGGCCCGGGTCACGTCCTCCCCGTCGAGCAGGATGCGGCCGCCGGACGGCTCGACGAGCCGGTTGATCATCTTGAGGGTGGTCGTCTTGCCGCAGCCGGACGGGCCCACCAGCATGCACACCTCGCCCTCGTCCACCTCCAAGTCGAGGGCGTGGACAGCCATCTGGCCGCCCGGGTACCGCTTCGTGACACCCTCGAGCCGGATCATGAGGCCCCAGTAGTCTGCCGCCGTGGACCCGTGGGTGCGGTGGGACTGGGTGTCCACGCATCTCGACGAGATCGGGACGGCGACCCGGGAGCACGTGGTGTTCACCGTCGTCGCCACGCTCATCGGCCTGGCCATCTCCTTCCCGCTCGCCCTGGCGGCGCGGCGGTGGCGCTGGATGGCGACGCCCGTGCTGTCGACCGCCGGGATCCTCTACACCATCCCCTCGCTGGCCCTGTTCGGGCTCCTCACCCCCTGGACCGGCCTCAGCCCCACGACGGCGGTGATCGGGCTCGTCACCTACACGCTGCTGATCCTCGTCCGGAACATCGTGACCGGCCTGGACGGGGTGGCGCCCGAGGTGCGGGAGGCGGCGACCGGGATGGGGTTCGGGCCGGCCCGGCGGCTCCTGCGCATCGAGCTGCCGCTGGCCGCACCGGTGATCGTCGCCGGCGTGCGCATCGCGGTGGTGACGACCATCGGCCTGGTGACGGTCACCGCCTACATCGGCCAGGGCGGCTTGGGCCGGCTCATCCTCGACGGGTTGACGCGGGACTTCCGCACGCCGCTGGTGGTCGGGTCGGTGCTGTCGGTGGCGCTGGCGGTGGTGGCCGACGTGGGCCTGGCCGCCCTCCAGCGGCGCCTCACCCCTTGGGGGAGGGGGCGGTGAGCTTCTGGAGCGGGGTGTGGGACTGGTTCACGTCCGCCTCGTCGTGGGAGGGCAACGCCGGCGCCGTCCACCGGCTGGGCGAGCACGTGGCCATGTCGGGGGCGAGCGTGCTGCTGGCGGCGGCGCTGGCCCTGCCCCTCGGCATCTGGCTCGGCCACACCGGGCGGGGCGGGGCGGTCGCCATCAACGCGTCCAACGTGGGCCGGGCCGTCCCCAGCTTCGCCATCCTCGTCATCGCCGCCCAGCTGTGGGGCATCGGGTGGAAGCCGGCGTTCATCGCCCTCGTCGCCTTGGCCGTGCCCCCCATGGTCACCAACGCCTACGTCGGCATGCGGGAGGTCGACGCCGACGTGCGGGAGGCGGCCCGGGGCATGGGGATGACCTCGGCCCAGTCGCTGTGGCGGGTGGAGCTGCCCGTGGCCCTGCCCGTCGTGCTGGCCGGGGTGCGCACCGCGGCGGTGCAGGTCGTGGCCACGGCCACCCTCGCCGCCCTGGTGGCGTGGGGCGGGCTCGGCCGCTTCATCGTCGACGGTACGGCCCAGCGGGACTTCGTCCAGGTCTTCGCGGGGGCCGTCCTGGTGGCGGCCCTGGCCATCGCCACCGAGCTGGCCCTGGCCGGGCTCCAGCGGCTGGTCGTGCCCGAGCCCCTGCGCCGCCGGGCCCGGGAGCGCAACGAGCCGTTCGTCGGCCTCGCCGCGGACCCGCAGCAGGCCTGACCACCTCCCGGATTTCGTGGAGAATGAGCCGTTCCGCGCCCCCCCGGAGGTGGCCTGATGCCTGTCCGACAGCAGCGAGCCCGACGGCTGGCCGTTCCCCTCACCGCCCTGCTGGCGCTCGCCCTGGTGGCCACCGCCTGCGGCAGTGACGACGACGACGCGTCGGGCGGCTCGGCCACCCAGGGCAGCCTGACCATCGGCGCCTTCAACTTCACCGAGAGCGCGGTGCTGTCGGAGATCTACGCCGGGGCGCTCCGGGGTGAGGGCTACACGGTCACCATCCGCCCGAACCTGGGCAGCCGCGAGGTGGTGTCACCTGCCCTCGAGCGGGGCGAGCTCGACCTGTACATCGGCTACGCGGCCACCGACCTCGAGCATTACAACAACAACGCAGGAGAGGCCTCGCCCGACGCCCGGGCCACCGCCGAGCGCCTGCGGGCCCGCCTGGAGACCCGAGGCCTCACCGCCCTCGAGCCCTCGGCCGCCGTCGACCAGAACGCGTTCGCCGTCACGCGGGCCACCGCCGACCGCCTGCGCCTGCGCCGCCTGTCCGACCTGGCGCCCGTGGCGGGCCAGCTGGTGCTGGGAGGCCCGCCCGAGTGCCCGACCCGGCCGTTCTGCGCGGCGGGCCTGGAGTCCAGGTACGGCATCCGCTTCCGTGAGTTCCGGGCCGTGGGCCTGGGGGCGGTGGCCAACAACGCCCTCGAACGGGGCGACGTCGACGTGGCCCTCGTGCTCTCCACCGACGGCGGCGCCCGGGCCCGGGGGTTCGTGTTCTTGGAGGACGACCGCCAGCTCCAGAACGCCGACAACATCATCCCCATCCTCCGCACCCAGGCCGCCACCGAAGAGGTGCGGTCGATCCTGAACCGGGTCTCGGCCGCCCTCACCACCGAGGAGCTGGCCACGCTCAACAAGCGGGTCGACGACGACAAGGAGGACGCCGACGCCGTCGCCCGGGACTGGCTGGACCAGAACGGCTTCGGCGGCTGAGGCCGCCGCCCCGAAGGCCGGCGCTTCTGGTGGCGGCCGCCCTGCTGGTCACGGCCGCCTGCTCGTCGGGCCGAGGGCCCTCCGACGGCGGCCGGGGGTCGGAGGGGGCACCCTCGACGACGGCCGCCGCGGTGGCGGGCGGCTACGGGCGTCCGGTCCTGCTGGGGAACATCGCCGATCCGGCGGTGACCGAGAGCAGTGGGGTGGTCGCGTCTCGGCAGGTCGCGGGCCGGTACTGGACCCACAACGACTCCGACGACGGTCCCCGCCTCTACTGCCTCGACCACCAGGCCCGATCATGCGGCACCTGGACCGTGCCCGGGATCGACGCCTTCGACTGGGAGGACATCGCCTCCGGTCCCGGCCCCCGGCCCGGTGTGCCCTACCTCTACGTCGGCGACATCGGCGACAACCTGGCCACCCGCGCCTCCGTCGTCGTCCACCGGGTACCCGAGCCGGCACCTGGGGCGAGCCCCGGAGCCACCGAGGCGGCCGAGGCCCTCACCCTCCGCTACCCCGACGGCCCCCGTGACGCCGAGGCGCTGCTCGTCCACCCCGATTCGGGCGACGTCTACGTGGTAGCCAAGGACGCCCCGCCCGGCGTGTACGTGGCCCGGGCACCGCTGGCAGCCGGTTCGGTGCGGACCATGGAGAAGGTCGCCACGCTGCCCATCGAGGGGGTCGGCGTCTTCGGCGCGGTCACGGGGGGCGACATCGCGCCCGACGGCCGCCGGGTCGCCTTGTGCACCTACCTGGGAGGCTACGAGCTGGTCCTACCCGGCAGCGGCGGCGCCTTCGACGACATCTGGGCCCAGCCGCTGGCGGACGTGGCCCTCGGCGCCCGCCCCCAGGGCGAGGGCATCGCCTACCGGGCCGACGGCCGGGCCCTGGTCACGACCAGCGAACGCCGCCTGGGCGGCCCCGCCCCCATGCACCAGGTCGAACGGGCCCCGTAGCGATCAAGAGGCGTCCGACGCCAGCACGCCGCTGCGGATGGCGTACATCACCGCGTCGAGGCGGTTCCGCTGGTGGAGCTTGGCCAGGATGTTGGCCACGTGCCGCTTCACGGTGTGGCCGGAGAGGCACAGCTCCTCGGCGATCTCGTGGTTGGCGAAGCCGCGGCTGACCAGGCGGAGCACCTCCAGCTCCCGCTCGGTGAGCCCGGGGACCGTGGGACGGCGGGGCGCCTCCTTGAACTCCACCAGCAGCTTGGAGGCGATCGACGGTGACAAGAGCAGCCCGAGGTCCTGCGCCACCACCCGCACGGCCTGGGCCAGATCGGCCACCAGCCCTTCTTTGAGGATGTAGCCACCGGCGCCCGCCTTGAGGGCCTCGAACACGTCGTCCTCGTCCTCGCTGGCGGTGAGCATCACGACCTTGGTGGTGGGCAGCAGCCGCCGGATGGCGGCGGCCGCCTCGATCCCTCGCATGCCCGGCATGCGCACGTCGAGCAGGACGAGGTCGGGCACCAGCTCCTGGGCCACCTTGACCGCCTCTTCACCGTTGCTGGCGTGACCCACGACGTCGATGTCGGGCTCGTCCTGCAGCAGGGCGAACACGACCCGCCGGAACCGTTCCTCGTCATCGGCGACGAGGACACGGATGCGCTCGATCTCTGGCTCCACCTGAGGGCTCCTTCGTGCCGGCCCGTGGACCCAAGGGTACAGGTCCAATGGAAGTAACGGACTCTGGGCCGCGGCGGTTGACGAGGCCTGCGGCAATGAGCCGAACGGCCTATTGAACGTTGGCGGCGGTGGTGCCAGCCCCACCGCCCATGGCCCGAAGGGGCCACGCGGGGCATGGCCCGCGTGGGCCATTTCGGAGAATGGCCCGTGCATTCCCCGAAGACCTGCCGCATCATCTGACTTGCAAGCCCGCCAATGAGCGGACCTGCATACCGGACCCAACGACCTTCGTAGTTGACCGGTATTGATGCACCAGCCGGTGGAGACACGGGAAAGGAAGTCGAACTCATGAGAGCGACAAGGGCGGTGGCGGGGCTCGCCGGCGGCGTGGTGCTGGCCGGTGGCCTGGGCTTCGTGGCCTTACAGCAAGGCAATGACCCGAAGGCAGCGCCGCAGGTCACGACCACTGTGCCGGCGGGGTTTTCTCTGCCCACCATCAAGCCCGACGCGACTCCTGAGGAGATCACCCAGTCCGTGCTCGACACGCTCACGCAGCTTCAGCAGCAAGCTCTGCCGCCGGGTGGGACGCCGCAGCGTCTCAGCGAAGAGCAGGTCATCGCCGCACTGAAAGCACAGCAAGAGCAGCTCGGAATCAAAGTTCCATAACCAGTACACAAGTACAACCAAAGAACCATAAGGAGAAACGACAATGCTGCGCAAGAAGATCATCAGCCTGGGGCTGAGCGCGGCGACGGCCAGCACGCTGGCCTTCACCGTGGCTGCCTCTCCCGCTTCCGCCGACCACAACCCCCAGCACACCGTCTGCCAGGCCCTGCCCTCCGTGGTCGTCACCCAGAACGGCGTCATCGCTCAGGCCGAGCTCGACCGGAACAACGCCAGCAGCGACCTCGACACTGCCAAGTCGCAGCTCGACGACGCCACCTCGGCGTACGTGAACGCCATCAACGGCCTGCTCGACGCGGTCGTCAACGGCGGCGACGTGGCCCTGGCCACCGCCACCCTCAACGTCTCCACCGAGAACATCGGCGTGAAGTTCGTTGCCTGGACGAACAAGACCGCCGACCTCTTCATCGCCCAGTACGCGCTCGACGTGGCCGAGTGGCAGATGGGCATCATCGAGGGCCTGCAGGCTCCCTGCTTGTCCTAAGTCCCCCGGCTCCACCGGGAAGCGACGAGCGCCCGCTCCGGCGGGCGCTCAGTCGCGTCGGCGGTGCACCGACACCGCGTAGTTGCCGCCGGCGAAGGGCCGGCGGTCCCAGGTGGCCCAGCGCTCGGCCCGCGTCAGGCCGGCGGCCTGGGCGTGGGCGTCGTAGGCGGCCAGGTCGAGGCGGCCCGCCTCCAGCTGGAAGCCGGCCACCAGCGCACCCCCCGGCGCGAGGTGGCGGGCCATGGCCGCCACCACCGCACCCTCCGTGCCCGGCTGCACGTAGATCATGACGTTGCCGGCCAGCACCACCGCGTCGAAGGTGCGGCCCAGGTCGAGCTCGGCCAGGTCGGCCTCGACCCAGGCCAAGTCCGGGGCCTTGGCCCGGGCCTGGGCGAGCATGGCCGGGTCGACGTCGACGCCGACCACGTCGAGCCCCCGCCGGGCCAGTTCGGCCGCCACCCGGCCGGTGCCGCAACCCGCGTCCAGCACGCTGGCCGGAGGCCGTGGCAGCTCGAGCGACGTCACGAAGTCGGCCTCGCCGTGGACGTTCTCGCCCCGGGCCTGCATCTTCGCCCACCGGTCGTCGTAGGACGCCACCCGGTCCCCGGCCTCGGCCGACCAGCGGGTGCGGGGCTCCCGGGGCATGTGAACCACACTGTACGGCCATGACCACCGCCACTTCCTCGCCGCCGACCGTCCCCCTCGTCCCCCGTGAGGTCCTGTTCGGCAACCCGGAGCGGATGAGCCCCCGCATCTCGCCCGACGGCGCCCGGCTGGCGTGGATCGCCCCCGACGAGGGCGTGCTCAACGTGTGGGTCACCCCCGTGGGGTCGCGCCAGGCCACCCCGGTCACCAACGACCGCGACCGGGGCATCCGCAGCTACTTCTGGGCCCACGACAACCGCCACCTGCTGTACGTCCAGGACAAGGGAGGCGACGAGAACTGGCGGATCTACGCCGTCGACCTCGAGACGGGCGACATCCGCGACCTCACGCCCTTCGACGACGTGCAGGCGCGGGTGGAGGAGGTCGACAAGCACTTCCCCAACGACATCCTCGTCGGGCTCAACCGGGACAACCCGGAGCTGCACGACGTCTACCACCTCGACCTGGCCAGCGGGGAGCTGACCAGGGTGGTGGAGAACCCCGGCTTCATCGGCTTCGTCGCCGACGCCCAGCTGCAGGTGCGCTGCGGGATCGCCCCCCTCCCTGACGGCGGCCTGGCCATCCTGATGCGGGAGACGCCCGAAGCGGAGTGGCGGCCCCTGCTCCAGGTGGGCCAGGAGGACGCCCTCACCACCTACCCCATCGCCTTCTCTCTCGACGGCAGGTCGCTGCTGGCCATCAGCTCGGCGGACGCCAACACCGGCCGGCTGGTGCGCATCGACACGGACACCGGCGACGTCGAGGTCATCGCCGAGGACCCGAAGTACGACGTGGCCGGCGCCCGCCTCCATCCCGACACCCGGGAACCGCAGCTCGTGGCCTTCCTCAAGGAACGGGTCGTCTACGAGGTGCTCGACCCCGAGATCGCCCCCGACCTGGAGCTGCTCCAGGGCGTGGAGCGGGGCGAGCTCAGCCTGCTCAACGAGGACGACCACGACCGCACCTGGCTGGTGGCCTACATGGCCGACGACGGTCCCATCCGGTACTACGCCTACGACCGGGCCAGCCGCTCGACCACCTTCATGTTCGAGCACCAGCCCGCCCTCACCGCCTACACGCTGGCCAAGATGGAGCCGTTCTCGTTCCCCGCACGCGACGGCCTCGAGATCCACGGGTACCTCACCTTCCCGCCCGGCCAGGAGCGCACCAACCTCCCGACCGTCCTCAACGTGCACGGGGGGCCGTGGGCCCGCGACTCCTGGGGGTACGACGGCGAGGCCCAGTGGCTCGCCAACCGGGGCTACCTGTGCGTGCAGGTGAACTTCCGGGGCTCCACCGGCTACGGCAAGTCCTTCACCGGCGCCGGAGACCGGGAGTGGGGCGCCAAGATGCACGACGACCTCGTGGACGCGGTGGCCCACGTGGTCGACAAGGGCTACGCCGACCCGGCCAAGGTGGCGATCTACGGCGGGTCCTACGGCGGCTACGCGGCGCTGGTAGGGGCCACGTTCACCCCCGAGCTGTTCTGCTGCGCGGTCGACATCGTCGGCCCGTCCGACCTGCGCACGCTCATCCGGTCGATCCCGCCCTACTGGGCGCCGATGATCGCCCAGTTCCACACCCGGGTCGGCAACCCCGACACCGAGGACGACTTCCTCTGGTCACGCTCGCCCCTGTCCAAGGTCGACCGGATCCGCATCCCCATCCTCGTGGCCCAGGGAGCCAACGACCCCCGGGTGAAGCAGGCCGAGGCCGAGCAGATCGTGGCCGCCCTCAAGGACAAGGGGCTCGACCACGAGTACCTCCTGTTCCCCGACGAAGGCCACGGCTTCGCCAAGCCCGAGAACCGGATCCGCTTCTACGCCGCCGCCGAGCGGTTCCTGGCGCGCCACCTGGGCGGCCGCTTCGAGCCCGAATAGCCGCCGGCCGGCCGGGTGCGGCAGGGCCCGCGAAGCCCCTTAGGCGTCAGTCGCCGTAGTCGTTGTAGTCGCCGTACCGAGCCTTGGCGTTGACGGCCGAGGTGCCGAACAGGACCCCGATCTCCTCCCACGTCGACCCCCGCTCCCGCGCCTCGTTGACCATCCGGCGGGTCAGGGCGTCGAGGTAGGTGCGGGCCGCGACCACGGCGGTGATCCGCGACACCGGCGGTATCGATGGGTCGATCATCTGCTCGAACAGTCGGTTCAGGGCAAAGACGACTTCGTCGTTGGGGTCGATCTCGGGCACGGGCGGAAGCGTAGGCGGCGGGGAACGCCGGGCGTGGCCCTCGTGCCCTCTACCCTGTGCCCGACATGTCCGCCGAGCCGGAGCCGGGTACTCCGCAGGCGGCCGCCCTCGAGTGGGTCGCCGCCGTGATGGACCGCGGCGACCTGGACGCGGCCTGGCTCGCCACCGACCCCACCCTCCGCCTGGTCCTGGCCCAGGACTGGGTGTGGAACCATCGCCACGACCCGGCCATCGGCCACCAGGCCGACTGGGACGAGATCGCCGCGGGGCTGGCCGAGTCGCCGGACGGCCACGAGCTGTGGTCCCGGTTCGCGACCGACCTGGTGGCCATGTGGCAGCGGACGTGGAAGGGCTTCGGGGCGGAGGCGTGGACCGTGCGCAGCGAGCCCGAGGTCCTCGACCTCGACCTGGAGCTGGTGACGTTCGTCGAGCCCGGCCCTGCATCCGACCACCCGGCCGGGCCCGCCTTCGCCCGTCGCTTCGCCATGCGCCACACGCCCGACGGCTGGCTCGTCGCGGGGGTCAACGGGGACCAGATCTTCCAGCCGGGCTGGCCGCCCAGGATGGGGCGCTCGGCCTGATGTCCCTGAAGGGGCGGCTGCTGGTGGCCACACCCTCGTTGGGAGACCCCAACTTCGAGTACGCCGTCGTCCTCCTCCTCGAGCACGGCGAGGAAGGGGCGGTGGGCGTGGTCCTCAACCGGCCCACGGGCACCGAGCTGTCCGACCCCCTGCCCGGCTGGTCCCGGCTGGCAGCCGAGCCGCCGGTGGTGTTCGTGGGCGGGCCGGTCTCGCCCGACGCCGCCATCTGCCTGGCCCGGTCGTGGCCCGACGAGGCGCTCGACGCCTACGAGCCGCTGACGGACTCCCTGGGCACCCTCGACCTCTCCGTCGACCCCGACGAGGTCGCCGGCGGCCTCCAGGGCGTGCGGGTCTTCGTGGGCTACGCGGGATGGGGGTCGGGGCAGCTGGAGGGCGAGATCGCGGCGGGCGCCTGGTGGGTCGTCGACGCCGCTCCGGACGACGCCCTGTCGGCCGAGCCCGAGGAGCTGTGGCGGGCGGTGCTCCGCCGCCAGCCCGGGCGCCTCGCCATGTTCGCCAACTACCCGCCCAACCCGTCGATGAACTGAGGGGCGATGCAGCTCACTCCCGTGCAGGTGCGCATCCTCGGCTGCCTCGTCGAGAAGGAACGCACCACCCCCGACAACTACCCCCTGACCATGAACGGCCTGCTGGCGGCGTGCAACCAGTCCACCAACCGCTACCCGGTGGTCACGTTCACCGAGGCCACCGTCTCCAACGCCCTCCTCAACCTGCGCGGCGACAACCTCGTGCGGATCGACTACAGCCGCTCCAACCGGGGTGACAAGTACCGCCACGTGCTGGGCAGCGTGCTGGACGTGGACGACGCGGAGATCTCACTCCTGGCCGTGCTCATGCTGCGGGGCCCCCAGACCGGCGCCGAGATGCGCACCCGCACCGAGCGGCTGCACGGCTTCGCCGGCCAGGGGGAGGTCGACGGCGTGCTGGCCCGTCTGGCCGCCCGGGCCGACCCGCTGGTCGTGCGCCTGGCCCCCCGACCAGGCCAGAAGGAACCCCGCTGGGCCCACCTGCTGGGCGGCGACGTGTCCCCCGAGGACGTCCCCGCCGCCCCCGTTCCCTCGCCCGCCAGCCTCTCCCGCACCGAGCGCATCGAAGCCCTCGAGGAGGCGGTGCGGGAGCTGACGGCCGAGGTGACCGCCCTCAGGTCCCGCCTGGACGCCCTCGACCTCTAGCTCTTCAAGCTTTCGGGGCGTCCGGACCACGCCTGACGTGGCTCAGGCGCCCCGAAACGGATCGGGGGGTCAGCGCAGCACGCCGTCCTCGATGCGGACGATGCGGTCGGCCACGGCCCGCACCCGCTCGTCGTGGGTGGCGACGAGCACGGCGGTGCCCCGCTCCCGGACCGCGGCCACCAGCAGGTCCATGACGGCGGCCCCCGACTTGGAGTCGAGGTTGCCGGTGGGTTCGTCGGCCAGGATCAGCGGCGGGTCGTTGGCCAGGGCCCGGGCCACCGCCACCCGCTGCTTCTCACCGCCGGACAGGGTCGCGGGACGGGCCCGCAGGCGGTGGTCGAGGCCGAGCTGGCCGAGCAGCTCCCGGGACCGGGCGTCGGCGTCGGCCTTGGACCGTCCCGCCGCCTCCAGCACCAGCCGCACGTTCTCGATGGCGTTGAGGTTGGCCAGCAGCTGGAAGGCCTGGAAGACGAACCCCACCTTCTGGAGGCGCACCTCGGGCAACCGGGCCTCGGTGAGGGCGGTGACCTCCACGCCGTCGAGCCGCACCGTGCCCGACGTTGGCCGCAGCAGGGCCCCGCACAGCTGCAGCAGGGTGGACTTGCCCGCGCCCGAGGGGCCCATGAGCAGCACCAGCTCGCCCTTCTCCAGCTCGAGGCTGGCGTCGGCCACCGCCGTCACCTCGGCCGGGCCCGTGCCGAACACCTTGGTCACGTCCTCCAGCGACAGGACCGTCACGCCCGGAAGACCTCGGCGGGGTCCAGCCGGGCCACCGGCCGGGCGGGCACGAACGACGCGAGCACGGCCATGCCCAGGGCGCCCACGCCGGCGAAAAGGATGTCGCCCCAGCGGATGTCGGTCACGAAGGTGGGCACCAGCCGCTCGATGGCCGGCCCCAGCAACAGGCTGATCAGGCACCCGAGCAGGAACCCGGCCATGGCCGCCAGCAGAGACTGCTGGAACACCACCGAGTACAGCCGGCGGTTCGAGAACCCGATGGCCTTGAGCACGCCGTACTCGCGGCTCTTCTCCAGGGTGGCGGTGTAGATGATCAGCCCGATGATGGCGGTGCCCACCACGAAGGCCACGATCACCAGCACCCAGAGGATGGGCAGGAAGCCCTCCCGGAGGTTGTCGGCGTTGCGGTCGGCCAGCTCGGTGCCCTCGAACACCTGGGTGCCGGGCACCTGGGCGGTGATGCGGCGACCCACCTCTGCGGGGTCGGTCCCCGACGCGGCGTCGACCAGGAAGTAGCTGACGAACCCCTCGGCACCGGCGATGGCGGCCACGTCGTCGAGGTTGGCCCAGGCGAACTGGTAGGCGAAGGCGTTGCCGCCGCCCACCACCGCCGCCACCTCGAGCCCGCCGGGACCGATCGGCAGCCGGTCGCCGGGCGCCACGTCGAAGTTCTTGGCGAAGACCCTGTCGATCACGATCTGGCCCGGCCTCGGGGGCCGCCCGCGGTTGCGAACGGCCTCGGGCCAGCCCACGTCGCCACCGGGCGGGACGCCCAGCAGGAACAGGTCGGTGTCACGGCCGTTCACCCGCATGCCCACCGGACGGCTGAGCAGCGGGGCCACGCGCCCCACGCCGCTCACCGCCTCGATGCGGGCCCGGTCGGCGGTGGGGAGGATCGACCGGGACTGGAGGAAGTCTCCGGGCGTCCCTTCCTGGGCGACCCACAGGTCGGCCCCGGTGGTGCGGACGTATCGCGTGGCCTCGTCGATCACGCCCCAGTAGAGGGCCCGCAGGATCACCACCAGCACGACCGAGAAGGCCACGCCCGCGACCGAGATGGCGAAGCGGGTGCGTTCGCCGGCCAGGTTGCGCCAGGCGATGTTGGTCACCGGCCGGGCGCGGCGTTCAGGCCCGCTGGCCGAGCCGCTGCGCCACCAGCCGCAGCCGTTCCAAGGGCTGGACGAGGGCGATGCGCACGTGCCCGGCGCCGGCCGCCCCGTAGAACTCGCCGGGCGAGACCAGGGCGCCGCCCTTGGCCGCCAGCTCCGACGTCAGAGCCCACGCGTCGCCGCCGGGGGCAGGGGCCCACAGGTAGAAGCTGCCGCCGGGCGGGGCCACGTCGATGCCCATGCCGGCCAGCACCTCGGCGAAGAACTGCAGGCGGTCCCGGTAGCGGCGGCGCTGGGCCTCCACGTGCTCGTCGTCGTCCAACGCCACCGCCGCCGCCGCCTGCACCGGCCCGGGCGTCATCAGCCCGGCGTGCTTGCGCACCTCGGCCAGGTACCGCACCAGCGCGGGGTCGCCGGCGTAGAACCCCGACCGCACGCCGGCCAGGTTGGACCGCTTGGAGAGCGAGTGCACGGCCAGCACCCCGTCCAGCCCGTGCTCGAGGATGGTGCGGGGCGGGCCGTCCCACGTGAACTCGGCGTAGCACTCGTCGGACAGGACGGGCACGCCCCGGGCCCGTCCCCACTCCGCCGCCGCCCCGAGATCGTCGAGGTTGCCGGCGGGGTTGCCGGGCGAGTTGACCCACAGGCAGAGGGCCCGTGCGGCATCCGCCTCGTCGATGGCGGACAGGTCGATCCGCCACCGGTCGTCGACGGGCACCGGGACCGCCCGGCAGCCGGCCAGGACGGCGCCCATCTCGTAGGTCGGGTAGGCCACGGCCGGGTACAGGACGGTGTCGCGATCGGGCGTGCGCAGCCGCAGGACGTGGGGGACGCTCGCCACCAGCTCCTTCGTCCCCACGCAGGCGGCCAGGGCGTCGACGGGCACGTCCACCTCGAAGCGGCGGGCCATCCAGCCGGCGGCGGCGGTGCGGAAGGCGGCGGTGCCGATGGAGGCGGGGTAGCCCCGCTCGGCGTTGGACGAGGCGAGGGCGGCCACCACCGGTTGAGGCGGGGGGTCACCGGGCGTGCCGATGGAGAGGTCGACGACGCCCCCGTCGTGGCAGGCGGCCAGGGCCTTGAGGTCGTCGAGGCGGTCGTAGGGGTACGGCGGCGGCAGCCAGCCGGTCATGCGACCCGGAAGTCGGCGAAGCGGGCCACGTCGGCCTCGTGGAGGCGGGCCCGGAGGCGGGTGGCGTCCGCCTCGTGCTCCTCGGAGACGATCTCGCCGTGGCGGTGGAGGGCGGCCACCACGTCGCCCCGGTCGTAGGGCACGACCAGCTCCACCACCGAGAAGAGGGCGCGCAGCCGGTCGGAAAGGGCGTCCAGCAGGTCGTCGACACCCTCGCCGGTGACGGCCGAGAGGGTGACCGCGCCCGGGTACCGCTGGCGGAGGCGCGCGAGCCGGCCCTCGTCGTCCGGCCCCAGCCGGTCGGACTTGTTCAAGGCGACCAGCTCGGGCACCTCCCCGGCCCCGATCTCGTGCAGCACCGAGCGCACCGCCCGCATGTGGGCCTCGGGGTCGGGCGAGGAGACGTCGACCACGTGGAGCAGCAGGTCGGCCTCGACCACCTCGTCGAGCGTCGACCGGAAGGCCTGCACCAGCTGGTGAGGCAGCTTGCGCACGAACCCGACGGTGTCGGTGAGGAGCACCGGCTCGCCCCCGGGCAGCGTGAAGCGGCGGGTGGTGGGGTCGACGGTGGCGAACAGGCGGTCCTCCACCAGCACGCCGGCGTCGGTCAGGCGGTTGAGCACGGTCGACTTGCCGGCGTTGGTGTAGCCGACGAGGGCCACCGTGGACAGGCGAGAGCGGGACCGCGCCTTGCGCTGGGTGCGCCGGTTCTGCTCGAGCTCCCTGAGCTCCTCCTCCAGCTTGGTGACCCGCCGCAGCAGGCGCCGGCGGTCGACCTCGAGCTTGGTCTCGCCGCCACCGAACCGGGTGCCGATGCCGCCGGCCTGCTGGCTGAGGCCCTTGCCCCGGCCTCGCAGGCGGGGCAGCCGGTAGCGCAGCTGGGCCAGCTCGACCTGGTTCTTGCCCTCCTGGGTGTGGGCGTGCTGGGCGAAGATGTCGAGGATCAGGGCGGTGCGGTCGATGGCCGTCCGGCCCAGGATCTTCTCCAGGTTGCGGCTCTGGGCGGGGGACAGCTCGTCGTCGAAGATCACCGTGTCGGCGTCGACCGTCTCGGAGATGTCCCGCAGCTCCTGGGCCTTGCCCTTGCCCACGAACGTGGCCGGATCGGGCTCGTCGCGCCGCTGGAGGACCCGTTCGGCCTCGTCGGCCCCGGCGGTGTCGGCCAGGGCGGCCAGCTCGTCGAGGGACGCCTCCGCCTCGTCGACGGTGACGGGGGGGATGGCCACCCCCACCAGCACCACCGCTTCCCGGCGGTGGCGTTCGATCAGCGCCATGGCCACTCCACCTCGAACACGAACTGGGCCGGCCCGGTGAGGCTGGCCCGGCCGCCGTCCACCTCCACGGTGGCGTCACCGCCGAGCTGGTGGACGACGACCCTCGTGCCGACCAGGCCCTTGGCGTGGGCGACGGCGGCGGCTGCGCACGCCCCGCTGCCGCAGGCCAGGGTCTCCCCCACCCCCCGCTCGAAGACCCGCATGGTGATCTCGTCGGGGCCGGGCCCGGGGACGACGAACTCGAGGTTGAGATCGGGCTGACCGCGGCCGTCCACCGTGGCCAGGTCGTCGACGAGGACGACGCGATGGGGGTTGCCCACGTCCACGTGCTCGCCCTCGACCGTGACCGGCCCCATGTCCACGGTGACCGTACCGTCGCCGTGGAGGGCCACCTGCCGCGGGCCGGCGTCGGTGGCGATCGAGAAGTCGGTGCCGACGTCCCAGCCGGCGTCCACGACCGCCCGGGCCGCGCACCGCAGGCCGTTGCCGCTGGTCTCGGCCCGGCTGCCGTCGGCGTTGAGCAGCTCGAACCGGGGGCCATGCGACACCCGCACCAGTCCGTCGGCGCCGATGCCGCGGTGGCGGTCGCAGACGGCCCGAGCCAGGTCGGCGTCGTACGGCTGGGTGCCGGCGGCGTCGAGGAGGATCAGGAAATCGTTCCCGAGGCCGTGGTACTTGCGGAGCTGCATCAGGAGGAAAAGTGTCCCAGGAGGGCGGGCCCGACGGCGAGCGGGTTTGTGGGCGCCCCGAACCACACGATGCGGGGGTCGCGCCGGAACCACATGCGCTGGCGGCGGGCGAACTGGCGCGTGCGGGCCACCGCCGCGCCCACGGCGTCGTCCAGCGAGCAGCGGCCGGCCAGGTGGTCGAGCAGCTCCCGGTAACCGAGGGCCTGGCGGGCGGTGCGGGACAGGGGCCGGTCGGAGCCGGCGGCGAGCCGCCGCACCTCGTCGAGGAACCCGTGGTCCAGCTGGTCGGTGTAGCGGGCCTCGATGCGGGCTGCGACGACCTGGCGGGGCAGCCACACCCCCGCCATCCGGAACGGGGTGGGCGGGAAGGCGGCCAGGCCCGGGCCGTAGGACGAGAACCGGCGGCCGCTGCCCAGCGTCACCTCCAGGGCCCGCACGATCCGGCGGGCGTTGGCCGGCTCGATGCGGGCGGCGGCGGGCGGGTCGGCGGTGCTCAGCCGGCGGTAGAGCGCTCCCACACCGGCCGGAGTGGCGGCCTCGGTCTCCAGCTCGGCCCGCAGGGCGGGCCACGAACCGGGCACGTGGAGCCCGTCCACCACCGCGTTGAGGTACAGCCCGGTGCCCCCCACCAGCAGGGCCCGGTGACCCCGGGCCTCGATCCCGGCCAGGGCGTCCCCGGCGGCCTGCTGGAACCGCCGGACGGAGAAGTCCTCGGACGGGTCGGCCAGGTCGAGGAGATGGTGGGGCACCTCGGCCTGCTCGGCGGGGGTCGGCTTGGCCGTCCCCACGTCCATCCCCCGGTAGACCTGCATGGAGTCCACGGAGACGATCTCGACGTCGCCCAGGCGGCGGGCCAGCTCCAGGGCGAGCGCCGACTTGCCCGACGCGGTGGGCCCGACCAGGGCCAGGTGGCGCGTCAGCCCGCCACGCTCACGCAGGGACCACCGGGATGCGGGTGCGGTGGCGGGGACGGGCCGTGACCTCGACCAGGTCCCCCCGCAGGTGGTGGGGAGCGGCCCCGGTGACCGAGACGGTGGCGTAGGACCCGGCCGGAGGGGCGGGGTCGGCGGCGAAGTGGACGAGCTTGTTCTGGCGGGTGCGCCCGGTGGCCATGGCGGGGTCCTTCCTGGACGGGCCCTCGACCAGCACCTCCTCGGTGCGGCCGACCCGAGCCTGGTGGCGGGCCAGGGCCGAGCGCTCGACCACCACCCGCAGCCGCTCGAAGCGGTCGGCCACGACGTCGGAGGGCACGAAGGCCTCGGCCATGGCGGCCGCCTCGGTGCCGGGCCGGGGCGAGAAGACGAAGGTGTAGGCGCTGTCGTAGCCCACCTCGGCCACCACCTCGAGGGTGCGCTCGAAGTCGTCCTCGGTCTCGCCCGGGAAGCCGACGATGAGGTCGGTGGTCACCGCCAGGTCGGGGATGGCGGCCCGGGCGGCGGCCAGCTTCTCCAGGTAGCGCTCGGCCCGGTAGCCGCGGTGCATGGCGGCCAGCACCCGGTCGCTCCCCGACTGGAGGGGGAGATGGAGGTGCTCGCACACCGCCGGCGCGGCCGCCATGGCCTCGATGGTCTCGGGGCGCAGGTCCTTCGGGTGGGGGCTGGTGAAGCGCACCCGGCGGATGCCGTCCACCTCGCCGACCGCCGCCAGCAGCTCGGCGAACAGGGGCCGGTAGCGCCCGGCGGCCAGGTCGCGCCCGTAGGAGTTCACGTTCTGGCCGAGGAGGGTGACCTCGGTCGTCCCCGCCCCGGCCAGCCGGCGGACGTCGTCCACCAGCTCGGCGAAGGGGCGGCTGGCCTCCCGGCCGCGCACCGCGGGGACGATGCAGAAGGCGCAGCTGTTGTCGCAGCCGATCTGGATGGTGACCCAGGCGGCGTAGGGCACGTCCCGGCGCACGGGCAGGGCGGAGGGGAAGGTGACGGTCTCCGCTTCCTCCAGGATCTCCATCACCGGGCCGCCGCCGGCGGCCGCCTCCCTCAGCAGCTCGGCCGCCCGGTCGACGTTGTGGGTGCCGAAGACGGCGTCGACCTGGGGGGCCCGCTGCTGGATGAGGTCCCGGTCCTTCTGGGCCAGGCAGCCCGCCACCGCGATCTGCATCCCCGGCCGCCGGGCCTTGACCGCCTTCAGGTGACCGAGGTTGCCGTACAGCTTGTTGTCGGCGTTCTCGCGGATGCAGCAGGTGTTGAGCACGACCACGTCGGCCTGCTCGACGTCGTCGGTGGCCGAGTAGCCGTCAGCCTCGAGCAGGCCGGCGATGCGCTCGGAGTCATGCTCGTTCATCTGGCACCCGAAGGTGCGGATGAGGTACGTGCCGGCCACGGACCCCCAGGTTAGGGGATCGGCCCCCGCTTCCTAGGTGGCCAGGATGGGGGCGGCGGCGGCGTGGGTGCCGTTGTAGACGGGCCGGTACGTGCCCCGCATGTCCACCGTCTCCTCGACGGATGATCGGCGGGCCCGGTCTTCGACGGCCAGGCGGATGGCCGTGCGGCTCTCGCCGTCGATCTCGATGTCGGCGAAGGTAGGGACGCACACCAGGTCGATGTTGGACGGGGCCACGAACCCGCGGGCGATGGCGATGGCCTTGATCGCCTGGTTGAGCGCCCCCGCGCCCACGACCTGGACCTCCACCGCACCGGCCTGGCGCAGCACCCCCGCCAGCGCGCCGGCGACCGCGTTCGGGTTGGACTTGCTGGAAACCTTCAGGACTTCGACCATGCGTGTCCCCCACTCCCGGGTGTCGCCTCGTGGGCGCCCCCCAGCCGTCTAGCTCTGCCGTAACCGTTCGACGGAGGGAACGGTAATCCCTTCCCGTTCACGCGGCGCGTGCGGGCCGGTTGCCGCCGTGGT
>JBKHXX010000093.1:0-142969 GCA_046565765.1 Acidimicrobiia bacterium | reverse complement strand
TGCGGCAGCCCCAACGGGGTTCGAACCCGTGTCTCCACCTTGAGAGGGTGGTGTCCTAGGCCGCTAGACGATGGGGCCATGGCCGACGTGGCGCGGGGCACCACGACGTCCGAGCTCGGGGGGGAGGACTCGAACCCCCAATAACAGGGCCAGAACCTGTCGTGTTGCCGATTACACCACCCCCGACCGGTCCCTCCAGCCTAGCAGTGGCTAACACTCGGTCATCCGGGGCAAGACTCCGGCATGACAACAGTTCACCGCGTGTTGTACCCCGAGCCGCTCGAGAGCCTCGACGCCTACCTCGACGCCGGTGGGGGCAAGGGGCTGGAGGCGGCCCGCCAGGTGGAGCCGGAGGTGCTCATCGCCGAGGTGGAGGCGTCGGGGCTGCGGGGGCGGGGAGGGGCGGGGTTCCCCACCGGTACCAAGTGGCGGACGGTTCTGGAGCACGAGTCCGAGGCGGTGGCCACGACGGTCGTCGTCAATGCCGCGGAGGGCGAGCCGGGGACGTTCAAGGACCGGACGATCCTGCGCCTCAACCCCTACCAGGTGCTCGAGGGCGCGCTGATCGCGGCCCGGGCGGTGGGGGCCACGCAGATCGTGTTCGGCATGAAGGCCACCTTCACCAGGGAGGTGGCGAGGGTGCGGGCGGCCATCGACGAGGCCCGGGCCGCAGGGTGGATCGAGGAGGGTGTCGAGGTCTCGGTGTTCGAGGGCCCGCGCGAGTACCTCTACGGGGAGGAGACGGCGCTGCTCGAGGTGCTGGCCGGGCGCCGGCCCTTCCCCCGGATCGCCCCACCCTTCCGCCGGGGCGTGCTGGAGGTGGTGCAGACCGACGCCGACGCGGCGAGCGGCAGCGGGCTGGCCGCACCCGTGGACATGGCCGGCGAGAGCGACGAGGACCTGGCCCCGCCCACCCTGGTGGACAACGTCGAGACCCTGGCCAACGTCCCCCGCATCGTGGCCCGAGGTGCCGACTGGTTCCGCACGGTGGGGACCGACGAGTCGCCCGGGACGATCGTCTGCACGGTGACCGGCTCGGTGAAGCGCCCGGGGGTGGCAGAGGTGCCCATGGGCACGCCCCTGCGGGAGGTGATCGAGGCGGTGGGAGGGGGGCCTCGCCACGGGCGGACGATCAGGGCGGTGCTGTCGGGGGTGGCCAACGGGCTGATCGGCGAGGACGAGCTCGACACGCCGGTCAGCTACGAGGCGATGCAGGCGATCGGCAGCGGCGTCGGCTCGGGCGGGTTCATGGTGTTCGACGACGCGGACGACGTGGCTGCGGTCGTGGCGGGGGTGTCGCGCTTCCTCGCCGTCGAGTCGTGCGGGCAGTGCACCCCCTGCAAGGTCGACGGCATCGCCCTCTCCGACCTGCTGGAGCGGCTCTGCCGAGGGGAGGCCCTCGACCACGACCTGGACGAGATCGCCAAGCGGGCGGGCACAGTGGGAGATCGGGCCCGCTGCTACCTCGCCCTCCAACACCAGGCCGTGGTGACCAGCGCGGTGAAGCGGTTCGAGGCGGACCTGCGGGCGCACATCGAGGGCGCCGCCGACCCGGTCGAGCCCGTGTTGGTCACCGAGCTGGTGGACCTCGACAACGGCAAGGTGACGTTGGACGAGGACTTCAGAGAGAAGCAGCCGGACTGGACGTACGGCGGGGAGTACTCGGGCAAGGCCCCGGCCGACCTCTACTCCGAGCACCGCACCCCCGAGCCCCAACCCTGAAGTCGGGCTCCCGGCGGCAGGCGGATGGGAGAGAAAGGCCCGGGAAGGGCATGAACCTGTCCAGGACAACCCACGAACAAGGAAGGGCGATGACTGACAAACGACGGGCAGGGGCGGGTCTGGTGGCGATGGCCGGCGTGGTCGCCGTGCTGGCGCTGCTCGCAGGCCCGGCCGGCGCTCAGACCAGCGGCGGAGCGGTGGCCACCGACGGTTCGGTGGCGAGCGGCAGCGCTCACGCCCACAACGACTCCACGGCATCCGGCGATGCCCGCGCCGAGAACGATTCCACGGCGTCGGGTGACGCGCTCGCCCGCAACGGCTCGACCGCGTCGGGCTGCTCCACGGCGATCAACGAGTCCACCGCCTCCGGTGGCGAGTGCGGGCCCGCGCCTCGTGCCGGCGCTCCTGCCGGCGGCGGCGCCGGTGGTGGCGGCACCACCGCCCGCCCGGCGGCCACGACCGCTCGTCCGGCTGCCACGTCCGGGCGTCTGGCCCTGACCGGCGACTTCTCGTCCGAGCTGGCGACGGCGGCCGGGCTGGCCATCGCACTCGGCGCAGTGCTGCTGTTTGCCGGTTCCGACCGGCGCCGGGCCCGGGCCCAGGCCTAGCGAGCGCGAAGGAAGGGCGGTCCTGCCGGGAGCCGGCGGGACCGCCCTTCGTCGCGCACTACGTCAGGCCATCTCCTTGGTGCGCAGGGCGCTGCACACCGTCTGAGTGATGGCCTTGGTCACCAGGTAGGGGTCGCAGTTGGCGTTGGGGCGGCGGTCCTCGATGTAGCCGCTCTTGTCCGCCTCCACCTGCCACGGGATGCGCACCGACGCGCCCCGGTCGGACACGCCGTAGCTGAACTCGTTCCACGGCGCGGTCTCGTGCAGGCCGGTGAGGCGACCCTCGATGCCGAACCCGTACTGGTGGACGTGGTCCATGGCATTCTCGGCCAGGGCCTCGCAGGCGGCGATGATCGCGTCCCACCCCGACCGCATGGCCTTGGTCGAGAAGTTGGTGTGGGCACCGGCGCCGTTCCAGTCGCCCTTTACCGGCTTGGGGTCGAGGGTGGCGGACACGTTGAACTCCTCGGCGGTGCGGTACAGCAGCCACCGACCCATCCACAGGTGATCGGCGACCTCGAGGGGGCTGCCGGGGCCGATCTGGAACTCCCACTGCCCGGGCATGACCTCGGCGTTGATGCCCGACAGCTTCAGGCCGGCCTTGAGGCAGTTGTCCATGTGCTTCTCGACGATCTCCCGCCCGAAGATCTCGTCGGCGCCGACGCCGCAGTAGTAGCCCCCCTGGGGAGCCGGGAAGCCCCAGTCGGGGAAGCCGAGGGGGCGGCTGCCGGCGAAGAACGTGTACTCCTGCTCGATGCCGAACCAGGGCTCCTGGTCGGCGAACTCCTCCTCCACCGCCCGCAGGCCGGCCCGGGTGTTGCTCGGGTGGGGGCTCATGTCGGTGAGCAGGACCTCGCACAGGACCAGCACGTTGTCGCCGCCGCGGATCGGGTCGGGACAGCTGAACACCGGCTGCAGGACGCAGTCGGAGGCGCTGCCCGGGGCCTGGTTGGTCGACGACCCGTCGAAGCCCCAGATGGGCAGGTCGGCGCCGTCAGGCAGGATCTTGGTCTTGGAGCGCAGCTTGGCCGTGGGCTCCGTCCCGTCGATCCAGATGTACTCCGCTTTGTAGGCCACGAACTGGTTCCCCTCGCTTCTCGGTCTCGGCGCGGCCTCCACCGTGAAGGCCGCGGACATGGGCGCCGACAGTCTCCCCACACGGACTTTGCCGGACCGCTTCGGGAATGTGAACGGAGTGTGAACTGCATCAGCCCAGCCGCGTGCTGCGGCTGGGTCGGGCCACGCCCCTACGTTTGCCCCACCCCGCCCCCCGTCGGCGGCCAGCTTGGACTGGGCTACGGCCTCGCCGCGGTCCACAGCCGGTTCCTGGGGTGAACGCCTCATGACGGGAGCGACCAGTCGGTGCAGGCTGCGGTCCATGGAATACACGCTGCACGCCACGACCGTCGTCCCCGCTCCGCCGGGGGCGGTCTTCGATCTCGTCACGGACGTCGAACGCCTTCCCGACTGGAACCTCGAGATCCCGAAGGTCGTCGAGTCGCCCGCGGTGCTGGAGGTGGGCTCGGAGTGGGTCGTGCAGATCCATGCCATGAAGACCCGGTGGAACAGCCGCGCACGGGTCGTCGACATCGACCGCGACCAGGGCGTGTTCGCCTACCGGTCGCAGTCTGACGACGGCAACCCCTCGTACGCCGACTGGCGCTGGCGTCTCACGCCGGCGCTGTCCGGGCACGGGACGCAGGTGGACGTGGAGGTCGACATCCGCCCCCGCACGTTCCTGCGCCGGTGGGTCGCCTCGCGACTCCGGCGGTCGGGCCTTCGCAAGGCCATCGAGCAGTCGCTCGCCTCCCTGCACGACCAGCTGTCGGTGCGCTGAGCACCCGAACCCCAGAGGAGACACACATGACCGAGACCATCACCACCGCGGCGAAGAGGTCGCTCGACGAGCCGGACGAGGTCATCGACTTCGGCAAGGGACGCGTCCACGTCGTCTCGCTGAACGGCATCAGCTTCGATCGCAGCGTCTTCGAGCCGGGCTGGAGGTGGTCCGAGCACGTCAAGCCGATCGCCCAGACGGAGAGCTGCGAGTTCCCGCACCGCTTCGTCGTGACCGAAGGGTCGATGCACATCCGCATGGACGACGGAGTCGAGCTCGAGGCAGGCCCCGGCGACGCCGTCGTCATCGGCCCCGGCCACGACGCCTGGGTGTCCAGCGACGTGCCCTGCGTGGTGTGGGGCATCGACGGCGAGGACCTGGACTTCGGCAAGCCGAGCCGGTGACCGCACCACTCAGTCAATGAGGCCGTGCTGGGCCGCGAACAGGCTGGCCAGGGCGCGGTTGGTCACCCCCAGCTTGGCGTAGATGTGCTCGACGTGGTTGCCCGCCGTCTTGCGGGTGATGTGCAGCTCGTGGGCGATCTGCTTGTTGGAGTAGCCCCGGGCCAGGAGGCGGAGCACTTCCACCTCCCGGGCCGTGAGGCCGGCCACCGACTCGCGACGGCGGCGGGCGCGATGGCCGGCGGCGCGCAACACCGCCTCGACGGCGTCCCCGTCGAGGCGGCCGGCTCGTACCTCGCCACGCAGGGCCCCCGCCGCCTCCGGCGAATCGGCTGCGGGGCGGTGCGGGCGCGGTTCGGTCAGAGCCCGGTACACATCCGCCGCGGCCAGCAGCCTCCCCGACGGAGTGATGGCCTCGCCGCTCAGGCCGCGCGGGTAGCCGGAGCCGTCGAGCCGTTCGTGGTGCTGGATGGCCAGCGCGCCCAGCGGCGCCAGGCCGGGGGACGAGGCCAGCGTCCGCTCGGTGAGATAGGGATGCATCCGCACCCGCTCCATCTCGGCGAGGGTCAGGCTCCGCTGCTTGTCCCAGACGCTGTTGGGCACGCCGAGGCGGCCCAGGTCATGCAGCAGTCCGGCCCGGCGGACGGCCTTGGCCTGCGCCGGTGGGAGGCCCAAGCCGGACGCCGCATCCGAGGCCAGGTCGGCCACGCCTCTCGAATGCCCGATGGTGTACGGGGACTTGACGTCGGTGAAATCGGCGATCGCCTCCAGAGCGGCGTCGAGCTCGCCGTCGCCGAGGGGAGCGGCCAGTGCAGGCTCCGACGCCATGACCGCCTCCCAACCGGAGATCTCCTGGAGCTCGGCGAACAGCTCCTCGGCCACGTCGCAGAACAGGTCGACCAGTTGCGGGTCGAACTGGGTCCCGCTCCGCTGGCGCGCCACCGCCATGGCCGCGTCCGCGCCGCCGACGCGATGGAACACCTCGACGACGTCGGCCAGCGCCACCAGCCGGGACGTGATGAGCAGCTCCTCACCGCGGGCCCCATCGGGCACGCCCTTGCCGTCCCACCGCTCGAAGGTCTGCTTGATGCTCGTACGGACGTGGTCGTTGAAGCCGAGGCGGCGGGCCAGGCCGTCGACGGCGCGCCAGTGGTTGTCCAGCATGGCCTCGGCGTCCTTCATGCCGCCGCCGATGAAGCCGATGCCCAGCCGCGCCCGGTGGAGCAGGGGCTGGCCGGCGCCCAGGTGCCCGACCGTGAACGTCGTCTGGGCCGCCGCCGTGGAGAGGTCGACCTTGCGGAAGTCGCCCTTCAACGCCGTCTCGTCGCCGAACCACTTGGTCTGCTCGTAGGCATCGACGTGGCACCCGATCCACGACATGATGCCGGCGTAGTAGACGCCCTCCCGGTCGGCGTCGCCGAGCCCGATGCGGTCGCCCAGGCGGGAGGCGATGAGGCATTGCCGGAGGTTGTGCTCCATCGGCTGGCCCATGCCGAGGTCGCTCACCAACGACAGTGCCGCCATGAGCTCGGTGAGCCGCACCGCAGGCACCGCTGGTCCGGACATCACCGATACGGTAGGGGTACCGAGCGTTCCCGAGCGGGCTCAGGCGCCCAGCTCCTCGGCCAAGGCCAGCCAGCGTTCCTCCACCTCGACCAGCCGGGTTTCCGCCGCGGCCAGGTCCTGGGCCAGGGCGGCCAGGGTGACGTGGTCGGAGGGCGGGTCGGTGGTGAGGCGGGCGGA
This sequence comes from Acidimicrobiia bacterium, assembly GCA_046565765.1. Taxonomy (GTDB): domain Bacteria; phylum Actinomycetota; class Acidimicrobiia; order Acidimicrobiales; family AC-14; genus JBFMCT01. Next base: position 136,658 of record JBKHXX010000093.1, on the reverse strand, counting down.
CAGGGCGTCGCGGGCGGCGGTGGCCGCCTCCAGTTCCCGCTCGGCCTGGGCCAGGAGGCGCCGCAGGGTGCTGGGGGAGCGAGGCTTGGGGGCGGCCGGCCGGGCCGGGGCCGGAGAGGGAGCGGGGGCGACACGGGGCGCGGCGGAGGCTCCCTTGGCCCGCGGCCGGCGGCGGGCCGCGTCGTAGGCGGCGAACCCGCCGGGGGTCAGCACCGCGGCCCCGCCCCCGTCCAGCACGAGGACGTCCTCCACGGTGCGTTCCAGGTGGGCCCGGTCGTGGCTGACCACGACCAGTGAGCCCGGCCACGTCTCCAGGTAGTCCTCCAGGGCCCGCAGGGTGTCGAGGTCGAGGTCGTTGGTGGGCTCGTCGAGGAGCAGGACGTTGGGGAGCTGCGTGAGGACCAGCAGCAGCTGGAGGCGGCGCTGCTCGCCCCCCGAAAGCGTGTGGATGGGGGCCCACTGGGCGTCCTCGTCGAACCAGAACCGCTCCATGAGCCGCAGCTGGTCGAGGGTGGGCGGGCTCGAGCGGTCGCCGGCGACCGCGTCGCGCACCCGCAGCGTCCCGTCCAGGTCGCGCCCGGTCTGGTCGTAGTAGCCGAGCCGCACGGTCGGGCCCACCTCGAGCCGGCCCTCGGCCGGGGGGAGGCGCCCGGCCAGGATGTCGAGCACGGTCGACTTGCCCGCCCCGTTCGGCCCGACGATGCCCAGCCGGCCACCCGGCTCGAGGTCCAGGTCGAGGCCGCGGAACAGCCAGGTCCCAGCGTCGAAGCGGTGGCCCACCCGGTGGAGCAGCACGACCTTGTCGCCCAGCCGGGGCGTCCCCTTCATCGACAGCTCGAGGGGGGTGGCCCGGTCAGGCGCCGGTGCCCGGCCCTCGACCACCGCGGTGGCGGCGGCGATGCGGGCCTTGGGTTTGCGGGTGCGGGCCGGGGCGCCCCGCCGCAGCCAGGCCAGCTCGGCCCGGGCCAGGTTGCGGCGCACCGCCTCGGACGACGCCTCCCGCTCCGCCCGCTCGGCCCGGGCCGCCAGGTAGGACTCGTAGCCACCTTCGTGCACGTAGCCCCGTCCCCGGTCGAGCTCCACCACCTTGGTCGTCACCCGGTCGAGCACGTGGCGGTCGTGGGTCACGAGCACGAGCCCCCCGCGAAACCCGGCCAGCCGCTCCTCCAGCCAGGCGATGGCGTCGAGGTCGAGGTGGTTGGTGGGCTCGTCGAGGATCAGCAGGTCGACCTCCCCGACCAGGGACCGGGCCAGCGCCACGCGCTTGGCCTGCCCGCCCGACAGGGTGGCGACCGGGGCGTCCACCGCTCCACCCATGCCCAGGCGGTCGAGCAGGGCAGCCGCCTCCCACGACGGTCCCACCGCGTCCCGTACCGTGGCGTCGGGTAGGACCGGGCGCTGGCCCAGGAAGCCGGTGCGCACGCCGCGGCCGCGGCGCACCACTCCCTCCTCGGGCTCCAGCTCGCCGGCCAGCACCCGCAGCAGGGTCGACTTGCCGCTGCCGTTGCGGCCCACGACGCCCAGGCGGTCGCCCGACTGGAGGGTGAGCGACAGGTCCTCGAACAGGGGCCGTTCGGGCCGGCGGACCGCCACGCCCGAGGCGTCGACAAGGATCATCGTCGCTTCCTGGGCCGGCCCGGGCCCGGGCCCTTCGGTGGCGGGAGGGCCCGGGCCGGGTCGGCAGGCCACGGGTGCTTGGGGTAGCGGCCGGCCATGTCCTTGCGGACGGAGGCGTAGCTGCCGGCCCAGAACCCGGGCAGGTCGGCGGTGACCTGCACGGGGCGGTCGGCGGGCGAGAGGAGGTGCAGCACGAGCGGGACCCGCCCCCCGGCCACGGCCGGATGCGAGGTCAGCCCGAAGAGCTCCTGCACCCGGACCCGTGCCTCGGGGTGGTCGCCGGCGTAGTCAATCGGCACCCGGCGGCCGGACGGTGGCGCCCAGGTGACCGGCGCCAGCTCGTCGATCTCGCCGGCCCGCGGGCCGAGCCTGCGGCGCAGAACCTTGGCCATGTCGACCTTCTCCAAGTCCTTGCGGCGGGAGGCGCCGGTCAGCATGGGGCCCAGCCACTCGTCCACCGTGGCGAGCAGGGACTCGTCGGACAGATCAGGCCAGGCGTCGCCCAGGCGGCGGCGGAGGAAGTCGACACGTTGCTGGAAGGAGCGCGCTTCGCCGGTCCAGCGCAGGGCGCCCAGGCGCGTGGCCCGCACCTCCTCCAGCAGCGAGGCGGTGGCCTCGGCCCCCGCCGGCGCGGCGGTGGTGACCGTTGCGAGCACGAGGCCGTCGATGCGGCGGGTGACGGTGGTGCGCAGCTCCCCGCCGGGGACGTCCCACCCCACCGCCGCCACCCGCTCGGCTGGGACGCCGGCGGCCGCCTCCACGTCGGCCGGGTCCAGGGCGGCGGCCATGCGCACCCGGCTGTCGCGGCGGTCGGCGTCGAGCTCGGCCACCACCAGGAACGCCTCACCGGCCAACGGGTCGCCCCTGGGCACCCATGCCCCGGAGCCGTTGCGCAGGCGGAACCGCGCCCCGCCCCGAGCCTGGGCGATGCGGTCGGGGTAGGCGAGGGCCAGCACCAGCCCGCACTCCCGCCCGTCGACCCGGGCCGGCTCGACCCCCACCCGCCGGGCCAGGTCGTGCGCCCGCCGCCGGGCCGATCCCACCGCGGCCCCGTCCAGGGCCGGATGGCGGGCGCCGCGGTCGTCGAGCAGCCGGGCCCGTTCTCCGACGTCGACGGGGACGTCGTCGGGTCGGCCCCGAAGCACGTCCCGGTCCTCGAGCAGGGCGGCGAGCACGCACGCCGTCCACCCCCGGGCCCCGGTGACCATGCGGGCCAGGCGGGGGTGGAGCGGAAGCTCGGCCATGGCCCTGCCCTCGGGCGTCGGCCGGCCATGGGAGTCGAGGGCGCCGAGCATGTGCAGCAGGGCCCGGCCCTCCTCCAGCGACCGGGGAGGCGGCGGGTCCAGGAACGACAGGCCGTCCACGTCGGCGCCCCACACCGCCAGCTCGAGGGCGAAGCCGGCCAGGTCGACCACGGTGATCTCGGGCTCGGCGTAGGGCCGGCGGGCGGCGTGCTCCATCTTCGACCACAGCCGGTAGGCGAGGCCGGGGGCGGTGCGACCGGCCCGGCCGCTGCGCTGGTCGGCCGAGGCCTTGGAGCTGGGCCCGGTCTGGAGCCGGGTGAGCCCGGTGCGGGCGTCGTAGCGGGGCGTGCGCACCTGGCCGGCGTCGACGACCGTGCGCACCCCCTCGACGGTGAGGCTGGTCTCGGCGATGTCGGTCGACAGCACCACTCGCCGCCGGCCGGGGGGTGAGGGGGCCAGGGCGGCGTCCTGCTCGGCCACCGGCAGCGCCCCGAACAGCGGCCGCACGTCCACCCCGTCGGGCAGCGCCCCGCCGTCCGCCAGCAGCGATCCAACCCGGCGGATGTCTCCCGCCCCGGGCAGGAAGACGAGCACGTCGCCCTCTCCCTCGCGCAGCGCCCGCAGCACGGCCGGGACGGTCGCGTCGGCCACGCGCAGTCGAGGCGGCGGTGGCGCCCACCGCACGTCGACGGGGTGCTGGCGGCCCTCGCTGGTGAGGACGGTCACGGGCTCGCCGAGGAGGGCGGCGATGCGGTCGGTGTCCAGGGTGGCGGACATGGCCAGCATGCGCAGGTCGCGGCGCAGCGAGCGCCGGGCGTCGAGGGCCAGGGCCATGGCCAGATCGGTCTGGAGGTTGCGCTCGTGGACCTCGTCGAACACCACCAGGGCCACGCCGGCCAGCGACGGGTCGTGCTGGAGGCGTCGCGTGAGGATGCCCTCCGTCACCACCTCGACCCGGGTGGACGGGCCCACCCGCCGGTCGTCGCGGGTGCGGTAGCCGACCGTGCCGCCCACCGGTTCCCCGAGGAGCTGCGCCATGCGGGCCGCCGCCGCCCGGGTGGCCAGCCGGCGGGGCTCGAGGACCACGACGCGCCCGTCCAGCCAGGGCTGGTCGAGGAGGCGGAGGGGCACGATCGTCGTCTTGCCCGCGCCGGGGGGCGCCCGCAGCACGGCGGCGGCGCCCGGCGGGGCGAGCGAGCGCGCCAGCTCGGCGGTGACGGACTCGACGGGCAACACGTTGTCAATCATCCTGCCCGGTCTTACACTCGCTCCGGTGAGGGTCGGGGGAACGGTGCGCTTCCCTCCCTCGGCGGAGCCGGTACGGGTCGCAGTGGTCCGCGTCGCCCTGCGCGACGTGACCGAGGCGGGGGGTCCCGCCCCCACCATCGCCGAGGTCGGCCTGCCCGACGTGCTGGTACCCCAAACCGGCCTCGAGCTGCCGTTCACGCTCGACGTCGACGTCGCCGTGGACGAACCCCGGCGCACGTACGCCCTCCGGGCCCACGCCGACCGGTCAGGGTCGGGCAGCGTCGACGTGGGCGACCTGGTCACGACCACCACGGCCACCGTCGACCTGGCCGCCACGGAGCCCTCCGTGACGCTCGAGCTCACCCCGGTGGAGTAGCCGGCCCCAACTCTTTCGTATTTCGTCCCGCCGCCCCCGGCTCGTTCTCTACGCCATCAAACCGATCAGGGGGTTCCACCATGGCAGACGAGATCAGAACCAGTCAGGAGTCGGTCGCGAGCACCGACGTGCGCACCGGGTTCCTGTCGGGGCCGGGCTTCGTGGACGTGCCCGTGCGGTACTCGGTCGTGGACGGCATCGCCATCTTCGACGGATGCATCGACATGGGACCGGTGGAGGAGGTCGAGCGCCACGCCGACAAGGTCCGAGGGCGGCTGGCGGCGGCGGCCGCTCAGGCCGCCGCCGGCCCGCCGGTGGCCGACGGTCCCGACATCGCCATGGGCGTGGGCCTGCCGTCGAGCTCCAGCTTCCTGTGGACCAACTGCACGGTGCCTTTCGTCGTCGACGCGTCGGTGCCCAACCAGGCCCGCATCACCCAGGCCATCGCCCACATCGAGGCCAACTCGCCGATCCGCTTCGTGGCCCGCACCAACCACGCCAACTACGTGCGCTTCGTGCCCAACCCGGGCCAGACCTTCAGCTCGTCGGCGGTCGGCATGCGGGGTGGCGAGCAGCTCATCCGCCTGGCCGACGGCCACCCCTGGGGCGTGGTCGTGCACGAGTGCCTGCACGCTCTCGGCATCCTGCACGAGCAGAGCCGCTGCGACCGGGACAGGTACGTCAAGATCAACTACCAGAACATCCAGTCCGGCTTCGAGTCGAACTTCGACAAGTTCTGCGAGGGCTACACCGACTACGCCGACTACGACTACGGCTCGATCATGCACTACCACGGCACTGCGTTCTCCAAGAACGACCAGCCCACGATCGTCCCCCTGCAGTCGGGTGTGACGATCGGCCAGCGCTCGGCGCTGAGCTTCAACGACCGGGTGACGATCGCCCAGATGTACTCCCGGTTCACCGGGTCCGGGCACACCGGCGTGTGGCGGGCGGGCGCCGGCAAGTACGCACTGTGGGTGAACGCCAACTGGCAGAGCTTCCACGCCAAGTGGCAGGAGTGGGCCCAGCAGGGCCTGCGCCTGGTCGACATCAGCGTGCGGCGGGTCGGCAACGAAGACCGGTACTCGGGGGTGTGGCTTCCCGGCACCGGCGGCTACGCCCTGTGGGTCAACGCCAGCTTCGACAGCTTCGTGGCCAAGTGGAAGGAGTGGGCCCAGCAGGGGCTGCGCCTGGTGGACGTGCACGTCCGGCGGGTCGGGAACCAGGACCTGTACTCGGGCGTGTGGCTGCCGGGGACGGGCGGGTACGGCCTCTGGGCCAACGCCAGCTGGGACAGCTTCAGGGCGAAGTGGCAGGAATGGGCCCAGCAGGGCCTGCGCCTGGTCGACGTCGACGTGCGTCAGGTGGGCGGCCAGACCCGCTACACGGGTGTGTGGCTCCCCGGCACGGGCGGCTACGCCCTGTGGGTCAACGCCAGCTTCGCCAGCTTCGTCAGCAAGTGGAAGGAGTTCTCGGGCCAGGGGCTTCGGCTCGTCGACGTCAGCGTGCACCAGGAGGGCGGCGCCGACCGCTACTCGGGGGCGTTCCTGCCCGGGACGGACGGCTACTACCTGTGGGCCAACGTGCCGTGGGAGAGCCTGCGGGCCCGTTGGGAGCAGCTGGCGGCGCAGGGCCTGCGGCTCGTCGACTACGAGTTCACCGAGGCGGCCGCGGCCGACGCCCTCGACTTCGCCGGGACGCCGGCGGCGGCACTCGCCGACGCCGGGCCGCCCGAGGAGGCGGGCGGGATCTTCGGCGAGGACGGCGCGCCGGCGGAGATGGTCCCCGCCGGGGTGCTGGCCGAGGGTGACGCCGGTGGCGACGGCCAGGGAGGCGCCGAGGTCGGCGGCCCGGGCCAACCGGTGACCGCCGCCGACGGCGCCGGCATGGGTGAGGCCGTGCTGGCGGGGTCCTCCGGCGCGGCCCCGGCCTCGGCCGCCGACGGCATGGGCGGTGTGGTGGCCGACCCGGCCGGCCCCGCCTCCTCCACGCCCGGCGGCGACGGGATGGGAGGCGCGGTCGCGGCCCCCGCCGCTTCCACCGCCAACGGCACCCCGGCGCTGGCGATGGAGGGCTGACCGTGGTCGGGGGGGGTCGGGCCCGGGCGACGGGCCGGACCCGACCCTTCCCGCCGCGCCGCCCGCCACCACAATGGCGGCGTGGCCTCGACCGACCCCGACGACCTCGTGCACATGCTGGACCTGGAGCCGCACCCCGAAGGGGGCTGGTACCGGGAGACGTGGCGGGCCGACGCGCCCCCCGGGGAGCGCAGCCCCGGCACCGCCATCTACTTCCTGCTGCGGGCGGGGGAGCGGTCGGCGTGGCACCGCCTCGACGCGGCCGAGGTCTGGCACCACTATGCCGGGGCGCCACTGGCCCTGAGCGTCGCGGCCAGCCCCGGGGACCCCGGCCGCCGCCATGTCCTCGGCCCCGACATCGCCGGCGGCGAGCGTCCCCAGCTCGTCGTGCCCGCCGGAGCGTGGCAGTCGGCCGAGGTGCTGGGCCCGTGGACGCTGGCCGGCTGCACGGTCTCGCCCGGCTTCGAGTTCTCCGGCTTCGAGCTGGCCCCCGACGGGACCGGCGGGACCGGGGGCGGCGGCGCCCACGCCGGCGGCTAGCCTCCGCGGCGTAGTGAGGATCCGACGCTTGGCAGTGGACTCGGAGATGCAGAGGCGGCTCACGGCCGGGTGCTGCGGCGACTGGCGGTTGCAGCTGCTCCGCTCCGACGGCGTGGCCCGGGAAGTCCACGTCTGATTGCTCCTGCTCTGCGACCTCGATGACACGGTGGTCGACCGGGCCGGCGCCTTCCGGGCGTGGGCCGAGGGGTTCGTCGACGAGCGGGGCCTCCCGCCCGACGCCCTGGGCTGGCTGATCGAGCACGACGACGACGGCTACCGGGACCGTCCCGACTTCTTCGCCCGGGTGCGGGACCACTTCGGCCTGGCCAACGGGGCGGCCGAGCTCGAGCGGGAGTTCTACCGGGTGTTTCCGGGCCTGTTCCGCTGCGACCCGGCGGTGGCGGACGCCCTGCGGCGGGCGAGAGCCGGTGGTTGGCGCATCGCCATCGTCACCAACGGGTCACCGTCGCAGGAGGACAAGATCCTGGCCACCGGCCTCGACCGCCTGGTGGACACGTGGTGCATCTCGGCCGTCGAAGGGGTGCGCAAGCCCGACCCTCGACTGCTGGACCTGGCGGCCGAGCGTTGCGGCTCGAGCCTGAAAGGGGCGTGGCTGATCGGCGACGCGCCGTTCGCCGACATCGGCGCCGCCCAGGCCGCCGGCATCGCCAGCGTGTGGCTCACGCGGGGACGGGCCTGGCCCCGCCAGGACTACACGCCCACCTGCCAGGCCGCCTCGTTCCCCGATGCCATGTCCTACCTGCCCCGGTAATTCGCAGCAACCGGCCCTCGCCGATGCCACAGTGAGGACGGACCTCACGCGGAAGGAACGGCGGTGGAAGCGTACGGTGAGTACCTGGTGACCCTGGCCAACGCCAGGCTCGACGAGCTACGGCGCGAGGCGGCGCAGCAGCGGCTCGCCCATTCGCTCGATGGGCGCAGGCGCCGCGGCTGGCGGCTGTTCAGGCGGCGGCGGCCGCTCCGGCCCCGGCCTGCCGTCTCGCTGCCCGTGCGGGCGGAGCAGCCGTCGCCCGCCGAGCTCCGGCGCAGCGCATAGGGGCGGGACGCGACGAAGGACGGCTCTAGGAGCCGTCCTTCGTTCGAGACTCTGGTCTTGGCGAAGCGTCAGCCGTTGTCGACGCGGTCGCGGAGGTTGGCTGCCTGCTCCTCGATCGACTCCTCGGTGTCGAGGTTGGCCTCGTCCTTCAGCGGCCGCTTCCAGCCCTCCATCTCGGGGCCACCCGGCATCATGCCGGCCTGGCTCATCGCCGGGCCGCCCGGGGGACGCACGAATGCGTCGGAGTCGGGAAGGATGCCCTCACCTTCGGGACGTTCGCGGTCGCTCATGAACCTCACCTCGTTCTCTCAAGACGTACTGAAGGCCTACCCGTGGCCGAAAGCCGGAAAACCAACCGGGCCCGGGGGCCGGCGGCCAGGTCCGGCTGCGACTGGGGGGTGACGTCGGGACCTGGCCGGCGGAGGGGGTCGGCGGGACGGCCGGGGGGCAACCGTCCCGCCGAGATCAGGTGGAGCCCAGGGTGACCTTGGCGGTGAGGCGCTGGCGGCCCCGGGCCCAGGAGAGGTCGACGGTGTCGCCCGGCTTGTGGGAGCGCACCGCGGCGCCGACCTCGTCGGCGCTGGCTACCGGGGTGCCTCCGACCGACACGATCACGTCGCCAGGGCGCAGGCCGGCCCGGGAGGCGGCCGAGTCGCCCAGGACCTCCGTCACCACCGCGCCCGTCGCCTGGCCCACGCCCAGGGCGGCCGCCGTGCCCGCGTCGAGCGTCCGGGTGGTGACCCCGAGGTAGGCGAGGCCTGGCTCGACGCCCGGGGGCGTGGTCGAGCCGGTGGTGCCCGACCCGCTCGTGCCGCGCGACCGGATCGTGTCGATGAGCGGCTTGGCCCGGTCGATGGCGATGGCGAAGCCGATGTTCTGGGCCTCGCCCGCCACCGCCGTGTTGATGCCCACCACCTGGCCGGCGGCGTTGACCAGCGGCCCCCCCGAGTTGCCGGGGTTGATGGCGGCGTCGGTCTGGATCAGCCCTTCCAGACGGTCGCTGCCCTCGGAGATGTTGCGGTTGAGGGCGGAGACGATGCCCTGGGTCACGGTGAGCCCGCCGTCGAGGTCGAGGGCGTTGCCGATGGCGATGACGTCGTCGCCCACCTTGAGGTCGGTGGAACGGCCCAGCTCGACGGTCTTCAGGTTGCTGGCGTTGCGGACGCGCAGGAGGGCGACGTCCTGGGAGCTGTTGGCGCCCACCAGGTCGGCGGTCCGCCAGCTCTCCTCGGTGGAGACGCGCACCTCGATCGTCGTGGCCCCGGCCACCACGTGGGCGTTGGTCAGCACCTCGCCGTCGGGCGTGAGCACCATGCCCGTTCCCGCCCCGCTCTGGGGGAAGAACCGGCCGGGCCGGGCCGCCTGGGTGCGGATCGAGACCACGCCGGGCTCGACCTTGGCCAGGATCCCCTGCACGTCCGCGGGCTGGGCGATGACGCTGCTGTTGTTCCCGCCCGTGGCGGCGGTCGTGGCCGACGGGGCCCCGCCGCCGTTGTCGTCCCGCAGGGCCGACACGAGGGCGCCGCCCAGCGCTCCGGCCAGCAGCGCGACCACGACGAGCACGACCGTGCCCACACCCGCCCGGGGCGGGCCCTGAGGCGGCGCGGGCGGAGGCGGCGGGGGGACGGCGCTGGAGGGCGGGAGGAAGATGGGTCGGGTGGGTTCGCCGGAGGGGTCCGGCCGGGGAGGATCCGCCGACGGAACCGTCGGCTGCACGGTGGCGTCGGTCTCCATGAGGTCAGTGTCCACCGCCCAGCTGTGAGTTCGCTGAGAGCCGGCCACCGGAGGCCTGTGAAGATTGGACGGCGGACGAAGACGGGTAGAAGGCACCCGCTACCTAGGGAGGATCCTGATGCCCGACGTCTTCGCTCTCTTGATGGACGACCACCGCACCGTCGAAGGCCTCTTCTCGCAGTTCGAGCAGTCGCAGGACCCCGGCGTGGCCATGCAGATCTGCGACGAGCTCACCGTGCACTCGCTGCTGGAGGAGGAGCTCGTCTACCCCATCGTCGCCACCAAGCTGGGCACCGGCCTGGCCAACGAGGCCCGCCACGAGCACCAGGAGGCCAAGCAGCTCGTCTCCCAGATCGAGGCAGGCGTGGCCGCCGGCAACGACGTGTCGGGGCTCGTCCAGCAGCTCAAGGAGAGCGTCGACCACCACGTCCAGGAGGAGGAGAGCGAGCTCTTCCCCAAGATGCAGGAAGCCCTGCCCGGTCTCGTCACCGAGCTGGGCGACGACGTGGTCGAGCGCAAGCAGACGCTGCAGGCCCAGCTAGCCGAGGCACGTTCCCTCGGCCAGGGCTCCGCCGTCGTGACCCAGAAGCCCTACAACTCGTAGATTCCTGCGGGTGGGTAGCCTGCGTACGGCGGAGCGGAGGGCCGCCGCGCTGCCCGTGGCCTACCGGGTGAACCTGGCCCTGTGGGCCCTGGCCGTGCTCGGGGTGGCCCTCGTGGTCAGAGAGGTGCGTAGCGGGGAGCCCGCCGCCCGCGAGGTGCGCACCCTGCCCCGGCCTTCGACCGTGACGTCGGTGGCGGCGCCGCCCGAGCCTCCCCCGCCGGCCCTGGTCGCCGACTCCCCGCCCGAGCCGTCCCCCCCGCCGGTCGTCGCCGCCCCTCCGCCCGCGCCGGAGGTCGCCGCTGGTCCGCCCGCGGCCGAGCCGTCCGCCGCCGTGGCGCCGGCTCCGCCGCCCGTCCCGACACCCCAGCCCGTGGCCCGGCCCGGGCCCGTGCCGGGCCCGGGCGTCTCGTCGGCGCCGACGCTGCCGTCGCCGGTGTCGCTCCCACCGCTGCCACAGCCCCTGCCCGGGCCGGTCGCACCCGCGCCGGTGACGCCGGTCAAGCCGGTGGTGGTCAACCCCGTAGTTCCCACCGTCCCCCCCTTACCGGGCTGACCCCCCCTCGTTTTGAGGCGCCTCAGCCACCTCTGGCGTGGTTCAGACGCCCCAAAACGGTGGGTCAGTCAGGGCTTCTGGGCTCGCATGCCGGCCACCGCCTCGGTGAGGGCGTCGGCGTCGAGGATGTCGGCCATCACGCCGATCTGGTCCTCCCAGACGTCGTCGGGGACGGCCTTGCGGACGTCGTCGTCGAGCACGTGGTACACGTCGAGGCCCAACTGGGCCTCGGCCAGGGCACCTGCGTAAGCCGGGTCTCCGAGCACCACCGTCTCCGCTGCGATCTCGGCTGCCTCCGGGTCGGGAGCGCCGAGGAGCACGAGCAGGTCAGCGGTGCCGTGGGTCTTGGCCAGCCGGGAGATGGCCTCCTGGCTCTGCAGGTCCATGGCCCCGGAGGCCGTTCAGACGAAGCACTCCGTGGCGACGAAGACCACGTCGCCACCGGCCGCCTTCACGCAGGCGGCGATGGCCGGACCGGAGACGCCGTCGCGCTCGCCCAGGGCGATGACCTTCCTGCCCTCGAACATGCTGCTCACCCCCTCTGGCCGGCAGGGGCGGAGAGCGTCTCGTCCACCCACGATCGAAGGACCTGCATGTTCACGTCGTTGCCTCCGATGCGCCCGATCTCCTCGCCGTCGCGGAACATCAGGAAGGCGGGCAGGCCCATGACCTTGAGGCGCATGCACAGCCGCCGGGCCTTGGGCGCCTCGAGCTTGACCACCTTGAAGTCGGCGGCCCGCTCCTCGGCGAAGCGCTCGACGTCGGGCATCATGGCCAGGCATGGGGCGCAGGAGGGCCCCCAGACGTCGATGAGGGTCACGCCCTCGGCCACCGTCTCGTCGAAGTTGTCGGTCGTCACGTCTTGCATGTGGGCCTCACGTCGCGGGGTTGCGTTCCAACAGGATGCTCATGCCGTCGGAGAGCTGGCAAAGGCGGCCCAGGAACAGGCTGCCCTTGGCCAGCAACATCACTCTTCCCGCATCGCCGCTGGTCAATCGCTCGATGGCGTGGGGGAGGTAGCAGACGGCGGAGGCCAGATGGCCCTGCGTGGGGGAGAACCCGGGCATGCCCCGGGCGGACACCCAGTCGGCGATGCCGGCCCGGTCGATGTCGCCCCGGCGGGCGGCCAGGGCGGCGATCGTCTTGTAGTTGCGCTCGGGGACGTTGCCCGACCCCTGCGGCTCGGTGATCTCCGGGTTGTGCAGCTCGGTGGCGAAGTCGTCCACGTCGGTGGTGGCCAGGCCGAGGCGGCCGAGGGGCTCCAGGGCCAGGGCCTCCATGATCTGCGGGGCCGCCCCGCCGTGGGACACCTTGTGACGGCCGACCGCGTCGAGGCGGATGACCGGCGACCGGCCGTCGTCGCGCTGGACGATGGCGGCGGCGCCGCCCAGCACGTCCTCCATCACCGGCATGTCGTGGCTGAGGTGGCCCTGGAACTTCATGCCCAGCTTGGCCAGCGAGCCCCCGGCCACCACCGCGACCCGGTCGAACACGCCCGCCCCCACCAGGCTCGAAGCCATGACCAGGGCGGGGATGGGGGCGGCGCAGAAGTCCTTGACGTCGGCGCCGGAGGCCTCGCTCAACCCGCAGAACCCCGCCACCGCCTTGGCCATGTTGCCCCCGCCGCGCTGGTAGCGGTCGCCCACCGCCTCCTCCCCGCAGCCCAGCACGTAGTCGATCGAGGCCGGGTCGACGGTGTGGCGGTCGAGGAGGTGGAGCAGGGCCAGGCTGGCGGTCAGCTTGGAGGACAGGTTCTCGAGCAGCACGTCGGCGGCCAGCGAGGCGTCGTCGAGCTGGCCGCAGCGGATGGCGCCGGCCAGCTCGCCGGTGCGGAGGTGGAGGGGCAGGGCGCCGGGCTCGGCCGCCACCGCCTCCACGTCGCCCGCCGCCTTGGCGATGCGGTCGACCTGGAGGCCCTTGGCGAGCGGATGGCCGGAGACGGCCGCCGCAGCCCGCTCGGCGGCCTCGGGCGACAGCGTGACCAGGTCGAACTCGTCGACCGCGGCGAGCAGGCCCATGGCCTCCTCTTCCGGCCAGATCTCGCCGTCGGGCCCCCGGCGGTCGGCTTCGCCGGTCTGGCCGAACCACGGCCGCTCGGGCAGCTTCCGGGGGTGGAAGGTCCCGATGTAGGCCTGGTGGGCGGGGTAGGCGACGGCGTCCTCGTAGGAGCGGAGCGACGCCAGGAACTTGGCCTCCACGTCGCCCTTCTTGGCCAGCTCGCGCTGGGGTTTGGAGCCGTGACGGGCCAGTCCCGGCACGTGGGCCAGGACCTGGCTGGCGGCGCTGATCACGACAGGCGGCGTTTCAGGCACGGGAGAAGTATGGGCCATCCGCGTCCGCTGTCCCCAAGTGGCGCAGCCGCACGACCGGGATGGGGCGGGTCGTCCTGCCCTGGTACCGCTCGTACCGGCCCCGGTTGTTGGCGTTCACCAGCCGCCACAGGCGGTCGAAGTCCGGGTCGCCCCGTTCGACCACGGTGGCCCGGGCCGCGAATCGCCGGCGGGCGACCTGGACACCGACGTCGGGCCGGGCCCGGACGTTGTGGAGCCAGCCCGGGGCCCGGTCCCGCCCGCCGACCGACGGCACGACCAGGTAGTCGTCGCCGTCGTGGGCGTAGACGAGGGCGGTGGTGCGGGTCTGGCCCGTGCGGCGGCCGGTGGTCCGCAGCAGCAGGCACGGCACGCCGAGGGACCGGTGACCCACCCGCCCGTCGGTCGCCTCGTAGACGGCCTGGTGCACCCGCAGGAGGGCGAGGCCGACCCGCAGCCCGAGCGGGTCAGCCACCGGGTGGCCGGTGCATGGCGACGTGGGTCGGGCCGCCGGGGACGAGGGTGAGGGCGGCATCCGCCACGGTGAACCCGAACCGCTCGTAGAACGCCACGTTGGCCGGGTCGGACGTCTCCAGCAGGCAAGGGAGCCCGGCGGCGTCGGCCCGGGCCAGCGCGGGCTCGACCAGGCGGGTTCCCAGCCCCTGGCGCTGGGCCTCGGGGCGGATGCCCAGGACCTCCAGGAACCAGTGGGGCTCCTCGGGATGGGCCTTCTCGGCGTTGGCGCCGACCTTGGCGAACGCCCCGAAGTGCCTCGGGTCGGCGAGGAGGACGCGCAGGAAGGCCGGCGCGGCCCTGGCCTTGCGCCACGCCGACCACGGGAACGCCCCCGGCGGCAGCCAGACGGCTGCGCCCAGGACCCGAGGACCGTCGACGGCGGCGTACACCGCCTCGAACGGGACGGCGTCGGCCACCGTGGCCAGGAAGAACGGCCGGAGGGCTCGGGCCCGCCGGCGGGGATCGGGGAAGACGTGGCGGAACGCCGGGTACTCGGCGTGGCTGGCGGCCAGGGCGTCGGCCGCCTCCGACGCCCGTCCCCGGTCGAGGACGACGACGCCGGCCATCGTCCCGGGACCGGCTACTCGACGGGGAAGACGGTCGGCCCGTGCACGGGGGTGGTGAGGGCCTCGAGGGCCCGCTCCACCAGCCGCCGCCGCCACGCCTTCTCTGCCGCGGGGTCGAGCGAGGGGTCGCCGGTCGGGTAGGGGATGCCCCGGGACGGCACGATGCGGGGCGCGCCGACCCGCTCCGCGATCGAGGTCAGGTTGCAGATGAGCGCGGTCGGGATGCCGGCTCGTTCGAGCTCCTTGGCGAGCGTTGCCCCGCAACGCGTCCCCGTCCCTCAGGTGGAGGTGAGGATCGCCGCACGCGCCCCTGAGTGGCGGAGGTCGGCGGCCCACTCCACGCCGAAGCGGTGGGCGTTGGCCACCGACGTGCCGTTGCCGGCCGTGACCAGGTAGGCGCCGTAGAGGCTGCCGATGCGGCCCTCGGCCTCCAGCTCGCGAGCCACGTCGAGGGGGAGGATGCGGTGAGGGTCGGCGTTGGCCCACTGGGTGGAGAACCCGCCGTGGACCGACAGCCACTCACCCGACGGGAGCGACTGGACGCCGTCCACCTCGTAGCGCAGCCAACGGGTGGCCCGGGCCGACTCGAGCTGGCCGGGGTTGCCGTCGGGCACCAGGGCGCCTTCGGTGACCAGGGCCACGGTGGCGGCCGTCAGGTCGTCGACGGGCGCCGCCGGGGCCACCTTGTCGAAGCGGGGGAGGGGGATCTCGGTCGCCTCCCGGTCGCCGCCCAACCGGGCGAGGAGGAGGTCGACGGCCCGCTCGGCGGCGTTGCGCTCGGCTCGCTGGTTGCGGCGGGGCGCCTTGCCCACCCGCCCGTCCTCGGCGGTCAGCGCGCCGCCGCCTGCCACCTTGCGGGCTGCCGCGGCCAACCGCTCGAGGGTGGGGCCCATGGTGCGGGCCGCCTCCCCGGCGGCCACGACAGGCGCGCCGCCCGCCTCGTCGAGGCCAGGGTTGTCCTCGTGGAGGGACGCGATCGACGGGATGCCGGCGGCGGTGGCGGCTGCCGCCAGCCGGGCGCAGGCGAGGCCGTAGCGGCCGCTGGTGAACGCCGGCCCGGCCACGAGCAGGTCGGGCTCGGCCTGGCGGACGAGGGCGAGGATCTCCTCGACGGCTCCGGGGCCGGCCGCCGCGGTGTCGTCGCCGCAGTACACGGTGGCCACCACCTCGAACCCGTCGCCCAGCAGGGCCTGGAGCTTGCGGCCCGGCCCGGTCGGCCCCTCGACCGACGTGGCGCCCATGCCCGCCGAGTCCTCCCCGCCCTGGCCGGCGAAGAACTGGTTGATGTAGTGGACCACCCGCACCGGCCCCTGCGGGCCGGGTGCGCCGGCCCCGCCGTCGTCCGAGCCGCTGGCCACCGCCTCGCCCGCCACCGCCGGGGTGGCGGTGAGCCGTCCCCAGCCGAGGGGGCTGCAGGAGGCGTAGACGACGGCCACCGGCAGGATCATCTCCTCGGTGGCGGGAACGTCGAGCAGGGCCAGGCGCTCGCCTCCCAGCGCCCGCTCCACCGCCGGCAGGGTGACGCGCTCGTCGTAGTTGCCCGAGCTGACCATGGCGGTGGCCTTGCTGGGGGGGACCACAACGGGCGGGCCGGTGCCTTCCGGCCCGGACATCTCGGCGTAGATCCCGACCGAGGCGACGCCCAGGTCGTCGAGGGCGTCCATCTTGAGGGCCATGTCGCCGTCGGCGTTGCCCCCGCCCTCCTTGGTGACGATGGCGGCGTCCCAGCCCAGGGCGGCCACCAGGCGGGCGGCATGGGCCGAGACCAGCTCCTTGCGGGCCGCCTCGACCGGCTCGGGCGAGATCACCAGGCCGGCGAAGGCGAGGTCCTGGCCGTGGCGGGCCCGCAGGGCGGCCAGCACGGGGTGGTTCTGGTGGACGATCGTCGGGTTCTTCAGGGCCGGGTGGCCGTACTGGCCGCTGACGATCGCCCCCGTGTCCAGCTCGGCCGGGTCGAGGACGGTCGGCAGGCCGGTGCCGAAGCTGCGGCCGTAGACGAAGACGTCCTTGAAGTGGCCCTGGGTCTGGAGGTTGGTGATGGCGCCGATGCGGGGCAGGGACCCGCCGGGGGCGCCCGGCTCGGGCGAGGGCAACCGCTCGGTCTCGTCCGGCTCGGCGCCGGCGGCCGCCTCGGCCAGCCGCCTGGCCGCCCCTGTCAGCCCGGCCCGCACGGCCCCGTCGACCTCCACCCAGTCGGCCCCGTCGGCGGGGGTGAACTCCGCGACCAGGTTGTGGAGGGAGCCCAGGGGCGACAGCTCGGCCCCCGGCCCCGACAGCTCGACGAGCGCCTCCTGGGCCCGGGGCAGGTAGCCGGCTGCCACCACCGCCACACCGCGCAGCACGTGGGGCGGGGTGCCGGCCCGCGGCTCGACGGCGTCGAGCACCTTGACGATGCGGACCGACTCGCCCGGCGAGGCCCATGAGAACCGCACCCCGGCCAGGGCGGGCGAGGCGAAGAACGGCTCGAGGTCACTGGTGGCCACGGTGAGCCGACCGCCCTCCAGGGCGGTGGCGTCGCCGAGGGCGACGTCGCGGACGAGATGGACGAGACGGGTATCGGGCATGGCGATCCGGCTCGCACCATACTGCCGCGGTGGGCGAGGCGGCAGAGCGCTGGCGGGGCCTGGTGGAGGGCCGGCTGGCGGAGATGGAGCGGCTCCAGGCGGGGCGGGGCGACGTGGGCGGCGCCTTCTGGGACAAGCGGGCCGGGCGGGTGCGCAAGGGCCCGCTGGCGTCGGCCGACGGCGACCCCATGCTGTCGCGGCTGCGGCGGGCGGTCGGCCGCCGGGGCGACGCCACCGTCCTCGACGTGGGTTCGGGCCCGGGCCGCTTCGCCGTCGCCATCGCCCCCCGCGTGGGGCAGGTCACCGCCGTCGACCCCAGCGGGAAGATGCTGGCCCTGCTGCGCAAGCGGGCCCGGGAGGCGGGGATCGGCAACGTCCGCACCGTCCACGGGAACTGGCAGGACGTCGACGTCGGGCCGGCCGACGTGGTGCTGTGCGCCCACGTCGTGACCCTGGTCGCCGACGTGGTGCCGTTCGTCCGCAAGCTCGACGAGGCCGCCCGCCGGCGGGTGCTGCTGTACGTGGGGGGTTACGCCGCCGACGGGGTGCTCGACCCGTTCTGGCGGCGCTTCCACGGTTCGCCCCGCAAGCCGGGGGCCTCGTGGGTCGACGCCCTGGCCGTGCTCGAGGAGGAGGGGCTGGACGTGTCGGTGGAGGTGGTGGAGATGCGCACGTGGTCCCGCCACGAGACGCTGGCCGACGCCGTCGAGATGTACCGCGACCAGCTGGTCCTCCCCCGGACCGAGGAGGTGGACGCCGAGCTGGCCCGGCTCCTCGAGCCGTGGCTCCAGCGCCGCAACGGCTACCTGTGCGCCCCGTTCCGCACCCAGCCCGCCGCCATCCTGGGCTGGGCACCGGCCAACAGGCCGTAAGCTCGACCGCCGTGTCGGATACCGGAGCATTGCGGATCGAAGTCACCGAGGAACCGGTCCGGGGGGAGATCGGGCCGGAGCTGCGCAAGGCCCTGCTCGGCCATGCCGTGGTGAAGTCCCGCTACCCCGAGGCCGACCTGTGGCTCGTGGGCCTCGACGTCCTCGACAAGGGCTCGGGTGAGGGTGAGGAGGCCAACTCGCCGTTCCGGGCGGTGCTCACCAACATGGCCGGCTCGGAGGTCGTCGAGGCCGAGGGCCACCTCTGGGAGCTCGACAACCTCTCGATCATCCCCACGTCCCGCCAGCGCCTTCCCAACGACGAGGAGTACGCCTGGGCCGTCGACATCCTCCGGCGGGACCCGGCCCTGGCCGCCCGCATCGACGCCGGCGAGGTCGAGCCCTACCGGCCTCTCCCCCCGCTGGGGAGCGTGATCGACGCCGACGGGTCGGTGGTACGGGCCGTGGCGGTGGGACTGCGGGAGCCCGGCGCCGGCGGCGGCGGTGCCCGGCACCGGGTGGTGGCGGTGCGCTCGTCGGACGGCGAGGTCCTCACCGAGGGACCGGGCCTGCTCGGAGGCGTCGACCGCGAGTGCGGCCTGCCCGACGGGCCGGCGGAGTCGACGCCCGACCCCGCCGATGGCGCCCAGCAGGCCCGGGTGCGGGTGTGGCGGGGCGAGGAGCTGCTGTGGGACCTGGTCGTGGTGCGCCCCGCCGGCTCGAGCGGCAGCAACGGTTCGGGCGTCGAGCTGCGGCTGGTCGACTTCCAGGGCGTCCGCGCCATCCACCGGGCCCACGTCCCCATCGTGAACGTGGCCTTCGACGGGGGCGCGGCCAGCCGCAACTGGCTGAACGAGGAGTCCGCCTTCGAGGCGGAGGGCGACGAGCCCCTGCCCGGGTTCCGCGTGTGCACCTCCGCCCCCCGCACCATCGCCGAGCGGGGCGAGGGCGGCGGCAACTTCCGGGGCGTGGCCGTGTGGCTGGACGGCGAGGAGCTGGTGGTGCTCAGCCAGGTCCAGGCCGGGTGGTACCGCTACGTGTCGGAGTGGCGGCTGGGGCCGGACGGGACGATCCGGCCCCGCCTGTCCGCCGGCGCCGTGCGCAACCCGGTGACGTGCGACCCGCACACCCACCACGCCTACTGGCGGCTGGACTTCGACCTGGTCGGCCCCGAGCAGAACCAGGTCCAGGAGCGCAACGACCCGACGCTGCCCGGCCAGCTCGCCCCCTGGCACACCATCCGCTACGAGAGCCAGCGCCGCCGCGAGGCGGGCCGGGAGCGCACGTGGCGGGTGCGCACGGTCAAGTCGCCCCACGGCTACGCCATCGTGGCCGGGCCGGGCGACGGCACGGCCGACGAGTTCGGGGCGGGCGACCTGTGGGTGCTCGTCCAGCACCCCGAGGAGTTCGACGACGGCGAGGGCTTCACCACCGACCCGGCCCGGGCCCGGGCCCAGCTCGACCGGTTCGTGTCGGGGGAGCTGGTCGAGCGGGAGGACGTGGTCGTCTGGTACGCCGCCCACGCCCGCCAGGAGGGCGGCGGGTCGGGCGGCCTCACCACCATGGGGCCCGAGCTCCAACCCTTCAACTGGCGGGCCCGGGTGGAGCGGGAGCCGTACGGGATGCTCGAGCCGCCCGTCCACGACCGGGACGACGACGACGACGACTACGACGACGACGAGGACGACGACGACGAGTAGGACGCGACCAGGGTGACCCGCCGCAGCACCGGCGTCTGGGAGCGGTTCGCGCTCGCCAACCGGGCCCGGTACTGGGCGTAGCGGCCGGCCGGCAGGCGGGCGTCGCCGGCCAGCGTCGCCCATCCCGACCACGACGGCCCCGGTTCGGGCGTCGACCCGGCCCGCACCTCGATGGACACCGACGTGTCGTCGGGCACGTCGCCGTCGAGCACGCACGCCTCCCAGCGGGCCTCGGCGCCGGCGTCGTGGACTCGCGAGACGAACGTCCCCTCCGGGGCGTAGGGCGTCATGCGGACCCACTCCACGGCCAGGGGGGAGCCGCCCTGGCTGCCGTTGCCGGCAAGGGGGCGCATCATCCCGACCAGGGGCACCAGCTGGTAGGCGATCTTGCGGCCGTCCACCCAGAAGTCGACGTCGAGGACGTTCCAGTCGATGCGGAAGCGGTGGGGGCTGCCCAGCAGCGACGGTGACAGGCGCGTCTCCTCGGGGATGAGGAAGTGGCTACGGGCGTAGAGGCTGTGGCCGAACTTGGTGCTGAACGTGATCCACGGCACGTTCTTGAAGTCGGTGCCGAAGCCCACGTGCTGGTGGGGCCGCTTCTCGAAGGTGGCCGCGAACTCGAGGGAGCGGCCCGCCCCGTACATGCCCGCGAAGCCGGCGGTGGCCCCCTCGAGGGTGAGGCGGCCGTTGACCTCGGCCTTCCCGCCCTCCCTCCAGGCCTCCACGAACCACTTGTCGGGCAGGGCGTCGCCGCAGAACTCGGCGGCCACGGTGGGGGCCAGGATCAGCTCCGCGCCTCCCGAGACGGCCGCGATGTGCACGCCCGGCCCGGGCGCGCCGGCGCGGAAGTCGCCGACCTCGACGTCGGTCACCTGTGCGTCGGGCACGTGGGGCATCCTCGCGCGATCACTTCGTTATCTGGCATTCCGAGGCGGGTAGAATTCGATATTGCCTGGGAACCCGGGTGGGATGGTTCCCGACCTCAGCACCGCCTGCAGTTTTCCGACGCAGAAAGGACCGCGCTCATGAAGCTTTTCTCCTTCGGCCGGAAGAAGAACCGCGAGGATCTCGAACAGCAGGCCCGGGCCGACCTCGACTCCGCCCTCGCCAACGCCCGCCCTCCCGCCGACTCGGAGCGGTCGTGGGCGTCCAACAGCTCCTGGGCCAGCGCCCCACCGGCCGGCGAGGCATCGTCGGCCGCTCCTGCCGCCCGGCCCGAGCCGCCGGCCGCACCCGTGAACCGTCGTCCCTGGGACTCCCACGACGAGGAGTTCGAAGCCGAGGCCGATCCGGTTGACGACGAGGAGGGCACCGACGAGTTCGAGGTCCTCGCCGACGAGGAGTTCGAGGCGCCGCCCGCCCGCCCCGCCGCCACGGCGGCGCCGGGCCCGGGGGTGTCCCCCCAGGCCGAACCCGAACCGCAGCCCGCCCGCGCCGCCACCACGCGCCGCCGGGCCCCGGCCGCTTCCGCTCCTGCGCCGCCCAAGCCCGCCCGCACCACGGCCAAGCGGGCACCGGCTGCGTCGACGGCGAAGGCCGCGGCAAACCGCCGCAAGCCGCCGGCGCGGGCCGCATCGGCCGCCGGCCCGCGCGCCAAGGCGACGACGGCGAAGAAGGCGGCTCCGGCCACCCGACGCAAGCCGCCCGCCACCACGCCCACCGCGGCGGCCCCCGCCCGAAAGGCGGCGGCCACCCGCACCCGTCGACCGTCCGGCTCCTGAGGACGGTCGGGCGGCGTCAGCCCTCCTCGGGCACCTCCCACTCGACGAAGAACTGCTCGTCGAGCTCGTCTGGCCGGTCGTGGGTCCGGGCCTGGCGGTCGGTGACCACCAGGCCTGAATAGGTCAACTCGATCACGTCGTCGATGTTCTCGACGGCGGGAAGTGGACCGGAGGAAGTGGGGAGCATGCGGCAGCCACCGGGGGTGAGTCGGTCGGCGGCCGGGGAGTTTTTTTGCCCGGCGCGTCCGGCTCAATCTTACCGGCGGGACCTTGCGCCGACAACGCGTCTTTTTCGATTTTCCGACGCCCGGCGGGCGGGTAGAACGCTGCGGTGAGCACCATCACGGTCCGACCGATCGGCAATCACCAGTACGGCGTCCAGGTCACCGAAGGAGACCTCACCACGTCCCACACGGTGACGGTGCCGCCTGAGCTGCTCGACGACTGGGGCATGGTCGACACCGCCGCCGAGGACGAGGAACGCGTCGTGCGGGAGTCGTTCGAGTTCCTGCTCGAGCGCGAACCGGCCACCTCGATCCTGGACGACTTCTCCCTGGCGGTGATCCCCCGCTACTTCCCGGAGTACTCCGAGGAGCTGGCCCGCCGGTTGTCGTAGCCGGCCGCGCCTGCCCGGCTACTCCGTGCGGAGGACGGAGGCGACCGGCGTGCGCCCCGCCACCTGGGCCGGCACCGCCGCCACCAGGTTGGCCAGCACGACGAGAGCGCAGGCCAGCCCGGTGAGCAGGAGCACGGGGACGCTGGGCCGGGCCAGTACGGGCAGCCGGTCGGCGAAGAGGATCCACAGCCACCGCCCGAGGGCCACGCCCAGCGGCACGCCGGCCACCAGGCCGGTCCCCACGATCAGCGAGGACTGCCACACCACCGTCGAAGCCACCTGGCGGCGGGTGAAGCCGAGTGATTTCAGGACCGAGAGGTCACGCCGCCTCCGTCCCACGCCCGACGCCAGCGCCAGCCCCAGCGAGACCACCGCGGCGACGACCAGCACTCCGCCCAGCACGGCCGGCGCCGCGCCCATGGCCTCGTAGTGCACGATCTGGGCAGGCCGCTGGACGGGGAGGATCTGGGCCGACTGCGGGAACCGGCCGATGCCCGCCAGGTCCTCTTCCAGGCGGGCGGTGGCCGCCTCCGGGTCGACCCCGTCTGCCAAGCGGACGAAGAGGGCCTTCGGACCGGGGCTCACCTCGTCCCATCCGGGGATGGCGTCGTAGACCATGAGGGCGCCCTCGCCCAGGGAGGTGTAGGCCCCGAGGATCGGCCCCACCGTCGGGAACACGGCGGCGCCCACGATGCGAAGGGGCCGCTCGCCTTCCTGGGAGCCGAGGACGACGGTGTCGCCCACCCGCTTGCCCAGCGTCTCCAGGGTCTGCGTCCCGAGGACGATCTCGCCGGCCGTCCCGACGCCCCGCCCCGAGAGCAGCGGCGGAGCGACGGCGGGGTCCGGCGGCAGGCCCAGGGCGGGTACGTTCACGCCTTCGAGGTCGATGGACTGGAAGTACACGCCGGTCCACCCGCTGACCTCGGGGTCACCGTCGAGGAGGGCGGCCGCACGGTCGACGTCGATCTCGCCGTAGCCCGACTCGTCGAGAACCGTGATGTCCCAGTCCCACCCGTAGTGCTGGGGCCGGTCGACCAGGCCCCGGAGGCTCGTGCCGAACACCAGCGACGCCACCATGGCCATGACGGCCACCACCGCCCCCCCGAGGGCGGCCCTCGCCGGCACCGACGTACGCCCCTCGCCGGACTCGAGGGCCAGCCGCATACCGGCCACCGCCGGGAGGGGCAGGCCGGCGGCCGCGACCACTCCCGCCAGGGCGGAGCGGCGGGAGGTCTCCAGCCGGGCCCGGGCCTGGCGCCGGTGGGGCACCTGGCGGGCCGCGGCGATCAGGCCGATCGCGGCGAGGAGCACGGCCAGGGCGGCCGCGCCGAGGAGCAGCACGGTCCAGTCGAAGGCCACGCCGGGCTGTGGTTCGATCCGGCGGAGTGGGCCGATGGGCGCCAGCGGGGACAGGGCCACGGCCACGATCACGGCGCCTGTCGCACCGAGGGCCACGGAGACGCCCATCCCCGGCACCAGCAGCGATGCCAGCTCCCTGGGGCCGGCGCCCATGGCCCGCATGGTGACCAGGTCCTCCCGGTCTGACCGGAGCAGACGTACGAGGGCCTGGCCGACCAGGAGGAGCGTCGCCACCGCGGCCATGGCGCCGAACGCCCCGAGGGCCACGACGAGGGGCCGCACCGCCTCCTGGGTACGGGCCACCACGCCGGAGCGCTCCCGGAACGAGGTGGCGCCTTCGCCGGGCAGCCCGGCGAGGTAGTCCCGCTTGAACCGGGCCACGCCCTCCTCACCGCCTTCCAGGGACACGCCGGTCCAGCCGTAGCTGGCCCACCGGCGGTTGCGCTCGGTGAACGCGGGCGTGAGGAGGACCCGGCCGAACCGGTCGGTGTCGTCCTGCACGACCTCGTCGGGGAACAGCCCGATGCCCACGATGGCGACCTCGACGACGTCCACCGGAGGGGGTGGTGTGTCGCTGAAGACGGCGTCCTCGTCGGCCGGGTCGAACACGCCCAGCCGGACCCGATCCCCGAGGCGCAGGCCCTGGGCGGCGGCGTGCTCGTTCACGACGACCTGGTCGGCGCGGGCTGGATCGGCCATCCGCCCTTCCGTCACGACGAAGCGGTCCCGGCTGAAGTAGAGCCCGTCGAAGCTCCCGACCATCTCCGCCCCCAGGTCGGCGTACTGCGGGTCCGGGCGTCCGTCGGCGTCGACGGCGCCGCCGATGAACGAGAAGTACGTCGCCGACCCGGTCACTCCGGGCAGCCTCCGGGCCAGCTCCGGTTCCCCGACGTGGAAGAAGTGGACGTCCAGGGCGCCGCCCGCCTCCCGGAAGCGGGGGTAGGCCGAGGCGGTCCGGCGCGCGCCGGCAAGGGACGCCAGGCTCAGTCCCCCCAGGAGGGCCAACAGCACGGCCACGCCGAGGTAGGCCCGCCACCGGCTCCGCAACGTCGTCCCGAACCAGAACCTGAGCACGCTCATGCGTCCTCGTGGCACGGGACCGACGACTCGACGCGTACGGGAACCTCCATCGATTGCGGAGCGTAGAGAGGGGCAGGGGCCCGACCCAAGGGTGGTGGCCTTCGGGGCCAGGGGGGGGCTGCCACCACCCGCATGGGACGGGCGGCCTCCTTGCCAGCTGCGCCCCTCCTGAGCCCTAATGACGACTCGTGAGCGCTCGCCAGATCACCGTGTTCCTGGCCGACGACAACGTCATCGTCCGGGAGGGGGTCCGGACCCTGATCGGCCTGGAGCCCGACCTGACCGTGGTCGGCACGGCTGCCGACTACGACGGCCTGGTCAGCGGAGCCGAGGCGGCCGCCCCGCAGGTGGTCGTCACCGACATCCGCATGCCTCCGAGCTTCCGCCAGGAGGGCATCGACGCAGCCAAGGAGGTCCGCAAGCGACACCCGGGGACGGGGGTCGTGGTGCTGTCGCAGTACGACGACCCGGAGTACGCCATCGCCCTCCTCGGCGAGGGCTCGGCCGGGTACGCCTACCTCCTCAAGGACCGGCTGGCCGACGGCGACCAGCTGGCCCGGGCCATCCGGGACGTCGCGACGGGCGGATCTCTGATCGACCCGTCCATCGTCGAGGCCCTGGTGAACCCGGTCACCACCGCCGGCAACCTGTCACCGGCCGAGGAGGAGCTGCTCCAGTTGGTGGCCGAGGGGCGGCCGGTCAAAGCCATCGCCGCCGCCCGGGGCACCACCGGCGCCGACGTGGCCGACGCCATCGAACGGCTCTTCCTCAAGCTGGCCGAGGCGGCCAGCACCGGCGCCAGCAGCGCTCTGCGCCGGTTGCGGATGTTGCACGAGGCCATCGTCCTTCGCGAGGAGCAGGGCGAGACGCTCAGCCGACTGCTTCCCGGCGGGGTGGCCGAGAAGCTCCGGCGTGAGGGCCGCCGCATCGGCGAGACGGAGATGCTCGACGTGACCGTGCTCATGTCCGACGTGCGGGGCTACTCCACCATCGCCGAGCACGCCGACCCCTCCGGCCTGGCCGGCCAGCTCAACGAGCACCGGGCGGAGATGAACCGGGCGGTGCTGGACGCGGGCGGCACCGTCATGCAGTTCGTCGGGGACGCGGTGATGGCGGTGTTCGGGGCCCCCATCCCCCAGGACGAGCACGCCCGGCACGCGGCGGAGGCGGCCGCGGCCATGCACCGGGCCCAGGCAGCCGTCAACGAGCGGTGGCGGGCCAGCGGGCTTCCGGAGTTCGGCCTGGGGATCGGCCTGTCGAGCGGACGGGTGGCCGCCGCCCTGCTCGGGTCGGAGGAGCGCCTCGAGTACAGCCTGGTCGGGGACTCGGTGAACCTGGCCCAGCGCCTCCAGCAGTGGGCGGACGCCGGCCAGACGGTCGTCAGCCGGGCCACCGCCGACCTGCTCGGCGAGGGTGCGCGCCTCGAGCCCCTCGAGCCGGCCAAGGTCAAGGGCCGCGACGGCACCGTCCACGCCTTCCGGTTGGTCGGGGAGGGCGCGTGGTGATGCCAGCACCACCTCCCCGTCTGATGCCAGCGCACTTCTCGCCAGCCCCCCGGTCTGGCTCAATGATGACCGTGAACAGGAGACCGACATGAGCGAGGCTGCCGCGGCGAACGGCGGGGCGGTGCTGGAGGTGCGGGGCGTCCGCAAGACCTACGAGGCCGAGGCGGCACCGGTGCGCGCCCTCCGGGGCGTGACCATGACGATGGCGTCGGCGGAGTTCGTGGCCGTCATGGGCCCTTCGGGGTGCGGGAAGTCGACGCTGCTCAACCTGGTGGCCGGGCTCGACACGCCCAGCGAGGGCGAGATCGTGCTCGCCGGCGTGTCGCTGGCCGGCAAGGACGAGAACGAGCTGGCCCGCGTCCGCCGGGCCCACATCGGCATCGTCTTCCAGTTCTTCAACCTTCTGGAGGGCATGAGCGTCCTCGAGAACGTGACCCTGCCCGCCATCATCGCCGGCAGCCCCCGGAAGAAGGCGGAGACCCGGGCGCGCGACCTTCTCGACCTTCTGGGCCTGGGCGACAAGGGCAAGAGCGCCCCGGGCGTCCTCTCCGGCGGCCAACGCCAGCGGCTCGCCATCGCCCGGGCCCTGGCCAACAGGCCCACCCTGTTGCTGGCCGACGAGCCGACGGGCGCCCTCGACACGGCCGGGGGCCACGAGGTGCTGGAGCTGTTCCGGAGGCTCCACGCCGACGGCCAGGCGATCATGATGGTGACCCACGACGACGACGTGGCCGCCGCCGCCGACCGCATCGTGCGCATGCGCGACGGCAGGCTGGAGGACGGCGCCGAACCGGCCGGGTCCACCGCCGACAGCGGGATGCGGACCGCGTTCGGCACGCCGACGGAGGCCTGACCGGCCCCGTCATGACCACTGCCGTCAGCCCCATGAGCGTGCGCGAGGACGTGCCCGTTCCGCCGGGCAGTGCCTTTCGGGCTCGCCTGCAGCCGCTCCTGGCTCCCGCCGCGGTCGGGCTGTCGCTGGCGGCGCTCGTACTGGCCCAGGGGACGGGCCACCTCCGGGCCGCGCTGTGGTACGGGGTGACGGTGGGAGCCTGGGCCGTGGCCGGAGCGGTCATCGGCGTGCGCCGCCCGGGGGAGCGGCAGGGGACGCTGATCCTCCAGGGATCGGTGTTGGGCGGCCTGGCCGCCGTGGCGGCCGCCGTGCTCTGGGCCCACGGCGACGGCCGGAACCTGCCGGCCGCGCTGGTGGACGTCGCCTACCTCGTCCGACCTCTCGCCCTGGCCCTGCTGCCGGCCGTCGGCATGCACGTCGTCCTCACCCTCCCGGACGGGTCGTGCGCGGTCAGCCGGCGCGTGGTGGTCGCCGGGTACGCGGCCGGCGCTGCCATCGGCCTGCTCCTGTGGCTGCAGCGCCCCTCGATCGCCCTGTGGCCGGTGGTGCTGGAAGGGCTCCTGGCCGCCGCCGTCGGGCTGGCCGGCTCCAACCGCCGCTACCGGCGGGCGGCCGGTCTCGAGCGCCAGCGCATGCAGTGGTTCGGCTGGGCGGTGGCCGTGGGGGTCGAGGTCACCCTGATCGCGCTGGCGGTCCGCCTGTTGTCGGGCTGGCCCGACGACGGGGGAGCGGTGGCGGTGGCGGCCACCCTGCCCATCCCCGTCGCCCTCGTCCTCGGGTCGTCCAAACGGCTGATCGGCCGGGTGGACACGCTGCTGGCCCACACCGTGTCGCTGGCCGGCCTGAGCGGCGTGGTCGTGTCGGTGTACCTGGTGATCGTGCTGGGCCTGGGCCGCACCCCTACCGACAGCGAGCGCCCCCTCCTCGGCCTGTCCATGCTGGCGGCGGCGGTGGCCGCGCTGCTGTACGTCCCCGCCCGGGAGCGCCTGGCCCAGTTCGCCAACCGGATCGTGTACGGCGAGCGGGAGGCGCCCGACCAGGTGCTGAAGACGTTCGGCAGCCGCCTCTCCCGGGCCATCCCCCTGGACGAGCTGCTGCTGCAGGTGGCCGAGTCCTTGCGAAAGACGCTGGCCCTCACCACCGCCGAGGTCTGGACGGGTTCGGACGGCCGCCTCGACCGGGTCGTCTCCGTCCCCGATGCCCCCGCCGCCCGCCTGGTGCTCAGCCCTGACGAGCAAGCCATCGTCACCCGGGCGGGGGTCTCGGGCCCGGCCTGGGTGAAGGTGTGGCTCGGCGACCTCCTGCGTGGGCGGGAGGACCACGTGCTGCGGGTGGCGCCGATCGTCCACTCGGGCCACCTCCTGGGGCTGATCGTGGCCGTCCGGCCACCCGAGGGCGACGTCTTCAAGGAAGAGGAGGAGCGCACCCTCACCGAGCTGGCCCGCCAGGTGGGACTGGCCCTCCACAACGTCCAGCTCGACTCGGCCCTGCAGACCACCCTCGACGAGGTCCGGCGCCAGGCGGAGGAGCTGCGCGCCTCCCGCGCCCGCATCGTGGCCTCGGCCGACGCCGCCCGCCGCCAGATCGAGCGCAACCTGCACGACGGGGCCCAGCAGCACCTCGTCGCCCTGGCCGTCAACCTCCGCCTGGCCCGCCAGATCGCCGAGCGGGACCCGGCCACGTCCAACCAGATGCTCGAGCAGCTCGGCAAGGACCTCCAGGAGGCGGTGCAGGAGCTGCGCACCCTGGCCCACGGCATCTACCCGCCGCTGCTGGTCGACCGGGGGCTGGGCGAGGCGCTCACCGCGGCGGGCGGGCGGGCGGCGCTGCCCACCGAGGTCGTCGCCGAGGGGGTCGGCCGCTACAGCCCCGACATCGAGGCGGCGGTCTACTTCTGCTGCCTGGAGGCCATGCAGAACGCCGGCAAGCACGCCGGCGACGAGGCGACCGTCACCGTGCGGGTCTGGGAGGACGCGGGCGGCGTGCTCTTCGAGGTCGCCGACGACGGCGCCGGCTTCGACCCGGCCCACCGGGAGACGCCGGGTGCCGGGTTCGTCAACATGGGGGACCGGGTGGGGGCGGTGGGTGGGACGTTCGGCGTGCAGTCCGCCCCCGGCCGGGGCACGCGCGTCTCGGGCCGGATCCCGCTCGGCGGGGCGGCGGCAGGGGCCCACTGATGCGGACGGCGACGCTGCTCTGGGCCCGCTCCGAGATCTCCCGGCGCTGGCGCTCTCTGGTGGCCCTGGGCGTGCTCGCCGGGCTGGTGGGCGGCCTGGCCCTGGCCGCGGTGGCCGGGGCCCGCCGCACGTCCACCGCCTACGACCGCTACCGGGAGGCGACGGGCCGTTCGGACGCCATCGTCTTCGCCAGCCTGGCCGGGTCGTACGACACCGACTACGCGCCGGTGCGCAACCTGCCCGAGGTCGAGGACGCCGGCGAGTTCGCCCTCACCACGGTCGAGATCGAGGGCATCCCCGGGTCGACGGCGCTGGCCCCCAACGACGACCACTTGTACCGCACGATCAACCGTCCTCTCCTGGTGGCGGGGCGGCTGCCGGACCCGCGGCGGGCGGACGAGGTGTTCGTGAACCGCCAGGCAGCCAAGGAGCTCGACCTGCACGTCGGCTCGAAGTTCACGGTCGTGTCCGCCACGTCGCTGGACGTCGGCTCGCCCTACGACGGTCCGACGCTGGAGGTCACCGTGGTGGGGATCGGCGACACGGACATCGACCTGGCCTTCATGGGGGGCGGCCCGAGCTGGACGCCGAGCGCCGCCATGCTGGCGAGCCATCCCGAGGTCCCCCGGATCCCCAACCTGGTGGTGCGGCTGCGCCCGGGCACCGACGTGGCCGAGTTCGGGCGTCGAGCGTCCGAGGCGCTCGGCATCCCGAACGTCCCGGTCCGGATCGTGTCCGAGGACACCAAGCGGGTCACGCGCGGGACCGACCTCGAGCGCACCGCCCTGCTGCTCTTCGCCGGCGCCGTGGCCCTGGCCGGCGTGGTGCTCGTGGGCCAGGCCCTCACCCGCACGGTGTACGCCATGGAGCAACCGGCGAGCGCCCTGCGGGCACTGGGCTTCACCCGCACCGGCCTCGTCGCGGGCCTGGTCGCCCCGCTCGCCGTCACCGCCGTGAGCGGGATGATCGTGGCCGCCGGCGCCGCCGTGGCCATGTCCCGCTGGTTCCCGCTCGGGCTGGCGGGCACCCTCGAGCCCGACCCCGGCGTCCATGCCGACTGGCTCGTCCTCCTGCCCGGCGCCCTGGCGGTGGCCCTGGTCACCCTCTCCGGCGCGGTGGTCTCCGCCCACCGGGCGACGTCGAGGGCGCCGTCCCCGCCCTCGGTCGTGACCCGGCTCTCCGTCGTCCCCGCCCTCCGCCGCCTCACGGTCGCACCTCTTCCAGCGGTGATCGGCGCGGGGTTCGCCCTGGAACGGGGAGAGGGGCAGCGGCAGCTGCCGGTCCGGCCCGCGCTGGTGAGCGCGGTGGCCGCCATCCTCGGGGTGGTCGGCGCCTTCGGTCTCCTCCACGGGATCGACGACGCCCTCGCCCGCCCCGACCGCTCCGGCCAGTTCTGGGACGTCGGCGTGCTCCCGCCCGACCAGTCGACGGTCGAGGACCTCGGCGCCGAGCTGGCGGCCGACGCCGGGATCACCGATGTCCACATCGTCTCCCAAGCGAGCGTCGAGTTCGACGGCGCCAGCGTGCCGGTCTACACCCTCCAGTCCCGCAAGGGCGCCCGCACCTTCACCCTCCTCGAGGGGCGTCGGGCTCAGGCGCCCGACGAGGTGGTCATCGGACCGGCCACGGCCCGGGTGCTGGGGAAAGGCATCGGCGACACCGTCCGCCTGGGCGGCGACGATCGGGAGCTTCGCGTCGTGGGCAGCGGGCTCCTGCCCCAGACGCCCCACTTCTCGTTCGACCAGGGGGCCTGGATGACCCTCGACGGGTTCGAGGCCGTCGCTCCGACCGACACCGCCCGCGAGTCCACCGTCCTCGTCGGCTTCGGCCGCGCGGTGGACGTCGAGGAGGCCGTCGAGGGGTTGCGGGAGCGCTACGGCGACTCAGCCCTGATCGAGCCCAGCGCCTTGCCGCAGGACGTCGGCCACCTGCGCAACGTCCGGGTCCTGCCCAAGGCCCTGGCCGCCTTCCTCGTCCTCCTCGGCCTGGGCGCCCTGGCCCACGTGCTGGCGACGGCCGTGCGCCGGCGCCGCCACGACCTGGCCGTCCTCCGGGCCCTTGGCTTCCGGCCGCTGCAGGTCGCCGCATGTGTCAGCTGGCAGGCGGTGACGGTGTCGCTCGTCGCCCTCCTGGCCGGCATCCCGCTCGGCATCGCCACCGGTCGCTGGGTGTGGCGGCTGGTGGCCGAGTCCACACCCCTGCTCTACGTCCCGCCCGTCGCGGTCACGGTGGCCGCCCTGGCCATACCCGCCTCGCTGATGCTGGCCAACGTCATGGCCGCCCTCCCCGCCCGCCGGGCGGCCCGGCTCCGGCCCGCCGAGGTCCTGCGGGCGGAGTGACGGTCAGGCCCCGTCGCGCTCGGACAGGAACAGCAGGACGGCCTTCACCCGCCTGCTCACGTCCCGCTCCTCCGACAGGCCCAGCTTGGAGAACAGCGAGTTGATGTGCTTCTCGACCGCCCGCTCCGACAGGGTCAGGGCGGTGGCGATGGCGGCGTTGTTCTTGCCCTGGGCCATCTCGGAGAGGACCTCGGACTCCCGTACGGTGAGGTCGCGCAACGGGGAGGGTGCTTTGGAGCGGGCCGTCACCAGGGCGTCGATCACCTTGGGATCGATCACCGAGCCACCCCGGGCCACCTCCTGGATGGCGCCCAGCAGCTGGTCGAGGTCGGACACCCGCTCCTTCAGCAGGTAGCCCCGCCCCTGTGAGCCGTGCTCGAGGAAGTCCAGCGCGTACTGCGGGTCGGCGTACTGGCTGAGCACCACCACCCCGGTCCCCGGAAGGGCCCGCCGCACGTACTCGGCGGCGCGTATGCCCTCGTCGGTCCCGGTGGGAGGCATCCGGATGTCGGTGAGGACCACGTCGGGGCGATGCTCGTCGACGGCCGCCAGCAGGCTGTCGTAGTCCTCACACGCGGCGGCCAGCTCGAGCCCGGGCTGGGCCTCCACCAGACGGCTCATCCCCTCTCGGAGGAGGTAGTTGTCCTCGGCCAGCACCAGGCGGATCGGCACGGCGAGCACGCTAGTGACTTCCGGCCAGCGCCAGCTGTCCTGCTGACGGCAGCCCTCAGCCGGCGGCCAGGTAGGCCTCGACCAGCTTGAGCCACACCTCGCTGACGGTCGGGTAGGCGGGGACGGCGTGGCGGAGGCGGTCCATCGGCACCTCGCCGGCGATGGCGACGGTGGCGGCGTGGAGCAGCTCGGCCACGTCCGGGCCGGTGAAGGTGGCCCCCACCAGCACCCGGCGGTGGTTGTCGACGATCAGCTGGCAGGTGCCGGAGACGCCGTCCCCGCGGAAGGTGGTGCCCGCCACCGACTCGATGGGAGCGGCCAGCACGCGAGCCTCGATGCCCTGGTCCTGGGCCTGGCGCTCGGTGAGCCCCACCGCCGCGACCTGGGGATCGGTGAAGATGACCCGGGGGATGGCCCGCTGGTCGGCCCAGGCCTCCACCTGCTTGCCCAGGATGTGGTCGGCGGCCAGGCGGGCCTGGTACTTGCCCATGTGGGTGAGCAGGGAGCGGCCGTTGACGTCGCCCACCGCGTAGAGCCAGTCGCCGGCCACCTTGGCCGCCAGCAGCTGGTCGTCGACCTCCACGTACGTGCCCGGGCGCAGCCCGACCGTCTCCATGCCGAGGTCCCACGTGTTGGGGCTGCGGCCCACCGCCACCAGCAGCTCGTCGCCGGTGACGCTGCGGCCGTCGGTGAGCACGGCCGTGACCAGGCTCTGGTCCTCGTTGCGCAGCACCCGCATGGCGGTGACGCCGGTGTAGACCAGCACTCCCTCGGCCTGGAGGGCGGCTCGCACCTGGTCGCCCGCGAACGGCTCCTCGGTAGGCAGCA
This sequence comes from Acidimicrobiia bacterium, assembly GCA_046565765.1. Lineage (GTDB taxonomy): Bacteria > Actinomycetota > Acidimicrobiia > Acidimicrobiales > AC-14 > JBFMCT01. The sequence continues at coordinate 103,933 of JBKHXX010000093.1, read as the reverse complement.
GGTGGTGGCCCGCCTCGATGAGCGTGATCTTGCGGGTGCCCAGCCGGCGGAACGCCTGGGCCATCTCGCAGCCCGCCGCCCCGCCGCCGAGCACGATCAGCCGCTCGGGGACGGACTGCGCCTCGGTGGCGTCGCGGTTGTCCCACAGCCGGGTCTCGGCCAGGCCCTGGACGGCAGGCGGGGCCGCGCTCGAGCCGGTGGCCAGCACCACCGCCCGGCGCGCCCGGAGGCGCTCCCGGCCGTCCTCCGTCTCCACCTCGACCTGGCGGGCGCCGAGCAGGCGCGCATGGCCTCGCACGAGGGTCACCTTGGCGTCCTCCAGCCATTCCACCTGGTAGCGGTCGTCCCACTCCGACACCACCGAGTCGCGCCAGGCGAGGGCCTCGGTGGTGTCGAGCTCGCCGGTGACGGCCGCCCTGGCCCCCGGGACCCGCCGCACGCCGGCCAGGGCCTCGCCCGGGCGCAGCATGGCCTTGGACGGCATGCACGCCCAGTAGGAGCACTCGCCGCCCACCAGGTCCCGCTCCACCAGCGCAACCTGTAGGCCGCCGTCGGCGCAGCGCCCGGCCACGTTCTCTCCGGCCGGCCCGCCCCCGACCACGATCACGTCGTACTCGCCATCCGCTGTCGTATTCGCCACGGGACGAGGCTAGTGGCGGGCGGCGGCGGCTCAAGGCCGATCGAAGTCCTGCCGATGTGGACCCGGTGCCGCCTGTTCCCCCCTGCGCCGCTGGGCCGGCGCGATGAGGATCGGCGCCGCCTTCGACAGCGTGCTCACCGCCGCCCAGGGCGACGCCCCGTGGGCCTACACCCGGTTGTGGCGTGCCCTCGCCCCCGCGGTCGTGTCCTACCTGCGCCTCCAGGGCGCGATCGACCCCGACGACCTGTGCTCGGAGACGTTCCTGGGCGCCTTCCGGGGCCTGCGTTCGTTCCGGGGGGACGAGGACGACTTCCGGGGATGGCTGTTCACCATCGCCCACCGCCGCCTGACCGACGAGCGCCGGCGGGCCGGCGTGCGGCCTCAGTGGGGCGGCGAGGACGTGCCCGAGGCGGCCGGCGGCGACGTCGAGGACGACGCCGAGCGGGTGCTGGGCACGGCCCGGGTGCTGGAGCTGTGCGAGCGGCTGGCCCCCGCCCAGCGGGACGTGCTCCTGCTGCGGCTGGTCGCCGACCTCACCGTGGAGCAGGTGGCGGCCGCCCTCGACCGCACGCCGGGGGCGGTCAAGGCCCTCCAGCGAAGAGGCCTGGAGTCCCTGCGCAGGATCCTCTCCCGCGAGGGCGTACCCCTGTGAACGGCTGGTGCGATGTACCGGGTGAGATGCCCGGTGACACGTTCACAGACGACGACGTCCTGGACGAACGGGCGGCCGAAGCGATCCTCAGCGGGCGGTCGCTCGCCGAGGCCGGCTTCCAGCCGCTCGCCGCGTTCGCCAACGACGTCCGTGCCGTGACCGGCCGGGCCGACCCGCAACCCAACGCGGCGCTGGCCTCGGTGCTGTCGACGGGTTTCTCCACCGAAAAGGGCGACCTGCTGGTGACAGCCGGGAGCAACGTCATCGGACCTGCAACGACGCAGGCAGCCGGACTACCGAAGTGGAGGAATCGAACCCAAATGCTTCCCGCAGGAATTCTCTCAGGCATGGTGGCGAAGGTCGTCGCCGGCGTCGTGACAGGCCTGGTGGGGGTGACGGGGTTGGGTGCCGCCGGCGCCCTGCCCGGGCCCGCCCAGGACGCGGTGGCGACCGTCGTCAACACCGTCAGCCCGTTCAACCTGCCCACCACCGGTGGCGAGGGCGGCGGCGCCGTCAGCGTGTCCCTGCCCGTTCCGGGGGGCGACGTGGACGTGACCGTCGGCACCGGCACCGACGGCAACAAGACCACGTCGTCGGCCTCGGCCGGCACCGGCGGCGCCACCGCCTCGGCCGGCACCACCACCAAGTCGAACGGAGGCGGCACGGGCACCACCGCCAACGCGTCCGCCGGCCTGCCCACGCCGGCCATCCCCAACCTTCCCAACGTGCCCAACCTCGGCAACCTGCCCGTGCCGGTCCCGACGTGCGTGAGCGACATCGTGGACGTCCGCACCGGCCAGCCCAAGGTGCCGCTCGGCCAGATCTCCACCCAGGCCGCCAACTGCGTGCGCTCGCTGATCGCCACGTCGGGGGCGGCGCTGCCCGCCGGCGTCAGCCAGTGCGTCGACTCGATCCTGTCCATGGTGTCGGGCGTTGCCCCCGGCGCCGTGCCCGACATCGCCGGCCTCGACGTCAACAAGTGCGTCCCCGTCGACGTGACCAAGTGCATGTCGTCGGTGATGGGCATGTTCCGCAACCTGCCCGGGGCCAACCTCGGATTCGGGGGCTCGGCGGGGACGACGGGCGGCTCGGCCGGGGCGACCGGTGGCTTCAACGTCCCGTTCATGGGCAATCTCGACCTGTCGGGCTGCATGCCGTTCAACCTCGACGCCTGCCTGTCGTCGCTGCTCGGCATGGCCGGCAACCTGCCCAATGTCAACACGGACGGCATCCCCGGCCTCGGCGCGGGCACCGTCCTGTCCCTGGGCAGCCTCAACCTCTCCGCCTGCGTGCCGTTCGGGTCGCTGCCCTCCATCCCCGGGCTCGGCTTCCTGAGCAGCTTCCTGCCCCGCTAGCCCGGGCAGTCCCTCGGGAGGGGGGAACGTCTGCTGCGGCGCCTCCATTGCCCCCGGAGGCGCCGCAGCGGCGCGTCACTGTGCATTTTCCTACCTGAGAGGTAGGAAAATGCACAGACCTACAGCTTGGGGAGGATCTGCTTCTCGTAGAAGTCGAAGAAGCCCTCCTGGTCGGGGCCGATCTGGTGGACGTAGACGTGGTCGTACCCGGCGTCGAAGTACTCCCGGATCGTCGACAGGTGGCGCTCGGGGTCGGGGCCCACGGGGAACGCCTCGGCCAGGGCGTCCTCGGTGACCAGCTCGGCCGCCTGCTCGAAGTGGGACGGCAGGGGCAGCTCCTGGGACAGCTGTCCCGGGAGGCCGGCGTTGGGCCACACCTCCAGGGCCGTCCTGCGGGCATCGGCCTCGTCGGCCGCCCAGCAGACGGTCATCTGGCCGTAGCGGGGCTTGCCCCGGCCGCCGGCCTCCTCGAAGGCCTGGATCGTCTCGGTGTCGGGGGAGGTGCCCACGAAGCCGTCGCCCATCCGGCCGGCCAGCTCGGCTGCCTTGGCCCCGGCCGCGGCCACGTGGATGGGCGGCGGCTGGTCGGGGACGGTGTAGATCCGGGCGTTCTCGACGGTGTAGTGCTTGCCCTCGTGGCTGGTGAGCCCGCCCTTCCACAGCTCCCGCATGACTTCCATGGCCTCCTCGAGCATCTCGAGACGGACGTCCACGGGCGGCCAGCGGTCGCCGAGGACGTGCTCGTTGAGGTTCTCGCCGGTGCCCACGCCGAGGAAGAACCGGCCACCGAACAGGTCGGCGGTGGTGGCCGCCGCCTGGGCGATGATCGCCGGGTGGATGCGGATGGTGGGGCACGTCACCCCGGTGCCCACCTCCAGACGCTCGGTGGCCTGGGCGATGCCGCCCAGTACCGTCCACACGAAGGGACTGTGGCCCTGGCTGTCGACCCAGGGATGGAAGTGGTCCGAGATGAGGGCGAAGGTGAACCCGACCTCCTCGGCCCGGCGGGCGTAGCGGATCAGGTCGGCGGGGCGGTGTTCCTCGCTGGAGAGTGAGTACCCGAGCTGGCTCATAGGTCCTTCCTGCCCGGTGACCGGACCGGAGAACCGAATTCTCTTGGTGTGATTGACGCGCCTTCAACGGGGGTAGAAGGCGCGACAGCGGGTCAAGCAGGTGGCCTCGCGCAACTTCGTTCTGCGGCGCGCGCGAGGGGGAAGTTCTTCTTGGCCAAGGTGCTCGGCGTCAACGCGGTGTTCCACGACCCTGCCGCCGCCCTGGTGGTCGACGGCACGGTGGTGGCCGCGGCCGAAGAGGAGCGCTTCAGCAGGCGCAAGCACGGCAAGCTGCCGGTGCCCTTCTCCACGTGGGAGGTCCCGGAGCTGTCGGCCGCGTGGTGCCTGGCCCAGGCCGGCATCAGCGCCGAGGACCTCGACGCCGTCGCCTACTCCTACGACCCGCACCTCGCCCCACCCGTTCCGGCCGACGGCGACGTCACCTGCGACGGCTGGGAGGGGCTCCGCACCCTCTACGCCCAACGGGCGCCGCGGTTCCTCCAGACCGCCCTGCCCGGGCTCGACCCGGCGTGCGTCCGCTACGTGGCCCACCACGTGGCCCACGCCGCCTCCGCCCACCTGGCCGCCCCGTACCCGTCCTCGGCCGTGCTCGTGCTCGACGGGCGGGGGGAGCGGGCGTCGCACCTGGCCGGCCACTCCCGCGACGGAGACCTGGAGGTGCTGGCCGCCCAGCAGCTGCCGCACTCGCTGGGACTGCTGTACGAGGAGGTCACCGAGCACCTCGGCTTCCGGCGGTCGTCGGACGAGTACAAGGTCATGGCCCTGGCCGCCTACGGCCAGCCCTCCTTCCTGCCCGAGATGCGCTCGGCGGTGCGGGCCACCGGCGACGGCGGCTTCAGCGTCGACCCCATCGACTTCGCCACCATGGCCAAGCGGCGCCACAACGGCGAGGAGGAGCCGTGGTCGGCCGAGCACGCCGACCTGGCGGCCAGCGTGCAGACCCGGCTGGAGGAGGTGCTGCTCGAGCTGGCCGCGTGGGTGCACGCCGAGACCGGCGAGGAGGCCCTCACCCTGGCGGGCGGCGTGGCCCTCAACTGCGTGGCCAACGCCCGCATCGCCGCCGAGGGGCCGTTCGAGCGGCTGTGGGTGCAGCCGGCGGCGGGCGACGCCGGCACCGCACTGGGCGCCGCCCTGCACGTGGCCCACACCCTCGGCGACCACGTCGCGCCCATGTCCACTGCCGCCCTGGGGCGGGAGTGGTCGGATGCCGACCTCGAGGCCTGGCTGGTCACCGCCGACGTCGCCCACGAGCGCCCTCCCGACATCGCCGACGCGGCGGCCGAGGTGCTGGCCGGCAACGGCGTGGTGGCGTGGTTCCAGGGGCGGTCGGAGTACGGCCCCCGCGCCCTCGGGCATCGCAGCCTGCTCGCCGACCCCCGCCACGAGGCCAACCTCCAGCGGCTGAACGACGTCAAGGGCCGCGAGCAGTTCCGGCCGGTGGCCCCCATGGTGCTGGCCGAGCGGGCCGGCGAGATCTTCGAGGGCGTGTTCCCCAGCCCGTACATGCTGTTCGTGCACGACGTCCGGCCCGAGTGGCGGGACCGCATCCCCGCCGCCGTCCACGTCGACGGCACCGCCCGCATCCAGACCGTCGACCGGCGGGAGGAGCCGGTGGTGGCCCGCATGCTGGAGGGGTTCGAGCGGCGGACGGGGGTGCCGGTCGTCATCAACACGAGCCTCAACACCGCCGGCCGCCCCATGGTCGACGATCCTCGCGACGCCTTGGAGTGCTTCGGCTCGGCCCCGGTCGACGCCCTGGCCATGGGCCCCTTCCTGGTGCGGAGGCGGCGGTGAGGAGCGTGCTGCCGGCCGCCGTCCTGTTCGACCGGGACGGCACGCTGGTCCGCGACGTCCCCTACAACGGTCGGCCCGAGCTGGTCGAGCCCATGCCCGGTGCCCGCGCCGCCCTCGACCGGCTGCGGGGCGCGGGCGTGGCGGTGGCGGTGGTGACCAACCAGAGCGGTGTGGCCCGGGGCCTGCTCACGCCGACCCAGGTGGAGGAGGTCAACCGCCGGGTGGAGGAGCTGCTGGGGCCCTTCGCCACGTGGGTGGTGTGCCCGCACGGCCCGGGCGACGGGTGCCCCTGCCGCAAGCCCGCTCCCGGTCTGGTGCAGGAGGCGGCCCGCCGGCTCGGCGTCGACCCCGCAGACTGCGCGGTGGTGGGCGACATCGGCGCCGACGTGGAGGCGGCGAGGGCGGCGGGGGCGCGGGCGGTGCTGGTGCCGACCCCCGTCACCCGGCCCGAGGAGGTGGATGAGGCTCCCGAGGTGGCGCCCACCCTGGCGGCTGCCGTCGACAGCCTGCTTGGGAGGGCCGAGGCATGACCGGCCCCCACGTCCTCGTCGCCCGCATGGACAGCATGGGCGACGTCCTGCTGGCCGGTCCCGCGGTGCGGGCGGTGGCGGCCGGGGCGGCCCGGGTCACGCTCCTGTGCGGCCCCCGGGGGCGGGCCGCCGCCGAGCTGCTGCCCGGTGTGGACGAGGTGGTGTGCTTCTCGGCGGCGTGGATCGACCCCGAACCGGGGCCGGTGGCGCGCCGGGACGTGCTCGACCTGGTGGCCCGGGTGGAGGCCCTGAGGGTCGAGGAGGCGGCCATCCTCACCTCGTTCCACCAGAGCGCCCTGCCGCTGGCCCTGCTCCTGCGGATGGCCGGCGTCGGGCGCATCGCAGCCATCTCCGAGGACTATCCGGGGTCACTGCTCGACGTGCGCCACAGGGTGCCCGACCACCTCCACGAGGTCGAGCGGGGGCTTTCGGTGGTCAAGACCCTCGGTTACAGCCTCCCGGCGGGAGACGACGGACGGTTGGCGGTGCGGGCCGCAGCGGGCCCGCCGCCCGCCGCTCTGGCCGGTCCGGTCGCGACGGAGCCGTACGTCGTCGTGCACCCCGGGGCGTCGGTGCCGGCCCGGGCGTGGTCGCCGGCCAAGAACCGTGACCTGGTGGCCAGCCTCTCGGCCGCAGGGCGCGTCGTGGTCACCGGCGGCCCCGACGAGGTCGGGCTCACCGCCTTCGTCGCCGGTGGGCGGCGCAACGTGGTCGATCTCGGCGGCCGCCTCGACCTGCCCCAGCTGGCGGCGGTCCTGGCCGGGGCGGTGGCGGTCGTGACCGGCAACACCGGTCCCGCCCATCTGGCGGCGGCGGTGGGCACGCCCGTGGTCTCGCTGTTCGCCCCAACGGTGGCTCCGGCCGCGTGGCGGCCCTGGGGCGTGCGCCACGTGCTCCTGGGCGGGCTCGACATCGGCTGCGCGGGCTGCCGGGCGCGGGTCTGCCCCGTGCCCAACCACCCCTGCATCGACCGGATCACCGTCCCCGAGGTCGTGCGGGCCATCGACAAGGTCGTCGCCCACCCGGCGGCGGCGGGGCGGCAGGGAGTGGTGGTCTGACATGCGCATCGCCCTGGTGTCGGAGCACGCCAGCCCCCTGGCCGCCCTCGGCGGGGAGGACGCCGGCGGCCAGAACGTGGCGGTCGCCGCGCTCGCCACCGAGCTGGGGGCCCGGGGCCACGACGTGGTCGTGCACACCCGGCGGGACGGGCCCGACCTGCCCCGGAACGTGCAGCTGGCGCCCGGCGTGGTCGTCGCCAACGTGGACGCCGGGCCGGCCGCGCCGGTGGCCAAGGACGCCCTCTTCCCCTCCATGGGCGACTTCGCGGCGTCGCTGCGGCGGTCGTGGGAGGCCCACCCGCCCGACTTGGTCCATGCCCACTTCTGGATGTCGGGGTGGGCGTCGCTGGTGGCGGCCCGGCCCCTGGGCCTGCCGCTGCTGCACACCTTCCACGCCCTGGGCGTCGTCAAGCGCCGCCACCAGGGCTCCTACGACACCAGCCCGCCCGAACGGCTGCCGGTGGAGGAGCAGCTCGTGAGGTCGGTCGACCGGCTGGTGGCCACCTGCACCGACGAGGTGGACGAGCTGCGCCGGCTCGGAGCGGACGACGCCCGCCTGTCGATCGTGCCCTGCGGGGTCGACCCCCTCGTGTTCAGCCCCGAGGGGCCGGCGGCCCGCCGCCGGCGAGGGCTCGCCCGCATCGTGGTGGTCAGCCGCCTGGTCCAGCGCAAGGGCGTGGGGAACGCCATCACCGCCCTGGCCGCCGTGCCCGGGGCCGAGCTGGTGATCGCCGGCGGCCCGCCCGCCTGCGAGCTGGCCACCGACCCGGCCGCCCGCCGCCTGCGCCAGCTGGCCGACGCCGTGGGCGTGGGGGACCGGGTGCGCCTGCTGGGCCGGGTCTCCCGCGACGACCTGCCCGCGCTGCTGCGCTCGGCCGACGTGGTGGTGTGCGTGCCCTGGTACGAGCCGTTCGGCATCGTGCCCCTGGAGGCGATGGCGTGCGGCGTGCCCGTGGTGGCCTCGGCAGTGGGCGGGCTCACCGACACCGTCGTCGACCGGGTGACGGGGCTGCTCGTCCCGCCCCGCCAGCCCGAGGCGGTGGCCGAGGCGGTGCGGGCCCTGCTGGCCGACGACGGCTGGCGGACGTCGCTGGGCGCGGCCGGGGTGCGCCGGGTACGGGAGCGCTACACCTGGGCCCGGGTCGTCGACGAGCTCCTGGGCGCCTACGCGTCGGTGCGGCCGGTCCCGGCCGCGGCAGGAGGCCGGGGATGAGCGCGCTTCCCACCGGCCCCGAGCACATCGACGCCCTGCGCCGCACCCTCGACGCCCTCGACGGCGAGGTCCGCAGGCTGGACACCTGGGCGGCGCACATGCTGAAGGTGCTGCTGCGAGGCGGGCGCCTGCTGGCCGCCGGCAACGGCGGGAGCGCGGCCGAGGCCCAGCACCTGACCTCGGAGCTGGTGGGGCGGTTCTGCCACGACCGGCCCGCCTTCAGTGCCATCGCCCTGCATGCCGAGACGTCGAGCGTCACCGCCATCGGCAACGACTACGGCCTCGAGCAGGTCTTCGCCCGCCAGGTGCGGGCCCACGGCCGCCCGGGGGACATCCTCGTCGCCCTGTCCACGTCGGGCGCCAGCCCCAACGTGCTGGCCGCGGTGGACACCGCCCGCCGGAGCCGGATGACCACGTGGGCGCTGACCGGGCCCAGCCCCAACCCGCTGGCCGCCGCCTGCGACGACGCCCTCTGTGTGCCCGCGCCGACCACCGCCACCGTCCAGGAGGCCCACCTGGTGGCCGTCCACCTGCTGTGCGCCCGGTTCGACACCCTGCTCGACCGCAACCTGGTCAGCGCCCACGGAGCCCGCCGGTGAGGCCCGGACCGCTCGTGGTGGTGGGCGACACCCTGCTCGACCGCGACGTGGCCGGCCGGGTGGAGCGGTTGTCGCCCGACGCTCCTGTTCCGGTGGTGGACGAGACCGGGTCGTGCGCCCGCCCCGGCGGGGCGGGACTGGCGGCCGCCCTGGCCGCAACCGGCTCGCCCGGCCGGGAGGTCGTGCTGGTGACCGCCCTGGGCCGCGACGCCGCCGGCCGGGAGGCGGCCGCCCTGCTCGACGCGGCCGGCGTGCGGGTGGTCGACCTGGGCCTGGACGGCCTCACGCCCGAGAAGGTCCGCATCCGGGCCGGCGACCGGAGCCTGCTGCGTCTCGACCGCAACTGCACCGACCCGGCCGCCGTCGGCGCCCTCACCCCGGAGGCGGGATCCGCCCTCCGCTCGGCGGCGGCGGTGCTGGTGTCCGACTACGGGCGAGGGCTGACCGGCGTGGCATCGCTGTGCTCGGCCCTCTCGGACCTGGACCCCCGCACGCCTCGGGTGTGGGACCCGCATCCCCGGGGAGCCACGCCCGTCAAGGGATGCCGGCTGGTGACGCCCAACCGGGCCGAGGCGCAGGGGTTCGCGCCAGATCCGGCGGGCACGTCGCTGGCCGACCACGCTCGGCGGGCCCGGCTGCTCCGCGAGCGCTGGGGCGCGGCGGCCGTCTCGGTGACGCTGGGCCCCCGCGGCGCGTTGGTGGTGGACGGCCCCGGGCCGCCGTTCGTGGTGCCGGCCGCGCCGGTGGGCGGCGGCGACCCCTGCGGGGCCGGCGACCGGTTCGCGGCGGCCGCGGCGGTGGCCCTGGCCGAAGGGGCGGTGGTGTCCGAGGCGGTGGTGGCAGCCGTCCACGCCGCGAGCACGTTCGTCGCCGCCGGCGGCGCGGGAGCGGTGCGGCTCGGCGGCACCACCTCGGTGCCGGCGGCCCCGCCGCCTCCCGGGCGGGTCGAGGACGTCATCGCCGCGGTGCGGGCAGGGGGCGGCACGGTGGTGGCCACCGGCGGCTGCTTCGACGTGGTCCACGCCGGCCACGTGTCGCTGCTGGAAGGGGCCCGGGCCCTGGGCGACTGCCTGGTGGTGTGCCTGAACTCCGACGACTCGGTCCGCCGGCTGAAGGGCGCTGGCCGCCCCCGGTCGCCGCAGGAGGACCGGGCCGCCGTGCTGCTGGCCCTGTCGTGCGTCGACGCGGTGGCCGTCTTCGACGAGGACACGCCCGCCGCGGTGCTCGACCGGCTGCGCCCCGACGTGTTCGTCAAAGGCGGCGACTACGCCGGCGCCGACCTGCCCGAGGCCGAGACGCTGGCCCGCTGGGGCGGCCAGGCCGTCGTCCTTCCCTATCTCGCCGGGCGGTCCACCACCCGGCTGCTCCAGGAGGTCGCCAACCCATGACGCAGCTGCAGAAGGTCGGCACGGTGCTGGTGACGGGCGGGTCGTCGGGGCTCGGCGCCGCGGTCGTCGAGGCGGTGCGGGAGGCGGGTGGCCGTCCCGTCGTGCTGGACCTGGTGGCGCCCCCCTCGTCGGCCGAGCACGAGCTGGTCGACTTGGCCGACGGGCGGGCGGCCGAGGCGGCCGTGGCCACGGTGGTTGATCGGCTCGGCGGGGTGGACGCGGTGGTCACCGCCGCCGGTACCGACGCCTGCGGCGTGCTCGACGAGGTGCCGGCCGAGGACTGGGAGCGGGTGGTCAAGGTCAACCTGCTGGGCACGGTCGCGGTGGTCCGGGCCGCCCTGCCCGCCCTGGCCGCCGCCCCCAACGGGAAGGTGGTCACGGTCGCGTCGACCTTGGGCCTGCGGGCCCTGAGCGACGCCACCGCCTACTGCGCCAGCAAGTTCGGGGTCGTCGGGTTCACCCGGGCCCTGGCGGCGGAGACGGCGGGTCGAGTGGGGGTCACCCTGCTCGTCCCCGGCGGCATGCACACCGCCTTCTTCGACGCCCGCGACGAGCGCTACAAGCCGCCTCCCGACGCCAAGCTCAACCATCCCCGGGACGTCGCCGCGGCGGTGCTGTTCGCCCTGCGCCAGCCGCCCGGCTGCGAGGTGCGGGAGCTGGTGGTCTGCCCGTCGATGGAGTCCTCCTGGCCGTAGCGCGACCGGCGCTGGTGGTGCTCCGGGCCCTCGGGCTGGGCGACCTGCTCACCGCCCTCCCTGCTCTACGGGCCCTGGGCGACGCCTTCCCCGGCCACCGCCGCTTGCTGGCCACCGATCCCGCCCTGGAGCCGCTGGTGCGGCTGGCGGGGGTGGCCGACGAGGTCGTTCCGGCCCGGGGCCTCCACCCGTTCCCGGCGCCGGCCCGCCCCGACGTGGCGGTCAACCTCCACGGAAGAGGTCCCCAGAGCACCCGGCTGCTGGCCGGCCTGGCGCCCACCCGGCTGGTGGCGTTCCGCCATCCGGACGTGGCCCGCACCGCCGGCTGCCCGGAGTGGTGGGCGGAGGAGCACGAGGTGCAGCGCTGGTGCCGGCTGCTGGACGAGTGCGGGATCCCCGCCCGTCCGGAAAGGCTCGACCTCCCCGTCGAGGCGGGCTCCACGGGGATCACGGTCGTGCACCCGGGCGCGGCGGCGAGCGCCCGCCGTTGGCCCGCCGAGCGGTGGGCCGAGGTGGCCCGCGCCGAACGGCTCGACGGCAGGGACGTGGTGGTCACCGGGGGCCCGGCCGAGGTGGCCCTGGCTCGCTCAGTGGCGGCCGCCGCCGGGCTGCCGGGCTCGGCCGTGCGGGCCGGGCGCACCGGCGTCGTCGACCTGGCCCGCCTGGTTGCCGGGGCCGGGCTGGTGGTGTGCGGGGACACGGGGGTGGCCCACCTGGCCACGGCCACGGGTACGCCCTCGGTGGTCCTGTTCGGACCCACACCGCCCTCGCTGTGGGGCCCGCCGCCCGAGCGCCCCATCCACCGGGCCCTGTGGGCCGGCCGCCGCGGCGACCCGCTGGCCCACACCCCGGACCCGGGCCTGCTGCAGATCACGGTGCCCGACGTGCTCGCCGCCGTCGCCGCCGTACGGGCCAAGGGGAACCCCGCCGGTTCCCGGCGGGGTTCCCCTTAGGGACGGGGTTTCCTCAGCGGACGCGGGCTGCGGCGGCCCGGACGCGGGCCATGGGGTCCTCGGTGGAAGGCGTGGGACCGTCCGGGGAGCCCTCGGTCTCGGTGGGGTCACCGGTGCCCGACGGGTCGTCGGTCGGGATGTCGGGGGAGTCCCCCCCGCCCTCCGGCACGTCGCTCATGGCCCACGCAGCTGTGCCGTTGGCCGTGCCCGCACCGCCCCGGGCCGTGCCCTTCACCCGCTCTGTCTCGTCGCGGGCCGTGCCTTTGACCGCCGAGGCGGAATGGCGGGCCGTGCTCTTGACCTGGCGTGCCGAACCTGCGGCCTCGTCCTTGACCTCGGCCGCTTCCTGCTTGGCCTCGGCCGAGAGCGAGCGGGCGCTGGAGGCGGCCTCCTCCTTCACCTCGGCCACCACCTCCTGGGCGGTCTGGGCCACCTCCTGGAGGCCCTGGCGGGCCGACGCCTGGACCGAGCCGGCGACGTCGCGACCGGCCTGGAGGGCTTCCTGCTTGAACGGCTCGATCCGCTCGCGGGCCTGGCGGGCCAGCTGCTGCTCGCGGCTGGTGGGGCGCAGGACGGAGGCGGCGAAGAAGCCCGCGGCCAGGGCCAGCACACCGGCGGCGAGGGGGTTGCCCTCGGCCGTGCCCTTGACCGTGCCCGGCGCGCCCTTGACCGTCTCGGCCACCGAGCCGGCCGCCCCGCTGGCCCGGCCGGCGACCGAGCCGGCGGCGCCGCTCGCCCGTCCGGCAGCGGTGCCGGTGGCATCGCCGACCGTCTCGCCGGCCGACTGGGCGCTGCCCATGACCGAGTGCAGACCCCGCTTGACGGCGTCGACGGGACGGCGGGTGAGGCGGGCCGGCGAGACCTTGCCCTTCACGTCCTCGATCTTCTCGTGCACGTTCTCCTTGGCCCGGGCTGCGACCTTCTTGGGGGCGACCTTGTCCCCGATCGCCTCGAGGGTGGTGCCCAGGTCGCTGCGGGCCCGCTCGATGTCTCGGCGGACGTCGTCCGCGGTGGTGGCCACGATGTTCCTCCCTTGAATCAGTACTGGACGCCGCGGGACAGCGAGGTCTTGGCGACCTCGACGTCCTCCCGGATGGTCTGGACGGTCTGCTGAGGCGGGCGGACCGTGCTCAGCTTCTTCTTGCCGACGACGAGCAACAGCCCGGCGACGACGAGGAACAGCAGGCCGACGGCCAGGAAGGCCACGCCGGGAGGGATGGCCTCGGCCAGCCCCCACGCCGCCGCGAAGGCGAGCAGGAGCAGGGCCACGAAGCCGGCGACGGCCGTGCCGGCCAGCATGCCGGCCGCCTTTCCCGCCTTGGAGGCGGAGTCCTTCACCTCGACCTTGGCCAGCTCGACCTCCTTGCGGAGGAGCGTTTGGAACGAGCTGCTGAAGTCCGAGAACAACTCGCCCAGGGGCCGGTCGTCGACCGGCTGGGGTGCCGACGGCGTGCTGTTCGACGCCGTGTACCAGGACTGGGCGGCCATCAGCGGCCTGCCCGGGCGGGGAGGGCTCGGCCCGAGGCGGCCAACTGGCCGTTGCGGGCGCCGGCGGGAGAGCCGCCGTTGGCCCGCTCGTAGGCGTCCCCGTCCTGGTCGGCCTTGGTGGCCTTGACCAGCCGGCCCAGGCCGAAGCCCACGAAGGCGGCGCCCAGGAGGAACGCACCGGGACGGCGGCGGGCGAAGCCCTGCACGTCGTCGAGCACGCCCGTCAGCCCCCGCTCCTGCACGTCGTCGGCCATGGCGTGGAGGCGGTCGGCAGCTCCGTAGCAGCGGTCGGCGGCGCCGAAGACGTAGGTGGAGAGGCGGGGTGCGTCCTCGGGGCGCCCCTCGGCCAGGGCCTGGGCCTCTTCGCCCAGCTCCTGGAACGCCACCGCCACCCGCAGGGCGGCCGTCTCGACCTGGCTCTCGACCTGCGAGCGGGCCTCGGTGACGACCGAGCGGGTCTGCTCCTGCAGCTCGCCGGTGACCTCGCCGGCGCGGGACCTCACCGTGTCGGCCAGCGACCGCACGTCCTGCTTGGCCGTCTGCACGAGGGCGCCGCTGCGCTCGACGGCGGTGGACGCCACGTCGCGGGCCTCGTCCTTGGCCTGCCCGGCGACCTTCTTGCCCTGCCCGGCGGCGACGTTGGCGACCTGGGTCCCCGCCTTGCCGGCCCGCGAAGCGGTGCGCTTGGTCTGCTCCTTGGCCGCGCCGGCCGTGGACTTGGCGGTGGATCGGGTGGCGGTCCGGCGGCTCGCGGTCGCGCTGGTGGCGCGGGGCTTGGTCGTCGTGTTGGGCGTCTGCGTGCGCTTGGCGCCGGCCTTGGCCGCGCCCGGCGATGTGGTCCGGGCGGTCTTGGCCGTGCCGCTCCTCGACGCTGTCGCTGTCGGCATGAGCGATGCTCCTTCTGCGTTCGCCGTGGTGAGGTCTGTCCTTGTGGCGCTACCCGGTGGCTCGCGCACCGAAACGGCTGGTCACTGCTTCTTGGCGATGGCCTCGGCCAGCTCGGTCTTCTTCATCCGGGACGCTCCCTTGATGCCGAGCTTGCGGGCGCGCTGGTACAGCTCGTCGCGGGAATGGCCCTCGACGTCCACGCCTCCGTAGGTCTTGCCTCCTTTGCGGGCGGCGGCGCCGCTCTTGGCGGCTTGGGGGTCGGAGGGGCCCTTGTGGTCCTTCGGCTCCCACTTGTCGCCCACCTTCTCGAAGGAGTGCTTGAGGGCCGAGAACGCCGTGCGATGGGCCCGTTCGCCTTCGCCGTAGCTCTCTACGGCGCTGTCGTGGGCCTTGGACCACGTGCGCTGGGCCTTGGCGGAGCTGCGTTGGAGGGTCGAGGGAAGTTCGTCCTTGGCCGGCATGGTCTGCACCTCCACTGCGGGGTCGTGTTCAAAGCCTTCCCGCCGCGTCACCGCCGGTAACTAGCCTCGGCGGTATGGCAGAGCGGCCGTCGCGGGTGGCCATGGCCCTGCGGTCCCGGGCGGCCCGCAAGGTGGCGGCGGCCCGAGCCGAGGCCTACCAGGAGCGGCCGGTGCCGCCCGGCGTGCGCTGGGTGCTGTCGGTGCTCGCCTCTCTGGGCGAGTGGGCCGAGGCGACCCTGCTGGCACTGCGCCGGCGGCGCTCGACGGGCGCCCCGCCGGTGTGCGAACCGGGCGGCGACGCGGTCGTCATCAAGGGCACCGCCCTGCCCGGCGACGAGAAGCGGCGGCTGGTGCTGCCCTTCGAGGTGCGCCCGGGCACGGCCCGCATCGAGGTCGGGTACCGGTGGAAGGAGCTGCCGCCTGCCCCGCCCGACAACCCCCTGACCCGTACCGTCCTCGACCTGGGCCTGTGGGACGAAGGCGGCTACCGCGAGGCCGAGGGCTTCCGCGGGTGGTCGGGGAGCCGCCACCCCGACGTGTTCGTCCAGGCCGACGACGCCACCCGCGCCTACCGTCCCGGCCCCATCGGCGCAGGGGTGTGGCACGCGGAGCTCGGGATCGCCGCCATCGGCCCGACCGGGGCGGAGTGGACCGTGACCGTGCAGGCCCTGGCCGAAGCCAAGGCGCCGGCCGAACCCCGCCGCCCTCCGGCGACGGGCGCGGTCGACCCCGCCCACGTGGCCCGGGCCGAGCCCGGTTGGTACCACGGCGACTTCCACATGCACGCCTGGCACTCCCATCCCAAGGGCCCCGACCCCATGCGCTTCGTGGAGCTGGGGCGGGCGGCCGGGCTCGAGTTCCTGCCCGTCACCGAGTACGTCGTGGGCCACCACTGGGAGGAGTACCGAGCGGCCCAGGAGGCCAACCCCGGCGTGCTGGTGTGGCCCGGCCGGGAGATCGTCACCTACTCCGGCCACGTGCAGTGCCTGGGGGAGACGTTCGGGTTCGTGGAGTTCCGCCACGACTTCGAGGACGTGACCATCGGGCAGATCCAGCGGGCGGTGAAGGCGGCGGGCGCCCTCTTCCAGGTGAACCACCCCACCACGTTCCCCGGCCCCCTCTTCCGGAACCTGTGCCGCGGCTGCGAGTTCGAGCTGGGCGACGACATCGACTGGGATGCAGTCGACACCATCGAGGTGCTCACCGGCGAGGCCCTGGTGGACCCGGGCGAGTACGGCCTGCCCGACCTCGGCCTGCGCGTGCCCAACCCCTTCTTCGACTCGGCGATCGACCTGTGGGAGCGCCTGCTCAACGAGGGCCACCGCATCACCGCGGTGTGCGGTTCGGACGACAAGATCGGCACCCGTTTCGGGGCGTGCGCCACCGCCGTGCACGCCCGGGAGCTGTCTCGGGCCGGGATCGTGGAGGCCCTACAGGCGGGACGGGCCTACGTGCGGGCGCGAGGGGTGGCGGCCAGCCCCGGTCTCGAGCTGGAGGCGGTGGTGCCCGGGCAGGCGACGGGCACCTTCGGCTCGACGCTGGCGGTCGACGGGCGCAGCGGCGGCGAGCTACGGGTGACCGTTCGGGGCGGCGAGGGCCAGGTGCTGCGGCTGGTGCGGGCGGGGGCCGTGGTGGCCACCGTCGCCGTCGACAGGGACCCGTTCGATCACGCCTTCCCGCTGGCGGCCGCCCCCACCTGGTACCGGATCGAGACGGCCGACGAGCGGGGGCGCACCACCGTGGGCAACCCCGTCTTCCTCCAGCCCGGTTAGCCAAAGGCGCCGGCGGGCACACCCGCTCCCGACATGGCCATCGCCGCACGTGACATCCGCGCCGCGGCGCGCCACGGGTTCGGCTACCAGAAGCTGCGGGCGGGCCAGCAGGAGGCGATCGGGGCCCTGGCCGAGGGGCGCGACGTGGTGGCGGTCATGCCCACCGGCTTCGGGAAGTCGGCGATCTACCAGGTGGCCGGGCTGCTGGTGGACGGGCCCACGGTGGTGGTGTCGCCGCTCATCGCCCTCCAGCACGACCAGGTGGCCACGATCCTGGGCGACGGCTCGGGCGGGGCGGTGGTGGCCAACTCCACCCTGAGCGAGGGCGCCCGCCGCACCGCCCTCGATGGGGTGGGGTCGGGGGAGGTCGAGTTCCTCTTCCTGGCCCCCGAGCAGTTCGCCAATCCCGACACGATGGCCGCCCTGCGGGCCAACCCGCCCTCGCTGTTCGTGGTCGACGAGGCGCACTGCATCAGCGCGTGGGGCCACGACTTCCGCCCGTCGTACCTCCACCTCGCCCCCGTCCTGGCCGAGCTCGGCCACCCCCGGGTGCTGGCGCTGACGGCCACCGCCGCCCCGCCGGTGCGGGAGGAGATCGTGGCCCGCCTGGGGCTGGACGACCCGCTGGTGATCGTGAAGGGGTTCGACCGGCCCAACATCGGGCTGGCCGTGGACCGCCACGTCGACGCCCGCCAGCGCGACGACGCCCTCCTCGACGCCGCCGTCGACGCCGCCAAGCCGGGCATCGTCTACACCGCCACCCGGGCCCGGGCCGAGGAGCTGGGCCGGGCCCTGGCCGACCGGGGCGTGGCCGCGGGCGTGTACCACGGGGGGCTGGCGGCCAGGCCCCGGGCCGAGGTGCAGGACGCGTTCATGGGTGGGGAGCTGGACGTGGTGGCTGCCACCAACGCCTTCGGGCTCGGCATCGACAAGGCCGACGTGCGCTTCGTGTTCCACGCCGAGCCGAGCGAGTCGCTCGACTCCTACTACCAGGAGGTGGGCCGGGCCGGGCGGGACGGGGAGCCGGCCGAGGCGGTGCTGTTCTGGCGGGCCGAGGACCTGGGTGTGCGGCGGTTCTTCGCCACCGGCCCGAAGCTGGAGCGCGCCGAGCTGGAGCGGGTGGCCCGGATGGTGGCGGCGGCCGAGGGCCGGGAGGCGTCGATCGCCGAGCTGGCCGAGCTCGCCGGGATGAAGCCGGGCCGGGTGGCGACTGCGGTCGGGTGGCTGGCCCGGGAGGGGGCCCTGGCGGTGGCTGCCGGCGGCGACCCGGTCCGGGCCACCGGCGCGGTCGACCCCGCAACGGCGGGCAGGGCAGCCGCCGCCGCAGCCGCCGCCCGCCGGCGCCTCGACCGGTCGAGGGTGGAGATGGTCCGGTCCTACGCCGAGACCCGCGGCTGCCGCCGCCAGCTCCTGCTCGGCTACTTCGGCGAGCCCTTCGAGCCACCGTGCGAGGCGTGCGACAACTGCCGCGACGGCGGAGTGGAGGCGACGACGGGGCCCGGCCCCTTCCCGGTGGGGACCCGGGTGGTCCACCGGTCGCTGGGGGAGGGGACCGTCACCGGTGCCGAGGACGGCAAGGTGGTCGTCCTGTTCGACGACCGCGGCTACACCACCCTCGCCACCGACGTCGTCCTCGAACAGGGCTTGCTGACGGCTCGGCCCTAGACCCGCGCCCGCTGGCCGGCGGGGAC
Source organism: Acidimicrobiia bacterium (assembly GCA_046565765.1). Classification (GTDB taxonomy): domain Bacteria; phylum Actinomycetota; class Acidimicrobiia; order Acidimicrobiales; family AC-14; genus JBFMCT01. The sequence continues at coordinate 85,683 of JBKHXX010000093.1, read as the reverse complement.
GGGGTCGGCGCTGACGACCACGACGGGGCATGGGGCGTTGCCCAGGATGTGGTCGACCCGGTGGCCGAAGAAGGCCCGCTGGGTGACGGCCCGGCGGTTGCTCGACACGATGATCAGGTCGGCGCCCTCGCAGGCCCGGTCCACCACCGCCTGCTCGGGATGGTCGGACACGACGACCTCGGTCTCGACCTGGGCGCCCAGCGACCGACCGAGGTCGGCCAGGTCGCGCACGAGGTCCTCTCCCAGCTCGACGGCGTGGGCGATGGCCTCGTCGGAGCCCATCCGCAGGGCGTGCTGCGACTCGGTGACGACGTGCAGCAGCCCGACGGTGGCGCCGGCCCGGCGGGCCAGCGAGAAGCCGACCTCGGCGGCCTGCCGGTCGCGGGGGGAGCCGGCCACGGGCACGAGGATGCGGCGCAGGTTGTCCATGTGGGTGCCGTCGTCGCCGTCGGGGGACGCCACGACCAGCAGGGGGCAGGGCGACTGCTGGACGACGTCCTCCACCGAGTCCCCGAACAGCCGGCTGTCACCCGTCTCGGTGCGGCCCCGGGAGCCCATGACGAGCAGGTCGTAGCCCTTCTCCGCCTCCCGGAGGATGATCGACGCCCGGTCGCCGTCGGGGTTGCGGACGAGGCGGCGGACGTCGTCGAGACGGTTGACGACCTTCTCGGTCTGCGCCGTCTCCGACGCGTGGGCCTCGGGGTGCTCGGGCCGCAGGGAGAGGTTGGTGACCTCGACGTCCTCGTCGCCCACCATCAGCCGAACCAGCTGGGCTGCCGGCGCGGCCGCCCGCTCGTCGCCCGTGGGAAGCAGCACCCGCTTGAGGTTGCCCACAAAGCTGTCCTTGGCCCGTTCCTCGGCCTCCAGCCGCTCGCGCTCCTCGTCGCCCATCTGCACGTGGCCGAGGGTCCACCGCAGCAGCGGCGGCGCCATCAGGGAGGTCACGATGGCCACCATGAGGATGATGGAGTACATCTCCACCGTCAGGATCCCCCGGCTCAGGCCGATGGTGGCCACGATGATCTCCATGGCGCCTCGCGCGTTCATGCCCGCGCCCAGCGAGAGGGCCTCCCAGTGGCCCAGCTTGGTGGCCCGGGCGCCGACGTAGGCGCCCACGAACTTCCCGCCTATGGCGACCGCCAGCACGATGAGGCCGACGAGCAGGACGCGGGGCTCCATGAGGCGGGCCAGGTCGACCCGCAGGCCGGACGCGGCGAAGAACACCGGGGCGAACACGCCCAGGGCCACCTGCTCGAAGGTGTGGCGCAGCCGGCCGTCGAACCGCTTGACCTGGCCCACGAGGATGCCGGCCAGGAAGGCGCCGAGCACGGCCTCGAGGCCGAGCCCGTGGGTGATGGCCCCGAAGCCGAGGGCCAGGACCATCAGGCCGGTGATCTTCACCGTGTCGCCGCCCACCACGTTGTCCAGCGTGCGGATGAACCAGCTGACGAACCGCCGGCCCACGGTGAAGGCGAGCAGGACGATCACTAGGACCGCCACCACCGACCTGCCTGCGCCGGCCACGTCGATCGTCCCGCTGGCGGCCAGGCCGGCGACGACCGACAGGAGGATCCACCCGATGGTGTCGTCGATCATCCCCGCGGCCAGTGTCACCTGGCCGATGTCGCGCCGGATGACCTTCATCTCCATGAGGACCTTGGCAATCACCGGGATGGCCGAGATGCTCATCGCCGTCCCCAGGAAGAGGGCGAACACCAGCCGCTTGTCGGCGGCGGCGAGGAAGGTCTCGGGAAGCAGGAACCCCAGGGTGACCCCGGTGGCGAACGGCACCACCACCCCGCCCAAGGAGATGGCGGCCGCTCCTCGTCCCTTGCGGGCGATGAGGCCGATGTCGGTCTCGAGGCCGGTGAGGATCAGGAGCATGATCACGCCCAGCCACGAGACGATCTCCAGCAGGTGGAACTGCTCGGGGGTGGCCGGGAAGATGGACTGGAACGCGCCCGGGGCCACCGCACCCAGCAGCGACGGGCCGATCAGGAACCCGCCCATGAGCTCGCCGACCACGGAGGGCAGCCGGGCCCGCACCGCCAGCTCACCCAGGGCGCGCGCCACGACCAGCAGCAAGGTGAACTGCACGAAGAACAGGAACAGCTCGTGCTCACCGAGCGGTTTGATCACAGGCAAGGGCGCTCCCGGGTCGCGGTCCTGCGGGCCGCAGAGCGGCCTGGCCGGCTCCTACCCGTCACTGCGTTCGGCCACGCAGGCGTCACTGCGTTCGGCCACGCAGGCGGCTCAAGCCGGGAAATGCCCGAGCCGACGTTGGTGTTGAGGAAGATGTCATGAAGCTCACCAACCCCCGCACCGACATCGCCTGGCGGGCCGACGCGGCCTGCCGCGGGCTGGACACCGAGGTCTTCTTCCCCCTCACCGACGAGGAGGCGGCGGAGGCCAAGGCCGTCTGTGCGACCTGCCCGGTCCGTGAGCTGTGCCTGGAGTACGCCATGGTCACCCGCCAGGACGACGGCGTCTGGGGCGGCCTGACCGAGACCGAGCGGCGCCGCCTGCGCCGCCGCCGGCGGGAGGCCGCGGCCCAGGCCGCCTGATCCCGAAAAATCCAGGGGCGGACGTTTGACGGTCGCGCACGTGGGTAGGCCGTGCGAGGCGAATTCGTTCGCCCCTTTTCTTTTCTCCGCCTGTGACTACTTCGACCACCCTTCGCCCGGTAGCGCCCCACCCCCCGCGCCAGCAGGAAGCGTGGGTGTGCCGGGCTGCGTGCCGAGCTCTGCCGACCGAGCTGTTCTTCCCGGCCGGCGAGCTCGACGACCAGGCCGTGGAGCAGGCCGAGGAGGCCAAGGCGGTGTGCGCCACGTGCCCCGTCCGCACCGCTTGCCTGGAGTTCGCCATCGCCACCAACCAGCCCTACGGGATCTGGGGCGGGGCCAACGCCTCCGAGCGGCGCTCCATCCGCCGCCGCCGCCAGGCCGAGCGCCGGCGCCAGGCGTCCTAACCCCCCCGGTTTCGGGGCGTGTCGACCACGGCTGACGTGGCTGCGACGCCCCAAAACAGCTGCTAAGCCAGGGTCACCCCCGCCGCTCGCACCACTTCGAGGGCCCGCTCGCCGTCACCCGGTTGGAGGTCGACGGCGGCGATGGCATCGGTGACCACGGTGGCGTCGAACCCGAGCCGCCGGGCGTCGAGACCGGTCTCCTTCACGCAGTAGTCGGTGGCCAGGCCCACGATGACCACCCGGGTCACGCCTCGGGCCCGCAGGAGGTCGTCGAGGCCGGTGCCGGCCTGGTCGCCGGTGGTGGGCTCCCGCACGCTGAACGCCGAGTACCCGTCCTCGCCCGACGTCCCCTTGCGGACCACGTCGGCCCCCGGGAACAGGTGGAGCCGAGGGTGCAGCTCGGCGCCCCACGTGCCGGCCACGCAGTGCACCGGCCACACCCCTCCGTCCTTGGCGAAGTGGGGCGTGGTGGCGGGATGCCAGTCCTGGGTGTAGACGATCACCGCACCCGAGTCGGAGGCCCACTGCTGCTCCTGGTTGACGAAGTCGACCACGTGCTCACCGCCGGCCACATAAAGGCTCCCGGCCGGGTCGGCGAAGTCGTTCTGCATGTCGACCACCAGCAGGGCGGTCGACCGGTCGTAGGTGGCCGCCACCTCAGGCGGCGCCGGCCACGGCCGCGGCCTTCTCTCCCATAGCGGCGATGAGGTCGTCGTAGGACGCACGGAAGCTGGCCACGCCCTGCTGCTCCAGCACGACCGCCACGTCGGCCAGATCCACCCCCACCGCCTCGATGCCGGCGAGCGTGTTGCGAGCCTCGTCGACCCCGGTGTCGACCGTGCAGGCGACGGTGCCGTGGTCGACGAAGGCGGCGATGGTGGGCTCGGGCATGGTGTTGACGGTCTGGGGCCCCATCAGCGGCTCCACGTAGAGGAGGTCGGGATAGGCCGGGTTCTTCGTCGACGTCGACGCCCACAGGGGGCGCTGCAGGGTCGCCCCCCGGGCGGCCAGCGCCTCCCAGCGGGGGCCGGAGAACCGCTCCTGGAACAGCCGGTAGGCGAGCTTGGCCTGTGCTACCGCAGCCTGGCCCCGCAAGCCGAGGGCTTCCTCGGTGCCAATGGCATCGAGGCGGCGGTCGACCTCGGTGTCCACCCGGCTCACGAAGAACGACGCCACGCTGTGCACGCCGGAGAGGTCGCCGGGCAGCTCCTCGAGCCCGGCCAGGTACGCCTCGATGACCTGGTCGTAGCGGCTGAGCGAGAAGATCAGCGTGACGTTGATGCTGCGCCCCTCGGAGATCATCTGGCGGATGGCGGGGACGCCCTCGGCCGTGGCCGGGATCTTGACCAGGAGGTTGCGCTGGTCGATGCGCTGGTGGAGCCATCGGGCCGCCTCGATGGTGCCCTCGGTGTCGTGGGCCAGCGCCGCCGACACCTCGATGGACACGTAGCCGTCGCAGTGAGCGCTGTCGTCGTAGACCGGGCGCAGGATGTCGAGGGCCCGGGTGACGTCGGTGATGGCCAGCTCCCAGTAGGCCTCCTCCACGGTGCGGTCGTGGAGCAGCTCGGCCAGCTGGGCGTCGTAGTGGTCGCCCTCGGACGCCGACTTCTGGAAGATCGTGGGGTTGGACGTGACCCCCCGTATGCCGTCGTACACCGCCTGCTGCAGCTCACCGGACTCAACCGCCGCCCGTCGCAGGTTGTCGATCCAGGGGCTCTGACCGACGATGTCGTAGAGGTCGTGCAGCTTGGTCATGGTTCAAGTCTGCCCCCACCGGCGCCGGTACACGCCCGGAGTCGGCGAGGCGGCCCACCGCGGCTGAGCTCTCAGTCCACGCCCAGCAGCTGCTCGACGGGGTCGATGGCGAAGTAGACGAGGAAGAGGGCGGCGGCCAGCCACATCAGCCAGTGGATGTCGCCGGCCTTGCCCCGGCCCACCTTGAGGGCCACGAAGGCGACGAACCCGGCCCCGATCCCGTTGGTGATCGAGTACGTGAACGGCATGAGGATGATGGTGAGGAAGGCGGGCAGGGCGATCTCGATGTCGTCCCAGGGGATCTCTCGCACCTGGGTCATGAGCAGGAACCCGACCACCACGAGGGCCGGCGACGCCGCCTCGTAGGGCACCACCGCCACCAGCGGGGTGAGGAACAGCGCCACGAGGAACAACCCGCCGGTCACCAGGTTGGCCAGGCCGGTGCGGGCCCCGTCGGCGACGCCCGAAGCCGACTCGATGTAGGACGTGTTCGACGACGCCGACACCGATCCGCCGGCGGCCGCCGCCAGCGAGTCGACCAGGAGGACACGCTTCATCCCGGGCAGCCGGCCCTTGTCGTCGAGCAGGTTCGCCTCCCGGCCGACGCCCACGACCGTCCCCATGGTGTCGAAGAAGTCGGCCAGCATGAGCGTGAAGACCAACAGCAGGGTGCTGACCAGGCCCACCGCCTCGAAGGAGCCGCCCAGGCTGAACGCGCCCACGAGGCCGAAGTCGGGCGCCGACACCAGGTCGTCGGGCAGGCGGGGGACGTTCAGCCCCCAGCCGGTGGGGTTGAAGGCGCCGTCGGCGCCGAACTGGGCGGGAACGTCGACGATGGCGTTGAGGACGATGGCGAACGCGGTGGTGGCGAGGATGCTGATGAGGATCGCCCCCCGTACCCGCCGGGCGAGCAGGATGCCGGTGAGGACCAGGCCCACCGCGAACACCACCGTGGGCCAGCCCAGCAGCCGTCCGCCCACCCCCAGGTTGACGGGCACGGGCGTGTTCAGGGCGTCGGGGTTGCGGCGCACGAACCCGGCGTCGACGAAGCCGATGAAGGCGATGAAGAGGCCGATCCCGACGCTGATCGCCTGCTTGAGAGCCATGGGGATGGCGTCGAACGCCTTCTCCCGGAAGCCGGCCACGACCAGGGCGGCGATCACCAGCCCCTCGATGACGACGATGCCCATGGCCGCCGGCCACGACATCTGCCCGGCCAGCTGGAACGCGACCACCCCGTTGAGGCCCAGGCCGGCGGCGATGGCGATCGGGTAGCGCCCTACCACCCCCATGGCCAGGGTCATGACCGCGGCCACGAGGGCGGTTGCAGTGGTCACCTCGGCGAAGTCGAGGCGGGCGCCGTCGGCGTCGGCGGCCGACGAGAGGATGATCGGGTTGAGCACCACGATGTACGCCATCGTGAAGAACGTCGTGAGGCCGCCCCGGACCTCCCTCCGCACCGTGGAGCCGCGTGCGGAGATGTCGAACCACTGATCGAGCCGCCGGCCGGCGGCCGCCTCCCTCACCGGCCGTTTTCTACTACTCCCGGGGAGTGGCGCGGTGGTTCGGGGCCGCCGGCGGGGCGCTTACCAGCGGTGGGCGACGTCGATGACGAGGCGGGTGCCGCTGCCCGGCCCGGCCAGGGTGAAGACCCGGAACGGCAGCCGGGCCCGCACGCCCAGGCCCAGCGTGGTCTCCCCCTCGAAGGTGCCGGCGTAGACCACGTCCCGGAACGTCTGGAACGTCGTCGGCGTGGCGATGTGGGTCCCCGGTCGCCACGGCACGGTGGGGTTCCCGTTGGCGTCGTAGGCGGGAGCGAGGGCGTTGATCGTCAGGACGGCCCCGCCGGCGACCGGGATTGGGTTGCCGGAGCCGGGCTGGCGGAGCCCGTCGGTGTAGCGGACGATGTAGCCCGGCGCGGGCGTACCGGCGAGGTCCACGACGAGCCGGTCGTAGCAACTCTGCTGGCCGATCCGGGCGCCCACCACCGGGGCCGGCGTCATGTGCATGTCCGACTTGTCGAGGCTGCCCCACGTGATGCCGCAATAGGGCGAGGTCTGCGCCCGGGCCGTCGAGATGCCGCCGGCGACGAGCGTCACGGACAGGGCGGCCGCCGCCGCCAGTGCCACCGTTCTACGTGATCTCATGGCTTCTCTCCTCCTTCTGGATGGTCGTCCACCACCCTGAAGGACCGAGGCAACAGCCGGTTCTCAGCCGCGTAACCGTCCCGCGACGGCCCCTGCAAGCGAGCGTCAAGCGGCCTGCCAGGCCTGCGGCCGATAACTGCACCATGCGCATCGGCATCAGCACCGCTCAGAGGGGACGGCTGGCCCGGCCGGCCGCCGTCCGGGCCGTCGCCCAGGCCGCCGAGCAGGTCGGCTACTCGTCGCTGTGGGTCCTGGACGCGCCTGTCGGCGGGGACGCCGGCGACGTGCTGGACCCCCTCGGCGTGCTGGCCGCCACCGCGGCCGTGACCAGCCGCGCCCGCTTGGGTGTCAACGTCCACCTCGCCGCCCCCTACGACCCCCTGCTCCTGGCCCGGTCGCTGACCACCCTCGACGTGCTGAGCGAGGGCCGCCTGGTCGTCTCCCTGGAGGCCGACGACCTGCCCATGCTCGACGCCGTCCTTGACTGCCTGGACGGTGGGCCGAGGCCCCGGCCGCCCGTGCTGGTGGGGTGCAGCCGCTCCGCCGGCCTGGAGCGCGTGGGCGCCCGTGCCGACGGCTGGAGCCCGGCCAACCTGCCCCTGGGGGAGCTGGAGGCGGGCTGGGCCCGGGCCCGGGAGCTGGCCGCCGATGCCGGCCGTGACCCGGCCACCCTGCGCCTGGTCGTGCGCACGTCGACCGTGCTCAGTGACGACCCCGTCGAGGGACCGCGGCCGCTCTACTCGGGCAGCGTCGAGCAGGTGGCGGCCGACCTGGAGGTGACCGGGCTGCTCGGCGCCGAGGAAGTCGTGCTCGGCTTCCCGGGCGACCCCTGCCTCGACGAGGCCCTGGACGGCTACGCCCGCATCGCCGAGGCCGTCACCCTCCGGGCCCCGGTCGGCTAGGCCCGCGCGGGGCCGGCGTCACAGGGCGACGCCCAGCCGGTCCGCCTCACGGTCCATGCGGCGCGCGATGGCGACGCCACCCCCGGCGGTCGCCACCGCCACCGCCCGTCGCAGGAGCGCAGCGACCTCACCGGCGTCGGCCCCCCGCCCGTGGCGGATCACGGCCTCGGCCAGCAGCAGCGTCGGCTCGGCGTAGCGCTCACCGGTGGAGCGGAACACGTGGCGGGCCTCGGCCAGCGACGCCTCCGCCTCGTCCAGCCGCCCGGCCTGGCCCGGGCGTGGGCCCTGCTGGCCAGCAGCGTCACGCCGTTGGTCCGCAGGCCCATCTGGACGTAACGGCCCCACGCCTCGTCGAGCATGGGCAGGCCCGTGCCGAGGTCCCCCTGGAGGGCCACCGCCGCCCCCAGGTAGGCGCGGGCGGCCATGCTCCAGAAGGCCGAGATCCCCTCGGGGTCGGCCTCGAGCCCTCGCCGCGCGGCCCGCTCGGCCCTGGGGAGGTCGCCCACGCTCAGGGCCCCCGACGCGGCGAAGTTCGACACCAGCAGCTCCCAGAACCCGTCGCCCGGCATCCGCCGCATCAACTCCTCGTAGCGGGCCGTCGCATCGCCCACGTCGCCGATGAGGTCGTGGATGTAGACGGCGAACGGGCTGGACAGTCGCAGCTGGTCGAGGTCGAACAGGAACGAGGCGAGGCCGCCCCCGGGCACGGCCTCGGCTGCGGCGGTGGCCGTGTCCAGATGCTGGGCCGACTCGGTCAGGGCCCCGTGGTGCCAGCACCGAATCCCGTAGGCGGTGTGGCCGAGGATGGGCGCGACGGCGACGTCGGTGTCCTTGGACCGGGCGAGCAGCTCCTCGGCGATGGGGTCGGCCTTGTCGAACTGGCAGCTGACGTCCAGCCCCGCCCACTCCACCCACAGAAGGTTGAGCAGCTCCAGCGTGCGCCTCGACTGCTCGGCGAGCCGCTTGCCCCGGGCCACCAGCGGCGACCCGACCAGGGCGGGGTACCCCTGGCGGGCGCCCACCACCGACACCAGCAGGGCGACGGTCTGGAGCTCGGCGTCCAGGTCGGCCTGATCAGACCCGGCGGACCGGCGCAGCTGCACCGCCCGCTCCAGCAGGTCCTGGGCCGACGCGTAGGCCATCCGCCGCATGGCCACCCTGGCCGCCCGCTCCAGGGCGGCGGCCGCCCGCCGCACCACCCCGATGGGCACCGCCTGCCACAGGTGGTCGGCCAGGATCTCGGCGTTGTCGTCGACGTCGTCGAGGGCGTCGGCCACCTGGAGGTGGAGGCGGGCCCGGCGCAAGGTGGACACGTCGTCGACCAGCACCTCCCGCACCAGCGCGTGGGCGAAGCGGTAGGCGCCGGGCTGGTCGGGGGCGGGCACCAGCAGGCGCTGGACGGCGGCCGGCTCCAGGGCGTCGAGGCAGGCGTCGAGGTCGAGTGCGGCGGCCCGGGCCAGCAGGCCGAGGTCGACGTCGCGGCCGACGACCGCCGCCACGCGGAGCAGGGCGGCGGTGGCCTCGGGCACGCCCGCCAGGCGCCGCCGCACCACGTCCCGCACGCCGCTGGGGACGTCGGCCGCAGGGATACCCTCGCCACTGGCCAGCAGCCGGGCCAGCTCGGTGGCGAAGAACGGGTTCCCCTCGGCCCGGGCGTGGATTGCGGCGGCCTCGGCGGGGTCCACCCCGTCGCCCGCCGTCTGGGTGACGAGGGCGGCGGTCGCCTCCCTGGTCAGTCCCCGCAGGCGCAGGCGGCGGGTGCCGGTGCAGCGGCTGAGGGCGGCCAGGGCGTCCACCACCGCGTCGTTGCGCCCGACCTCCAGCTCGCGTACCGTCACCACGACCAGCAGCGGGGTGTCGCTCAGCCGCCCGACCAGCGACACGAGCAGCTCGAGCGATTCGACGTCCGCCCACTGGAGGTCGTCGAGGACGATCACCACGGGTCCGGCCTCGGCGCGTTCCGCCAGCAGGGCGGCCACCGCGTCGACCAGCACGAACCGGCCGGCGTCGGCCGGAGCGACCGCCCCCTCGGCCGCCGTCGGCGCCAGCAGCGCCGCCACCTCGGGGGCGACGGTCCCCGCCGCCCCCCGGCCGGCCGCCGCCACCAGCGTGCGCAGGGCCGGCAGCCAGGGCCAGAAGGCGGGGGCGGCGCCGCCCTCGAACGTCCGGCCCCACAGCACCAGTGCCTCCCGGCGGGCCGCCTCGGCCGCCACCTCCTCGGCCAGCCGGGTCTTGCCGATCCCCGGCTCACCCTCGAGCAGGGCGACACGCAGGCCGCCGCGGGCCTCGTCGAGCGCGGTCACCAGCTGGGCCAGCTCGGCCGCCCGCCCCACCAGCCGGTGGCCGGGAAGGCCGGGGGTTGCCGGCGCGACGGCCGGTGTCGCCGCCGCAACGACTCGCCCGACGGGCGCGTCGAGCGCCGGGTCGTGCTCGAAGATGGCGGACTCGAGGTCGCGCAGCTCCCGGCCGGGCTCGATGCCCAGCTCGTCGCGCAGGGTGGTCCGGGCGTCGGCCAGCGCGCGCAGCGCCTCCGCCTGGCGGCCCGAGCGGTACAGGGCGAGGGCGAGCTGGCCCCGCAGCCCCTCCCGCAGCGGGTGGGTCCGCACCAGCTCGGCGAGCTCGCCGACCAAGCCGGCGTGGCGGCCGAGGGCCAGATCGGCGTGGACCCGGTCCTCCACCGCGGCCAGCCGGCGCTCCTCCAGGCGGGCGGCCGGGCCGAGGCCGAACTCCCGGTCGCGGTACTCGACGAGGGCCGGCCCCCGCCACAGCCCGTCGGCCTCGATCAGCGTGGACCGGGCGTCCTCGTAGCGGCCCGCGGCCAGCTGGGAGCGGCCCTCGTCGGCCAGCCTCTCGAACCGGCGGAAGTCGACGTCGGACGGCTCGACGGCCAGCCGGTAGCCGGGCGGCTCCCAGAGCAGCAGCTTGGCGCCCTCGCCCCGTCCCCGGCCCGGCTCCAGCGCCCGCCGCAGGCGGGAGACGTAGCTCTGCAGCGTTCCCGCCGCCGATGCGGGAGGGTCCTCGCCCCACACCACGTCCACGATCGACTCCGCCGTCACCACCCGCCCGGCCGCCACCAGCAGCACGGCGAGGATGGTGCGCGACTGGCTGCCCCCCAGGTCGAGCGGCCGGCCGTGGTCGTCCACCACCTCCAGCGAGCCCAGCACCCCGAACCTCAAGAGCGGTCAGTGTTGCACGGCGGCTCACCTGTCGCGAGCGGGTCGGGGACCGCGCCTACCGTTGGCGCCGTGCTGGAGTTCCGGCTGCTGGGGCCCCTGGAGGTGCTGGTCGAGGGGGTTCCCGTGGACGTGGGCGGCCGCCAGCCCCGAACCCTGCTGGCGGTGCTGCTGGCGGCGGGGGGGCGCAGCGTCGCGGTCGACCGCCTGGCCGACGCCATCTGGGGCGAGAGCCGCCCGGCGTCGGCCACCGGCACCCTCCAGAGCTATGTCTCCCGCATCCGGCGCCGGCTGGGCGGCGAGCCCGTGCTGGTGTCCGACGACGTGGGCTACCGCCTCCGGGTCGACCCCTCCCAGGTCGACTTCCGCCGCTTCGAAACCCTGGTCGACGAGGGCCGGGCCGCATTGGACACCGGCCGCCCCGATGCCGCCCGGGCCCTGCTGGAGGAGGCCGAGCGCCTGTGGCGGGGGCGCGCCCTGGCCGAGTTCGCCGACCACGACTTCGCCATCGGCCTCGCCACCCGCCTGGAAGAGCGCCGCCTGGAGGCCCTCGAGGCGCGGCTGGACGCCGACCTGCGCCTCGGCCGCCACGCCGCCGCCGCCGGCGAGCTGACCGAGCTGGTCGCCGCCCATCCGTTCCGGGAGGGACTGCGGGCCCAGCTGGCCCTCGCCCTGTACCGCTCGGGCCGCCAGGCCGAGGCGCTGCGGGCCCTCGCCGACGCCGGCCGCACCCTGCGCGACGAGCTCGGGATCGAGCCCAGCCGGGAGCTGCGCGACCTGGAGTCGGCCATCCTCGCCCACGACCCCTCGCTGGACGCCCCGGCCACGGGTGCGCCCGCCCCTCCCGGCCCTCCGGTCCCCCCGCCCGCGCCACCGGCCCCGCCCGCGCCTGCCTCTATCGCCGCCCCGGCGACCGCCGAGGCGGGCCCTCGCCGCCCCGCCCTCGTCGGGCGGGAGACGGAAATGGCCCAGCTGGTGGCCGCCTTCGAGGAGTCTTCGGCCGACGGCCGGTTCGTGGTCATCGAGGGCGAGCCGGGCATCGGCAAGACCCGGCTGGCCGACGAGCTGCGGGCCCTGGCCTCCGCCCGAGGCGCGTTGGCGGTGTGGGGGCGCAGCGACGAGGGCGGCGCCGCGCCCGCCCTGTGGCCCTGGTTGGCGCCCCTGCGGGCCCTGGCCGAGCGGGCCAGCGACGCACCGGCCACCCTGGCCGAGCTCCTGGCCGGCGAACCCGCCACCGCCGCCGGTCAGGCCCAGGCCCTCCAGTTCGAGCGGTTCGAGGCCATGGCCGAGCTCCTGGCCGGGGTGGCCCGGTCCCAGCCCGTGGTCGTCCTCCTCGACGACCTCCAGTGGGCCGACGCCACGTCGCTGGAGCTGCTGGCCTTCCTGGCCGGACGCCTGGGGCCGGGCGTGCTCGTGGTCTGCACCATGCGCCAGCTGGAGGTGGGCCGCAACGACGCCGTCACCAACGCCCTGGCCGCGGTGGCCCGCCGCTCGGGCAGCCGCCGCCTGCAACTGCGGGGCCTGGCCCCCACCGCCACCGCGGCCGTCCTCGAGGCGGCGGCCGACCGCCGCATCCCCGGCCCGGTGGCCTCGGTCATCCACGAGCGGGCCGAGGGGAACCCCTTCTACGCCATCGAGCTGTCGCGCCTGGTCGACGAGGAGGGAGGCTTCCGGGGTGAGGTCCCGGGCAGCGTGGGCGACGTCATCCGCCGCCGCCTCACCCGCATGCCCACGGAGACGGTCGACCTGCTGGGGGTGGCTGCGGTGGTCGGTCGCGACGTCGAGCTGGCCCTGCTCGAGGGGGCGGCCGGTACGCCGCCCGCCGACGTCCTCGACGCCTTGGAGCCGGCCGTGATCCACCGCCTGCTGGTCGAGGTGCCCGAGCAGCCCGCCACCCTGCGCTTCAGCCATGCCCTGGTCCGGGAGGTGCTGCTGGAGGACATGACGTCGCTGCGCCGCGCCCGGCTCCACCTCAAGGTGGCCGACGCCATCGAGGCGCGGGGCGCGGGGGTGAACGACGCCGAGATCCTGGCCGAGCACCTGTGGCGGGCCGCCCCCGTGGGGGTGGGGCGGCGGGCGGCCGAGGCCCTGGAGCGGGCCGCCGAGGTGGCCCTGCGGCGGGTGTCCTACGCCGCCGCCGAGGACCTCCTCACCAAGGCGGTCCAGCTGCGGCGGGCCTCGGGGTCGACCCCGGTCGACATGGAGGGCGAGCTGATGGCCATCGTCCGCCAGCTTGAGGTCGCCCGGGCCCGCCGCTACTTCCAGGGGGCGGCGGGCGTGGAGGTCCTCGACCGGGCCAAGGAGCTGGCCGAGGCGTGCGGCCGGCGTGACCTGCTGCTCAACCTGCTGTGGTTCGAGTGGTCGGCCCTGGCCACGTCCTGCCGCAGCGAGGACGCTGCGCCGCTGGCCAAGGCCTACTACGACCTCACCGTCGTCGATCCCCGGCCCGACGTGCGGGCCGGCGCCCACGAGGTGATCGCGGTGTGGCACTGGGGGGCGGGGCGCATCAACGAGGCGATCCGCCACCTGGACACCGCCATGGAGATGACCGCCGACCTGCCGCCCCCCACGGACCCCTTCGGCGCCGAACAGCGCATGGTGGCCCGCACCTTCTGGCTGTTCAACCACGCCGTCCACGGTGACCTCCCCCCCGAGGACGCCTTCGCCCGCTTCGACACCCTGCTCACCCAGATGCCTGACCGGTTCGCGGTGGCGTCGATCTGCGGGTTCGCGGCCACCACCGCCATCGTCCTCGGCCGATGGGAGGACGCCGAGCGCTACGCCGCCATCGGCACCGAGGCCGACCCCGGCTCCCAGTTCGCCTTCTGGGGCGGGCAGGCCCTGATGCAGCGCGGCACGGTGCTGGCCTGGCGCGGCCACGTCGACGAGGGCATCGCCTCCTTCACCGAGGGCAAGGCCCGGTACATGGGGATCGGCGCCCGCTCGGGGCTCCCGACCTTCCAGGCCGGCGTGGCCATGCACGCCGCCCGCTGGGGCCGCCTGGCCGAGGCCGAGAGCCTCGTGTCCGGCGCCCGGGCCGAGCTGGAGGCCCGCAAGGAGCTGTGGAACGAGCCGGTGCTGCTGATCGCCGAGGCCGTGGTGGCGAACGCGGCCGGCAACCGGCCCCTCGCGGCCGACAAGCTGGCCCTGGCCATCTCGCGCGCCGCCGCCCAGGGGTCGCACGCCCTCGCGGGCCGGGCCCTGCGGGTGGCGGCCGAAGTGGAAGTCGCGCTATTGACGTGAGCGAACCCTCGCACCAGTAGGGCAAGGTCTCGGGCGATCCCGCTCGCCACCTCCCCGAGGACGACCCGAGCACGGCCGGGGACTGGCCCTGGCCTCCTCCCTGGCTGACGAGGTCACCTACCGGCGCGACGGACTGGTCAACCGCTGGACGCTCGTCCGGCGCCTACGACGGGACGTGCAGGACGATGGCGGCCATGTCGTCCGTCAGTGAGCCGCGCACGTGGTCGAGCACCGCCTGCTGGAGAGCGTCGGCCACCTCGCGGGCACTGCGGGCGTCTCCCGAGAGGGTGCTGACGATGCCGTCGACGTCGAACATGCGTCCCGCCCGGCGGGCCTCCAGCACCCCGTCGGTCACCGCCACCAGCGTGTCCCCGGGTCGCAGCTCCGCCCGGACGGTCCAGACCTCGGTCTCCTCCAGCACACCGAGCAGGGAGCCCCGCACGTCCAGGGTCTCGATCGTCCCCGCCGCCCGCCGGACGATGGGTGGCGGATGGCCGCCCGTCGCCAGCTCGATGCGGACGCCGCCCGACACCGTGATCAGCCCCAGGAGGGCGGTGCAGAACCGCTCACCCTCCTCGCCCGGGGCGGCGTCGAGGAGCGCGGCGTTGAGCATCCGCATCATGCCCACCGGGTCCACGCTGGTCAGGCTCAACGCCCGCAGCGTGTGGCGCACCAGGGCGGTGAGCGCGGCAGCCTCCGGCCCGGTGCCCGCGGCGTCGCCGATGGCGATGGCCCAGCAGCCGGGCCTGACGGCCCAGATGTCGTAGAAGTCGCCACCTACGTCCATCTCGTCCCCGAACGGCTGGTAGATGGCGGCCACCTCCAACCCCTCGATCTCGGGGACGCTCGGCGGGAGCAGGCTGCGCTGGAGGCGGCGGCTGACGTCCACGCGGGCCCGCTGGAGCTGGGTGCGCTCGAGGGCCTGGGCGGTCTGGGCGGCAAGGGCCCGCACGAACCGGCGCTCGTCCTCGTCGAACAACCGGGGCGTGCTGAAGCTGAAGTGCAGCGCCCCCTGCCGCCCCTGCACCTCCAAGGGCACGGCGCACAGGGCGACGGTGGACTGCTCCAGCCCCACCAACTCGGGGAAACGCTCGTCCCGCTCGGCCGCAGACTCCAGCCACACGGATTCGCCGGTGCGAAGCGCCACCGCTGCGGGCAGCTCGGCGTCACGCGACTCGGCCCGCAACCGGGCCAGCACGGTCTCGTCGTAGCCCACCGCGCCCGGGAGCACGAGCCGGTCGTCGTCGGCGGCGAGCAGCACGCCGCCGGCGGCTGCCCCGAGGGCCGCCACCCCCTCGTTGAGCATGGCGTGGGCCACCGACTCGGGCGTCGCCGCGGTGGCCAGGGCGGCGGCCACCGAGTAGAGGCGGGCGGAGCGCTCCGCCACTCGCCGGGCTTCGGCCACGCGGTCGAGCTCCGCCAGCAGCCGCCGCTCGAACGTCTGGGGCTTGGGCAGGGGCTGGCCTGCGGCTGCCGCTCGCAGGCTCTTGACCAGCTCCTCCACGTACCAGCGGCGGAACGTCCGGTGCTGCTCGGCCGTCTCCAGGGTGAGGAGGCGGCGGGCCCGGCAGTAGGCGTCGATCTCGTCGAGGGCGCTCACGTAGGCCTCGGCCGCGCCGGCCGCGCTGGCAGGCAGGTCGAGCACCAGCCGGGCGGTCGGCAATCCCGAAGCGGCCGCGGCCAGGGCCTGGCGCTTGATGGACAGGCGGGCCTCGGCGAAGCGGTCGACGACCGCGGTCAGCAGGGCGCGGAGGTGCTCGGGCACCTCGGCCGTCTGGCCCGTGAGGGCTCCTGCCGAGGCCAGCGTGAACTCCCGGACCAGGTTGTCGACGTGGGACTTGGCCGACAGCAGCAGGTCGGTGGGCACCTCACCGAGCTCGATGCGGTACCGCCGCTCGGCTCCGAAGTCGACGGTGTCGTCGTCCCACATGGCGAGGATGTCGGCCTCGACCATCTGGACCGCGCTCGTGCCCCGCCGTCCCGTCACCTCCGCCCACACGACCTTGCCGGCCGGCTCCGCATCAGCGCCCCACCGGGCCGACACGCTGTCGACGAGACGGAGGCCCCGCCCCGTCAGGGACCCCTCGGTCGGCCGCCCGAGCATGGGCGGCAGCCGGCTCCCGTCGCGCACCTCGATGCGGACGCCCTCGGGGATGGCTTCCAGGCCGACGCCGGTGCAGCCGCCTCCGTGCAGCAGCGCGTTGGTGACCAGCTCCCCCATGACCAGGGCGGCGTCGTCGGCCAGGTCGGGCCTTCCCAGCTCCGCGCACCGGCTCACCGCGTCGCGCCGGGACCTCCCGAGCACGTCGGCGTCGGCGTAGGGCGTGGAGCTCATCGCGGCCATTCCATGTGCGCAGCCCAAGGGTACGGCGATTGAAGCCACTGCTCGGTCACCGGCCCGTCCCCGTGCGCCCCCAGACAGGCCTTGCATTGCCGGACCATGAGCGTACGCTGGCCTCCTCAGAGGAAAGAGGTGAGGCCCGATGCGCCGTTACCTCGTTGTGGCGAACCAGACCCTGGGCGGCCAACCCTTGGTCGACAAGGTCCGTGCCCTGATGGCCGAAGGCCCGTGCCAGTTCCACCTGGTCGTCCCGGCCACCCACCCCCACGAGCACCTCACGTGGACGGAGGGAGGCGCCGCCGCCATCGCCCGCCGCCGGCTGGACGAGGCCCTCGCCGCGCTCCGGGCCCTGGGGGCCGACGTGGACGGTGAGGTGGGGGACGAGCGGCCGGTGGACGCGGTGGGCGACGCCATCCGGGCCGGCCCGCCGTTCGACGCCATCCTGCTCTCGACACTGCCGCCGGGCCTGTCGCGCTGGCTCGGGCAGGACTTGCCCCACCGCCTCCAACGGAGGTACTCGCTCCCCATCGTGCAGCTGACGGGCTCGCCCGTCACCGCCTGAACCGAGGCGGCTTCAGCCGAGCAGGCCGCGCACGTAGGCGGCCTGGCCGGCGTGCTGGAGGCAGTCGTCGGCGATGCTCACCAGCCGCACGCCCATGGTGACGGGCGGGTCCCAGCGCCGGTCGACGATGCGGTCGAGGTCGTCGGGCTGCAGCCCGACCAGGTACCGGCACGCCCGCTCGTGGGCCGCTCCCACATACTCCACAAGCACGTCGACGCTCTCGGGACGGACCGACGCCACCTGCTCGGGCGTGTGGCCATAGCCGTTGTCGTCCGGATCGGGCGCAAGCCCGAACCGCTCGGCCCAACCCCCCCTCGCCCAGAGCTGGTCGGCCTCGAGCAGCTCCGCGATGTGCGTGTCTTCGACCCGCGCCATGTGCCACACCAGCCACCCGATCGGGTTGGCCTGGGGGGTCACCCGGTGCGTCAGCTGGTCGGTGGTGAGGCCCTCGACCGCCTGGGCGGCCAGGGGCGGGATTCGGCCGTACAGCTCCAGGTACACGCCGGCTACGTCCATGGCCCCCCGACCACGACCGTCCACTGCCGCACCTGCCACCGCGTCACCAGGCCTTCCCTCACGTAAGGGTCGCTTCCGGCGAACTCCTCCGCCACAGCGCGATCCTCACCCGCGAACAGGAGGACTGCGCCGTCCAGCGGCTCGACCAGCGCGCCCGCAGCCAGCAAGGCCCCGGCGGCGCGCGCTTCCCTCGCCAGGGCCAGATGTGCCTCCCTGAAGGGGGCCCGTCGCTCGGCCATGTCGTCGACGTAGTCGTAGAACAGCAGCCAGTGCATGAGCGGCCATCGTCGCACGTCCCGCCGCGGCGGGGCCTACCCGGCCCGTCCGGCGCCGACGAGCGGGCGGTCCGGCGGAGGCTCGGCGTCCGCCAGCGGCTGACTGGCGGCCGCCGCCGCGGCGCGCGCTGCCCGCCGCTCCATGCCCACGTACAGCGCCACGTTGAGCCCCAGCCCCAAGCCCAGCCCCGCCACGTAGGCCCAGTAGTGGCCGCCGGACCGGAACTCGGCCCTCGACTGGAGGGCCCCGAGAAGGATCAGCACGAAGCCGAGCGTCGCCACGTGCTGGGTGATCCGGAAGCTGCTCCACCGCCGCTCGATCAGGAACCAGACCCACGTGACGGCCGGGAAGGCGATGAAGGCGCTCATGGCCCGCAGGGTGGCCACATCGACCGCCCAGGGCCATCCGCCGGCGATGGCGTCCGGCCAGGCCAGCACGGCCAGGGCGAAGGCCAGCTGCAGGGCGCCGCCGATACCCACCGCCGTCCGCAGCCGCCTCGGCACCTCCACGTCCCCCGGCGGCAGCTTCCCGGGATCGGTGCGACGGTTACGGGCCCAGAGCAAAGGCAGCAGCGGCGGCGTGACCGCATAGAGCGCCAGCCACGCCCAGAACGACACGTGGCCGTGGTTGAAGTTGCTCCAGTGCAGGACCGTGACGGCCAGCAGCATCGTGCTGAAGACGGTGACGGCCACGAAGCCGACACCCACCCGGTGCCATTCGCCGGCCCGCCAGACCCGGGCGAAGTAGTACGCCCCCGCCAGGTACCCGCCGCCGAGGACGAAGGCCGACATCTCGGGGCAGACCATCCAGGACCACAGCCGCATGGTCTCGCCAGGGAACAGGTAGAGGATCACGAAGGCCGCCAGTAGGACGGGGATCACCCCGGCGGACACCCATCTGGTTGGCGAGAGCAACCGGTCGTCGAGGTTCATGCCCGTTCGTTGATCCGACCCTCGCCGCCGTTACACGCCGATGGTGGGTCAGCGGTGCTCCGGGTTCTCGAAGTCGAAACGGCAGCCGGCGTCCCACTCCGAGCGCTGGTTGCCCCAGGCCGGGATGCCCCCTGCGTCCTTGAGCATGCGGGCCAGGTGCAACAGGTTCCAGGTCATGAAGGTGGTGTTGCGGTTGGTGAAGTCGTTGTCGGGCCCGCCGGAGCCGGGGTCCAGGTAGGACGGTCCGGGGCCGGCCTCGCCGATCCACCCGGCGTCCGCCTGGGGGGGCACCACGTAACCCAGGTGCTGGAGCGAGTACAGGATGTTCATCGCGCAGTGCTTCACCCCATCCTCGTTGCCGGTCACCAGGCAGCCGCCCACCCGGCCGTAGTAGGCGTACTGGCCCGCCTCGTTGAGCAGGTGGGAGTTCCCGTACAGCCGCTCGATCACCCGTGTGCACACCGACGTCTTCTCGCCCAGCCAGATGGCGGTGGTGAGCACGAGGATGTCGGCCGCCATGACCTGCTCGAAGATGGCGGGCCACTCGTCCCGTTCCCATCCGTGTTCGGTCATGTCGGGCCAGACGCCGGTGGCGATGTCGCGGTCGACGGCACGGATGACGTCCACGGTCACCCCCTGGTGGCGCATGATCTCGATCGACCGGTCCGCCAGCCCCTGGGTGTGTGACGGCTCGGGCGACCGCTTGAGCGTGCAGTTGATGAACAAGGCCCGGAGGTCGCTGAAGTCCCACCGGGTCTGGCGGCAGAGCTCGTCCTGCTTGGGGCTGAGGCTGGTCACGGTGTGCTGTCCGGCCGCTACCGGTCCCCGTTACACCGTCGTGTAACAGGGAACACCTCCCGCACCGACCGTAACGAGAGATGACCCGCTCGGCTTCAACGTCTGTCGACGTGGTAGGACAAGGGCTGCGATGGAGCAGTCCCTGGTCGCACGCCTGCGAGCGGGGGACGAGTCCGCCTTCCAGGAGCTCGTCCGGCAATACCACCCGGCCATGGTGCGGTTCGCCGAGACCTTCGTCCCCTCACGGGCGGTGGCCGAGGAGGTGGCCCAGGAGGCATGGCTGGGTGTCATCAAGGGCATCGACCGGTTCGAGGAGCGGTCGTCGCTCAGCACCTGGATCTTCCGGATAGTGGCCAACATCGGTCGCACCCGTGGAGAACGCGAGCGCCGCACCGTCAGCCTCTCCGACGAGCTGGCCGACGACACTCCTTCGGTTCCGGCGGGACGGTTCAGCGGTCCGCCGGGCCGGGGGGCGTGGGCCCATCCGCCCGCCCACTGGAGCGACCTGCCCGACGAGCGGGTCCTCAGCCGGAGCACTTTCGAACGGGTGGTGGTCGTCGCCGATCAGCTCCCCGAGATGCAGCGCCGGGTCTTCGTCCTCCGTGACATCGAGGGGTTGTCGTCGACCGAGGTCTGTGACCTGCTCCAGCTCAGCCAGGTGAACCAGCGCGTGCTCCTGCACCGAGCCCGCAGCCGCCTGCGGGCCGCGCTGGAAGACGAGCTGGGGGTGCGCTCGTGAGGCTGTGGCCCTTCTCGCGCCGCCGGCGACCGGAGATCATCTGCCAGCAGTGGGTGGAGATGGTCACCGACTACCTGGAAGGCGCGCTACCGCCCGACCTCCAGGCCGCCGCCGACCGCCACCTGGCCGGCTGCCCGCACTGCCGCGAATACCTCGACCAGATGCGGCGCACCGCCGCCGTCTCGCAACGGCTTCGCGACGAGGACGTCCCCGACGACGTGGTCGACGCTCTGAGCCGTGCCTTCGCCGAGTACCACCGCGGCCGTTAGGAGACCTGGCGGTCCGGGTTCAGCGGTTGGTCTTTTGTTGGCCGCAGAGCCCTGGACTGCCGCAGGCCGAGTGCCCGGTCACCGTGAGGCGGGCGTTGCCCTTGTTCGGGCGGTCCAGCCGGAACCCGGTCCAGGCGGTGTTGTTGGTCGTGTCCACCTCGACGAAGTTGCCGTCCGGGTTCGATGTGCTCACCAGGAAGTAGTCGCCCGCCGGGATCCCGGTGATGTCGAGCTCCTGGCCGTCGGTCGCCTGATGGTACTGGTCCACCCATCCGGGGCTGATGCCCTGCCGCTCGGCCCCGCAGTGGAAGTACGAGCGTTCCGGAAAGGCGGGGTTGTCGTCGAGCTTGTACCAGTCGATCAGGCAGAACGTCACCTTGATGGAGTTCCCGGCCACGATGGGGCCGGTCGGAGTGCCCGACCGGATCTCGAAGAGCGCCACCCGGTCGATGTGCCAGTGGTCGTGCTCGACGTGGAACTCGTACCGGCTCACCAGATGCTCCTCGACGACGTTGCCGTCCACGTCGAGGATCTCCTGCACGGCGTTCTGGGTGGCGCTTTGGCCCGACCCCACCACCTCGGGCCTCATCCGCCAATGACCGGCGCCCGTGTTGGCGATGCCGTTCGAGAATCGCAGGAACTCCCGCTGGTGGGCGTCGACGATCTGCAGTTGCTTCGGGACCACGGTGCGGATGTCGGGCAGGAGACCGACCGACGTGCTCCGGGCCGGTTGGGCGAGCGCCACCGCGGGGAGCAGGGCCAGGAGCAGCACCGCTGCTCGGCGAACCGAAGACATGAAGGACCTCCCGATTTCCGCCGGACGGGCCGCCGTTGGCCCTACTTCGTCACCAGGCTACCCGCCCAGGGGCCGCCGTCTCGACCTGGTGACCGTCGGAACCAGACAGCCACTGCTGCGACCGCCCCGTTCCTGCCGTCCGGCCGGGGAACGGTGGTCGCGCGTCGGGTACGGGTCGCGCCCATCGGGGAAGATGGGACGTGCGCGTTCGCGTCCTAGGGACGTTCGAGGTCGAAGGGCTGGCGGCGCGTGACCTGGGCAGCCGCAAGGGGCGCACGCTGCTGAAGGTGCTGGCCCTGGCCTCGGGCCGGCCGGTTTCCGTCGACCGAATCGCCGACGCCCTCTGGGCGGACGAGCAGCCCGCTCGCCCGGCTGAGCAGGTCGGCGTGCTCGTGTCGCGACTTCGCGGTGTGGTCGGTGCAGACCGGATCAGGCGAGTCGATGCCGGGTACGCGCTGACCACCGACTGGCTCGACGTCGACGAGCTGCGCGAGCTGGCGGCCGTCGCCACCCGAGCGCTCGCGGAGGGGCGTGTCGGCGCCGCCCGCGCTGCGGCCGACGCCGCCCTGGGGATCGCCCGAGGCGAGCTGCTTCCCGATGAGGACGGCGAGTGGGTCGTGCCCTCGCGCACCGCGGTCGGCGCCACGATCACCCAGGTCCATCAGCTGGCCGTCGATGCCGCTGTGGCCGCGGGCGATCACGGCGCGGCGGCCGCCCTGGCCGAACAGGCCCTGGCCCGGGATCCCTACGACGAGGTCGTCCTCCAGACGTTGATGGCCGCTCATCTCGCGGCCGGCCGCCCGGCCTCGGCGTTGGCGGCCTATGCCCGGGTTCGGAGCCGCCTGGCCGACGACCTGGGCGTGCCCCCTACGGCGGAGACGGAGGCGATGTACGCCCGCGCCCTGGCGGCTGCGGACGGCGACGACTCGACCACCCCGTCACGCCGAGCCGCGCCCGCCGGGCTGGTCGGTCGGGCGCGGGAGCTGGCGAGGCTCGACGAGGCGCTGGCCGGCGTCGTCCGCTCCGGGGGAGGCCTGGTGATCGTCCAGGGCGATGCCGGGATCGGGAAGTCCACGCTCGTCGACGCCTGGTCGAGGACGCTCCAGTACGAGGCGGTCGTGCTGCGGGGTCGGTGTGACGAGCTGGGACGGGACCTTCCTCTGCAACCCGTCACGGATGCGCTGGCTGACCACCTGCGGCTGATCGGGAACGATCGGGCCGCTGCCATCCTCGGTGACGATGCGGCAACGCTCGCGCCGCTGCTCGCCCCGGTGGCGACGTCACGGGCGACGGTCGTGCCGGACACCGAGGCGGCCCGCTCCCGCATGTTCGCAGCGCTGGTCGCCGTCATCGACCGCATCGGTGAGGGGAAACCGGCAGTTCTGACCATCGAGGACCTCCACGTCGCAACCGCGGGCACGCTGGCGTGGCTCGGTTTCGCCCGGCGTCGAAGCCGTCGTGTCCTTCTGGTGACGACGACGCGTCCTGGGGGCGCCCGCGGCCTGGACGCCACGACCAGCATCCAGCTGGAGCCCCTGGACCGCGAGGCGATCGCGGAGCTCGTGGGTGCGGAACGGGCCGACGCCGTCTACGCCCGCAGCGGCGGCTATCCGCTCCTCCTGGGAGCCCTCATGGATGGCTCCGATGCCGACCTCCCTGCCACCGTGCGGGACGCGGTCTCGGCCCGGGTGGAGTCACTGGGCGAGGCGGTCGCCTCGACGCTGCGGGTGGCGGCCGTGCTGGGCCCCGACTGTGACCTGGAGTTGGTTGCCCAGGTGGCAGGGATGCCGGTGGCGACGATTCTCACGCATCTCGAAGGCGCGGCGCAGGTGGGGCTCATCGTCGAGAGGGGGAGTCGCTTCGAGTTCCGCCACCAGCTCGTGCGCGAGGCGCTCGAGGCGGCGACCGGGGCGGCCCGTCGGGCGCTGCTCCACCAGTTGGCGGCCCGTGCGCTGGCCGGCCGGCCTCGTCCCGATCCTCTCGCAGTGGCTCTGCACGCCCGGGCCGGCGGTGACGTGGCCCTCGCCTCGACCTGGTTCACCGCCGCAGCGCTCGCCGCCGCCGCGAGGTTCGACCTCCACCTGGCCGAGGACCATCTGGCCGCGGCGTTGAGCCTTGCGGAGACCGCCGAGGCCTACGTCGCGCGGGCCCGGGTGCGAATCGCGCGCCAGGCTCACGACGAGGCTGCGGCCGACGCCCGGCGGGCCATCGCCCTCGGAGGGGCGGCGCCCGCCCTCGAGGTCGCCGGCTGGGTTGCCTACTACCGGCGGCAGTACGACGAGGCCCGGGCGTATGCCGACGAGGCGGCCGCACGCGCCACCGACGACGCGGTCCGCGGCAGCGCGCTGGCCCTGGCCGGGCGCATCCGGCATGCCGTCGGCGACCTCGCCAGCGCGGTCGGGCACCTCAGCGCAGTCGAGAGCGCCCCGCCCGAGGTACGGGGCATCGCCGACGTCTGGCTGGCCCAGGTCCGGGTGCACCAGGGGCGTCCTGCCGAGGCGTTGCGGGCCCTGGCGCGGCCGATGGTCGATCCCGATTCGCTCGCCCACCCGTGGGCGCCGCTGCACCTGCGCTTCAACCGCATCCTCGCCCTTGGGCAGCTGGGAAGGGTCGCCGAGGCGATGCGGGTGGTGGTCGAGCTGGAGGCGGTGGCCGGCCGGGAAGGCGCCATCGGAGCCAGGTTCGCCGCGCCGGCGGCCAACGTGCGGGCCTGGATCCTCCGGTGGTCGGGCCGGGGCGACGATGCCGACGACCGGAACCACCATGCCCTCGAGGCCACCGGAGGCCACGGGGGACCGTCCGCCGACGCGTTTGCCGAGGCGCATTACGTGGCTCTGCTCGACCTCGCCGACGGGCGCGCGCTTCGTGGCGACTGGGCCGCCGCGGCGGCGTTGTGCGACCAGCTCGACGCCGTCGACTCGTGGGAGGGCACGATGGCCTGGCATCAGCGCCACCGCCTCGGCGTGCTGCGGGCCCGCCTGGCGCTGGCCGACGGGGATGGCGCAAGGGCGGCGAGCCTGGCGTCCGCAGTCGCCGAGGACGCCGCCGAGCGGGGTGCCAGCCGTTATGAGTTCATGGCCCGGGCCATGGCCGGGATCGCCGACCCGACGATCCCCGCGGAGTCCCTGGAGACGGTCGTCGAGGGGCTGGGTCGCTGCGCCGTCCTCGACGGTTGGCCGCTCCTCGCCGCGCTGGCGGCCGCCCGCCGGTCCGATCGGTGGCGCGCTCAGGCGGAACGGCTGGCGGCGGCTGTGGTGGCCGGGGCAGGTGACGACGGCGGCGCCTCTCGCCGGTTGGTGTCCGGCGTCCTCACCGCCTGAGGGCGCTGGTGACGACGATGGACCGCACGAGCGGAGGGGCCTCACCGAGGCGATCGACGGCGTCGGCGACCAGCGCTCGCCGATCCTCCGGCGACAGCCCGGCGACGAACGGAGCGTGCTGCGCCATCCCGAGTCGCCACGCGACGAGATCCTCGGCGTCGAGGTCGGGAAACCCGACCCGGAGCGCTTCGACCCGGGCCTCCAGGCCGGCCGCCTCGGCCGCACCCGCGCAACCCTCCGACGTGGAGAGCAGGGGAATGGCATCGGCCCGTAGCGCCTCGTACCACGGCTCCGGGACCCACCCATGGGCCGAGAGGGCCCCGTTCACCGCATTCTTCACCGGGTGGCTGTCGTCGCCCGCGTAGGTGGCGGCGAGAAGGACGCCGCCAGGTCGCGTGACGCGGGCCATCTCGCCGAGTCCCGCTTCCGGCGACGTCAGGTGGTTGAGTGAGAACGCGGCGACTGCGGCGTCGAACGTCGACCGGGCAAACGGCAGCGCCAGCACGTCGCCCACCACGGCTGCGGGGCGCGCAGCGGCGTCGTGCGCCAGCATGCCCAAGGCGGCGTCGATGGCCACGACCTCGGCGGCCCCGGCAGCGCGCGCGGCACGGCTGGCGGCACCCGTGCCGGCGCCGACGTCGAGGACCCGGCACCCGTCGAGGGCCACCGGCGAGCGGCTGATCAGCACCTCGGCCAGCGCGTCGTAGACCCGAGCCGGACCCCGCTCCCACGCTCCTCCGGTTGCCGAGTAGGCGGCCGCCATCGCCGTCACAGCCAAGCCGCACCTCGCCGTGCCGCTCGGCACCACCAGTCCAGCTCCTCCTCGTCCCCCAGGGCCTTCTCCCACCCGAACTGCACCACGGCGCCGAGAAGGCACAGCGCCAGCTGGCGGTCCCACCACGGCGCGGTGTCGACCCCGTGCCGTTCGAGGGCCGTGCGGAACCCGTCCGCGGTCGCCTCCTTGGATACGGGCAGCCGGGACCGGTCGAGGGCGAGGTGCCAGGCCAGCTCGTGGCATGCCGGCCCTTCCCCGACATAGGCCCAGTCGATGAGCACTGTCCGACCGTCGGGTGCCAGGCCGGTGTTGGATGCCTTGACGTCCCCGTGCAGGAAGCACGATGGTGTCTCTCGGAGGGCCGCCACCAGCGGCGTGACGTCGCCCCGCAGCTGGCCAACCAGATGGACGACGTCCGCCGGAGCACGCTCGTCGAACCGGTGCCACCCGTCGTCGGCCACCCTGGGAACGCGCTCGGGCCAGCCCAGGTGCCGCTCGCCTTCGATGGCGGGGCGTCCGAACCACTCCCACCGAGCCTCGTAGGGAAGCAGGTGGGGCCCGGACAACGCGTCGTCGTGCCAGCCCCATGTCGCCGCGCAGAACGCGGCGAGGTGGTCGAGGAACGTCGAGTGCTGCCGGGCCGGGATCGGAGCGTCACCGGGAGGGAGCAACTCGGCCGACACGTCTCGCATGAGCAGGGCAGCGCCCCACCCGTTGCGGCCCCAGCCTGTCGCTGCTCCGACGATGGCGTGGTCGACGACGTCGGCAGCGCAGTCGAGCAGCCCTGCCTGCCAAGCCCGGACGGTCCGGCACCCGAGGTCGCCCGAGACCCGCATGGTGAAGTCGTCGTCGAGGTGGAGGTACTTCACGACGTGGGGCACTCCGTCGATCAAGACGTGCTCGAACGCCGCATTGGACCGCCCGTCAGGGTTCACGAACGCTCGGCGTTCGCCGGCACCGGCGAGGAGCTCGTCTACTGAGCGGGCGAGGGCACGCATCTCAACCAGCATGCTCCGCGGCCGCCATCTCGGCGAGAAGCGCCGCGTCCCAGCGGCCGCCGCAGAAGAAGCGGTCGCCGGCGATCCGCCCGTCCCCGTCGATGCGCAGCACATGGCAGTGGTGTGCGGCGTAGGGGATCCCGCGCTCCTCCCACGTCAGGAGGTAGGTGAGTACCTCACCACCGCTCACCGGCAGGCGGTCGAGCTCTTCGAGCGACGCCGGGGCGGTGAACCAGCCGCCGTACTGGCGAGCGACGGCGTGCGGGCCTTGGACCGAGAACCGCCATCCGGGCACGGTGGCGTCGAGGACCACGTCGGGCGCGAACAGGTCGGCGGGCACGCCTGCGCCGGCGCAGGCGGCGTCGAGGAAGCGGTCGACGGTGGCGCTGCGGTCGGTGTGGGTCGTGCGCGTGGTGCTCATCGAGCGCAGTGTCCTCCCCGGCGGCTGCAGGAAACCTGCAACGACCCGCACCGCGCCAGGGCGCGGGCTGCAAGGTTCCTGCAGGAGGTCGTTCGTACATTCCCACCACGAGCCCGGTGCGGGCTCGCCTGCCAACGAAAGGAAGGCACATCATGGCGAGGACGGACGTCCACCGTGAGATGAAGGAGATGTTCGGCGAGGTCATCACCTTCATCGACGAGATCCCCGACCAGTTCATCGACGCCGAGTGGGACCTCATCAAGCGGGTCCAGTTCGGCGAGACCCTCATCCCGAACAAGTACAAGGAGCTGATCGGGCTGAGCGTGGCAGCGGCCACCAAGTGCCGTTACTGCGCCCTCTTCCACACGGAGTCGGCCAAGCTGTTCGGCGCAACCGATGAAGAGGTCGAGGAAGCGGTGCACTACACCAAGCTCATCGTCGGCTGGAGCACCTACATCAACGGCATGCAGGTCGACTACCAGGAGTTCAAGGCCCAGGTCGACCGGGTCGTCGAGCACGTCAAGTCGGTGGCCTGAG
This sequence comes from Acidimicrobiia bacterium, assembly GCA_046565765.1. GTDB lineage: Bacteria > Actinomycetota > Acidimicrobiia > Acidimicrobiales > AC-14 > JBFMCT01. Next base: position 58,215 of record JBKHXX010000093.1, on the reverse strand, counting down.
ATGAGGCTGGACTGGGATCGGCCCGGGGTCGTCCGGGTGACGGTGAAGGTGCCCGAGCTGGCGGCCCTCGTCGCCGGAGCGAGGCTGGCGGCTGCGGCCTTGGCCGCCCAGTCCGCCGAGCAGGCTGAGGAGCTCGAGCGGGTGTTGAGCGGCTTCGACCGCTCGGTCGCCCGCCTCGGGCCGTCGCCTGCATGAACACGGTCCGGGCGGCACCCGTGCCTCGCCGACCGGAGTCGACGTCGTGACCGTTGACCGCGGCTACGGGGTCGTTTGCTTCCGCCAGTGTCACGGCGGTGACGCTTCCGTGACGCTCGTGTTACCCGGACCGGGAAGGAGTCGCTGCGGGTCCGTGGGTGACGGGAGGTCGGATGAGAGGCGATTGGCTGGCCGGTCGGCGCGAACAGGTGTTGATCGTGTCGGCACTGGCCAGCGCGATCGCACCGGTCGTCGTCGTCGCCCTCCTCGCGGCCGTGCTGTTCAACGTTGCGCCGGCCAAGGTGCCGGCGCAGGCGCGGACGGATCGTCCTCGGATCACCCGCATCTACGCCGCCGACGGCAGCCAGATCGCGGCACTCCGGGCGTACGAGTCGTTCATCCCGGTAGCTGCCGAGGATCTGCCGCACTTCCTCAAGGAGGCCGTGGTCGCCGTCGAAGACCGACGCTTTCACTCCCATCGTGGCGTCGACGTCCGGTCCGTGGTCCGGGCGCTGTGGACGAACATGCGTCGGAACGGGACTGTGCAGGGTGCCTCCACCATCACACAGCAGTACGTGAAACACGCCTTCATGCCGGACCACGAACGGACGCTGATGACGAAGGTGCACGAAGCCCTCGAGGCGATTCGGCTGGAGCAGAGGCTCTCGAAGGAAGAGATCCTCCACCGGTACCTGTCGACGGTCTACTTCGGGGGCGGTGCGTATGGCGTCGGTGCCGCCGCCGACACGTTCTTCCGCAAGGCCCCGTTGGCCTTGACCCTGAGTGAAGCCGCCCTGCTCGCAGGGGTCGTTCGCGCCCCGACGGCGCTGAACCCGCGGTCCAACCTCGCCGCCGCTGAGGCACGGCGACGCCTCGTCCTTCGGCTGATGCGGGACCAGGACCGGATCACCGACGATCAGTACGAGGCCGCGACTCGAGAGCGGATCGTCCTGGCCGAAGACGGCGCCGATCCTGACGAACCGGGAACGATCGTCCACGCACCGCGCCAGGAGGCCGGGCGGTACGACTACTTCGTCGACTATGCCCGCCGGTACCTGGTCGAACGCTATGGCGAGACCAGGGTCTTTCACGGAGGACTGCGGGTGGAGACCAGCCTCGACCCCGAGCTCCAGCGGTTGGCCGAGGAGGCAGTCACCGATGCGCTCTCGTCCACCCACCCCCCGCTGTCCATGTCACTTGTATCCGTGGAGCCCGGGACGGGCCTGGTGCGAGCCCTCGTCGGTGGACGTGACTTCGACCGATCCCAGGTCAACCTCGCCCTGGGTCGGTGCGACGACGAGGACCTCCCGAGCCCGCGTGGTCCTCTGTGCCTCGACGGCGGAGGGACAGGACGCCAACCAGGCTCCGCCTTCAAGCCCTTCGTCCTGGCGCGGGCCCTCGAAAAAGGAATCAGCTTGGAACGGCGGTACCGGGCTCCGGCGCGGTACACGTTCCCGTCGTGTCGAGGAGTCGGTTGCAGCGTCCGCAACGCCGGAACTGCGGGCTACGGTCGCCTCACGCTTCGCCAGGCGACCGCGTCCTCGGTGAACACCGTGTTCGCCCAGCTCATCGACGACGTCGGCGTGGATGACGTCGCCGACCTCGCCCACCGGCTGGGTGTCACGACGGTGGACACGGACGGCGCGAAGTACGGCCGGAGCCTCGCGCTCGGCACCGTCGAGGTGTCGCCGCTCGACATGGCCGCCGCCTATGCCGTGTTCGCGAACCGGGGGATCCAGCTCCCCGCATCCCCCGTCCTCCGGGTGACCACGGCAACTGGGGAGGTGCTCGAGGACAACACCGCACGTCGCGGTCGCCGTGTCCTCGGGGCCGCGACCGCCGACAGGGTGACCGAGGCACTCAAGGGAGTGGTCGACCACGGGACGGGCAGAGCCGCCGACATCGACGACCCGGCGGTGGCAGGGAAGACGGGGACCACCGACAACAACAGCGACGCCTGGTTCGTCGGGTACACGCCTGCGCTCTCCACGGCAGTGTGGATGGGTCACGCCGATTCGAGGCGGCCCCTCGCGGGTGTCAAGGGGCACGCACGGGTGTCCGGCGGCACCATCCCTGCCCGCACGTGGGCCGCCTTCACCGAGCCCGCTCTCGACCGGCTGGGCCAGGTTGAGGGTGCCCGCTGAGGACCGCCCCGGCATTCGTCGTGCAGGACCGAGGCCGCTACCGAGCCGAGCCCCGGCGACTCGCCCGACCGACGGTCGCGGCGCCCGAGGAGCCGGCTTCCTGGTCCCCGGTGCGCCGCAGGAGGCCCCGTTTCCCCTCGGTCATCGGCCTTCTCGTGATCACGCTCGTGGCGTCCGGCCTGGTGGTGGCCGGAGTGGCCGCGGCGGGCGTCCTGGTCTCCCGCAATGCCCACCGCGCCTCGGCGCTGGTTCGCCTCCTCGGTCCGGCACCGGACATGCCTGCCAGCCCGGTCGCCTTCTCCCAGCCAAGTGTCGTCCTGGCGGCCGACGGAACGGTCATCGGCCGCTTCCAGCCCGAGGAGACGCACGTACCGCTCGCTCCCGGGGAGATCCCCGACACCGTTGCGGCCGCGGTCGTGGCGGCGGAGGACGAGCGATTCTGGACGCATCCCGGGATCGACCTGCCCGCGGTCGTGCGGGCGCTGGCCAGCAACGTCGCCGCCGGCGCAGTGGTCCAGGGCGGATCGACGATCACCCAGCAACTGGCCAAGAACCTCTTCACCGACGGCGGACGAACGCTGGAACGCAAGCTGGAGGAAGTCCGCCTGACCCTTCATCTCGAGCGGCGCTACGAGAAGAAGGACATCCTCGCCGCCTACCTGAACACGACGTTCTTCGGCGAGGGGGCCGTCGGGATCGACGCGGCAGCCAGGACGTACCTCCGGAAGGAAGCGCGCCAGCTGACTCTGGGCGAGGCGGCTCTCCTGGCCGGACTGATCCCGGCCCCCACCCGGCTCAACCCCCGGAACGATCCCGACGCCGCCGAAGCGCGTCGCCAGCTGGTGCTCGACCGAGTAGAAGCCGCCGGGCTGGCCGGTGGGGAGGAGGTGGCCAGAGCGCGAGCCGAACGCCCACGGGTCCATCCCGCACGCCCTTCTGTCGAGGGAAGTCCGTACTTCCTCGACTACGTCCGTCGATGGCTGCTCGACGTGCAAGGGCTGCCCGCGGATGACCTCTACGCAGGTGGGCTGACGATCGAGACGACGCTCGATCCCACGCTCCAGGAGGAGGCCATCGCCTTGGTACGGCGCCGCCTGCCCGACGAGAGCGGTCCCACCGCCGCCGTCGCGGTCCTGGACCCTTCGACCGGCGCGGTGAAGGCGCTCGTCGGCGGCCGGGACTGGGCTGCCGACCAGGTGAACCTCGCACTGGGCGAGCTGGGAGGGGGGTCGGGACGCCAGCCTGGTTCGGCGTTCAAGGCCATCGTCCTGGCGCTGGCCTACGAGCTGGGCTGGGGGCCGGATGACTGGCTTCCGGCACCGGCGGAACACGAGTTGGAGGGAGGCCACATCGTGCAGAACTACAGCCGCCGGGGCTACGGCGCCATGAGCCTCGAGGACGCGACCCAATGGTCCATCAACACCGCATATACGCACCTGGCGCTCACCTTGGGGGTGGACCGGGTGGCCGAGCTTGGGCGCGACCTCGGACTGTCGCAGATCCCCGGCCCCGAGTCGGTCGGTCCGAGCCTCGCCATCGGCGCCTACGAGGTCTCGCCGCTGAACATGGCGGTGGCGTACGGGACCTTCGCCGCTGACGGCGTCCGCCGCGACGCCCGTCCCGTCCGGCGCCTGGTGGCGCCCGACGGCGGCGTGCTACGCGATTGGGCCGCATCCTCTTCGTCCGAGCGCGTCGTCGCGCGGTCCACGGCGCGCCTCGTGACGTCCACGCTCGAGGGCGTGATCACCTCGGGCACCGGCGCGGCGGCGGCCATCGGGCGGCCGGCCGCGGGGAAGACCGGCACCTCCAGCAACTATGCCGACGCCTGGTTCGTCGGGTACACGCCACAGTTGGTGGGCGCCGTTTGGGTGGGGTTCCGGGACGGGAACCGTCCCATGCACGATGTCGCCGGGTTCGAAGACGTGACCGGGGGATCGGTGCCTGCCCGCATCTGGAGCGATGTGATGTCCGCGGCTCACGCGTCGGTCGACGTCACCACGTTCCCGGCGCCGGCCACGCCCTGAGTCGGCTGCGTCGCCTCCCCTTGGCGACCCGATGGCCGCCGCACCCCGTCGACCACGCCGCCCCCCGGGGTGACCTCGCCGCCTCGCAGGGCCACCGCCAGGCTCGACGTCGCCTGGAGCGCGACGACCTGTGACGGCATCTCGATCGAATGCTCGTCGAACGCCGTCTTCACCGCTTCGATCGCCCGGTCGAGCGTGCGGCGCATCTCCAGCTGGTGAGGCGAGCTCCAGAACCACACGTCGAGGTCCACCGTCGAACTGTCGAGCTTGACGAACAGCGCCTCCGGGGGTGGCTCGGAGGCGACTCCAGGGACGCGCACCACGGCTTCGACGGCGATCCGGCGGGCCAGGGCCATGTCCGCCTCGTACGCGATACCGACTCGGAAGCTTGAGCGGGTGGTGGGATGAGCGGTCTGAACGTGGATGACGTCTGTGTACACCTTGGCGTTCGGCACCAGGATCCGGCGCCCGTCGTAGGTGGTGATGACCGTCTCCCGTATGTTGATCTCTTCGACGGTGCCTGTCGCCTCGCCGACGGTGATCTGATCGCCCCCGCGGAATGGCTGGCGGAACAGCAAGAGGACCCCGGCGAGCATGTTCTGGAGGATGTCCTGGAACGCGAAGCCCGCCGCAATCGTCAGTACGCCGGCCCCCGTCAGGACGTCAACCGGGCGCACCGACGGAAACACGATCGTCACGGCGAGGAGCAGCCCCGCGACGGTCATCCCCGAGGACGTCAGCTTGGCGAAGACGCGAGCGAAGCTCGGCGTCCTCGTGCGCACGAGCCTTCGGCGTACGAGCGGCCGTACCAGTCGGCCGACCAGGATGAAGGCTGCGAACAGAGCGACGGCGATCCCGACCCGTGGGAGCGCCGCAACCAAGGTCTCCCAGGCCCCGGCTGCCGACTCCTGGAGCTCCTCTACCTCGTCGGCGCCCTGAGCGACCATCGTGGCGACGACGAGGACTCCCACGAGCTGGGCTTACCCGCAGGCCGCGGCGTGGAAGCGCCAATCAGGTGTGTGTGTCGGCAACAGGTCGGTAACAATGCGCGATGCGGGGCTACGACGGCCGACCGCCGGGGGTAGCGGTTGAGGTGACCTCCGGCCCGCGCAACCGGACGGTAACGACACCGTCCACCAGTGCGGTGCCCGTGCTCCTCGGTGGCAGAATGGGGAAGCGAGGCTGCCGTCGAGATCGCCGCCACAGGAAAGGGGGCGGCCATCGTGCCGCTGGTACGCGAGACGTCTCCAAGACCGATCGGCGGGCTTGTGCTCCTACTGTCCCTCACCCTCGCCGGATGCGCAGATGGCACGGGAGGCGCCCCCGGCGGTCAGGGTGCCACGACCACCCCCGCCACGACCCTTCGGGACGTCCCCGGTGTGACGCTCACAGGCGAGGTGGCGCGGTCGTTCGGGAGGCACGTAGTGCAACTGGGCACTGCTCCCACCGAACCTGTGCTCGTCGTGCTCCGGGAATCCGGCCTGTACCCCCCCGGAACCCGACTCACGGTCAGGGGCCGGATCAGCACCTTCGTACGCAGCCAGCTCGAGGAGGAGCTCGGTGTCGACCTCGGTGCTGAGGTCGAAGGCCTCACTGGCGAGAGGTGCCTTGTCGCCGTCGAAGTGAGGCTGCTCTGAGTCGCACCTCCGGGCGGTGGCTTCCAGGGCGCATCATGGAGAGGAGCTGACAGTGGATGGACGAGTGCTCGTCGTGGAAGACGATCGGACAGTGCGGGAGACTGCGACGCTGCTGATGGAGCGGGCCGGCCTCTGCGTCACAGCTGTCGACGACGGGCAGAAGGCGGTCGACATGGTGGCGAGGAACCAGTTCGATCTCATCCTGCTCGATGTGATGCTCCCTTCATTGGACGGGTTCCAGGTGTGCCGGATCATCCGCCAGGGCTCCCAGGTGCCGATCGTGATGCTCACGGCTCGGGCGGAGACAGCCGACGTCGTCACCGGACTCGAACTGGGCGCGGACGATTACGTCACCAAGCCGTTCAAAGGCGCCGAGCTCATGGCGCGAGTGCGCGCCGCCCTGCGAAGGCCGATCACCGACGTCGGGGCCTCGGCGGTGACGAGCGGTGATCTGACCATCGACATCTCCGCGTTCCGGGTCACCCAGGCGGGTCGACCCCTCGAGCTGACGGCCACCGAGTTCCGACTACTCGTCGAACTCGCCACCGCGCCGGGAAGGGTCATGAGTCGGGAGGTGCTGCTCGAGCGCGTCTGGGGCTACGACTACCTGGGCGACTCTCGACTGGTCGACATGGCAGTCAAGCGGCTACGAGACAAGCTCGACGACGACGCCCGCTGCCCCCGGTACATCGCCACGGTCAGGGGCGTGGGGTACAGGTTCGAGGCCGCGTGAGCGGTGCCTCGCCCCGCTCTCCCGACGCAGTTTCGGAGCCGGCTGACGGGGGCGTTCGTCCTCGTCGCCTCGGTTACTTCGGGTGCGCTCGCTCTGGGGAGCTACCTCATCGTCTCGGAGTACCGAGACCATGTCTTCACCGAGCACGCCGTCGACGCCGCCCACTTGGCGCTTCTGTCGGCCCCTCGAGAGATCTCGTTGGAGGAATTCGACGAGATCCTGGACGAATACCAACGACGGGCGGGGTTCGAGACGGTTGCAGTGGTTGGCGACGTCACGTTCTCGTCGTCCTCCCGCCTCGGTACCGCCAATATCCCCCACTCCCTCCGGACCGACCTCCCTTCCGGCACCACCCGTCAGGCGTCCATCTCCGTCGAGGGAGAGCGGTTCCTCGTCGCCGCGGGCAGGCCGCGCGACAGCGACGTGGTGCTTTACCTGTTCTTCAGCAAGGAGGAGATCCGGGAAAGCCTGCGCTTCATGCGCAACGTGCTGTCAGCCGGCTGGCTGATCGGAGTCGTGGCCGCGGCGTCCTTCGGCCATTACGTCGCACGGCGGACGCTGCGGCCGGTACGGGCGGCGGCCGGTGCCGCCCAGGCCTTGGCCGAGGGGCTGCTGGATACGCGGATGGAGGCCCAAGGTGACGAGTTCGACGCGTGGTCGGACTCCTTCAACCGAATGGCCGGGGCCCTCGAGCAGAAGATCCGCGAGCTGGAGCAAGCCGCTGAGCGGGAGCGCCAGTTCACCGCTGACGTCGCGCACGACCTCCGGACGCCCCTCACCGGAATGAGCTCGGCCGCCTCGCTCCTCGAAGACGAGCTCCCCGAGCTACCGCCGGCGGCCCGCCGGGTGACGGAACTCCTCATCTCCGACGTCCGCCGGCTCGAGACGTTGGTCCTCGACCTACTCGAACTGGCGCGCCATGACGTCGGCCGGGAGGAGGCGAACCTCGAGCCCCTTTCGCTCCGTGACTCGCTGCGGGCGGCAGTTCGCGGTTGGGACGGTGACTCCGCGGTCGTGCCCATCGAGGACGGTGACGACGTATGGGTGCTGGCGGACAGGGCCCGGTTTCGCAGTGTGGTCTCGAACCTCCTCTCCAACGCGTTCACCCACGGTGGTGGCGCGGTCGAGGTCGTGATCCGTCCGGAAGCGGATTGCGTAGCGGTCGACATCCTCGATCGGGGCCCGGGCTTGAGCCCTCGTGACCTCGCTCACGTCTTCGACCGCTTCTACACGGGCGACCCGGCCAGAACACGGGTCGGATCGGGGCTCGGCCTGGCGATCTCGTGGGAGAACGCCCGGCTCCAGGGTGGAACGCTCGAAGCCGCTAACCGCGAAGGCGGTGGCGCTCGCTTCACGTTCCGGCTACCGCGCGCCCGGCACGGCGACGGCGAGGGGGAACTGCCTTCTTGACGCGGGAGTGCGCTGGCGGCGGCGGCTGTCACGGCCAGGTAACGATCGCCGGATCGACGCCGCCCCGGTGATCCCGTCGGGTAGGCCCACGACGTGCTCGTACCCGTACTCGTCCTGGCCGCTTGGATATACGGACTCCTCCTGATGGCTACGTTCAGCGTCGTCGTCCTGCATCTGTAGTCGGCGGCAGGCGGGCGGCGGACGTTGACCTCGGTCACTCGATCGGGAGGATGATCCCGAGGCCTGTGATCTCGAGCGACCGCCGCACACTCTGTGACGGCGAGCGGAGCACCATGCGGCGGCCCCGGCCGTGCATCCGGCTGGCCGCCCTGGCCAAGACCGACAGGCCTGACGTGTCGATGAAGGTGAGGTCGCTCAGGTCGATGACGACGGACATCGCCCCCTTGTCGATGAGCTGGTCCATGTGTGCCTTGACGATCGGAGCAGTGGAAACGTCCACCTCCCCGCTGACGTGGAGCACGTCCATCGCCCCGTCTCGGCTCGAGCCCGTCCGAAAGTCGTTGACCGTCGTCTCACCCATCGGTGTACCTCCTCTCGTGGTGCGGCCTACGGGTCCCGTCGCGACGAGCCGCTCTACCTCGGCACCCGGCGCGGGGACCGGAAGGGGAGGATCAGCAGCATTGCGCCGGCGACAGCGAGGAGGAGCGAGCCGAGCCAGTTCGTGTCGCCGAAGAGGAGGCGCCCGATGAACCCTCCGATCACCGCTCCGCCGATGCCGACGAGGATGGTGCCAAGGGCGCCGAGCGAGTCGCCGCCCGGAAGGACCAGCCGCGCCAGTCCGCCGATGATCAGACCGAAGATGGCGAGAACGAGGAAGAACCAGATCCATTCCATGGTCGTGCTCCTTTTCGTAGATGGACCGTGCCGATGCCCTCTACCTTCCCGCCTTCGGTAACCGGCAGTTGGAGTGCTCGTAACAACCTCGTCACGACGGTCCCTTACGAGCTGGGTGCTCCCGTCGAGCGGCCTGCCGGAGGCGCGCGAGCTCCTGCTCCAGCTCCGGCCGGGGACGGCGGAACAACGACCCGCCTCGCTCGGCGACGAGGCCGTCGACGAGCCTGGGGTTCCGTTCGGATGCCATCGCGACAACGGCATGGGGACCGCGAGGAACCGATCGGATCACGGCCTCCATGATCGCTGCGTCCTCGACGCTGACCGGCCCGCTCGAGTCCCGCTCCAGAACTGTCGCCGACTCCAGTTTGAAACCCGCCTCGCCGCTGCACTGGAGCAGCTCACTGAGGAGTGCGCGGGCCGCTTCCGCAGTAGGGACCGTTGCCAGCAAGACGTTGTCCATGTCGAATGCTCCGATCGTCGAGGTCGGCCCCGCGGAGGCCGAGCGGCGGCTCCCGCCCGCTCGTACCCCCAGCGGTTCTGGAGCAATGTCTCATCCTCGTGACAATCGGTGCCGCGCTACGGGGTCGGGCCGCTTGCGACCGGGCCCATCACACGTCCGGGGTCGTGCCGTAGACCCAAACCGTCGATCCGAGCGGCATGAGGTCTTCATCCCAGATTAGGTCGATGGCGGCGTTGGTGACCCGCACGCAGCCGTGGGATGCCGGGTAGGGAGGCACGAAGGAGTAGCCGTGTACGGCGATCCCGTCTCGGTGGAAGTAGATGGGCCGATAGAGACGGCCCAGATGCGAGACCTCCACCCCGTCCGCGCGGCGGTAGACGTCCCAGCGCCCCGGTGGCGTGTCGGCCAGGTGCCTCTGACCCTCATAGGTATAGGGCTCTTCGGTCCCCGTGGAGGTGTTGAAGGTCCAGAGCACCTGCCCGTCCCGGACCACGAACAGCACCTGACGGTCCTTGTCGATCTCGACGAGGTCGCCCGTGCGGCTCCGAGGTGTCGGTCGGGAGGCACCTTCGAGAGCGAGGGCCGTCTCGAACCCGACCCGCCCGGTGACGGGCAGCCCCTGCACCTTCTGGAAGGCGTAGACCGCCTGCTCGGTGAGCGTGCCGAAGACCCCGTCGATGGGCCCTGTCCAGTAGCCCAGGTCCCAGAGGCGGCTCTGCACGGAGCGCACCCCCGGACCCGTGTCCTCCGCCTCGACGACCATCGATCCACCGTGCGCCAGCCAGTAGCCGTCCCCTGTGGAGAGAGCGGCGATGTCGACGGTCGCAGCGCCCCCGCCACTTCCGTCCTCAGTGGCCGAACCCAGGTCTGGGACCCCGAACGGGAAGACCTGACCGGCCCGGTCGACCAGCCAGTAACCGCCATCCTCCGGATCTGCTGCCATGTTGACCACCGGCTGCTCCAGCGCCCGTCCGCCCATCGATCCATGGAACGCGGCATCGCCGAACGTGAAGATGCCGCCGTCGGAGGCGACCAGCCAGTACCCCTCGCCGGAGGGGCTGGCGGCCATGCCGACCACCGGCTGGGCCAGGGGCTCGCCTCCCATGGAGCCGTGGAAGGTGGCCTCGCCGAAGGCCGAGACGCCGTTCCGCGACTGTGCCGCTGCCCGTGGAACCACCCGGACGGCGTCGGCCGCTGCGATGACCAGCACACTGGCGGCGACGACCGCGCGCCATCGTGCGGGAACACGTCTCATCAATTGTGTTCTTTCCCGAGCGGATTGGGGGGACTCAGCCGTGAGGTAACGGTGCGGTAACTGTCGGTCGTACCCGTGGCTCACCGAAGAGGACGGTCACGCCGGCCGAAGGAGCGGTCGCGCCAAGGCTTCAAGGCCCGGCCAGTAGGTTGGCGCCCACGCGATCCATGTCGTCGTTCTGCGACGTCCAGGCGCTCTACCGAGCGCTCCTCCACGGCCTGGGCCCGGCAACGTGAATGGCGGGCCCGGGGCAGGGGTAGACGCCGACCGGCGGCGAGTCCGGTCGGCGGATTCCACGCGAGGCGCCTCGATCACCGGTTCCCCTGCGCAGCTCGCTCCGCTCGAGTATCCCGAGCGCTACCCGCGTCTGGAAGATGTCGGCCTGATCAGCGACGGCGCGGCCGCCGGCCTTGTCGCTCGCGACGGCGCCGTCGTCTGGCTGTGCGTGCCTCGCTTCGACTCCGACCCCCTGTTCTGCTCCTTGCTGGACGTGCGTGTAGGAGGCAGCTTCCGCATCACACCCGAAGATGTGACCGGGTCGAGACAACAGTACGAGCCGGACAGCGGCGTGCTGGTCACGGAGCTGCGCACCGGCGACGGCTTCGTCCGACTCACCGATTGCCTCACGCTGCGCCGTGGTGCCGACCTGCGTGAGGATGTGCCCGCGGGGAGGGGCGAACTGCTCCGGACCGTTGCCGTGCTCGACGGCGCTGTCCGCCTCCGAGTCGAGGTCGAGCCTCGCGGGGGCGCAACCGCGGAGCGGACGGGTGGGGGCCTTCGGATCCGGCCTGCCCGGCACCCCGGTCTCGACTTGGACCTCTTCGCCACCGTGCCGCTCGACGGCTTGAGCAGCACGTTGACGCTCACGGCCGGCGATCGCGCTCACTTCGTGCTGCGGTGGGGCGGCGGCGGCCACGGCCGCTCCCTCGATCCGCCAGCGCTCCTACAGGCGACGTTGGACGGCTGGCGGCGGTGGATGCGGACGCTCGACTACGAGGGGCCCCAGCAGGCAGTCGTGCGGCGCTCGGTCCTCACCCTGAAGATGCTCGACTTCTTCGAGACGGGTGCGCTGGTGGCGGCGCCGACGTCCTCCCTCCCCGAGATGATCGGCGGCGTTCGAAACTGGGACTACCGCTACGCGTGGGTCCGGGATGCCGCGTTCTCGGTGTATGCGTTGCGCCGGGTCGGCCTCCACTCGGAGGCACGGGGGTTCCTGGGCTGGGTCCTCGACTCCATCGAGCGCGACGGCGAGCCCCGGGTGCTCTACACCGTCGACGGGGTGCGCCCACCCCCTGAGCGAGAGGACCCTGAGCTCGAGGGATACCGGGGGTCCTCACCGGTGCGCTGGGGGAACGCGGCTGCCGACCAGCGCCAGCACGACGCCTACGGGGAGATCCTCGACTGCGCGTACCAGTGGGTCAGCGCCGGCGGTGCCCTCGATCCACCCCTGTGGGATCGCCTCACGGCGCTGGTGGAGCGGGCCCGGGTGTGCTGGGACAGGCCCGACCATGGGATCTGGGAGGTACGTACGGCAACCCGCCCCTTCACGTACTCGGCGGCCATGTGCCAGGTGGCGTTGGACCGCGCCGCCCGTCTCGCCAAGCGCCTGGGACTGCCCGGGGACATCGGCGGGTGGCAGGCCGAGGCTCAACGGATCCGGGACCAGATCGTCGAGCGCGCATGGGATCCCCACCGGAACAGCCTCACCGAGCACCTCGGTCCGGGCGGCCTCGACGCGAGCCTTCTGGCCCTTCCGCTGCGCCGGGTCATCGACGCCCGCCACCCCAGGATGGTGGCGACCGCGGCCGCCGTGGTCGAGCACCTCGGCGCAGGCGGCGGGCTCCTCTACCGCTACCTACCCGAGGAATCGGCCGACGGTCTGCCCGGCCACGAAGGCGCCTTCTTGCTGTGCAGCTTCTGGCTCGTGGACAACCTCGCCGCCCAGGGGCGGCTCGACGAAGCGATGGAGCTCTACGAGTCGCTGTGCGGGCGGGTCGGCGCCCTGGGTCTGCTGCCCGAGGAGATCGACCCGTCGACGGGGGCCTTCCTGGGGAACCACCCGCAGGCCTTCAGCCATGTCGGCGTGGTCTCGAGCGGTATGAACCTGGCCAGGCAGCTCCGGCACCGACGGTGACCGCCCGCCGGCTCGTCATCCTCGGCGCCACCGGCGACCTGGCCGGGAGGTACCTGCTCGCCGCCCTCTGCGAGCTGAGCGGGTACGGCCTGCTACCGGCCGACCTCGCCATCGTGGGCGTGGGCCGCGAGGAGTGGGACACCTCGCGCTTCCGCCGCCACGCGGCTGAGCGCTTGCGGCGCCACGCCCGTCACCTTCCACCGGCCGTCCACGAGGAGGTTGTGGGCAGGCTCGCGTACGTTCCCGGCGACGTCACGGACGCCGCCACGCTCACGACCGCCTTCGGCCGTGACCTCACGAGAGCGGTCGCCTACCTGGCCCTCCCTCCCTCGGTGTTCGGCGCGGCTATCGACGGTCTGTCCTCGATCGGCCTCTCGGGGGAGAGCCGCATTGTCGTCGAGAAGCCGTTCGGGACGGACCTCGCGTCGGCCCAGGCGCTGAACCGCCTGCTTCATCGCCACTTCCCGGAAGAAGCCGTGTTCCGGATCGACCACTTCCTCGGCAAGCAGACGGTCCAGAACATCCTCGGCGTGCGCTTCGCCAACCGGCTGTTCGAGCCGGCGTGGAACCGAGACCACATCGCCGCCGTGGACATCGTCTGGGACGAGACGGTGGCTCTGGAGGACCGAGCGGGTTACTACGACCACACCGGGGCCCTGCGCGACATGATCCAGAACCACCTGCTCCAGCTGCTGTGCCTGGCTGCCATGGAGAAGCCGGCGGCGCTCGACCACACGGAGCTCCGTGACAGGAAGGTCGAGCTTCTCCGTGCCGTGCGCAGCCCGAGTGAGCGCGAGGTGACGACACGCACGGTCCGCGCCCGGTATGGGGCGGGCCGCGTCGCGGGACGGGCGCTTCCGGACTACGGGGAGGAGCCGGGCGTCGACCCGGCGCGACGTACCGAGACGCTGGCCGAAGTCACCCTGTTCGTCGACAGCGATCGCTGGCGGGGCGTGCCCTTCCGGCTCCGCACCGGCAAGGCCCTCGGAGCCGACTGCCGGGAGATCGCGGTGTGGTTCCGCCCGGCGGCCGATCCTGTCTTCGGCCAGGTCGGCGAACCCCCTCCCAATCGTCTCGTCTTCCAGATGACACCGGACCGCATGGCCCTCGACCTCGCCCTCAACGGCGCCGGTGACCCGTTCTGCATCGAGGGAGCGTCCCTCGAGCTCGCCCTGGCCCCGCAGGCTCTGTCGGCATACGCGAGGCTGCTCGTCGAGGTGATGGAAGGCGACCCGGCGCTGTCGATCCGGGGCGACGAGGCCGAGGAGTGCTGGCGGATCGTCGAGCCGATCCTGGAGCAGTGGCGGCGCGAAGTGCCTCCGCTCCTTACGTACCCCGCGGGCTCCCAAGGGCCGGCTTCCACCCCCCACCCCCGGGGGGAGTAGCCCGACCCGAGGCGGTAACAGCCGGGTCACAATGCCGTCCCGGGGGCGTCGGGCCGCCCACTCGGCGAGAAAGACTGGCCGGGTGCCGCTGCCTGTGGCGTTCGCCCAGCAGGTCGCCGCCGGGGAGCGGGTCGCGAACTCCTGACTCGCCCTCGACGGCCGAGCAGCGCCAGCCGAAAGGAGCACGATGATCCGACCCCGTCATCGGAGGCGCCCCTCGACGCTCGTTGGAGGGGCGGTGGCCGCCGTGCTCGTCCTGCTGGGTGCGATCTCGCCGGCGGCGGCGGATTACCCGGACCCGCTGCCCGATTTCGCCCATCCCGGCGACCCGCACCAAGGGCTCTACTCGTTCACCGGCGGGCGTACCGACCGACCGATGCTCGTCATCTACGCCGAGTTCGCCGACCTGTCCTTCGCCGACACCTCGCCCCCGGGGCTCGACGCGTTCTACACGTCCGAGCGGTACTTCGGTGCCTTCCCGAGCGTCGCCGACTACTTCGACGACGACTCCTCGGGCCAACTCCGGTTCAGCCGGGCACGTGAGTCGGATGCGTCCAACAACGGTGCGGTCGACGACGGCGTGGTCTCCGTGTCCATCCCCATGGCCAAGAGCGACTTCCTGGCCCTCGGTCTGACGACGGGGCAGAAGAGGCTGCTGGAGGCGGCCGACCCCTTCGTCGACTTCGCCGCCTTCGACGCGGACGGCAACGGGCGGGTCACCCAGGACGAGCTCGTCGTGCACCGCCAGGACGTCGACCCGGACGCCGTGGGGCCCGGGTGCGCGACGGCGCGCCGGCCGGATGCGGTGGAGCTCGACGGCGTCCAGCTCGGCGGCGGGGGGAACCTGCTGATGGTCAACGCCGGCACCGACACCAACCTCATCACCCTGGCCCACGAGACGGGCCATGCCGCCTTCGACATGCCGGACCTGTACTTCTGGAACGTCGGGGCCCTGGACCTCGGCGGGCCGACGTGCAGCCGGCCGGACACGTCGCTGTTCAGGGCAAATGCCTGGCAGAAGATGCACCTTGGCTGGATCGCGCCGACGGTCGTCACCCGCGACGGCTACTACGTGGTCCCGCTGACGGCCGACGCGAACTCGGCGTTCATCCTCTACGACCCGGACAAGGGCAGCGACGACTACTTCGTGGTCGAGAACCGAGCGGAGGCCGCCGGTACGTACGACCAGGGCGCCAGCGACACCGGGCTTGTCATCTGGAGATTGGAGGACAGCGCATTCACCCCGAACGGCGCCGGCGAGGGCGAACTGGGGCCCGACGGGGGGTTCATCGCCCTGATGCCCCCCTCCGGTGACCAGGCGTGGGATCCCTCCGACCCCGCCACGCCCGACCGGACGATGGCCGATCCGTGGCGGGACGGGACGCCGTCGAACGTCGCCGTCCGGGCCATCCCTCCTGCGTCTGGGGCGATGCGCGTGTTCTTCGACGTCCGAGGGCCCGGCGTGCTCGTCGACCCCACGACGGCCGAGGGGCGACCGATCCGGGTCGACGTCACCCCTGAGGAGCAGAACCGTCCCCACGTGCGGGTGATGAACACGGGGGAGGTCACGGCAGGCGTGCGGACCGACTACGAAGGCCTGCCTGCGGGATGGACCAGCGCGGCGGACGTGCGGAGCCTCGAGGAACACCAGGAGGCCCTGGTCCAGCCGGTCATCGTGCCCGCCGCCGACGCCCCGACCGGGGTGCGGCAGGTCACGATCGCCGGGCGCCACGACGACGACGCCACCATCGGCTCCTCGGCTTCGTTCGAGGTCAACGTCGTGCTGGATCGCACGCAGGTGTCCTACACCGGACCGGTGAAGGCGCCCACGGGCGAGCCCGTGACCCTCTCGGCGACCGTAGCGAACCCGGATGACGCCGGGACGCCACCTGTCGCCGGTGTCGAGGTGACCTTCGCCCTGAGCGGCCCGGGAGGCACCCAGACAGCGACCGCCACCACGGGGGCCGACGGAACGGCATCTGCCACCACGACCCTGGACCTGCCGCCCGGGGACTACGACCTCACCGTCTCGACGCCCCGGCAGGGCAAGCATGCGCCCACGTCGGCAACCGTCGGGTTCCGGGTCCCCACCGCCGCGGAGCGGGTCGAGGACCTCCGCGCGGCGGTGGACGAGGCCGGGCTCCATCCCGGCACGCAGCAGAGCCTGACGGCCAAGCTCGAGTCGGCGTTGCGGGCCCTGGGAGCGGAACGCGCCGGCGTGGCGTGCAACCTCCTCCGGGCCTTCGTCAACGAGGTCTCGGCTCAGCCCGGCAAGAAGATCACCGCGTCCGTCGCCACTGCGCTCGTGGCGGAGGCCGAGGGAATCCGCAGGCAGCTCGGATGCTGACGAGCCGGTCGCTCGCCCTCGGCGGCAGCGACCGGCGCTCAAGGAGAATGCCGATGGACCGTTACCGCTTCGTAACCTGGTCGCTCGGCGTGGTGTCGATACTCGACCGGTGGAGATCCGCATCGGCACATCCGACCGGCTGTTCGTGAGCAGCCGGCGGAACGCGCTCGTCATCACCGTGCGAGGTGTGCTCGACGCGGTCGTCGTCAAGGCGGTCGCCGCCATCGTCGCCGCCAAGGGAGATGCCGACGTGACGGTCGACGTCGACCTCCACTCGATCACCGGTCACACCGACGGAGGAGTCGCCGCCCTGGCCGGCTTGGCCGGCAGCCAGGCCATCACGTACCGGGCCGGGTCGGAAGCTGCCCAGGCGGTGCTCCGAGAGCTCAATGGTGCAGCCGACGGGACGGACTGCGTCACCCATCGCTTGGCGGGAGGCTCCTGACGGGCGAGCGGCCCGTCAGGCACCCGTCACGTCGTCGCGGTCACCGGGCGAGGAGTACGCGAACCGCCACCGTCGGTCGCAGCAGCCGGGAAGGGCTGTCGACGAGCCCGGATACGCGTGCAAAGCGGCGGGCCAGGCCGGCGTCCCGGGCGGCTGCGGCGTGGAGCCGGCGGATGTAGGCGCCGAGGAAACGTTGGCCCGTTGTCCTCTGCCCGTCGAACCCCGCGAACATCACATCACCGCCGACCGCCATCTGCCACACGGGGGCGACCACCCGAGCGACCTCCCGCTGGAACCGTTGGGGGTGCAGCGCCCGGTGTCGCTGGAGGTGCCGTCGCAGGGCGACCGCCTCCAGCGCGGCCACGCTCATGCCCTGGCCGTAGATGGGGTTGAGACTGCAGACGGCGTCGCCCACGACGGCGAATCCCCTCGGGAGCCACTGCAGGCGCTCGTAGTGGCGCCACACCGACGCGGGGAACCGGTGGGCAACCGGTTCGTCGAAGGGCTCGGCGCCGGCGATGGCATCGGCGATGTCGGGGAACGCCAGCGATCTGGCGAATGCGCTGAACCCGTCCGGATCGGTCGGCGGGCGGTCGCCCAGGACGCCTGCCAGCGTGAGCATCGCCTGGTCGCCCTCGATGACGGCCAGCACTCCGCCTCGCGGGTGCTGCGGGGTGAGGCCGTGGAGGACAGCCAGGTCGTTCCCGAGCGACGCGCGTCCGAGGCGGTAGCGTCGGGTCGCATAGGCCACGTCGATCGGCATCCGATCCTCAGCCACAGCTTCCATGCCGGCCTCCTCCAGCCACGCTCCGGCTCGTGAGCCCCGGCCGGTCGCGTCCACGACCACGTCGGCGGTGAGCGTCTCCTCAGCGCCGTCGAGCCGTCCCCGCAGTCGCACGCCGGCCACGGCGGTCCCGTCGGCGAGGGGTCCGACAACGTCACAGGGCGCGAGCACCCGGACATTGGCCAGCGACGTGACCCGCGATCGAAGGTGAGTCTCCAGAAGGGTTCGGCTGGCGCTCACCGCGACGAGGCCCGTGGGCTTGCCCCGCAGGCGGTGACCACTCAGGTACATCCTGACGTCGTCCAGGAAGTCACCGGTCGGCGCGCCGTCCGCCGAAAGGTCGGCGGTCAACCCCGGAAAGAAGTCCTCCAGCACCTGCTGGCCGCGGGCAAGGAGCGCATGAGCGTGTCGACCTTGAGGGACGCCCCCGGCGGGTTGTAGCGCCGTCGGCCAGGGTGTCGCGATCGAGGACCGTCACCTCGGCGTAGAACTCGGCGAGCACCCGTGCCGCCAGGAGGCCCGCCACTCCCGCGCCCAACACAACGGCTCGGTCTCCGATCAGCGCTTCGCCTCCTACGCCACCGCTGCGAACGCCCTCAACGGGAGGCGACCTCGGCTGCGGCGGGCGCCCGCCCCATCTCGACCCTCGCCGTCTGCAGGGAAGGGAAGGTACGAACGACCTGGTCGAAGCCGCTGACGGCCAGGATGCGCTGCACCGCGCCGGGCTGGACGCACAGGCCGATCGCGGTACCCCCAGCGCGCAACCGGCCGATGCCGCCGATGAGGGCTCCGAGCGCTGCCGCGTCCATGAACGGCACCTCGCGGAGGTCGACGAGCACCAGCTCGTCATCGCCCACCGCCGCCAGCGCAGTGCGCAGAACACCTGCGTTGGAACCGTCGAGCTCGCCCCGGACGCGGACCGTCAGGCAATCACCTGCGCGGCGTTGCTCTACCTTCAACATCGGAACCCATCCCTCGTGCACTTCCATGACCGGCCCCATCTACCGGCCGTGCGCCGGGGCATCGCCGGTCGGTCGGCAGCGCTTGTCCCGGCCACGCTCGCGAGACATCACCGTGCGGTTGCCGTTCTCCCACTCCACGGCCACCGCATGGCCAGGGGCCAGGTCCCAGATCGTTGCGCTCGACTGGACCCGGTAGTGCATGCCGTGGTCGGGACTGAAGTACAGAGCGCCGACCACGTGGTCGGTGGCGGTCAACTCGTACGCGAAGTCCCCGGGAGCGGCTTCGACGGGATCGTGCTCGCACCACCGCGTCGCCTGAACCGGTCCGATGGTTGATGTCATGCACCGAGGATCGCCGGGAAGGGTTGCGGACGGGTTACGTCGAGGTGCCGAATTCCCGACGGTTGAGAAGCGCGAGATCGACACCGGTTCGAAACACGATCGCTCGCGCCGGTTGGGATACTTTCCCTGTGGGCCGTTCGGGTGGGCACATCGAGCTGGCCGCGCGCGGCACGACCATCATCATCACCCTTCATGGCGTGGTCGAGGAATCGTCGCTCGGGCTGCTGGTGGGGGCCATCGACGCCGCCGTCGCAGATGACTGGCACTCCGTTCGCGTTGATCTCGGTGCGGTAGACCGGGTCACCCCCGAGGGTGCGGTGGCACTATCGGCGGTACTGACCCGCTACCGCGGGGCAGAGCGGCGCCTGGTCTACCAAGCGCCTACCAGTGCCGGCCAGAGTGCCCTGTTGGCCGCCTACGCCACGTGAATGGGCCATCATGTCCGCCGTGGGTACCCGCATCCTCCTGGTTGAGGACGACCACCGGATCCGTCGATCGCTCGGGCTCTTCCTCGAGGACGAAGGCAACACCGTGGACCAGGCGGTCACGGCCGAGGACGGCCTGAGCCTCTTCGGTCAACACGATCCCGACGTCGTCATCGTCGACCTCGTGCTTCC
Source organism: Acidimicrobiia bacterium (assembly GCA_046565765.1). Taxonomy (GTDB): domain Bacteria; phylum Actinomycetota; class Acidimicrobiia; order Acidimicrobiales; family AC-14; genus JBFMCT01. The sequence goes on along the minus strand of JBKHXX010000093.1, from coordinate 38,486 downwards.
CGGTATGAACGGGTTCGACCTGTGCCGGCACCTGCGTTCTTCGGGCAACGTCCCGATCCTCATCCTCACCGCTCGCTCCGACAGCCACGATGTCGTGGCCGGCCTGGAAGCCGGTGCCGACGACTATGTCGTGAAGCCGGTGGTGCCCAAGGAGCTGGCGGCCAGGGTCCGTGCCCTCGTGCGCCGGGCCACGCGCACCAGCGTGACGCAGTCGCGCCTGACGTTCGGCGACGTCGAGCTGCTGCCCGACGCGGGCGTCGTGAAGGTGCGCGGCGAGGAGGTGAGCCTGACCAGGACCGAGTTCCGCCTGCTGTGCGAGCTGGCCCAGAGCCCGGGTCGGTTGTTGAGCAGGGAGGTCCTGCTCGACCGGGTCTGGGACTATGACTACTTCGGCGACAGCCGGTTGGTCGACGTGCACATCCGCCGGCTACGGACGAAGATCGAGCCCGACCCGGCCCATCCTCGTCACATCCTCACCGCCCGAGGGCTCGGCTACCGATTCGCCCCTTGAGTTCACGCCCCGAGGGAGGACCGCCGGTGAGTGGGACCCGCCGGCTCGGCCTCCGCTCGAGGGTGACCCTTGCCTTCGCCCTCGGCGCCCTCGTCCTGTCTGCGGGCCTCGCCGTCCTGACCTACGAGCTGGCCCGCTCGTACCTCATGCGCCACCGGGAGACCTCCGTCCTGCGCCAGACCTACGCCAACGCCCGGCTGGTCAAGAACACCCTTCGTTCCGCCGACGTCGACATCCCCCGCCTGCTCACGTCGGTCGAGTTGCCGGCCGGCTCGAGGCCGGTGCTGTACCACGGCGACACGTGGTTCGGTACGTCGATCGCGGCAGGGAGGGAGACCATCCCCGCCGATCTCCGGCGGATGGTCGTCGGCGGGACGCCGGCCCGACAACGTTACGTCCGGGGGGGTGTGCCGCAGCTGGTGGCGGGCATCCCGTTGCCGGCCGTGCAGGGTGCGTACTTCGAGGTGTTCCCCCTCACCGAGCTGGACGGGACGCTGGAGACGCTCCGCAACTCCTCCGTGGCAGCGGCTGCCATCACCGCTTGCGCCGGTGCGGCGGTGGGCTGGCGAGCCAGCCGGCGGGTCCTGTCGCCGGTGGCGGCTGTCTCCTCCGCGGCCGCAGCCATCTCCGGCGGCCGCTTCGACGTCCGCCTCGACGAGCACGACGACCCCGACCTCTCCACCATGGCCGTCTCCTTCAACCGCATGACCGACGCCCTCGAGGACCGGATCCGGCGAGACGCCCGCTTCGCCTCCGACGTCAGCCACGAGCTGCGGTCGCCCTTGACCACCCTGCGCGCCGCCCTCGAGGTGGTCAACGCCCGCAAGTCCGAGATGCCGGAGAGAGCACGGGCCGGTGTCGAGCTCCTCGGCGAGGAGGTGCGCCGGTTCCAGCGCCTGGTGGAGGACCTGCTGGAGATATCACGCCTCGACGCGGGCGCCGCCGAGCTCTCGCGGGAGCCCGTCGTACTGAGCCAGTTCGTGCTCGAAGCGGTGCGCACGCGCTCGACGGATGTGGTGGCTGTCGACATCGAGGCATCCGCGGTCGACACCGTGGTGCACGCCGACAAGCGCCGGTTGGAGCGGGTGGTGACCAACTTGCTGGAGAACGCCGACCTTCATGGCAACGGGGTCGACCGCGTGGTCGTGCATCGTGCAGGAGGGCACGTGCGCATCCTCGTCGAGGATCGGGGGGCCGGGGTCCCTGTTGAGGAGCGGGAGCGGATCTTCGAGCGGTTCGCCCGGGGACGCGCCGCCGGGCAGCGCGGCGCCGGTGATGGAACGGGCCTCGGACTTTCCCTGGTACGGGAACACGTCCGCCTTCACGGCGGCCAGGTCTGGGTGGAGGACGGCGACGAGGGGGGCGCCCGGTTCGTCGTGGACCTGCCGGTCAGCGGATGAACGGCGTTCCCGTCGGCCGCCCCGTGCTGGCGCTGGCTGCCGTGCTGCTGACCGGCCTCGCCGCATGCGGCGTGCCTCAGGATCCGCAGCCGCGTGCGATTCCCGCCGACCGCGTGCCGTTCGGGCTGCTCGATACCGAGGCGCTCCCCTCGGCCTCGTCGGCCGGAGAGGGCCTGGACGAGGTGGTCGTGTACCTCGTGGCCCAGGAGCGCCTGGCGGGGGCCACCCGGAAGGTGCAGGGCCCGGTCACGGCGGAGACGGTCATCCGGGCGCTGCTGGGCGGCCCTACGGCGGAGGAGGCGGCACGCGGGCTTCGCAGCGCGCTGGACTCTTCCGTCGAGCTGTCCACGAGGGGCCGGACCGGCGTCGTGGTCGCGGTGGAGCTCGGGGAGACCTTCTCCACGACCGGTGCGACCGACGAGATCTTGGCCGTGGCGCAGATCGTCTACACGCTGACCGCGCTGACCGGCATCGAGGCGGTTCGCTTCATGGTCGAGGGGGAGCCGATCGAGGTCCCCGCGGGCGACGGCACGCTGCGCTCGGCGCCCGTGGGGCGGGCGGACTTCGGTCCCGTGTCCCCGAGTGTCACCGGCCCGGTCTCACCGCCTCCTTGAGCTCCTGGAGCCGGTCCCCGATCGTCTCCTCGCCGGCGGCCCTGCGCCGTTCACGCAGCACCCGTTCGGCTTCGGACCGAGCGGCCCTTCTGGCCGCCTCGGCCGCCTCCAGCTCGGCCTCGATCGCCGCCCGTGGCCGGCGCGTGACCGTGCCGTCCAACCCGTCCATCACCGCGTCGACGATTCGCGGCGCCGGCTCGTCGACATCGGCCACGACCACGGTCGATCCCGGCGGCATCTGTCGCGTCACGCTGGCCAGCACGTCCTCGGAGACGTCGGCCTCCTCGGCGTCGGCCAGTGAGCCGACCAGAGCACCGGTGGCACCGAACAGCAAGACTCCCACCGGACCGATCAGCGCCCCGAGCACTGCCCCGACAGCACCGCCCGTCGCCGTACCGGCGAAGCCGATGCGCTCTTCATCCTCCGGGACCCAGAACCGCCCGTCGTCCTGCCGGGCGACGACCGCGGCGGCCCGTACCTTGACGGCTCCCTCCCGGTCGAGCCGCCGCAGCTCCGACATCGCAGCGCGCGCTCCGGCCAGGTCGTCGAAGTTCACGATCAGCACGTCGTTCATGGTGATCGTGTCCCCGCGAAGGCGTTGTGCCACGCCGTCCCCTGGGTACCGTGACGCTCCGGTTACCCCGGCCGGCCGAGCGCGACCGGGTCGTAACGATGGCGCTCCGTCCGGGCCCGCCCGAAGTGGCGTGGGTAGGCAAGAGGACGGCGACCGACGCCGCGACAAGGAGGATTGCCATGATCTCGACCTACCCGGCGTTCACCTACCCCCCCGAGCGCTACTACTACGGCTGGTACGACGTCGAGCCCGGCGAGCCAACCGACCGCGACATCAAGTCGATGGTCGTCGATCAGCTCCGGGAGAATCCCTGCACCCGTGACGACGACATCACCGTGGACGTCAAGAGGGACGTGGTCATCCTCACCGGCGAGGTGAGCACCAGCCTGGCCAAGCGGGCGGCGGGCGACGACGCGTGGGACACGCCCGGCGTCGTCGACGTCAGCAACCAGCTCACGGTCAGGCGGTAACCCGGGGGGACCGCGATGCGGATTGGCGGCGAGTGGCCCCTGTCGCCACCGGGTCACCAGGGTGGCCCTCTGGAACGGCCTGTGTACCGGCCGTGCCCCTCCCAGCCACCTTTCTCAGCCCTCCGGCGGCGAGCCAGTCCGACCGGAGGGCGGTCGCGGCCTCCCTTGTGACGAGGCGCGAAGCGCACGCGCACGCAGCGTCATGAGCTGAGCCGCAGCGGGCGACCCACTGTGGGCTCGGACTTGGCCGAGACTGTGCTTCGGCCAGGAACCAACCGTATCCGAGTGCTCGTAGACACGCAGGATGGCCGCGGCGTCGGCGTCGGTGTACCACTTCTTCTCCGTCCCGGACTCGTGCGACATGCACGATTCAGGGTCGGTCGAGTTCTCAAGCCCCATGATGTGACCCATCGTGTGGCACACGGCGGTGAAGGCCTCATCTGCAGTCAAGCCGTCGCTCACAGCCATGGCCGCTCCGATGAGGTGGCCCTGAGCGTCGGGGTTCCGGGCCGCCAGCCCCTTCACCCCTTCGATGTTTTTCGGGATGACGCACGCCGAGGCGACCGAGTACCCCGGGGTCTGGTTGACGAAGCACCGCCCGGCGTTGGCGTCGTCCCGGTACACGGCGATGTAGGGGAGCTGGGGCAGGACTTCCCGAGCCGCGTTCCAACCGTTGGCCACCGTCTGGATGGTCTGGTTGAGCATAGGGTCACCGGTCCGGTCGAAGAGGAAGAACGGCCGGTCGACCCCATGCGCGCCGCCCGGTCCACCGGTGGCGTTGCCACCTGCCACGCCGGCTACGACACTCAACGTGCCGTCCTCGGTGCCGCTGCCCGGCGACCTCCGGCGTCCCGGCCTGCCGCCTAAAAGCGTTGCTCAGCCCGCCCCGCAGGCCCCCAACCAGTGCCCGCCGGCCACGACCACCACAACCACGACCACCGCGGTTGCCCGGGCGCCCATCCGTTCCGTGTTGCCGCCGCGGTAGCCACCGGGCCCAGACGATGAGCGCTGCGCGGGCAGATCGCCGAGGCGACGGCGCAAACTCTTTCCAACCCAGAGCATCCGGCGGCGGGCTCCTGTCGGTCGCTGGTGATGCCAACGAGGTCAGCTCGGCTCGGCAGCCTTGCCGGCGACTTGCCCGAGCGCTATGTCGTCGATGAGAGCCATGAACGAACCGAGCCATCGCAGATCCAGGATCACTGCTGCCAGGGTCCGGACGGGAACGTAGGGGGAGGGCGGATGGTGCGTCGCCCCGTTAGACATCCAATTCTTGAGTGTCTAAATTGAAGGATGTGACCTTCAACCTCGAGGTGACCATCTCGCAGCAGGCGTTTCTTGCCGACTCGCACGGGGCCCGCTACCGAGATGTTGCCGAGAACCATCCCGATGCGTTCGCCGCTCTTCTGACGATCCTCAGCGACCCGACGCACCAGGCCGGGCTAGTGGCGGCCGAGCACTTCGGCCTTCCCGCCCTATCCGGGGTGGTCCAGGCCGTCGAAAGCGACGCCCATATTGTCAAAGTGCTCCGTTCCTCCGGCAGCGGTCGCTTTCGACAGGCCGTCGGCGTTGCCGTACGGCTGACGATGGGAGCCCTGGGCTGGTCCACAACGGGCCGGAAGGGACCCGTGAGGGGAGCCGCGTTTTTCAAACGGGCCGAGCGCTACCGAGCGCCGGAGAACGCGCCTTCGAGCCCAGAAAGCGGAGCCCGCGGAGCGCTCGAAGCCGTGGGCACGATCGGCGACGAGGAGGAGCGGGCGCGAACCGGCAGCGAGCTCCTGGCCGCGCTTGCGGCCACGCGACGGGCCGAACACCGTCCCTTCTAGATTGAAGTGCTCCTCGTCCTCGATAGCGGCCCGCTCGGGCTACTGAGCAATCCAACGAGCTCGGGTGAGGCGCGCGCGATCCGGGAGTGGGCTTTCCATGTCCTGGGGACCGGTGCCGCTCGTCTCGTCGTGCCCGAGATCTCGGACTACGAAGTGCGACGCGAGTTGCTGCGCGCCGACAAGCCGAACGGGCTCCGGCGCCTGGACGAGCTCGGGCGAGGCTTTCATTATGAGCCTCTGCGAACGTCACACTTCCGGCGAGCTGCTGAGCTCTGGGCAGATGCTCGCCAACGTGGTTTGCCGGCGGCAGAAGATGCGGCCCTGGACGGAGACGTTCTTCTCGCCGCCCAGGCCATCGGTCTCATGCCGTCCGACCCCCAGACGGTCGTGGTGACGACCAATACGAAGCACCTGGCGAGAATGGTGCCGGCGGCCCGATGGCAGGACCTGTGAGTGAGGTGCAGAGAGCGGGCGAGTGGAGGTGAGCGGACTCGAACCGCCGACTTCCACGTTGCGAACGTGGCGCTCTTCCAACTGAGCTACACCCCCGGCGAGACGTCCAGGCTACTCGACCGGAGGCGGTGGATGGCCCAGGTGGGCCTCGATGGTGGCCTGGAGGCGGGTCTGCAAGACGGTGGTGGTGACGTCGCCCCGGGTGCGTTCCAGGACGGCCCGGAGGGCGTCGACGTGGCGGCGGAGGCCGCCGGTGAGGGCGTCGGGGTAGTCCATGGAGACGAGGAGCCCGTAGACGTCGTCCATGACGGTGAGGAGGCGGCCGGCCTCCTCGAGCCGTCCCTCCCGCAGCCGGTCGAGGACGTGGCGACGGAGCTCGGTGCCCGCCTCGGAGAGGCCGCCCAACCACGCCGCGGGCCCCACGTCGAGGTCCTGGAAGGTGGGTAGGGGCTCGCCCGCCACCAGCGCAGCGGTCATGCGGGCCTCGGCGTACTCCTTCTCCGCATCGTGGAGGGGACCGGTGGCGGCCAGCGACGGGAACGGGCGCAACGCCTCCTGTGCCTCCCGCAGGGCCTTCTCGGCCTCGTCGGCCAACGCCAGCGCCCCGTCGGGGTCGAGGTTGTGGACGGCCCGGATCGAGCTGCCGCAGGCCCGGATCGTCCTCCGGCAAGCGGGGATGGCGGTTTCCCGCGCGGCGTGGGCGGCGTCGAGCTGCCGGCGCAGGCTCTCCGCCACGTCGCCGACGGCCACGGGGAGGGGCTCGGGTGCTAGGTGGCCGACTGGTGGAGCAGCGGGGGCTCGGTGAGCCAGCCGCCCTCGGCGTCGACCCAGCGGCCCTCGGCCTCGAGGCGGGCCTCGTGGCGGCGGGCGGTGGGGAGCAGGCGGACCTTCAGCTCCCGCTCGGTGGCCAGGTTGCGCTGGCGGATGAGCAGGGCGACGTAGCCGAACAGCAGGACGTCGGCAGCCACGTGCACGAGCCACAGCATGCGCAGGGCCGGGATGGCGCCGAGGACAAGGGTGGTGCCGGCGGCGACGAGGAGGGTCATCAGGATGTCGCGGCGGCGCCGGCGGGCGCTGCGGCGGGCGATGGCGACCGACGATCGGGCCGGGCCGGCGAAGGCGGGACGGGCGACGGGCCCGGCAAAGGCGGACCGGGTGGCGCCCACGGTGGCGACGGAGCGGCTGGAGTAGGGACCCTCGGACGACCAGTCGCTCTGGCCCAGGCGGGGGCCGGTGCGGCGCAGCACGGAAAGCTGGCGGTGGAAGTCGGTTATCGAGTCAGCCGGGCGGCCCTCGGCACGAGCACGAAGGAACGGTGGGATGAGAACCGCAGCCCAGATGACGGCGAGGATCAGCAGAACCAACGTCACGCTCCTCGACGCTCCTTTATCTGTGGCAACCGTACAACAGCAGCTGCTGGCGTTCGCGGATGGTCGGGGGAAGTGCCGCCGGCCCCCTTCCTAGTCGACGCGGGGCGCTCCGGGCAACCCCCGCAGCCGGCAAACCTCACTCGGCGGGGCGCCGGTAGGTGCCCGAGCGACCGCCCGTCTTCTCCCATAAGGCCAGGTCAGTGATGCTGATCGACCGGTCGGCGGATTTGCACATGTCGTAGACGGTGAGGGCGGCGACGGCGCAGGCTGTCATGGCCTCCATCTCCACCCCGGTGCGGTCCACCGTTTCGACCTGGGCCTCCACCTCGACGCAGTCGTCGCCGATGGTGAAGCTCACGAAGACCGATCCGACGAGCAGCGGGTGGCACAGGGGGATGAGGTGGGCGGCCTGCTTGGCCGCCTGGATGCCCGCCACCCGGGCCACGGCCAGCACGTCACCCTTGCTGATGGCGTTGCTGGCGATGAGGTTGGTGGTCTCGGGCTTCATGAGGACCTTGCAGCGGGCCAGGGCCCGCCGGTGGGTGGCCTCCTTCGGGGTGACATCGACCATCCGGGCCCGGCCCAGTGGGTCCAGGTGCGTCAAACCCCGCTCGCTCATGCACCCGAGTCTAGAGCGACAGGGAGCCGGTCACCCTGGGCCGAGCCGGAGGACCTCGACCGGGTCCCCGGCGGCGACCCCGTTCCCGTCGGGCAGCAGGGCGAGGGCGTTGCCCGCGGCCAGGGCGCCCAGCATGTGGGATCCCTGCCCTCCGGCCGAGCGCACGTGGAGCCGGCCGTCTGTTCCGTCGAAGGTGGCAACGACCCGTACCAGGTGCAGCTTTCCGTCCCGGCGGCGGAGGAACGGCTCGTCGGCGACGGCGGGCAGTGGCCTGCGGATGGGATCGGGGTGGCCCTGGAGGCGGCGCAGCGCAGGACGGCCGAACAGCTCGAACGAGACCGCCGCCGACACCGGGTTGCCGGGGAGGCCGAGGACGGGCCGGCCCCGCAGCACCCCCCAGGCCAGCGGCTTGCCCGGCTTGATGGCGATCTTCCACTCCCGGGCCGTCCCCAGGCCGGCGAACACGGCGCCTACGAAGTCGAAGTCCCCCATGCTCACGCCTCCGGTGAGCAGCACGGCGTCACAGCGGTCGAGGGCGGCGTCGAGGGTGGCGGCGATAGCTGCCGGGTCGTCGGGCGCCCGCCCGAGGTCGACGGGGGTGCCGGCCGCCTCGGCGACCAGACCGAGCAGCATGGGGCGGTTGCTGTCGTAGATCTGGCCCGGGCGCAGGGGGGCGCGGCCCTCGACCAGCTCGTCGCCGGTCGACAGCACCCCCACCGCGGGCCGGCGGTGCACGCTGGCCTCGGCCTGTCCCACGCTGGCCAGCACACCGAGGAGAGCGGGGGTCAGCTCGGCCCCCGCGGCCACGACCTCCTGCCCTGCCCGCAGGTCGCTTCCCGGTTCGCGCACGTTCTCGCCCACGCCGACCGCGGCCTGCACGAGGACGCCGGCCTCCCCGGCCACCGTCGACGTTCGCTCGACCATCACCACCGCGTCGGCGCCCGGGGGCAGGGGTGCGCCGGTCATGATCCGGATGGCCTGGCCCGGGCCGACCGGGCGGCCGGGATCGGGCGCCGCCCCCGCCGGCAGCACGCCGAGCACGTCCAGGTGCACGGGTGGGGCCACCGTGTCGGCGGAACGGACGGCGTAGCCGTCCATGGCCGAGTTGGCCCACGCCGGCACGTCGGCGGGGGCGCGGACGGGGGCGGCGGCCACGCACCCGAGGGCGACGGCGAGTGGGACCTCCACCACTGGAAGCGGCGCGCAGGCGGCCAGGATCGCGGCCCGCACCTCCTCGAACGGAGTGAGGTCGCCGGCTACAGCAGGTTCCTGCGCTTGACGATGTCGACCAGGACCTCCTGGAAGGCGGGACCGAGGTCCTCGCGGTCGAGGGCCAGCTCGACCGTGGCCCGCAGGTAGTCGAGCTTGTCGCCGGCGTCGTAGCGACCGTGCTCGAACACGTAGCCGTAGACCGGCTGGTCCTCGCTCAACGTCTTGATGGCGTCGGTGATCTGGATCTCCCCGCCCGCTCCCGGCTCGGTGCGGTCGAGGACGTCGAAGATCTCGGGCGTGAGGATGTAGCGCCCCATGACGGCCAGGGTGGAGGGGGCCTCGTCGGCCTTGGGCTTCTCCACGATGTCCTTGATGAGGACCAGGTTGTCCTCCATCGGCTCGGGCGTGGCGCAGCCGTACGCGGAGATCTCCTTGCGGGTGACCTGCTTGAGGGCCACGACGGAGCACCCGTACCGCTGGTGCACGTCGAGCATGCCCTCGAGCACGCCGGCCGACTCGATCATGATGTCGTCGCCCAGCATGACGGCGAAGGGCTCGTCGCCCACGTGCTGGCGGGCGACCGAGACGGCGTGGCCGAGGCCCCGGGCCTCCCCCTGGCGGACGTAGTGGATGTCGGCCATGTCGGCGATGGCCCTGACCTCCTTGAGCATGTCGAACTTGCCGGACGCCTCGAGGGTGGCCTCGAGGTCGAACGACCGGTCGAAGTGGTCCTCGAGCGTCTTCTTGCCCTGGCCGGTGATGACGAGGATGTCGCGGATCCCGGCCCGGACCGCCTCCTCCACGACGAACTGGATCGCCGGCTTGTCGACGATGGGCAGCATCTCCTTGGGCTGGGACTTGGTGGCGGGCAGGAACCGCGTTCCCTTCCCCGCCGCCGGGATGACTGCCTTACGGATCCTTTTGCTCATTGGTCTGCGGTCCCATCTCTCGGCCGGGCCTCTTCGACCCGATCCTTACCCGCAGCCTTCGCCCGGTACATCGCCTCGTCGGCCGCGGCCATGAGCTCGCGGCCGGTGCGGCCGTGGTCGGGGTAGGTGGCGACCCCCATCGACACCGTCACCTCCACCGGCTCCTCGTCCTTCAACGGGAACGGCTCGGCCCGGACCGCGGCCATGAGCTTCTCGGCCAGCAGCACCGCCCCGGGCAGGCCGGTGTTGGGCAGGATCAGGGCGAACTCGTCGCCGCCGTAGCGGGCGACCAGGTCGACGTCGCGCACGCCGCCGGCCAGCCGGTGGGCCAGCTCGATGAGCACGGCGTCGCCCGCCTGGTGGCCGTGGCCGTCGTTGATGGCCTTGAGGTCGTCGAGGTCCACGAGCAGCACCGAGAAGGGGTCCCCGAAGCGGACGCCGCGCTGCTGCTCGGCGGCAAGGCGCAGGTCGAAGTGGCGGCGGTTCCAGAGGCTGGTCAGGCCGTCGGTGATCGACAGGCGGGCCGCCTCCTCGAACAGGAACGTGTTCTCGATGGCGGGCTCCACCTGGCGGACGAGCGTGACGAGGGCGTCGACGTCCTCGGCCGAGAAGGGCCGGTCGTCGAGGCGGTCGTAGAGGGCGAGCACCCCGAACAGGTGGTTCCCCGCCCGGATCGGCAGGGCCACCCCGCTCACCTGCACGGGCGGCTCCAGGGGGGAGGGGGCGGCGTCGGCGTCCCCCGGCCATACCGCCACCGTGCCGGACCCGGCCGCCCGACCCGCCACCCCCTCGCCGAGGGGCAACTCGGCCACGGGCGAGGTGCCGGTGGTGGTGAGAGGCCGGAGCCGGTTGACGCCGGGGATGAGCCCGTAGAACACGGCCGCCGACGCCCGCACGTACAGGGCGCAGGTCTCGAGCACGGCGCTCAGCATGGCGGGACGGTCGTGGGTGCTCCCGAGTGCGTCGCCCAGGCGGTTGAGGGCCCGGCGGAACTCGGTGCCGGCCTGCTCCAGGTCCCGGACCCGGGACTCGAGGGCGTGGACGGTGGCCTCCACCTCTTGGAGGCGAGCCCACAGCCGCTCCAGGCTCAGGTCGGAGGGAATGGGCTCCACCGTGGTCATGTTAGGAGTGACGGGTACAGTGACAGTCGGGGCGCGGCCGTCCGTCGGCGCCCGGTTCTGCTGGTCGGAGGATCGCAATGCCCGTCTACGAGTACGCCTGCAAGGCCTGCGGCCACCACATGGAGGTGTCCCAGTCCTTCAAGGACGCGGCGTTGACCGAGTGCCCGGCGTGCGGCGGCCCGCTCCGCAAGGTGTTCGGCTCGATCGGCATCGTCCTCAAGGGCAGCGGGTTCTACCGCACCGACAGCCGCCTGCCGGCCAAGAAGGAGAAGGAGAAGGAGAAGGCGGGGAAGGCCGATGCCGGGGGCGACAAACCCGCTGCCACCGAGGCCAAGCCCACGGGGGATGCAAAGCCGGCGGCGGCCGCGTCGTCCGACGCCAAGCCGTCGTCCAGCTCGTCGGGCGCGGCCAAGACCGCCTGACCCGGCGGTCGCCTCCCCATGGGGTTGCCGCAGGCTGACATCGGCGTCTTCGGCGGCTCGGGGTTCTACCGCTTCCTCTCCTCGCCCGAGCTGGTGACCGTCCAGACGCCCTACGGCGCGCCGTCGGCCCCGGTGGCGGTGGGGGAGCTCGGGGGCCGGCGGGTGGCCTTCCTGCCCCGCCACGGGGTGGCCCACGAGTACCCCGCGCACCGGGTCAACTACCGGGCCAACCTCTGGGCCATGCGGCGGCTGGGCGTGCGGCGCGTGCTGGGACCGTGCAGCGTGGGGTCGCTCCAGCCTGGCCTCAAGCCGGGCGAGTTCGTCATCTGCGACCAGCTCGTCGACCGGACCCGGGGCCGGGGCGACACCTACTTCGACGGGCCCCTGCTCAACTGCATCTCCTTCGCCGACCCCTACTGCCCGGAGCTGCGGTCGGTGGTGGGCGAGGCGGCCCAGGCCGAGGGCATCGTGGCCCACCCGGCCGGCACGGTGGTGGTCATCCAGGGCCCCCGGTTCTCCACGCGGGCCGAGTCGAAGTGGTTCTCGGCCATGGGGTGGGACGTGGTGAACATGACCCAGTACCCCGAGTGCGTCCTGGCTCGTGAGCTGGGCATCTGCTACTCGGGCGTGGCCCTGGTCACCGACTACGACGTGGGCCTGGCCGGGGTGGAGGGCGTGGCGCCGGTGAGCATGGACATGGTCCTGCGGGTGCTGGGGGAGAACGTGGAAAAGGTGCAGCGGCTGCTCGTGCGGGCCATCCCCGCCGTGCCCGCCGAGCCGTCGTGCGGTTGCGCCGACGGCACCGTCGACCCCGGGGCCTGACCGGGCGGCCGCGCCCGTGCCCGGGGCGGCCGCCCCGGGTAGGCTGGCGGTCGCCACTTCCTCCTCCGTGTGCCCTTTGCCCCGAGGAGGTCCTGTGCGCCTTCCCCGTCTCGCCCGTACCCCGTTCGCCTTCTGGCTGGCCGTGGCCGGCCTCGCCCTCGCCACCGCCCTGGTCGTGGCGGGCGCCCTCAATCGGGTCTCGGCCCTGGCCGCCCGCTACGGGCCGTTGCGACCGGTCGTGGTAGCCGCTCGGCCGGTGGAGCGGGGGACCGCCCTGGCCGCCGCCGACCTCGAGGTCCGCTCCCTCCCCGCCACGTTCCTCCCCGCCGGTGCCGTCGGCTCGGTCGACGACGTGCGGGGCCGTGCCCCCGCGGTCCCCCTGCTGCCCGGCCAGGCGGTGCTGCAGGGTCATCTCGCCCCCGAAGGGCTGAGCGGTGCGGCCGCCCTCCTGCCTGCCGGTGCCCGGGCGGTGGCCGTGCCGGCCGACGGGGTGGCGCCCACACTGCGCGTCGGCGACGTGGTGGACGTCCTGGTGACCCTCGACGGCGACCCCACCTTGGCGGTGGCGGTCGACGCGCTGGTGGTGGAAGCGGGGGAGGGGTTCGCGTCGGTGGCGGTCTCGCCTGAGACGGCCCGGGTGGTGGCCTACGCGGTGGCCAACGGGTCGGTGACCCTGGCCCTCTCCGCCGGCCTGCGTGGCCCGAACGCAGAGGCCGGCCTGCGTGGCCCGAACGCAGAGGCCGGCCGGCCTCAGCGGAACCTGGTGGCCAGCAGCCCGAGCACGGCCGCCCCTGCGGCGAGCCGGTAGATCACGAACGGTTGGAAGGAGCGGCGGCGCACGAACCGCAGCGTCCCCCAGACCGCCGCCGCCCCAGTGATCCCGGAGGCCACGATCCCGGCCACGAAGGCGCCCTCGGTGCCGGCCGGCAGCCCGTCGCCCAACAGCACCTTGACCCCGCGGTAGGCGGCCGCCCCGCCGATGATGGGAAGGCTCATGAGGAACGACAGGCGGGCGGCGGCGTCGCGCTCGAACCCCAGCCACCGGCCGGCGGTGATGGTCGCGCCCGACCGCGACACGCCCGGGGACAGGGCCATGGCCTGGGCCAGCCCCATGAGGGCGGCGTCGCGTACGCCGAACTCCTCGCTCGACCGCTTGCCCGTGGCCCGGTCGGCCACCGCCAGCACCAGCCCGAAGACGATGAGCATCACGGCGATGAGCCACTCCCGGCCCAGCTCCTCCTCGATGAACCCCTCGAGCAGGGCGCCGGCGGCCGCACCCGGGATCGACGACAGCAACAGCAGCCACGCCAGCCGCTCGTCGGTGGTCTCCGCCCGGCGCTTGCCGAACGTGCGGAGGCCGGCTTTGGCGAAACGCCGCAGGTCAGGGGCGAAGTAGGCGGCCCCGCCTACGAACGTCCCGATGTGGAGGGCGACGTCGAACGTCTTCTTGAGATCGGGGTTGGCGGCCAGCTCGTCCCACCCGAACAGCCAGGGAACCAGGATCAGGTGCCCGCTGGAGGAGATCGGGATGAACTCCGTCAGCCCCTGGACCACGCCGAGGACGATGGCGTGGAGCACGGGGATGCCCTCGGCCGCAACCGGCGCAGCCGCGCCGGCAAACGAGAACGCCGACAACGTCAGGAGCCGGACAGGGTGATGTCGCCGATGGCCAGGGTCATGCCGGCGGAGCCGCCCGGGAGCCACTCCCGATCGGAGCCGACGGCGATCACGTCCATCAGCATGCGTTGGAGGGTCGAGGCGACGGTGGCCTCCCGCACCGGCTCGGCCAGCTGGCCGCCCCGGACCATCAGGCCCTGGATGCCGACCGAGAAGTCACCGGTGGTCGCGTTCACGCCAGAGTGCATGCCGGTGACCGACTGCACGAGAACGCCCTCGCCGATGGCGGCGAGGAGGGCCTCCTGGTCGAGCTCGCCGGGTGTCAGTGACAGGGCCCGGCTCCCTACGCCCGGCGTGCTCTTGAAGCCGCCCCGGATGGCGCTGGCCGTGGAAGGCACGCCCGAGCGGCGGCCGGTGTAGGTGTTTTGGAGGAACGTGCGCACGACCCCGCCGTCGAGGAGCACGTTGCGCCGGGTGGCCAGCCCCTCGGCATCGAACTGGGTGGAGCCGTAGGCCTCGGGGTTGGTGGGGTCGTCGACCAGCGTGAGCAGCGGCGACGCCACCTGCTCGCTCAGCTTGCCGGCCAGGAACGACCGGCCCTTGAGCACGGCCATGCCCGACAGCAGCCCGGCCAGCACGCCCGTCAGGGTGGCGGTCACCGAAGGCTCCAGCACCATCGTGATCCGTTGGGTCCGCGGCTTGACCGCCCCGAGCAGGCGGGTGGCACGCCAGGCGGCCTCGTCGGCCGCCTTGGCCACGTCCAGCTCGTGAGGGGTGCGGGCCACGGAGTACCCGCCGCCGGTCTGGGTGCCCGACCCGTCGTCGGCCATGGCCGTGGACCACAGGGAGCACACCGTCCGGCGGGAGGACGTGCGGATGCCGGTCGACGACGCGATGGCCGCCTCGAACTCCGCGTCGCCGTAGTCGGCCGCCTCCACCCCCTTGATGCGGGGGTCGGCGGCCCTGGTCGCCCGCTCCAGCTCCAGGGCCAGCTCGACTTTGGCGTCGGTCGGGAAGGAGGCGGCCTCGGGCCGGTAGACGTCGAGGTCGGCGGGGGCCACCCCGTCGGGCGAGGCCAGGCCCAGGTGCTCGTCGACGGTGCCGAAGGCGGCGTTGTCCCGCGCCTCGGCCAGCGTCTCCTCGATGACCGCGGGGTCGAGCGACCCGGCGTAGGCGAACCCCTGGCGGTGGCCGGCGATCACGCGGATGCCCACGCCCTCGGACTCGGCCGACGACAGCGACTCCACGTCCCCGCCGAACACCCGTACCGACGTGTGCCGGCCCCGGGCCACGTAGGCCTCGACCTGCTCGCCGTCGCCGGCCCATCCCGCCACCCGGTCGGCCAGGTCCTCCAGGTGGGGGCGGGTCGTGCCGGTCAGGAGGTCAGCCACCTGTGCCACCCACCGTCATGCCGGTGACGCGCAGGGTGGCCTGGCCCGAGGAGACGGGGACGCCCTGCCCGTCCTTGCCGCAGGTGCCGGCCCAGGTCTCGAAGTCGTCGCCCATGGCGTCGATCGAGCGGAGGACGTCGGGCCCGTTGCCGATGAGGTTGGCCGCCCGCAGGGGGACGGTGACCTCGCCGTTCTCGATCAGGTAGGCCTCGGTCATGCCGAACACGAAGTCGCCGGTGGCGGTGTTGACCTGCCCGCCTCCCAGCTGCACGCAGTAGATGCCGTACGGCGTCTGGCGGATGATCTCCTCGGGGTCCTCCTCGCCGGCCAGCACGTACGTGTTGGTCATCCGCACCATCGGGAGGTGCTGGTAGCTCTGCCGGCGCCCGTTGCCCGACGACTCCCGCCCCTCCTTGCGGGCCCGCAGGAAGTCCCACATGTAGTCGGTGAGCTCGCCCTCGTGGATCAAGGTGTTGCGACGGGCCTCGTGGCCCTCGTCGTCCACCGAGTAGGTGCCCCACTCCTGGCCGTAGGTGCCGTCGTCGACCAGCGTGACCAGGGGACTCGCCACCTGGGTGCCCACCTTGTCGCGGAAGACCGAGGCGTCCTTGCCGACCAGGTCGGATTCCAGTCCGTGGCCGCAGGCCTCGTGGAACAGCACGCCGCCGGCACCCCGCTTCAGGACGACTGGGAGCGTGCCGCTGGGGGCGGGGCGGGCCTTGAGCAGGTCGACGGCTCGCCGGGCGGCGGTGCGGGCCACGTCCTCGACCGGCACCCGGTCGTAGATCTCGAAGCCGACGGTGCCGCCGGCCGTCTCGTAACCCGTCTGGAGCACGCCCTCGGAGCTGGCCACCACCGACACGCCCAGGCGGGTGCGCACCTGGTCGTCGCCGGCCAGCAGCCCGTCGCTGTTGGCCACGAGGATGCGGCGGCGCCCGTCGCCGTAGGTCACGGCGACCTGGCGGATGGCGCCGTCGAGCGAACGGGCCGCGTCCTCGGCCCGCTTCAGGAGGTCGACCTTGGTGGCCTTGGGCACGTCCTCGGGCAGGACCTGGGCGGGCGAGGGCCGCTCCGGCCGCCGGCGGGCGACCTCGACCTCGCGTACGCCCTCGCCACCGCCTCGGGCCGCCGAGCCCGCGGCCGCAGCCGCGGTGCGCAGGCCCGTCTCGGTGAGGTCGGACGTGTGGGCGAATCCGGTGGTCTCACCACGGACGACGCGGATGCCGGCGCCCCTATCCCGGCCCGAGGTCAGCTCCTCCACCCGGCCGTCGTCGAGACGGGCGGAGGAGGAACAGCGGTCCTCCACGAACAGCTCGGCGAAGTCCCCACCCGAGCGGAGCGCTTCGGCCAGGACGCGTGCGACGACGGTTTCCTCCAACACGGGAGCCACTGTACGGCCGATCGACCGCCGTACACTGCCGGTGCGGAAGGGAGGGCGGGTATGAGGCGGAGAACCGGGCCGGCCGTCGTGCTGGCCCTGCTGGCGTTGCTGCCGGCGACCGTGCCGGCCACGGCCACGGAGTCGGACGGCGACGACGCCGAAGAGGGTGAGCTCACCCAGCTGGGCCACACCGACCTGGGGGGCAAGGGGCTCAACGGCGACGTGGCGGTGGTCGGCACCGTCGCCATCGTGGGGGCGGGCTACGTCACCCACACCGGCTACCACACCGAGCGCTACAACCCCGGCCCCTGCATCGAGGTCACGGCCAAGGTCGTCGACCTGACCGATGCCCGGGCGCCCAGGGTCACGGCCGAGATCCCCATGCCGGTGGGGGTGGCGGCCATCGACGTGGACGCCATCGCCGTCGAGACACCGACCTTCACCGGCACGCTGGCCGCCATCGCCCTCGACGACGGGCCGTCCCAGGCCGGTCCCACGCCCTGCACGCCGGCCGAACGCAGCCCCGCCTTCGTCGACCGGGGGGTCCTCTACTACGACATCACGGATCCGGCCCAGCCCCGGATGCTGGGCCGCTACATGGCCGACCAGGGCCCCATGGACGACGTTCCCGCCAACGCCGTCCCCTGCGCGCCGCCGTCGGCGGGAGGCGCGGGCGTGCGCTGCGCCACCGGCCAGCACTCGGTGTCGCTCGCCCAGCGGGACGACGGCCGGGTGGTGTCCCTGTCGGTCGAGCCCATCGCCGACTTCATGACCAAGCCCTCGGGCGACGTGCGGGTCGTGGACGTCACCGACCCCCGCAACCCCACCCAGCTGGGCGCCTGGCCGCCCCTGGGCAGCCGTCCCCACCCGTTCTCCCCGAACGGCTGCGGGCCGTTCACCAACAGCCACTCGGCGGAGTTCTACGCGGGCGGACGCAAGGCCCTCGTCGCCTTCATGGACGGCGGCCTCTTCGACCTCGACACGACCAACGGCCAGCTGATCCGAGAGGTGAGCCGGTTCAGCTACCCCGAGGAGCGTGGCGTGGAGGGCAACGCCGGCTTCGTGACCGCCACCGAGGTCGACGGCGCCACCGTGGCCCTCCTTTCCGAGGAGGACTGGTTCCCCACCACCACCCGGGTCCGAATCGAGTCCCCCACCACGCTGGCGCGGGAGATGTTCGCCTGCCAGGGCATGCCCACCTACTTCGACCAGAGCAACCAGTCCCAGCTCTACCGGCGCCCGAACGCGACGATCACGGCGGAGATCGTCTACGGAGGCCGGGGCTGCCCGGCCCGGGGCAACCCGGCCAACCCCGTCGCCGAGGACCCTTACCCGTCCGACCCCCGGGGCAGGATCGTCTTCCTGGACACGGCCAAGATCGACGCCACCCAGCCCGACATCTCCAACACGGCCTGCAACAACACCACCAAGATCAACCGGGCCCAGGGTGCAGGAGCCCTGGCGGTGCTCATGGGCAGGGTGCAGGTCGCGCCCTTCTCGGCCGCGCCCTACGCCATCGCCTGGGGTGGCAGCTGGGAGAACCTCAGCATCCCCGGGCTCATGGTCGACGAGGGCGACGGCAACGCCCTGCGCGCCGCCCTGTGCCCCAGGCTGGAGGAGGGCCGCTGCGCCGGGGGCGAGACGGTGCGGGGATCGCTCACCGACGGCCCCGGCGAGTGGGGCGGGCTGCGGGTCCTCGAGGTGGACCCGGACACGGGCATGCGCCAGATGGCGCTCGTCCACTCGCGGCACGGCAAGACGTTCCCCCCGCCCGACCTGGGCGTCTACGCCCCCGGCCGGGCCGTGGCCAGGGGCGAGAGGGCCTACGTGGCCTGGCACTCCGACGGCTTGCGCGTCCTGGACCTGGGCGAGCAGCCGCCCCGCGAGGTCGGGCACTTCGTCCCCCCCGACACCCCGGACCCGTCCAACACCCTGCCCGGGAAGGCCTCGGTGGTCGGGGTCGCCCTGCTCGACGGCAACCGGGTGGTGATCACCGACCAGAACAGCGGCCTCTACGTGCTCTCGGCCACGTCCGGCGGCGGGGAGGGGGCGCCGCTCGGCGTCGGCCTGGCCGTGGTGTTCGGAGGGCTGGCCCTCCTGGTGGCGGCGGCCGTCCTGGTCGCCCGCCGCCGGCGGCGGGCGAGCGGCTCGGGCTAGGCCAAGCGCTCCAGGAAGCCGGCCAGCACCGCCCAGCAGCGGTCGGTGTCCTCCAGGTGGGGCGAGTGGCGGACCCCGTCGAGCACCGCCAGACGGGCGGCGGGGATCACCGCGGCCAACCGCTCGCAGTGCGGCCGCATGGTGTCGTCTTCGGCCCCCACCAGCACGAGGGTGGGCACGTCGAGGCCGGCCACCTCGTCGAGGGTGTCGGGCCACGACGTGAAGCGGGGGGCCATGGCCGTCCACATGTCGGGGGAGCAAGCGGTCAGGCGGGCCTCGCCTCGGGCCCGTTGGCCGGGGTGGGCCGCCTCCATGCGGGCCCGGGCCGCCACCGCCGCCTCGTCCTGCTGGCGGCGGGCCTCCTGGACCGCGTGCAGCGCGGCCATCCCGCCCTGGCGGACGACGGCCACGCCCAGGGCCACCAGGCCCGGGTCGATGTCGAGGGGGCCGTGAAAGGTGCTCATCAGCACCAGGGCCTCCACCCGGTGAGGGTGGTCGAGGGCCAGCCGTTGGGCGACCGCCCCCCCCATCGAGTGCCCGACCAGGACGAACCGCTCCCAGCCCAGCGCGTCGGCGGTGGACAGGGCGTCGCCCACGAACGCCTCCAGGCCGTAGGACGCCTCCCCGGCCGGCTTCCCGCTCTCGCCGTGGCCCCGCAGGTCGGGTGCGGCGGCGTGCCACCCGGTGGCCGCCAGCGGGGTGAACAGCGGCGCGAAGTCCTCCTTGGCGCCGGTGAACCCGTGCACCAGCAGCAGGGGGCGCCCGCCCTCCCCTTCCTCGGTCACGGCCAGGTCCACCGCGCCGGCGGTGACCCGGCGGAGCGGCATGGGACGGGACGGTAGCCGCGGGCGCCAAAATGCCCTCCCATTGCGTAAGCTGGCCCGGGGTGGGTGGCCGGCAGAAGGTTTTCCTGGTGCTTCGGATAGGAGCCAGCGCGGTGATGCTGGCCCTTCTCCTCTCGCGGATCCACTTGTCCTCGCTGCTGCCCAAGGACGAGGCGGCGGCCCTTCCCTGGCTGCTGGCGGGCCTGGTGGTGTGGCTGGGGGCCATCGTCCTGGCGACGGTTCGCTGGCAGCGGGTGCTCAGCGCCCTCGAGCTGCCCGCCGAGCTGCCTCCCCTCCTGTCCCACTCGTTCGCCGGCATGTTCGTGGCCAACTTCCTGCCGTCGACGATCGGCGGGGACGTCCTGCGGGTGTCACGGCTCTCTGCCGCCAACGGCCAGGCGCCCGCCTCGTTCGCCTCGGTGGTGCTCGAACGGCTGACCGGCTTTCTGGTCCTCCCGCTCATCACCCTGGTGGCGCTGTTCACCCACCCCGACCTGCTCCAGCTGGGCAACGCGTCCAAGATCGCCCTGCTCCTGTCGGTCGGCACGCTGGTCGCGCTGGCCGTCATCCTCCTCCTGGCCGCCAACGCCCGCATCGGCCGCCGGCTCGCCGACAACCAGAGCTGGTTGCGCTTCGTCGGCGCCATCCACCTGGGCTTCGACCGCATCCGCCGGCACCCGGCGGCGGTGGCGGCCGTGCTGCTCACCGCCATCGCCTACCAGCTGGCCATCGTCCTGGCCGCCTGGATCGCCACCCAGGCGCTGGGCATGGACCTCGGCTGGGCGCCCGTCATGGCCTTCATCCCCGTCGTGGCCATGGCCCAGGTGCTGCCGCTGTCGGTGAACGGGCTGGGCCTGCGGGAGGGAGCCCTGGTGCTGCTGCTCCAGCCCCTCGGGGTCGCTACCGGCCAAGCCGTCGCCCTCGGCCTCCTGCTCTACGGCATGAACCTCGTCATCAGCCTGCTGGGCGCCCCGGCATTCGCGGTCGGGTCGCGGCCGGCGATCCGGGCGACGGCATGAGCGGCACGAGCACCCTCCCCGACCTCCGCCCCGTCGACGCCGCCCCGCAACCGGCCCGGGCCCGGCGGTACTGGCGTGAGTTGGCCTACATCGCCGCCTTCTACGCGGTGTCGACCGCCATCCGCCGGGCTCCCACGTCGGCCACCCGGCCGACAGGTCGGGCGCCGGCCCCCCGGCGGTGGCCGGGGCGGCTGCGGTGGTGGCGGGAGCTCGTCTACATCCTCGCCTTCTACTTCGTCTACAGCGCGGTCCGGAACACGCAGGGCTCGGCCGCGGTGTCGGCCGCCCACGCCATGGGCAACGCCCTGGAGATCATCCGCTGGGAGGAGATGCTGGGGATCTACTGGGAGCAGTCCATCCAGCAGGCGTTCCTCGGCAACCGGCTGTTCATCGGTTTCTGGAACGTCTTCTACGGCAGCTTCCACTTCGTGGTGACCGCCGGCGCCCTCATCATGCTGTTCCGCCGCTTCCCCGACCGCTACCGCCGGTGGCGGAACACCCTGGCCCTCACGACGGCCCTGGCCCTGATCGGGTTCGCCGCCTATCCGCTCATGCCGCCCCGGCTGCTGCCCGGCTCCTACGGGTACGTCGACACCCTGCGCACCTACGGCACGCTCTGGTCCTTCGACTCGGGGGCCATGCAGAAGATCTCCAACCAGTACGCGGCCATGCCCAGCCTCCACTTCGCCTGGTCGACGTGGTCGGCCCTCGTCCTCGTGCCGGCGGTGCGGGCCAGATGGGCCAAGGCCCTGGCCGCCACCTACCCGTTCATGACCCTGTTCGCCATCGTCGTGACCGCCAACCACTTCATCCTCGACGCCGCCGGGGGCGCGCTCGTGCTGGCCGTGGGGGCCATGGTCGGGTTCCCGCTGGCGGCCCGCATGGAGCGCAACAACCCGGCCGCCACCCGGCCAGCCACGCCGCTGCCGGCGGCGGCCTGATCGGCTCGCGCGTGTCACCCTCCTCCAAGCGGCCCCGCCCCACACCGCCGCCGCCCCGCGACCGCGACCCCGGCGCACCGCCGCCGTCCCGGCCCGTCCCGGCGGAGGTCCCGCCGCCCACCGACCCCGACGGCGACTACGGCGCCCTCGGCCCGCCCACCGGCCCCCTCGGCCGGCTGGCGTGCTTCTTCGGCCTGGGCTACGCCCTGCTCGGCTTCCTCGGCTGGTCACTGCTCCCCGTCGGGGGGGTGGACCCCAACGACCCGGCCGCCGACATCGCCCGCGAGCTGGTCGACCAGCGAGGCCGCATCAGCGCCGGCATCCTGCTGACCCTCTTCAGCCTGTTCTTCTTCATGGTCTTCCTGTCGTGGCTGTGGCGCTGGCTGCGCGACGCCGAGGGACCGGGGGGTTGGGTGGCCAACGTGACCCTCGTCGGCGGCATCCTCCTCGTCGGCATGCTCCTGGTCATCACCATGCTCACCATCGCCGCCGCCGTCCTCGACGACTTCGGCCCCGACCCGGTCATGGCCCGCACCCTGCTCGTCCTCCAGTGGCAGTCGGTGGCGGTGGCCTTCATCCCCAGCGCGGCCTTCGTGGGGGGGACGGCGCTGGTCGGCCACACCGCCGGCGTGCTGCCGCGGTGGCTGAACTACAGCGGCTTCGCCATCGCCCTTGGCCTGCTCATCCCGCCCCTCGCCTTCTTCCCCTACCTGCTTTCCAGCCTGTGGACGGGGATGCTGGCCATCATGCTCCTCCAGCGGTCACGGTTCCGGCTCTGACCCATCCGGCGTCGGCGCCGGGACCGAACCGTGAGGAGCCACCTCCGGCACCCCGATTAACCTGCTGACGGCGATGGAGGCGGCGGGAAGGAGGACCGTGCGCGTCGCCCCGGTGAGAACACCAGCGCCCCCCAGCCTGAGCGGGATCGCCAGGCGGGTGGACCAGCGCGTGGCCGATCTGCTGGCCGGGGAGCGGGCCCGCTGGACGGCGGTGTCCGCCGACCTCGACGCTCCCTTCGACGCCCTCGCCTCCCTCGTCCTGGGCGGGGGGAAGCGGCTACGGCCTGCCTTCTGCCACTGGGCGTTCGTGGGAGCCGGGGGCGACGCCGACGACCCGGCCGTGGTCGACGCCGGGGCGGCGCTCGAGCTGCTCCACACCTTCGCCCTGATCCACGACGACATCATGGACGGATCGTCCACCCGCCGGTCGATGAGCACGATCCACGTGCAGTTCGAGGAGCGGCACGCCCTCGACGGTTGGCGCGGCGAGGGCCGGCGCTTCGGCGAGGGCGTCGGCGTGCTCGTCGGCGACCTGGCCTTCGTGTACGCCGACCTGCTGCTGGCCGGGGCGCCGCCGGAGGCCATGGCCGTCTTCACCGAGTTGCGTATCGAGGTCAACATCGGCCAGTTCCTCGACCTGGTCGGCACCGCCCGCGGTGCGGCCGACGAGCACCAGGCGCGCCGCATCTCGCTGTTCAAGTCGGGCAAGTACACGGTCGAGCGGCCCCTGCACCTCGGTGCCGCCCTGGCCGCCCGCCTCGACGCCCTGGCCGGCCCCCTGTCCGCCTTCGGCCTCCCCCTGGGCGAGGCGTTCCAGCTCCGGGACGACCTGCTGGGCGCCTTCGGCGACGAGACCCTCACCGGCAAGCCGGTCGGGGAGGACATCCGGGAGGGCAAGCCGACCCTCCTCTACGCCGCCGCCCGGGCCCATCTCGGGGAGTCGGAGCCGCTGCTCGACCGCTACGGCGCGGCCGACCTGTCCGACGACGAGCTGGCCGACCTCCAGGACCTGTTCGTCGAGACCGGGGCGGTGGCCCACGTCGAGGCCACCATCGACGAGCGGGTCACCGAAGCGCTCCTCCGCCTCCAGGCCACCCCGCTGACCGGGGCCGCCCGAGACGCCCTGGCCGACCTGGCCCACTACGTGGCCGGGCGCGACCGGTGAGCTGGGACCGGCCGTGCGGGTAGCCGTCGTCGGCGCCGGGCTGGGGGGCCTGTCGGCGGCGTGCCACCTCTCCGGGCGTGGCCACGAGGTGACGGTGCTGGAGCGGGAGGACCGGCCCGGCGGGCGGGCCGGCCTGCTGGAGGCCCAGGGGTTCCGCATCGACACAGGGCCCAGCGTCCTCACCATGACCGGCATCCTCGCCTCGACGTTCTCGGGGGCGGGGGCCGACATGGCCGACCACCTGACCCTGCACCCCGTCGACCCGATCTACCGGGCGACGTTCGCCGACGGCACGGAGATCCGCGTCCGCCACGGCCGGGAGGCGATGGCCGAGGAGATCCGCGAGAAGTGCGGCACGGCCGAGGCGGTGTCGTTCGGGCGGTTCTGCGACTACCTCACCGAGCTCTACCGGCTGGAGCTGCCGAACTTCATCGACCGCAACTTCGACTCGCTGTTCGACCTCTTCAAGCCCAGCCCCCTGCCGCTCGTGAAGCTCGTGCGCATGGGCGGCCTGCGCCGGCTGGCCAACGTGGTCAACTCCTACTTCGACGACTACCGGCTGCAGCGGCTGTTCTCCTTCCAGGCCATGTACGCGGGCCTCTCGCCCTACGAGGCGCTGGCCCTGTACTGCGTGATCACGTACATGGACACCGTCGAGGGCGTGTTCTTCCCCGAGGGCGGCATCCACGCCGTCCCCCGGGGCCTGGCCGCCGCCGCGGCCAAGGCGGGCGCCGAGTTCCGCTACGGCGTGACGGCGGAGCGGGTCGAGCAGACCTCCGACGGGCGGGTCACCGGCGTGCGCCTCGACGGCGGCGAGGTGGTGCCGGCCGACGCGGTCGTGCTCAACCCCGACCTGCCCGTCGCCTACCGCCAGCTCCTGCCCGGCACGCCCGCCCCCCGCGTCGCCCGGCGCGGCCACTACTCCCCGTCCTGCGCAGTGTGGGTGGCGGGGGTGCGAGGCTCGCTGCCCGACGACGCCGAGCATCACAACATCCACTTCGGCAACGCCTGGGAGGGCGCCTTCGAGGCCCTGATGAAGCGGGGCGTGCTCATGTCCGACCCGTCCATCCTGGTGAGCAGCGCCACCCGGAGCGACCCGTCCCTGGCTCCCGACGGCTGCACCACGCTCTACGTGCTGGAGCCGACCCCCAACCTCGACGGCAAGGTCGACTGGAAGCGGGAGCGGGCCGGCTTCCGGGAGCGGCTGATCGAGCGGGTGGCGTCGTTCGGGTACCCCACCGGCGACGTGGTGGTGGAGCGGTTCGTGGACCCCACCGACTGGCAGCGCCAGGGCATGGAACGGGGGACCCCTTTCGCCATCGCCCACAACTTCTTCCAGACCGGGCCCTTCCGCCCCAACAACGTCGACGACCGGGTGCCGGGACTGGTGTTCACCGGTTCCAGCACGGTGCCCGGCGTGGGGGTCCCCATGGTGCTCCTGTCCGGCCGCCTGGCCGCGGAGCGGGTGGAGCAGCTGAAGCCACGGTGATCACCCTCGACGAGTCGTACGCCCGCTGCCGGCAGCTCAACCGCCGCTACGGCACCACGTACTACTGGTCGACCTACCTGCTCCCGGCGGTCAAGCGCCACCACGTCCACGCCCTCTACGGCTTCACCCGCTTCGCCGACGACATCGTGGACGATGTCGTCCTCCCCGACGGGGCCCCATCCCCGTCTCCTCGCCGAAGGTCGGGCCCCGACCCCACCCGGCGCGGTGATCTGGGATCGTCCGCCACGGTCGAGGAGCGCAAGGCGGCCCTCGCCGCCTACGGCGACCAGTTCTTCGCCGACCTGGAGGCGGGCGACTCCGACCACCCCGTCCTCAAGGCCGTCGTCCACACCGTGCGGGCCTTCCGCATCGAGCCGGACTGCTTCGTGCGCTTCCTGCGGTCGATGGCCATGGACCTCGACACCCCCACCTACGAGACGTTCGACGACCTCCTCGTCTACACCGACGGGTCGGCGGCGGTGATCGGGGAGATGATGCTCCCCATCCTCGAGCCCACGTCGCCCGAGGCCAAGCCCCACGCCCGCGACCTCGGCATCGGCTTCCAGCTCGCCAACTTCTGGCGGGACGTCGACGAGGACCTCGACCGCGGACGGGTGTACATCCCCCAGGAGGACATCCGGAAGTTCGGGGCCGACCCGTGGGAGCGCCGGGTCACCCCCGAATGGTGCGACCTCATGGCCTTCGAGATCGCCCGGGCCCGCCGCTACTGCGAGTCGGGCGACCTGGGCATCCCCATGCTCCCTCCCGCCTCGGCCCGCTGCATCCGCGGCGCTCGCGCCCTCTACTGCGGCATCCTCGGCCAGATCGAGAAGGCCGGCTACGACGTGTTCACCAAGCGGGTGCGGGTGCCGACCTGGAAGAAGCTGGCGGTGGCGGCCGGTGTGCTGCGTCCGGGTCGGTCCGGGCCGCCGGGTCGGCTGTCCCGGTGCCTGGGATGCCCCTGAAGGCCGACACCCCCACCACCGCCGAGGCGTGGGCTGCGCCTGCCCGCCGTCGCCGCCTGTCGCCCTACGCCCGCCACCGGTTGTGGGCCCTGCTCGCCCTGGTGGTGGTCGGCGGGCCGGCCTTCCTGATCGGCGGCCTGTACTGGGAGGGCGACGTCACTCTCGACGAGGCGGTGGCCATGTTCAGGGCCGCAGGGCCGGAAGCGGCCGTGCCCGTCCCCGGCCTGCCCGAACCGGGCGTCTACCAGTACCGCACGACGGGTGGTGAGCTCGTCTCGTTCCTCAACTACCGGCGGGAGTACTCGGCGACGACCATGCGCATCGTGACCCGCCACGGCTGCGGGGTGCGGGAGGAGCAGTGGTTCCTCGTCCAGCACCTCGAGTACTACGACCGCTGCGGGTCCGAGCTCCCGGTCTACGGGACCGACATCGCCTACTGGTGGACGCACGGCACCCAGGACTTCCGCTGCCGGCCGGGCGGCTCCTTCGACATGGCCGGCCGCTCGCCCGGCGACCGGGTCGAGTGGACGTGCTCGGACGAGGACACCCGGGCCGACCAGGTCACCGAGTACGTCGGCGACGAGGATGTGGTGGTCGACGGCCGGACCATCCGGGCCCGCCACACCCGGTGGGTCACCACCTTCAGCGGGGCCACCGTGGGGACGGCCACCGTCGACGACTGGTTCCACCCCGAGACGGGGCTGGTGCTCCGGGAGAAGCGGGTGATCGGGCTGCGCGTCGGGTCGCCCTTCGTCGGCCAGCTCGGCTACCTCGACGATTCCGACTTCACCGTGGTCTCACTGCACCCGGCGCGCTGACCCCTCCGTCGCTACCCTCGTCGCCATGGCGAGGGGTGCCGCTGGGCGGCCGCTCATGGCTGCGTGGCGGCGGCGCATCAACAGTCACGAACTGTTCGGCCACGACTCGATAGACAGCCTCGGCTACGACTGGAGCCGGGTGGCCGAACCGGCGGTGGCGCCCCGCTACCCCCTGCGGGTCTACCTCCCGCAGTCCACCGACGACATCGCCACCGCGGTGCGGGAGACGAGGCAGCTGGGGATCCGGCCGGTCGTCCGCAGCAAGGGCCACTCGTCCAACGATCTGGTCGTGGCGGAGGGCGGCACGGTCATAGCCATGGAGAAGCACAACCGGGTGCTGTCCGTCGACGATTCGGCCATGACGGTCACCAGCCAGGCGGGGGCCATGCTCTCCGAGGTCGACGAGCACCTGGCCCACCACGGCCTGGGGCTGCCGGTCATCGGCGACCACGCCCACATCACCGTGGGCGGCTTCACGTCGGTGGGGGGCATCACCGCCTCGTCGTTCCGCCACGGCCTGTTCGTCGACAACGTCCTCGAGGTGGAGTACGTCACGTGGGACGGGGACGTCGCCCGTGTCAGCCGAGCGGAAACCCCCGACCTCCTCAACCGGATCCTCATGGGGCTGGGCCGGGAGGGGGTGGTGTCGACCGTCACGTCGCGGGTGATCCGCATCGACAAGTTCCATTCGCTGTGGCGGAACCGCCAGAGCCACCACCGCTCGCTGGAGGACTTCCTGCAGGTGTCCCACCGGCGGATGGCGCAGCCGCCGCCCGAGGCCCGCTTCATGAAGGGGCTGTTCGTCGACTTCGGCAAGGCCTGCTTCGGGGAGTTCTCGCTCTTCGCGGACACCAGTCCTACAGCCGTCGCCCGCTTCGCCAGCACGACCGCCTACACCGCCCTCCACAAGATCGGATTCCTGTCCGGACGCCTTCCCGGGCCCGTCGACCGAGCCCTGAAGTTCGTGGGGATGGCGGGCGTCCTCTTCAGCCCTCCCTACGCCCTGATCAAGTACGCCGAGGCGTCGATCGACAAGATCCTGGACTCGACGGTGGGCGACCCGACCCGCTACCTGGCCGTGGTCATGCGTGAGAGCGACTACGTGGCGGTGAGCGCCCGGGTCTTCGAGGTCCTGCGCGGCTACCGCAAGCGCCACGGCTGCTTCGGGGTCATCACCGCCTACGTCAAAGGCATCCGCTCGCCCTACCTGAGCCGCGGCCGGCCCGACGACGAGCGGTGGGCGGAGACGGTCTTCTACGTGGGGACCGTCCCCGACAAGCTGCCTCCGGGCCTGCTCGACCAGATCGTGGCCGACATCGACGACGTCTGCGTGGAGACGGGCGCCTACCGCTACATGCACACCCGTACCAGCCGCGACCCCGAGCGCCTGGCCCGCATCGACCCCAACGCCGCCTACGCCGGGCCCCGTCCGCCGTGGCCGCCGGGCTGAGCCGGGCTCAGTCGGCCATCACCAGCGTGCGCCACACCGCCTGCCAGCGGCCGTCGAGGTGCTTGAGCACGTAGAGGTCGGTGCCCCGGTCCTGGTGGGGCTGGCCTTCGAGGTCGTAGTCGATGGTGAACCCGTAGGTGACGACGGCGGTGTCGCCCACCACGTCGACGGCCGTCTCGTACTCGTCGAGGCTGCGGACGGTGGCCTGGCCGGCGAAGTCGACGTAGCTCTGCACGCACGCCTCCCGTCCCTCGGAGCGGCCTTCGAACCCGGGGTGGACGATGACCGCGTCCGGGTGGAACAGCTCCGCCATCCCGCCTGCGTCGCCCGTGCGCCATGCCCGGTTGATCCGCTGCACCGCCTCCAAGGGGCCGTCGTCAGCCATGCGTCGTCTCCTCGCGTCCGTGCTGCCGGGGGTTGACCGCTCGCCCCTTCCACGTCACCGGCCGGCCCGTACGGGCGCGCCAGAGGCTCTCGACGTAGAGCGTGGCCAGGGCGAGCCGGGCCAGCGGGGCCAGACCACCGTAGAGCGGGTTCTGGCCGGCGGCGACCCGGCCGCCGGCGCTGACCACCATGGCCGCCCAGGGCCGCCGGCTGGCGACCGGCAGGAGGAGCGCGGCCAGGTGGGCGACCGGCCGGCCGTGCAGGGCCGCCTGGTTCTTCACCAGGCCCGCCCGCAGGGCGGCGCCGCTGCGGTACATCCGGGCCCGGAGCAGGTCGGGGGCGATCCGGGCGTCGTGGCCGCCCAGGGCCCGGGCCAGGTCACGGTCGTCGAGCACCGAGCCGCGTACGTCGGGGTGGCCGTGTCCCCCGATGGCCTCGTAGTGGTCACGGCGGACGAGGAAGCAATGCCCGCTGGCGAAGTCCCGGGGGAGGCCCTCCTGGACGAGGGCGAGCCCCAGCTCGGGGAGCAGCAGCCGCTCCCAGACCGTCCGGCACTCGAGGCCACCGACGATGCTGGTGGAGGTGTGGGCGGTGGCCGCGCCCATCGTCGCCAGGGCCGCAGGGTGCAGCACCACGTCGGCGTCAACGAAGGCCAGCCATTCCGTCTCGGCGCCCCGGGCCCCGGCCGCGCACGCCCGGGCCTTGCCCGTCCAGCCCGCCGGCGGGTCGCCGTCGAGGCGCACGACGCGAGCCCCGGCCTCCGCCGCCTCCTCTCCCGTGCCGTCGGTGGAGGCGTCGTCGACCACCACCACCTCGGTGGCCTGGGGCAGCGCCGCGGTCACGCAGTCGACGACGAGGTCGACCTCGTCGCGGGCCGGCACGACGACCCGCACGTCCAGGGCCGGAGCGGTCGGGTCGGGCCCGAGGAAACGCGAGGCGGACACACCCATGCGGGCCAGGCCGACCACGCTGGCGGCGGTGGCGGGGGAGGGGCGGCGGAGCCGGGTCAGCGGTCGGACCGGGGGGCCACGCCGGCTCTCCGCCGGCCGGTCACGAGCATCGGCCCAGCGTACCGGCGGGGGGTGTGACACTGACCCGGTGACCACGTCCGGCCGCAGCGGCGACGAGCACGTCCGGGAGTGGGCCGAGCTGCACGCCACCGAGCCCCCCGGTGGCTTCGTGGGCGGCTGGCTGCGGGCCTCGGCCTCGGTCGCCCGGCCGCTGGCCCAGGCGGGCGTGTCGCCCAACGCCGTGACCGTCGCCGCCCTCGTCGCCGCCGTGGCCGCCCTGCCGGCGGTCCTCGTCGACGGCTGGCTCGGGCCCGCCCTGGGCTGCCTGGCCGTCACCGTGTCGGGGCTGCTCGACGCCCTCGACGGGGCGGTGGCGGTGCAGGCCGGTCGCACCACCAAGGTCGGCTACCTGCTCGACTCGGCCCTCGACCGCCTCGCCGACGCCGCCTTTCCCGTGGCCCTGGCCATCGTGGCCGGGGCGCCACCCGCCCTGGCGGTCGCCGCCACCGCCGCCTGCTGGTACCTCGAATACGTGCGGGCCCGCATGAACCTGGCCCTGACTCCCGACGAGCGGGGTCGCCAGGTGATCACTCCCGGGGAGCGCCCGACGCGCATCGTCCTCACCGCCGTGGGCCTGGGGCTCCCGTTCCTCGCCGAACCGGCGTTGTGGGCCCACGTGGTGATCGTCGGCGGCTCCGCCCTGTTCCTCCTGGCCCACGCCGTCCGCCGCCTCAGCCGTCTCGACCGGCCTCCTCCTCCTGCCGCTTGAACCGCTCCCAGAACAGGAACGTCAGCACGATCATCGCGAACCCGAAGAGGAAGTCCTCGAAGGGGATGTCCCACGGGAAGCGGAACGTGAACTGGTCCGGGTCGTAGACGACGATGGGGGCGGTGAGCTTGGTCAGCCAGCCGTCCACGAGCACCTCGAAGAACAGGATGATGGCGTAGGCGATCCAGAACTGCGCGGTCCGGAAGATCCCGGTGCGGAAGACGAAGAGCTCGGCCGCGATGACCGCCACCACGGCGATGACCGAGAGGACGGTGAACTCGGGCATCGCTACCCGTCCCTCCGCCACCGCGGCAGCCGCACCTCGCCCCGCAGCACCCGCCCCACCGCCTCGAGGGTGAGCAGGCAGCAGATCGGGATGGCGATGAAGAACACCAACTCCTCGACGGGCAGGTTGCCGGGCAGTTCCCAGCCGGTCACGTACCTGGGGTTGTAGTCCCAGTGGTCGCGGGAGACGGCAAACCAGTCCCATGCCATGAAGATCGCCACCGGCACGGCCAGCGACTTCACCAGCCGCTTCGGCCGCCGCCACACCCGGGCCCCCAGCACGAACTCCAGCGGCAGGGTGATCAGGAGGCAGCCTCCCATCAGGATCAGGTACTGGAAGCGGTCGAGGTCCATGGGCCGGGCAACGCTACAAGGCGGCCCGCGACTACCTGAAGCGGGCGCCAGCCGGGTAGCTTCGACCTGCCGATGCTCCTCGAATCCATCGACAGTCCTGCCGACCTCCGGGCCCTCGACGGCGACCAGCTCGAGGTGCTCGCGGCCGAGATCCGCGACTTCATCGTCCAGTCGGTGTCGGTCACCGGGGGTCACCTGGGCTCCAACCTGGGGGTCGTCGAGCTGACCCTGGCCCTGCACCGGGTGTTCGACTCGCCCCGCGACGTCATCCTGTGGGACACCGGCCACCAGGCGTACGTCCACAAGATCCTGACCGGGCGCCGCGGCCGCTTCGACACCCTCCGCCAGTCGGGCGGGCTCTCCGGCTACCCGTCGCGAGCCGAGTCGGAGCACGACTGGGTGGAGAACAGCCACGCCTCCACCATCCTGAGCTACGCCGACGGCCTGGCCACCGCGCTGCAGTTGCGGGGGGAGACCGACCGCCGGGTCGTGGCCGTCATCGGCGACGGGTCGATGACCGGCGGCATGGCCTACGAGGCCCTCAACAACCTGGGCCACAGCGGGCGGCGGGTGCTGATGGTGCTCAACGACAACGGCCGGTCCTACGCCCCCACCGTCGGCCGGCTCACCAACGGCCTGACCCGCCTCCGCCTCAACCCGGCCTACGTCAAGAACCGGGAGCGCGTGCAGCGGGCCCTGCGCGGCGTCCCCCGCATCGGCGAGCACCTGGAGCGGGGCATGGAGGGCATGCGGGCCGCCTTCCGTGACTTCTGGCTCGAGCCGGACGGGTTCTTCGAGGCCCTCGGCATCCGGTACATCGGACCGGTCGACGGCCACGACATCGCCACCATGGAGCACCTGCTCCGCCAGGCCGCCGACTACGACGGGCCCATCATCATCCACACCCTGACCCAGAAGGGTCGTGGTTACGGGCCGGCCGAGGACGACGACGAGAAGTGCCTCCACGACACGCCGGTCTTCGACCCCACCACCGGTCCGCCTCGCTGGGTTCCCGTCGGCTACACCCAGGCCTTCGCCGACGCCATGGTCGACCTGGGCGAGCGCGACCGCAGGGTGGTGGCCATCACCGCCGCCATGGCCGGGCCCACCGGCCTGCGTCCCTTCCAGGACCGTTGGCCCGACCGCTTCGTCGACGTGGGGATCGCCGAGCAGCACGCCGTCACGGCCGCCGCCGGCATGGCGATGGGCGGCCTGCGCCCGGTCGTGGCCATCTATTCGACGTTCCTCATGCGGGCCATCGACCAGGTCAACCTCGACGTCGGCCTCCACCGCCTGCCCGTCGTCTTCTGTATCGACCGGGCGGGGGTCACCGGCGACGACGGACCGTCC
Source organism: Acidimicrobiia bacterium (assembly GCA_046565765.1). GTDB lineage: Bacteria > Actinomycetota > Acidimicrobiia > Acidimicrobiales > AC-14 > JBFMCT01. Next base: position 5,998 of record JBKHXX010000093.1, on the reverse strand, counting down.
CATCACGGCTTGTTCGACATGGCCTTCCTCTCCAAGGTCCCCGGTATGACGATCCTGGCGCCGTCCTCGGCCCAGGAGCTGGCGGCCATGCTCGACTACGCCATGACGGTCGACAGCGGGCCGGTGGCGATCCGCTACCCGAAGGGCGCGGCGCCCCAGGTGCCGGCCGGCGAGGTGGGCTCGGGCCGGGAGGCCCGCAAGGTCGTGGAGGGTGGCGACGCCTGCATCCTCGCCGTGGGAAAGATGGTGGAGGCGGCCGAGGAAGCGGCGCGGCTGCTCGGCCAGCAGGGGATCGGCGCCACCGTGTGGGACGTACGGGCGGTCAAGCCGCTCGACCCGGCGATGATCACCGACGCCGCCTCGCACCCGGTGGTGGTCACCGTGGAGGACGGCCTAAAGGCCGGTGGGGCCGGCAGCGCCATCGTCGAGGCCCTCTCCGTGCTCGACCGCATGCCCCGGGTCCGCGTCCTCGGGGTACCCGACCAGTACTTCCCGCAGGGCAATCCCACCCGCATCCTCTCCGACCTGGGCCTGGACGGTCCCGGCATCGCGTCGACGGTGGTGGCCGCCCTGGGCGCGGCGGAGGTCGTAGGAGGCTGACCGCCCCCAGGCTCCGGTCGACGGTGGCGGCCGTGGCTCTCCTCGCCACCGCCTGCGGCACCGGGGGCGGGGCGACGTTGAGCGAGGGTGCGGCAGCTTCGTCCACCACCGCCGCCGTTCCCACCGCCACCGAGGTGACGGCGGGCGTCACCACGACGTTGCGACCCCCCGCCCGGGTCACCACCACCGCCCCTGCGACGGCCGCCACCACCGCTGCCCCTGCAGCCGTCGGCCGCCAACCGGCCGCCATCCCCCTCGCTCCGCCGGCTCCGGGCACCTACCGGTACGACACCCGCGGGCGATCGACGTTCGGCGCCGCCGTCGTGCCCTTCCCGGCGGTCACCACGCTGGTGGTCGACCCCGCCGCCGGCACCCGCCAGCGGGCGGTGCGGGACCTGCGGGATGCGGGCACCGGCCTCGTCCTGGAGTACGTCCTCGACTACCGGTCCGACGGCGTCTACCTGGTGAGCCTTGGGGCCACCATCAGCGCCCTCCTCTTCACCCAGCGTGAGGACCTGCGCCCGCCATCGCCGGTGCTCCTGCTCCCCACCGGCGCGGGGGTGGGCAGCCGGCGCCAGCTCGACGTCCCCTCGGCGGCGGGCGGGACGGCCCACCTCGTCGTCGAGGTGCAGGGACCGGCGACGATCAACGCCGGCGGCGGGCGCATCGACACCACCGCATTCCGCCTCACCGCCACCCTGGCGGGCCAGCTCGACAACCGCATCGAGCTGACCGTCTGGGTGGCCGACGCCACCCGGGTGTGGGCCCAGGAGCGGCTGGTGGCCGAAGCCACGGGCCCGGGCGGGGAGGCCGCCTTCCGCAGCGAGTACACCGCCACGCTCGTTCCCTGACTCCCTCCGCCGTTGCCAAGGGTTCCCTCGCGGGTAAGAGCCTGGCGTGTCCGACGACCATCACATGCCTCACTCAGACGATCTGACCAGCGGATTCGACCGTTTCGCGGAGCGCGCTGCCCGGGCTACCAGCGGTGCGCCGTTCTTCGTCATCTGCGCCGTCTTCATCGTCGGCTGGGTGCCGAGCCTCTGGATCACTTCTACCGAGGCGAGCCAGTTCTTCCTCCAGACCGTCATCGCCATCGTGACCTTCCTCCTCGTGGCCCTCCTCCAGAACGCCCAGAAGCGGAGCGAGGAGGCGGTCAACATCAAGCTCAACGCCATCGCCCGGGGGATCGCCGACCTCATGCGTGCCCACCAGGGTGAGGACAGCGACCTGCGTGACGACATCGAGAGGCTGACCCACACGGTCGGCCTGGAGCACCGGGTGACGACGAACCAGGAGGGGAAGCGGACCTCAGCGGATCGCTCGTAGGGCGCCGAGCAGGTCGGCGTAGAGGGCGTCGGCCTCGTCCAGGGTCGGCGCGATGCACACCGCACCCATCTTCCCGTAGGGCTGGAGCGCCCCCAGGAGATGCAGCGTGACCCCGCGCTTGGTGGTGCAGTCGAAGGCCAGCCCCGCCTTGTCCACGACCGCGATCACGTCCGCCGGCGTACAGCCGATGAGGGACGTCTCCTTGATGTTGTCGGTGGCCACGTAGCGGCGCGGCTCACCCTCCACCAGCAGCTCGCCCGTGGTCGGGTCGTACTCGCCGCCGGTGACCAGCCTGGCCATCCAGAAGGGGTGGGTGGTGCCCCCCATGCGCAGGTTGATCTCGCTCAGGTACACGTGGTTGCCCCCGTGGCCGTGAGCGACGAGGAAGTCGATCCCGAACGAGCCCATCACCCCCTTGGAGGCGAGCACCCCGGCCACCCGCAGGGCGTTCTCCTGGATGACCAGGCGGTACTCGGGATCGGCCGGGAACCGGCAGCCCAGGTACACCTGGCCCTCGGGGCCGCCGAGGATCTGGTCGTGGGTGGAGACCACCTCCGATTCGCCACCGGGCGTGATCCGGAGCTGCACGCTGGGGGAGACCATGGGCTCGTCCCGCACCAGCTCCTCGACGATGGCGCCCTCGGCGCCGATCTTGGCCTCGTAGGTGGGCCACGTCTCGTCGGAGGCGCAGAAGGTGGTGGTGGACTTGGGTAGGGGAGTGGTGCGACCGTCGAGCTCCACGATGGCGTTGCCCTGGCCCGAGAACCCGTTGTTGAGCTTGATCACCACCGCGTCGGCGTGCGGGGAGCGGGCCCGGATCGCCTCGATGGCGTGCTCGATGTCCTCGAGGGTGTAGAGGTCCTCCCAGCCCTCCAGCACCTTCACCGCGGCCTGGCGGGCGGTCCGCCGGGAGCCGGTCTTCGACCCGAGCCAGAACAGGGCGGGCGGCGAGCCGTAGACGGGCAGGCGGAGCGCCTCCGACAGGGCCCGCTCCGTGGCGGTGACGGTGAAGGGCAGGAGGTAGGCGTCGTCGGGGCTGCCGGCCAGCGCCCGAACCTCCTCCAGGGCCTCGGGGTGGCGCAGCAGCTTGTCGGACAGCGGCTCGATCCGGTCGTCGCCCACGCTCACCATGTGGAGCCGCCGGCGGGCGTCCTGGGGATCGGGCAGGAAGCGGAGGTAGTAGTCGACGACCACCGGATCGACGGGCAGGGCGGTCACGTAGACGATGCGCACGCTCGGCCGCCGGAGCCACAGGAGCATGAACATCAGCCGCTCCTCGTAGTGCAGCACACCGGTGATCTTGCGCAGCTCGCTGGAGGCGAACGAGAACGACGGGAGGACGACGATCGTCCCCGACTCCAGCTCGGCCGGGCTGCGCGCCCCCATCCGGCGGATGAACGCCTGCTGGCGCTCGTCCCAGCTACGGGCCACGGCGGGCAGCTGCTAGGGCCCGACCACGTCGGGTCCGAGGGCCTCGTCGATGGCGGTCAACACGTCGTCGTCCAGAACGACGCCCGAGGCGGCGGCGTTGTCGTCGAGCTGCTGCGGGCGGGACGCGCCGACGATGGCCGACGCCACGTTGGGCTGGCGCAGGACCCAGGCCAGGGCCAGCTGGGGAAGTGTCAGGCCGAGGCCGTCGGCGATGGGCCTGAGGCGCTGCACGGCCTCCAGGACCTCGTCGGTGAGGAACCGGCCCATCATGTTGGCGTCGCGTCCCGCTCCCCGGCTGCCCTCCGGTGGCGGCTGGCCGGGGAGGTACTTCCCGGTCAGTGCGCCCTGGGCCAGCGGCGACCACACGATCTGGCCGATGCCGTTGGCTTCGCAGACCGGGATGACCTGCTCCGCCTTCCGCCAGAGCATCGAGTACTCGGGCTGGCTCGACACGAACCGTTCCACCCCTGCCAGGTCCAGCGCGGCCTGGATCTGTTGCGGGGTCCACTCGCTGAAGCCGAGGTACCGGGCCTTGCCTTGGCGGACCAGCTCGGTCAACGCCGTCATCGTCTCCTCGAGCGGCGTGTTCCTGTCGTATCGGTGGCATTGGTAGAGGTCGACGTAGTCCGTCCGCAGCCGCTTGAGCGATGCCTCCGACTGCTTGCGGATCTGCCGGGCCGACAGCCCCTTGTCGAGAGGGGACATGGGGAAGTACGCCTTGGTGGCGAGGTAGTAGGAGTCCCGGGGCCGGCTGCTCAGCACCTCGCCCAGGAACGACTCGGCCGCACCGCGCCCGTAGACGTTGGCGGTGTCGAAGAAGTTGACCCCGAGGGCGAAGGCCCGCTCGACGCAGGCCGCACCCCGTTCCCGTTCCACCGTGGCCCCGTAGGTCAGCCAGGACCCGAGGCTGATCTCCGAGATCTCCATGTCGCTCGCCCCGAGGCACCGGTATCGCATCACCGATGCTCTAGCAGACGGGCGACCCCAGCCACGTTCTGCGGCGCCGAACGCACGGGGGAGGTGCTCTCGGCGCCGCAGAACAGGATCAGGGCGCCGCGGTGCCGCCGCCGACGCCGGCCGGCTCCGGCTTGGCGTCGGTGGCGGCCGGGACGGGCTGGGTGTGGGGGCCTTCGACGGTGACGTTGGGCAGCCAGTCCAGCCACTTGGGCAGGTACCAGTTGCGGTTGCCCAGCAGCTTCATGCTGGCGGGCACGAGCACCGAGCGGACGATGGTGGCGTCGATCAGCACCGCCGCTGCCAGCCCGAAGCCCATCTGCTGGAACATCACCAACTCGCCCGAGGCGAACCCGCCGAACACCGCCACCATGATGAGGGCGGCGCCGGTGATGATGCCCGCCGTGGTGCGCAGGCCGTAGGCCACCGACCCGGTGTTGTCCCCGGTCTGGTCGTAGTGCTCGCGGATCCTGGAGAGCAGGAACACGTGGTAGTCCATCGACAAGCCGAACAGCACCGAGAAGAGGAACAGGGGGAGCCAGGCCTCGATGACCTCGACCTGCTGGAACCCGAGCAGGTCGGCGCCCACCCCCTTCTGGCTGACCAGGACGATGAGGCCGTAAGCAGCACCGACGGACAGCAGGTTGAGCAGGATCGCCTTGATGGGCACCACCACCGACCGGAAGGCGACGGTGAGGAGGATGAACGACAGCCCCAGCACAAAGGCGAACACGATGGGCATGTAGCGGTCGGTCAGGTCGAAGAAGTCCTTGTTGAACGCCGTCTCGCCCCCCACCAGGCCGCGGGCCGGCGTGCCATCGAAGTTCCGGTCGACCACGTCACGCAAGTAGTCGATGGAGTCGACGGCCGCCTTGGAGGACGGGTCACCGTTGATCGGGGCCGAGATCAGGGCCAGGTCACGGGCCTCGTTGACCTCGACGTGGCTGGGGCCGAAGCGGGCGTCGGCGCCCAGGGCGGCCTGGGTGCTGTTGATTCCGGCCTGCACGGCGGGGTCGTCGATACGCCCGTCGATCACGATCTCCACCGGCGAGCTGAGGCCACCCGAGAAGTCCTTGGCCAGGGCCTCGAAGGCCTGCTTCGACTCGAAGCTGTCGGGCAGGGTGCTGACGCCGGAGAACCCGGTGCGCATGTCCGTCCAGGAGTAGGCGGCGGCCAGCAGCACGAACACGCCGATGGCCAGGCTGGCCACGGGACGGCCCATGACGGCGTGGGTGACCTTGTCCCAGAACCCACCTGGACGGCCGATACCGCCGACGGTCGCCTTGCGTCGGATGCGGCCCTTGTTGACGCGGTCGCCCAGGAGCCCGAGGACGGCGGGTAGGAGGGTCATGGTGGCGAGCACGGCCACGACCACCACGAAGATGGCGCCGGCCGCGAGGCTGCGGAAGATCGTCGTCGGGATGATCAGCATGCCGGCCAGGGCCAGCACCACCGTCATGCCGCTGAACAGCACCGCCCGGCTGGCAGTCGCCCCCGAGGCCTCGATGGCGTCGAGCTTGTCGAGCCCCCTGGCCCGCTCCTCCCGGTAGCGGGACACGACGAACAGGGAGTAGTCGATACCGACCGCCAGGCCCATCATCGTGATCATGTTGGTGACGAAGAACGAGAACTCGCTGACCTGGCCGGCGACCGCCACCAGCCCGACGGCGATGGCGATGGCGGCGAT
>JBKHXX010000092.1:0-48975 GCA_046565765.1 Acidimicrobiia bacterium | reverse complement strand
GGATCGCGGGCGGACGCCGGCCCGGCCGCACCGACGAGGTGGGCGGGATGCCGGGCGCGGCCTGGGGCAGCAGCCTCGACGCCAGGTCGATCACCTGGCCGGGCGCCCGGTAGCCGAGGGTGAGCTCCCGCTGGCGGCGACCCCGCGGGTGAGGTCGGTGACCTCGGCCCAGCTGCGGTGCGACCACGGCCCGGTGGCCTGGGCCAGGTCGCCCAGGACGGTGACCGACCCGGCCGGGGCGCGCGCCCTTGCCGGCGTCGGCAACCAGAGCGGGGCGATGGTTGCCTACCAGCGGTGCTGCGACGTCCTCGAGCACGAGCTCGGGGCGTCGCCGTCGCGCCGCACGCGCGACGCGTTCCTGGCGCTCATGCGCAAGGCGGAGGCAGAGGAGCCTGACGGGCGGCCGCTGACCAACGTTCCGGCCGCGGTGTCGACGTACGTCGGACGTACCGAGCGCGTCGTCGCCCTCCGAGCGCGCCTGACGTCGGCCCGACTGGTCACCCTCACCGGCACGGCGGGGGTGGGCAAGAGCCGCCTGGCGATGGAGGCGACCCGCCCGCTGGCCGCCAGCTTCGCCGACGGGGTGTGGCTCGCCGAGCTGGCGGAGATCACCGCTGGCGTGGGCCACCACATGGCCGCCGTGCTCCAGCTTCCGGATACACGTGGGCGGGACCCGGTGGAGTCGCTGTGCGAGCACCTCGCCGCCAAGGAGCTGCTCCTCGTCCTGGACAACTGCGAGCATGTCCTCGGCGAGTCGGCAGACCTCGCCCGCAGGCTGCTTGCGGCGTGCCCCGGCGTGCGGATCCTGGCCACCAGCCGCGAGCCGCTGCATGTCAGCGGCGAGGTCACGTGGCCGGTGGAGCCCCTGTCGCTTCCGGCCCCCCCGCCCGGCGGGGACCGGGTCGACTACTTCGGCTCCGAGGCCGTCCAGCTGTTCGCGGACCGGGCCTCATCGGCGCGGCCCGGCCTCCACGTCGACCCGCACGCAGTCGCAGACTTGTGCGCCCGCCTCGACGGCATTCCCCTGGCCATCGAGCTGGCCGCCGCCCATGCCCGGGTGTTCACCGTGGGTGAGCTCGCCACGCTGCTGGTGGAGCAGCCCCAGCTCGTCACCCGGTCTACCTCCCCCGGGGACGCAGGCCGCCATGGATCGCTGGCCGCCGCCCTCGACTGGAGTTACGAGCGCCTCGACGAGGACGAGCGAGGCGTCCTGCGGCGGCTGTCGGTGTTCGCCGGCGGGTTTACGGCGGACGCCGCGGAGTCCGTCTGCCATGACGTCGCGCTCGACGTCCTTCGCGTGCTCGCCGGTCTCGTTGACAAGTCACTAGTGGCCGCCCGGCACGGTCCGGCGACGAGGTTCCGGCTTCTCGAGACCGTGCGCGCCTACGCGTGGGGCAAGCTCGCCGCCGCGGGGGAGGAGCCCGACGTTCGGACTCGTCACCTCGAGTGGGCCTGCGCCCTGGCCGGCGCCGGCCCCAAGCGCCGTCGCGAGCCTATCGAGGCGGCCGTGCTCGACCGGCTCGACGCAGAGCGGGGCAACCTCCGTGCCGCACTGGAGTGGTCGGTGGACTCCAACCAGGAGGAACGCGGGCTGCGCCTGGCGGTCGCGCTCGCGCGCTACTGGGAGATCCGGGGTTACCTCCACGAGGGCAGGAGCTGGCTCGAGCAGCTGGCCGCGTCGGAGCGGGTCACGCCGGAGACGAAGGCCGCCGCCCTCAATGCTGCCGGCGTGCTGACCAACCACCAGTCCGACTTCACAGCGGCGCGCAGGATGCACGCCGAGGCGCTGGCCCTCCGGCGGTCACTAGGCGACCTGCGAGCGATAGCGGCGACCCTTAACGGCCTCGCCACCGTCGCGGTGTCGGCCGGCGACTACGAGGCGGCCCGCCCCGTGTTCGAGGAGATCCTCGACACCGGCCGCCGGCTGCAGGACCGCCAGGTCACGGCCACGTGCCTGGTCAACCTGGCGGCCGTGACCGAGCACGCCATCGAGGAGGGCGTGGTGTGGCCGTACTCACTCGCCGACGCCCGGGAATGGCTGCTGGAGGCCTCCACCCTCCTCAGGGAGGCGGGCGACCTTCGCGGCGTGGCCCAGACCCTGGAGAACCTCGGGGTCGTCTCGGCCATGGAGGGACACCACGACCGGGCGGAGACCTATTTCCGGCAGTGTCTGGACCTCTACCGCCAGCTCGGCGACAAGAAGGGCGTGGCGGGTGCGGTCCGGTTCCTCGGCCAGCTGAGCTACCGGGACGGTGACTACGACGGCGCCGCGGTGGCGCTCCAGGAATGCCTCTGTCTGGAGCGGGAGCTCGGGAGCGTGCAGCGGGTGGCCGAGGCGCTGGGGTTCCTCGGGGTGATCGCCCACGCGGCCGGGCGGGTGGCTGAGGCCCGCGAGCTGTACCGGGAGAGCCTCGCCACTTACGCCGAGGCCGGCAATCCCGCCGGCGCCGACGACGTCGTGCGTCGCCTGCTCGCCCTGGAGCCACGGCCGGCGAGCGAGTCTGCGACTCGTAGCCTCTGAGCGCTCCTGCCCCGGGCGCGCCCGTCACCGCTCGTGCCCGCTGCGCCGATGGCTATCAGGCCAATCTGTTCACCAGGATCTCGCCGCCGCGGGCGATCAGGTCCAGGCGCTCCCCCTGGCCGGCGAGCAACCCTATGTCGGTCAGCGGGTCGCCGTCGACGAGCAGGAGGTCGGCATAGGCCCCGGGCGCGATGACACCCAGCTCGGTCGGCCGCCCGAGCAAGGCGGCATTCACCGTGGTGGCGGAACGGATCACCTCGGCGGCGCTCTGGACCTTGGCGCGCAGGGTGAACTCCCGGGACTGGACGTCGTGCGTCTCGCCAAGCAGGTCGGTGCCGAAGCCCAGCTCGACCCCCGCCCCCGTGGCGATGTCGATGGCCGCGAACGCGGCGCTCAGGACGGCGTCGAGCTTGGCGAGGCTCTCGGCCGGGAAGTTGAGCTGGCGTCCGAACTGGGCCACCTGGTCGTAGATCACAAGCGTCGGCACCAGGTAGGTGTGGTGCTCGGCCATGACGGCGGCGGACTGGGCGTCGATGAGGTTGCCGTGCTCGATCGATCGCACGCCCGCCCGCACGGAGCGGGTGATCGACTCCGGGATGTAGGCGTGGGCGAAGGCGTAGGTGCGCCGGGAAGCGGCCTCCTCCACCGCGGCGCGGATCTCGGCCTCGGTGTACTGCACCATGTCGATGGGGTCGGTGGGGGTGGCGATCCCGCCACCGGCCATGACCTTGATCTGGTCGGCGCCGCCCTTGAGCTCCTCTCGGGCCGCCCGTCGGACGGCGTCGGGCCCGTCGGCCACGTGGGCGAAGCTCGAGCTGGTGATCGCACACGTGGCGATATGGGGGTCGTGGCTGGAGGGGGCGATGTCGCCGTGGCCCCCGGTCTGGGACAGGACGCGGCCGGACCGGAACAGGCGTGGACCGCTGATGAGGCCGGCCCGCAGGGCCTCGGCCACACCGACGTCGAGGCCGCCGGCGTCGCGGACGGTGGTGAAGCCCCGTCGCACCATCCGCTCGAGGATCGCCTTGGTCTCGATGCCGACCCGCGTCGGTGAACGACGGGCCATGGCGGCCAGGTCCATCGTGGTGATGGCGGCGTGGACGTGGGCGTCGATCAGACCCGGCATCAGCGTCCGGCCGCCGGCGTCGATCACCTCCACGTCGTCGGGGCCGGAGATCGGCACGCCGTCCTCGACCACCTCGACGATGCGGTCCCCCTCCACCCGGATCGATGCGCCGGGCCGGCGTTCTCCGGCGGCGGGATCCAAGAGCTGGGCGTTGGTGACAATGAACTCGGCCATGGTCTTGCTCCTCCGTCTGCTCGAAGTTGGGGTTTAGACCGTGCTGGGAGCGGCGCGGCAGACGTCGAAGGTGAACATCATCCCCGCCTGGTTGTGCTCCGCGATGTGGCAGTGCGCCATCCACCGCCCCGGATGCGTCACCTCGAGCAGGATGTCGACCGTCTGGCCGGGGAGGACCAGGACGGTGTCCTTCCACACCCGGTTGGGCTCGGGCGTGCCGTCCCGGGAGAGCACAAGGAAGCGGCCGGCGCCGTGGATGTGGAAGGGGTGGTGCATCGGGTGCTCGGACCCCTCCATCTCGTTGACCAGCCTGATCTTGATGCGATCGCCGACCCGGAAGGCCCACCGGATGCCGGTGTTCTCGTCCCCCGTCTGGCGGTCGATGAGCTTCCAGATCATGTTGGTGGCGTTCGTCTGGCGGTTGATCTCCGGCATCAGGTCCTCCCACTCGATGCCGTCGTCGCCGTGGTCGCCGTGACCGCCGTCCTGATGGCCCTCCGGCCCGTGGGCCGGGGTGGCAACGGTCAACGAGGGCACGAGCTTCATCCCGCAGCGGGGGCAGGTCGACGGCGTCGCCGACGTCACCTCCGGGTGCATCGGGCAGACGTACTCCGTGGGCGCGTGCACCGCCAGGAGCTTCATCCCGCACTTGGGGCAGGTCCCCGGCTCGGTGGCCGTCACCTCGGGGTGCATCGGGCAGGCGTACGAGTCGGCCGCGACGTCCTCGCCGCCGTAGAGCAGGGGCATCAGCGAAGAGAAGGCCAGGACCTTGTCCGGCGCTCGCTCCAGGTCGTGGGCTGACGACGCGCGCAGTGAGGACAGCTCCGGATCCACCCGGAGGTTGTCGAAGTGACGGGCTGCCTCGCCGGGCCCCGTGCCTGCCACCGTGAAGCGACCGAGCTCGTAGACCCGATCGGGCGTCCGGTGCTGCAAGGGCACCTCGCCCGGCTGGTCGAACAGCACGTCCACGATCGCCCGCTCGGACGGGGCGAGGAGGACCTCGTCCACGAACGCCTCTTGCTCGTAGCGGCCGCTGTCGCCGCCGACCAGCTTCACGCGGGCCCCGGGCAGGCGCACGTTGAACGTCCGGGTGTTGGCGGTGTTGACCAGACAGAGACGGACGACCTCCCCGACGGCGACCGCGGCCGAGTACGACGTCTCCCCGTTGGTCAACATGACGTTGCCGAACCGGCCCATGGCGGTGAAGCTCAGGTCGCTGCGGGAGAAGGGGGCGATGCGGCCGTTCTCGACCAGCACGTCGTCGAGGGTGATGCTGAGCTGGCGGTCAGCGGGCGGCCAGTACGCCGGATCGGTGGGTTCCACGAGGATGGTGCCGTAGAGGCCCATCTCCAGGCCGTAGTCCTCGCGGACGTGCGGGTGGTACCAGTAGAACCCGGGGTCGGGGAACTGCAGCTTGTAACTGAAGCTCTCACCGACCCCGATGGGGAGCTGGGTCTCGTGGGGGACCCCGTCGTAGCGGTTCTCCAGCCGGAGGCCGTGCCAGTGGACGGTGGCTTCGGTGTCACCGTCGTTGGTGACTTCGACCACGATCTCCGAGCCTTGGTCCACGTGCAGGACGGGCCCGGGGATGGAGCCGCCATAGGCGAGCATCCGTACCACCTCGTCGCCGATGCGCTTGGCGACCGGCCCGATGCGGAGGCCGAAGTGCTCGCCGTGCCGCAGCCGGACGACCTCGGGTGCCGACACTGGCGCCAGCCCGGTGACGTCTTGGGGGAAGCTGTCGTCGTCGTTGTGTGCGAACCCAGTCAGGTCGTTCACGGTTGCCCTCCTCGCCGTGGTTCCGGTGTTCCTACCCTCGCGCCGCTGCTGGTGAGCGCCAGCTCGGCGCCGACAGCCCTCTCGACCCGGGAGACGGACTCCCGCCGCACGGCGTCGATGTCGTCCGCCACCCAGCGGGAGGCCGATGCGAGGATCGCACCGGCGGCGACCGACACCGGCACCAGGGCGAGCATGCTGGCCTGGGTGCCGATGGCATCGGAGACGACGCCGGCGAGCGGCAGGAAAACGATGAGGCCGGGGATGGCGAACAGTGACATCGTGGAGAAGGCCGCCGATCGGACGCGGGGCGGGGCGATCAACGAGACCAGGGCGAGAAAGGCGGGTGCGAGGGTCCCAATGCTGGCGGCGAGGACCGCATGGGCCGCGATGGCGATGCCCACATGGGGGGCGTAGGCCAGGATGACGAGGAGGACACCGTCGGCCACGCCCACCAGGGCGACGAAGCGGAGCAGGAACCCGGGGCGCTCACCGGCGAGGTGGGCGACCACCGGCATGGCCAGGATCACGCCGACGATCTGAAGAGGCTCCACGCCGGCGGCCACGATCCCTCGCTGGGCGGCGCTGAGCCCGAAGACGTCGTCGTAGACGAGCGACAACAGGCTCGGGACGCCGAAGAGGGCTACCCCCAGGAATGGTGCGGCGACCCAGATGCGACGCACCGAGCGGACCCGGGCCAGCACCCGCATCGTCGCCAGCGGGCCCTCGGGGGCCTCCTCGAGCCGCGCGGTCGCCTCGTCGGCGCCGACTGCTCGTCGCTCGTGGGCTCCGCGAACCGGCTCCCGCAGCCGGAGGGCGGCTCCCACCAGGATCACAGTCGGTAGCGCGAAGAGCACGAAGGGCGCCCGCCAGCCGAGGACGGCGGCGAGCGACCCCGCCAGCACAGGCCCCGCGATCTGGCCGGCGGAACTGGCCAGGCGGTGGGCCGAGAAGACCTTGACCCGGGCCGCGGGCTGGTAGTAGTCGGCGAGGAGGGAGGAGTGGGTGGGGGTGACGACTGCCTTCCCTCCACCGGCGCCGATCCGCATGGCAACCAGCATGGGGACCGACGCCGCCAGTCCGGTGCCGACCGAGAAGAGCGACCACAGCGCGGCGCCGATCGTGGTGATGCGGACGCGGTTCTTGCGATCGGCCAGCAGCGACAGCGGCATCTCGACGAGGACGATGGCGATGGTCGTCGCCCCCACGAGCGCCAGCGCGGCGGCGTCGCTGAGGTCGAAGTGGTCCCGGATGTCCGGCAGGAGAACCGCGAAGGCAGCCCGGTCGAGCTCGTCGACGGCGTTGAGCCCGAAGAGCACGGCGAGGGGGAAGACCGGGCCACCCAGGGTGATGGCGCTGGGCCGCCACTCTCGGAGAAACCCTCGACCTCTCATGCCGCCGCCCCCGCGACATGCGGAGCCGGCCGTGGCGCCAGGACCTGCTCCCCGGGACCCGCGGTGAGCGGCCGGGCGAGGTGCCTGGCGAAGACGGCCGCCAGCGACAGCGTGAGCGGCAGCAGCCCCCACGCGCCCGATGCCACGATGAAACCGAACCACAGCGCCTGGTTGGCCAGGCTGACCTTCCAGGACAGCCGGAGGTTGTGGCCCGAGAGCCACACGGCCCACAGCGTCATGGCTGAGGTCAGCCAGGGAAGGATGTCCTGCCAGCTCACGGCGACCACCCCTGACCGGCCGACGTCACGAGGACGGCTTCGTAACCGGCGTCGGCAATGGCGGAACGGAGCGCGTCAGGGCGAGCCGTGCCCTGGACCCGGACCGTCCTCGAAATCGAGTCCGCCTCGACGGCAACCACGCCCGCCACGTCCTGGAGGTGTGCGCTGACGGCTCGCACGCAGTGCCGGCACGTCATGTCCGGCACGGAGAAGACCGTCGCCTCCACGTTCGCTCCGGGCCCACTGCCATCCTGCATGCCGTTAGCGTCCCCGAACCGGCTTTCCAGGCCCTGTCCGTCGGCTTGCGACGGCGCCCCTACGGCGATGCGTGCTGGGAAAGGGAGGTGAATTCCCCCAGCCCGGTTGCCAACTCCTCGAAATCGCGGGCCTCGAGGGCGGTACGGGGTCGGGCGGCAGCGTCGCGCAGCGAGGTGGCCTCGGCGAGCAGCTCCGTCGCCTCCGCCAGGTGTCCCTGGGCGGCCGCCAGCCGTGCCCGCTGCTCCAGGAACCCGGCCCGGACCCCGCCCTCACCGACGCTGTCGATGAGGTCGCGGCCCCGCCCGAGCGTGGCCGCCGCCTCGGCGACCGCGCCAGCGTCCAGCTGGGCTGCGGCCAACCCGGCGAGGGCGGCCGCCGTCTCCGTGCCCATTCCGGCCCGGCTGGTCACCTCCAGGGCATCGCTATACCGACGCCGTGCTTCTGCGACGTCCGACCGCAGGCGCGCTGCCACCCCGTAACCGAGGAAGGCCAGGCTCAGCATGGTCTCGTTGCCGAGCGAGCGGGCGACCCGCTCGGCCTCGGCGTACCACCGCTCAGCCTCCTCCGCATCGCCCACATCGGCGGCCGTCCCCCCGAGCTCGATATACACCCGGGCGACGTTGTTCTCTAGGCCCGCGGCCCCGCACACGGCGAGGGCCCGGTGCAGGACCTCGACCGCTTCCTGCGAACGGCCGGCCAGGCGGAGCCCCGCACCCAGATGCATGGGCACGGCGGAGCGGCCCCAGTCGTCGCCCAAGTCCTCGAAGACGGCGGTGGCCGCCTCCCCGAGGTCCAGGGCCCGCTCGTCGGCCCGGTTACGCAACAGGATCTCCATCTCGACGAAGTCGGCGAGCGCCAGGCCCCAGCGGTCGCCGTGGCCCGTCAGCGTTGCCCGGGCGTCCCCTACCTCGCTGAGGGCGCCCGCCACGTCGCGTCCGGCGACACCCTCCACCGCGAGCAGCAGTCGGGAGATCGCGGCGCGAGCGGGATCGTTGACGCCGGCGAACGCGTCCAGGCTCTGGCGCGCCGCCTCCGCCGCCTCCCGGCTCGGGTGCACGATGCAGCCAGCGGGCCGCAGGGCGAGCGACAGGGCCTGGAGCACGCGGGCGCGGGCTTGAGGGGATCCGGCGGGTGCGGCCTCGAGCACGGCAGCCAGCTCCCGGCGCCCGTCGACCTGGCGCCCCACATACCAGTACCAACCCAGCGCTGCTGCAAGCCGTAAGCCGAGGTCGGGGTGCTCGGCGGCCCGTTCCCGGCACCACCGCAGCGCGAACTGGAGGTTGTCGTCCTCCGCCCGAAGCCGGGCCAGCCACTCTGACTGCTTCGGCTGTCGCAGCTCCGGCTCCGCCTGCTCGGCGAGATCCAGGTAGTGGCGGGCGTGGCGCTCTCCGAAGTCCTCAGCCTCGCCGGCCTCGACCAGCCGCTGCCATGCGTACTCCCGGATCGTCTCGAGCAGCCGGAAGCGGCCACCGGAGGCGACCACCAGCGACTGACGGACCAGGTCGCCGAGGAGCTCCAAGACATCGCTCGCCGCCAGCGGCTTTCCGGCGCAGACCGCCTCTGCCCCTTCCAGCGTCCAGCCGCCGCGGAAGACCGACAGCCGCCGCAGCAGGACCCGCTGGGGCTCGGTGAGGAGGTCGTGGCTCCAGTCGATCATTGCCCGCAGCGTGCGGTGCCTCGCCTCGGCCGTGCGCGCCCCGCCCGTCAGCAGCCGGAAGCGGTCGGCGAGCCGGGTGGCCACCTCTGCCACCGACAGCATGTTCACCCGGGCGGCGGCCAGCTCGATGGCCAGGGGCACCCCGTCCAGGTGCCGGCAGATCCCCCGCACGACGTCTTCATCGGGCCCGAGCGCGAAGCCGGGGTCCACGCTCGCCGCCCGCTCAGCAAACAGGGCGACGGCGTCGTCTTCGGCGAGGGGCGGAACGGGCAGCTGCATCTCGCCGGGGACGCCGAAAGCTTCGCGGCTGGTAGCCAGGATCCGGACGCCCCCCGCCGACGCCCGGAGCACGTGCTCGGCCAGTCCGGCGCACGCGTCGATCAGGTGCTCGCAGTTGTCCAGCACCAACACGGCGTTCCGGGGGGCGAGCCAGGCAGTCACGAGCTCCCGCGGGGCCAGTGCCGGGTCGGCGATCCCGAGCGCCTCCGCCACCGTCAGCGGAACATGGGCGGGGTCTGTGACCCCGGCGAGGGCGACGAACCACACCCCGTCGGGGTACGAGCATGCCGCGGCGCGCGCCGCCTCGACGGCGAGCGAGGTCTTGCCCGCACCACCCGGGCCGGTCAGCGTGACCAGACGGCTGCGGCCCAGCGCGGCCACCACCCGTGCGAGCTCAGCGTCCCGCCCGATGAAGGAGCTGAGGCGGGCCGGCAGGTTGGTGGAGGCCGGGGCGACCGACGCCGGGCCCTCCAACGACTCCTCCTGGCGCAGGATGGCGGCTTCGAGCTGCCGAAGCGCCTCCGACGGGTCGAGACCCAGCTCGTCCCGCAGCAGGCGCCGGCCCTCCTGGTAGGCAGCGAGGGCTTCGGCGCTCCGGCCGCTGCGATGGAGGGCGAGCATGAGCTGGCCGCGGAGACGCTCCCGCAGAGGATGGGCGGCCACGAGCGCCTCCAGCTCGCTGACGAGCGTCACGTCGCCGCCTTCGCGCAGGCGGTCCTCGACGTGCTCCTCCACCGCCGCCAGATGCAGCTCCTCGAGCCGGGTGGCCTCCGCCCGGGCCCAGTCCTGGTCCCGGAACTCAGCCAACGGCGGGCTGCGGTAGAGGGCCAGCGCCTCTTCGAACCGCCGGCTGGAGACCAGGCGGGCGAAGCGGTGGACGTCCACGTCGTCGGGGTCCACCTCCAGGCGGTAGCCGCCCGGTTCGGTGCGGATCCGACCTCCCAGCTGGCGGCGCAGCTTCGACACCCGCACCTGGAGGGCGTTCGTGGGGTTGGCGGGCAGCTCCTCGCCCCACAGGTCGTCGACGAGACGGTCGATGGCCACGACACGGCCCGCCGAGCAGGCCAGCGCGGCCAGCAGCGACCGCTCGCCCTGCCCGGCGACGGGCACAGCACGCCCGTCAACGATCACCTCCAGCGTGCCGAACAGGCGAAGCTCCACCTCGTCCTCCGCCGACAGCCAAGCACACCAGAGGCGCTTTTCGATCCGCCCTTGCCGACCGTCCGGCCTCGGCAAGCGAGCGGACAGAGCTCCGAAAGCGTCCGTCCGTACGGTTCGGTGGAGAGCAGGCGAGTGGATGGACGCCTCGGAATGAACCCGAACCGGCCGGGGTTAGAGCGCCCCCCGAACCGAAGGAGCAACATGAACCCCATGAGTCACGGCACCCACGGGGCGCCGTCGGAGGCGACGAGCGGAACGCCGGCGGTCGGCGACGGTGACCTGGACCACGGTGATCAGGGTCGCTCCCACGCCGGACACAACGCCGGGGAGCACGGCGGCCACGGGGAGCACGGCGGCCACGGGCAGCACGGCGGCCACGGGCAGCACGGCCAGCATGGCGATCACGGCGACCACGTCGGGATGTTCCGCCGCCGCTTCTGGTGGAGCCTGCTGCTGAGCCTGCCCGTCGTGGTCACCGCCCACATGATTCAGGACTGGTTCGGCTACCACCTGGACTTCCCCGGCGACGGCTTGGTCGGCCCCGTGCTGGGCACGATCATCTTCCTCTACGGGGGCTGGCCCTTCCTGGCCGGCGGCGTGGCCGAGGCCCGCAGCCGCCAGCCCGGGATGATGCTGCTGATCGCCATGGCCATCACCGTGGCCTTCGCCGCTTCCGCGGCCACCAGCCTCGGGCTGTTCGACCTCGACTTCTGGTGGGAGCTGGCGGCGCTCATCACGATCATGCTGCTGGGCCACTGGCAGGAGATGAAGGCCATCGGCCAGGCCCGGGGGGCCCTCGCCGCTCTGGCCGAGCTCCTGCCCGACGAGGCTGAGCGGGTGAGGTCGGACGGCTCCGTCGAGAAGGTGTCCCTGCACGAGCTGGCCGAAGGCGATCTCGTGCTCGTCCGCTCGGGCGGCCGGGTTCCCGCCGACGGTGAGATCGTCGAGGGCCAGGCCGAGGTGGACGAGTCGATGGTCACAGGCGAGTCGCGCCCGGTGGCCAAGGGCCCGGGCGATGCGGTGGTGGCGGGCACGGTCGCCACCGACTCGTCGGTGCGCGTCCGCGTCCGCGCCGTGGGCGAGGGCACCGCCCTGGCCGGCATCCAGCGCCTGGTGGCCGAGGCCCAGGCCAGCCGGTCCCGGGCCCAGGCCCTCGCCGACCGCTTCGCCGCCCTCCTGTTCTACGTGGCGGCCGCCGCGGGCGTGGTCACCTTCGCCCTCTGGGCCGCCCTGGGCGACCCCGACGGCGCCGTCGTGCGCACCGTCACCGTGCTGGTGATCGCCTGCCCGCACGCCCTCGGGCTCGCCATCCCGCTGGTCATCAGCCTCTCGACCGCCCTGTCGGCCCGGGCCGGGATCCTGGTCAAGGACCGCCTCGCCCTCGAGCGCATGCGGACCGTCGACGCCGTGCTGTTCGACAAGACGGGGACGCTGACCAAGGGTGCCCACGTGGTCACCGGCATCGCCGGCGCCGGCGTGAGCGAGGACGAGGTGCTGCGCCTGGCCGGCGCGGTGGAGGCCGACTCCGAGCACTCCCTGGCCCGGGCCATCGTGGCCGCTGCCCGCGACCGCGGCGCGACGGCACGCGCCTCGGAATTCCGATCGATCACCGGCCGAGGCGTGGACGCGATCGTCGACGGGCAGCGCTATGCCGTCGGAGGGCCGGCCCTCCTGCGGGAACGGGCCCTGCGGGTGCCGCAGGCGCTGGGCAGCTCGGTAGGGGAGTGGGAGAGGCGGGGGGCGGCCGTGCTCTACCTGGTCAGGGATGACGAGGTCGTCGGCGCCCTCTCGCTGGAGGATGAGATCCGCCCCGAGGCCCGCCAGGCCGTCGCCGACCTCAAGGCCCTGGGTAAACGGGTGGTGCTGATCACCGGCGACGCCCGCCAGGTGGCCGACGCCGTGGCGGCCGAGGTGGGCGTGGACGAGGTCTTCGCCGAGGTCCTCCCCGAGGACAAGGACCGCGTGGTGGCGCAGCTGCAGGAGCGGGGGCTGACGGTGGCGATGGTGGGCGACGGGGTGAACGACGCCCCTGCCCTGGCCCGGGCCGACGTCGGCCTGGCCATCGGGGCAGGGACGGACGTCGCCATCGAGTCGGCCGGCGTGGTGCTGGCCTCAAGCGACCCCCGGGGGGTGACGTCGGTCATCAAGCTCTCCCAGGCCAGCTACCGCAAGATGCTGCAGAACCTGGGGTGGGCCGCCGGCTACAACGTGGTGGCCATCCCCCTGGCCGCGGGCGCCCTGAGCTGGGCAGGAGTCTCGCTCCCCCCGGCGGTCGGCGCGGTGCTGATGAGCGCCTCGACGGTGGTGGTGGCCCTCAACGCCCAGCTGCTACGGCGGGTGGACCTGCGGCCCCGCCCTATTCCCGAGGATGAGCCGGAGACCCGCGCCGAGGGCGGCCCGGGCTCGGGCCGTGGGCTGGGGGTGCCTGGCCGCCGCACTGCAGCCGGCCTGGCCCTGGTCCTCGGTGCCGCCGTTCTCGTCGGAGCGGCCCTGGGCGGCGACGGCGGGGACGATGAAGGTGGGGGGAGGAAGGACGAGGCAGTGTCGGTGGAGGGCCTCGCCAGCTCGGCGGAGGGCTACAGCCTGGAGGTCCTGACTCCGTCGATGCCGGCACAGTCGCCGGCCGAGTTCCGCTTCCGCATCGCCGGCCCCGGAGGCAACGCCGTGACCGCGTACCGCGATCGCCACGAGCGGCCGCTGCATCTCATCGTGGTGAGCCGGAATCTGGGTGTCTTCCGCCACGTCCACCCGACGCTGGACGGCGCCGGCGTCTGGCGGGTGGCCCTCGACCCCTTGGCCCCCGGGCCCTACCGGGCCTACGCCGACTTCGCGGCGGTCGACGGCCCCGAGCTCACCCTCGGCCACGACGTCACCGTGGCTGGGGAGGCGGCCTCACGACCGCTGCCCGCTCCCACCTCGACGGTGGCGATCGACGGCTATCAGGTGCAGCTGTCCGGGGCGCCGAGGGCGGGCGGGGGAGGGGAGATCAGCCTCACCGTCCGCCACGGTGGCCAGCCGGTGGCCGACCTCGAGCCCTACCTGGGCGCTCTCGGCCACCTCGTGGCCATCCGGGCCTCAGACCTGGCCTACCTACACGTGCACCCGCTCGAGCGCCAGGCGGGACCGGGTGAGGTGCCCTTCGCCGTCGAGGTTCCCTCCGAAGGCCCCTACCGGCTGTTCTTCGATTTCAGCCACCAAGGGACGGTCCGCACCGCGGCGTTCACCATCGACGTCGGCGCCGGCGAGGGCGTCACGCCCACGACCGCCGTCCACGGCGGGAGGCACTGAGATGAGCAGAGGTGGGCAACGGGACCGGCGCTCGCCAAGCTCGGCCCGCTTTCATCCCCTGACCCCCCACGAGGCCGAGGGCAAGGCCGGCGAGCTCCTGGGCGAGCTCGTCGGTCGCCACGGCCAGGTGGGGTCGATGGTCGCCACCATGGCCCACTCGCCCGCCGTGCTCGCCGGCTACCTCGACTTCAGCCGGGCCATGAAGCGGGCGAGCCTGGACCGCAAGCTCAGTGAGCGGGTGTCGATCGCGGTGCAGGCCCGGCTGGGATGCCAGACGTGCCTCCACGTCCACGCCGACGCCGCCCGCCGGATCGGGATCGATGATCAGGAGATCGAGGCGGCCCGCGCCGGGACCTCCGGGGATCAGCGCGTCGTCGCCCTCCTCGAGTTCGCCCTCAAGGTCTTTGCTGAACCGGCCAGCGTCGATGACGACGACGTCGTCGGGCTGCTGGCCCATGGCTATCCGAGCGGGAGATCCTCGACATCGTGGGCGTCGTGGCCCTGAACCAGCTCACGGGGTCGTTCAACCTCGTGGCCGGCCTGTGAGCCCAGCGCCGGCGGGCCGGGCGGGCTGGCGCGGCCCGAGCGACATCAGCTTCCAGCGGCCAGACGGCACGCGACTGATGCTGGCGGCGCCAGCCATACATCGCCTGGTCCACCGAGATCCTCGCCTTCCACGACGAGCGGGTCGGGCGCATCTCCAACGGTCGCCTCGAGGGGAACCAACAACAAGCTGCAGGTGCTCCGGAGGGTCGCGCACGGGTTCACAAACCGCTTCAACTTCGAAGCCCGCGGAATTCTCGCCTGCCCGGCTGTGCGAGCATCTCCGCTACCGAGTTCAGCCGCCGTCATCCCATGAACTCGCGCAGCCTCGACAATGGCCGGCCCCGCCCTTCTCCGCCGGAATCAGGTCCGGGGATAATCGTCAGTATCCCCGATGCATAGCCGCACGGTCGACATCCGTCGCGTAGTCGAGGTGCCCAGGTGCACGCCGCTGAACGAGCCCTACCGTGCGATGGGTCGGAGTGGCAACATCAGGGGGCGACGGGCAGGCCGATGGCGGTCTTGCCCGTCCCCGGCCCGCCCTGCACGGCCATCACGCCCTCGAGCGGGGCGCGGATCACCTCGTCCTGCTCGGCCTGGATGGTGGCGACGATGTCGAGCATCTCGCCGGTACGGGCCCGTTCCAGCTCGGCCAGCAGGGCGTCACCACCCCGAAGCGCGGGCCCCGCCCCTTCCTGGCCGGCCGCCGCACTCCCACCGCCGAACACGTCGTCGGCCACCGCCAGCACCCGCCTCCCCTCCACCAGGATCTGGCGGCGCCGGCGGAGCCCCGAGGGGGACGCCGCCCCGGCCCGGTAGAAGGGCCCGGCTACGGGCGCCCGCCACTCCACCACCACCGGGTCGCCCGCCTCGTCCTCCACGTGGCGGCGGCCGATGTGCCACGAGCCGCCACCCTCCTCGTCGATCCGCCCGAAGCAGAGGGGTCGTGCCACCTCGGCCAGGAGGGCGACCCGCCGGGCGAGGGCGGCCAGCAGGTCGAGGTCCCCCCCGCCCGAGGCCCGCATCTCGTCGAGCACGCGCTGCGACCGGGCCCGCATGGCCGCCAGCCGCTCGTAGGCGAAGTCGACGTGGCCCTGTTCCTCGTCGACGTCCGTGCTCACGGCCTGCCCACCCACACCGTGTACGGAGGCGACCGCCCGACGATCGGCTGGCCGATGCGGGCCACCATCTCGGCCGCGCTGCGGTGCCGGGTGCCGTCGGGCACGTAGTGCGACAGCAGCAGCCGCCCGTCGGGGGCGACGACCTGCGCCAGCAGGTGTCGCACGAGGTCGGCGTAGCGGTGGGGCGGGACGCTGTCGAACAGCGCGTGCACGAAGTCGAACCGCATGCCCCGGGGATGGGCCCACTCGAGGGCGTTGCCGGCCCAGAGGCGGTCGGCCCAGTGCGGGAGCCGGGCCCGGGCCAGCTCGACGAGCCCGGGCGCCAGGTCGACGCCGTAAGGCTCGACCGCCACCCCCCGCTCCGCACACCACGCCTGGGCCGACTCCATGAGGAGCCCGTTGGCGCAGCCGATGTCGAGGAACGTGCCGTCCCGGTCGATCCCGTCCAGCACCGGCTCCCGCGCCACCCGCCAGTCCTCGGCGCTGCCCCCGAAGCCCGAGCCGCCCTCGACCGTCGCGGCCCGCACGTAGGCCTGCTCCAGGACGCGGACGTTGTCGGCGTAGAAGGCGGCGTCGGTCTGCCCCCGGTACGACCGGGCGGCGGCGGCCACCACCGAGGCCTGGTGCCGGCGGCCCTGGTCGCGCAGGCACCGCGTCGCCTCCTCGGCCGAGGTGACGTGCAGCGGCACCTTGCGGTGGGGGCGGCGCCCGTCGTAGCGGTCGCCTTCGACCCACGCGTAGAGGTCGGAGCCCGACCATCGGAACGGGTGGAACCGCTGGGCCCGGAACCCGGCGGTCATGAGCGGGATGCGCAGCAGGGCGTCGAGCTCGTCCTCGTCGGGCCCCACCGAGCCGGTGGGCAGGTCGAGCCGCCCGTCGGCCGACCGGATCAGGCCGCAAGCGCCATCCGGGAAGAACAGGACGAACGAAATGCGCTGCGCCGCCACCCGGCCACCAAAGCACAAATAGCCACCCCAGATCAAGGGGTGGCCGCGCTTTATTAGAGCTACGTCCGTTCCCGGCGCTATCTCAATAAGCCCGGAGGAGGACTGCCAACCGGCACTCTATGACGAACGCGGCGATCTGGCAAGAGGGAATCCATCACGCCGCGCCGAACCGCGTGGGGATCGCCCTGTACCCGCCAACCGCCCTCGTGCTGCCCCGCAGGTCTAGCCCCGAGCCCCCAGCCAGACGACGCTCATGGGGTGGAGGTCGAGGGAGACGGACTGGTCCATGCCGTGCCAGGGGATGGGCTCGGACCACACCTCGCCCGGGTCGCCCTCGCGCCAGCCCCCGTAGGCGGCCCGGCTCGTGTCCACAAGCTCCTGCCACCGGCCGGCCTGGGGCAGCCCGATGCGGTACCCGCCGCGGTGCGCGCCCGACAGGTTGGCCACGCACACGACCGGGGGGCCGTCCGGGGCGAACCGGGCGAACGAGAGCACGTTCTGGTCGGCGTCGCTGGCGTCGATCCAGCGGAAGCCGCTGCCGTCGAAGTCCTCCTGCCACAGGGCCGGCTCGGACCGTGACACCCGGTTCAGCACCCGCACCAGCTCCTGCACGCCCCGGTGCTCGGGGTAGTCGAGCAGGTGCCAGTCGACCGAGCCGTCGTGGTTCCACTCCGAGCTCTGGCCGATCTCGCCGCCCATGAACAGCAGCTGGCGGCCGGGATGGGCCCACATCCACCCCAGCAGGGCCCGCAGGTTGGCGAACTTCGAGCCCCAGTCGCCGGGCATCTTGCCCAGCAGCGACCCCTTGAGGTGCACGACCTCGTCGTGGGACAGAGGGAGGATGAAGTTCTCGCTGAAGGCGTACAGCAGCCCGAACGTGAGGTGGTCGTGGTGGTGGCGGCGGTGCACCGGCTCCTTCGAGAAGTAGTCCAGGGTGTCGTGCATCCAGCCCATGTTCCACTTGAAGCCGAAGCCGAGCCCGCCCAGGTACGTGGGGCGGGAGACGGCCGGCCAGGCGGTGGACTCCTCGGCGGCGGTGAGCACGCCCGGGTAGCGGCCGTACACGACCTCGTTGAGCTCCCGCAGGAAGTCGATCGCCTCCAGGTTCTCCCGCCCGCCGTACTTGTTGGGCACCCACTGGCCCTCGGCCCGGGAGTAGTCGAGGTAGAGCATGGACGCCACCGCATCGACCCGCAGGCCGTCGATGTGGTACTCCTCGATCCAGAACAGGGCGTTGGCGATCAGGAAGTTGCGGACCTCGTGGCGCCCGAAGTTGAACACCAGCGTGCCCCAGTCGAGCTGCTCGCCCTGGCGGGGGTCGGCGTGCTCGTACAGGGCCGTGCCGTCGAAGCGGGCCAGTGCGAACTGGTCCTTGGGGAAGTGGGCCGGCACCCAGTCGACGATCACGCCGATGCCGCGGGCGTGGAGGGCGTCGACCAGGGCCCGGAAGTCGTCGGGCGTGCCGAAGCGGGCGGTGGGGGCGTAGTAGGCGGTGACCTGGTAGCCCCACGAGCCGGCGAAGGGATGCTCGGCCACCGGCAGCAGCTCGACGTGGGTGAACCCCAGGTCGGCCACGTAGTCGGGCAGCTGCTCGGCCAGCTCCCGGTAGTTGAGGGGGCGGTTGCCGTCCTCGGGCACCCGCCGCCACGACCCGAGGTGCACCTCGTAGACCGACAGGGGCCGCTCGGTCGGCTGCGTCGACGCCCGCTCCGACAGCCACCCGTCGTCGCGCCACTCGTAGGCCGGTTCCCACACGACGCTGGCCGTCTGGGGCGGCTCCTCGGTGGCGAAGGCGAAGGGGTCGGCCCGCAGCGTGACCGACCCGTCGGCGCCCAGGACCTCGTACTTGTACTTCGCCCCCTTGGCCACGCCCGGCACGAAGATCTCCCACACGCCCGACGACCCCATCGAGCGCATGGGGTTCAACCGGCCGTCCCAGCCGTTCCAGTCGCCCACCACCCGCACGCTCTGGGCGCCCGGGGCCCACACCGCGAAGGAGGCGCCGGCGACGCCCTGGTGGTGGCGGAGATGGGCGCCCAGCACCGTCCACAGCCGCTCGTGGCGCCCCTCGCCGTAGAGGTGGAGGTCGAGCTCGCCCAGCGTGGGCCAGAAGCGGTACGGGTCGTCGGCGAGCCACGTGTTGCCGTCGGGGTAGCGGGCCTCGACGGCGTAGTCGTTGGTCTCACGCTCGACGGTGGCCTCGAACAGCCCGGCGGGGTGGACGGGCCGGGCCGCCACCCGCCCACCGTCGGGCAGCACCAGCTCGGCCTCCACCGCGTCGGGGCGCCAGATGCGCACGACGGGCCCGTGGGGGCCGAGGAAGGAGTGGGGGTTGCCGTGGCGGCCGGCGAGGAGGGACTCGACCTCGGCGGCGCTCGCGGGAGGGGTGGCCTCAGCCGCACGGCGGGCCATCAGTGGACGCCCAGCCGGTGCAGCGCGGCCAACGGGATCGACTGCCAGTCGGGCCGGTAGGCCCGCTCGTAACCAAGCTCGTACACGGCCTTCTCCAGTTCGAATGCGGCCAGCACCACCTGGGTGCCCGCCGGATCGGGCAGCAGGCCGGCGTCGGCCGCCGTCTTCATGTAGCCGTCCAGGAACGCCCGCCGGTTGCGCTCCTCCCACGCCTGCGCCAGCCCGCTGCAGTCCTCGTCCCGGTCGAGCTGGCCGACCAGCGACGCGTAGTGCAGCGACCTGAGCATGCCGGCCACGTCACGCAGCGGGGACGACGGGCGCCGCCTCTCCTCGGGAGGCCGGGCCGGCTCCCCCTCGAAGTCGAGCACGTACCACCCCGCGTCGGTGCGCATGACCTGCCCGAGGTGGTAGTCGCCGTGGAGGCGGATGGCGGGGCCCGCGTCCCCCACCTGGCGCAGGGATGCCAGGACCTTGCGGGCCCGGCCCTTGTCGAAGTCGGGATGGGCCTCGGCCTCGACCTGCGCCTCTATGGTGTCGGCCCACTCCTGCGGGTCGCCGGCGGCCGTGCCGAAGGCGGCGGCGAGGGCCCGGTGCATCTCGGCGGTGATGGTGCCCAGGCGGCGGGCCTCGGCCGAGAAGTCCCCTCCCGCCATGGCGGGGTCGACGGCCGGCGGCGGCATGTCGGCGCTGATCACCGGAACGGGCTGGGTGTCCCCCACCCCGAACAGGTCCCGCAGGGACGTGAGGGCGAGCGCCCATCCGTCGCTGCCACCCACGAGGAACGGCTGGAGCACGGCCAGGTCGGCGTCGTCGACGGTCAGCGTGGCGAGGGGGCGGGCCACGTGCTCGAAACCGGCCTCGCTCAGCGCCTCGGTCATCTCCACGTCGAGGTTGCGGCCGTGGTGGATCCGGCGGAACACCTTGAGGATGAGGCGGTCGTCGTAGACGAGGGAGCTGTTGGACTGCTCGCCGCCCACCGGCCGCACCCGATCGGCCGACTCCTTGGACCCGCTCACCACGTCGAGCAGGGCGAGGCCGAGCACGGGGTCGAGCACCCCGTCGTAGGCCAGCAGGGGGCCATCCTGGCCGGCCACCTCGCCCATCACGGCGCCGTCGTGGCCGCGCAGGAAGTCGGGGCGCTCGGTGGACGGGCGCAGCCCCAGGGGCACCTGGTAGCGCGCTCCGTCGGCGTCCACGATCAGGTCGACCAGGGCAGGCCATCCTCCGTCGAGCACGCGCGAGCCCTCCACCACCACCGACGACGGCGCCTCCGTGCCCGAGTACCACCGCTGGCGGGGCAGGAACTGGCGTAGCGGCTCCACGAGGGCCGCGGTATCGATCACGGGCGTCATTGGGCGGCCTCCATCAACTGGAACCAGTAGAAGCTGTGACCCCCGAGGGTGAGCAGGTAGGGGAGCTCGCCGATCCGCGGGAACGGCACCCGCCCCACTAGCTCGACGGGCACGCGCCCCTCGAAGCGGCTCAGGTGCAGCTCGACGGGCTGGGCGAAGCGGCTGAGGTTGTTCACGCACAGCAGCGTCTCGTCGCCGTACTCGCGGATGAAGGCGAAGATCGAGGGGTTCTCGGCCTGGAGGATCTCGAAGCTGCCCATGCCGAACGTCTCGTGGTGGCGCTTGCGCACCTGCAGGGCCCGCTGCATCCACTGGAGGAAGGAGCTGGGGGCCCGCACCTGGGCCTCCACGTTCACCGCCTGGAACCCGTAGACCGGGTCCATCAGCGGAGGCAGGTACAGCTGGGCGAAGTCGGCGCGCGAGAACCCGGCGTTGCGGTCGGGCGTCCACTGCATGGGGGTTCGCACCCCGTCGCGGTCGCCCAGGTAGATGTTGTCGCCCATCCCGATCTCGTCGCCGTAGTACAGGATGGGACTGCCGGGAAGGCTGAAGAGCAGGCCGTGGAGGAGCTCGGCCACCTTGCGGTCGCCGTCGACGAGGGGCGCCAGCCGCCGGCCGATGCCGATGTTCCTCTTCATGCGCGGGTCCTTGGCGTACTCCGCGTACATGTAGTCGCGCTCCTCGTCGGTGACCATCTCCAGGGTCAGCTCGTCGTGGTTGCGCAGGAAGATCCCCCACTGGCAGCCCTCCGGGATGTCGGGCGTCTGCGAGAGGATCTCGGTGATGGGGTACCGCTGCTCCCGCCGCACCGCCATGAACATGCGGGGCATGAGCGGGAAGTGGAAGCACATGTGGCACTCGTCGTCGTCGCCGAAGTAGTCGACGACGTCGGCCGGCCACTGGTTGGCCTCCGCCAGCAGCACCCGCCCGGGGTGGGTGGCGTCGACCTCCTTGCGCAGCTGCTTGAGGAACTCGTGCGTCTCCGAGAGGTTCTCCCCGTTGCTGCCGTCGCGCTCGTAGAGGTACGGCACCGCGTCGAGGCGGAAGCCGTCGAGGCCGATGTCGAGCCAGAAGCGGACGACGTCCAGCATCGCCTGCTGGACCTCGGGGTTGTCGTAGTTGAGGTCGGGCTGGTGGGCGAAGAAGCGGTGCCAGTAGTACTGCTGGCGCTCCGGGTCCCACGACCAGTTGGACCGCTCCGTGTCCACGAAGATGATGCGGGCCTCGGAGAACCGCTGGTCGTCGTCGTTCCACACGTACCAGTCGGCCTTGGGGTTGGTGCGGTCCCGACGCGACTCGACGAACCACGGGTGCTGGTCGCTGGTGTGGTTCATCACCATGTCGGCGATGATGCGGATGCCGCGCCGGTGGGCCTGCTCCACCAGTTCGACGGCGTCGGCTAGGTCGCCGTACTCGGGGAGGACGGTGAAGAAGTCGCTGATGTCGTAGCCGCCGTCGCGCAGCGGCGACTGGTAGAAGGGCAGCAGCCAGATGCAGTCG
Organism: Acidimicrobiia bacterium; assembly: GCA_046565765.1. Lineage (GTDB taxonomy): Bacteria > Actinomycetota > Acidimicrobiia > Acidimicrobiales > AC-14 > JBFMCT01. Next base: position 27,188 of record JBKHXX010000092.1, on the reverse strand, counting down.
ATGCCCAGCCACTGGAGGTAGTCGAGCTTCTCGGTGATGCCGGCCAGGTCTCCGGTGCCGTCGTTGTTGGCGTCGAAGAAGCCGCGGACCAGGACCTCGTAGAAGACGGCCTTCTTGAACCAGCGCTCGTCGCTGCCTTCGGTGAGCGCGGGGTCGCTCACGGGAGAGGACGGAGATGCAGGATGTGGGCGGGCTGGCGGCTGGGGTGGAGGAAAACGTACGGCGCCGCGCCCCGCCACGTGTAGGTCTCGCCGGTCAGCTCGTCGTGGGCGACGAACTCCTCGTCGACGGTGAAGCCGAGCTCGTCGAGGTCGAGCCAGAGGATGTCCGACTGCGGATTGTGCGGGTCGAGGTTGACCACCACCAGCACCACGTCGGACCGGTCGGCGGTGCGCTTCGAGTACACCAGCAGCTGGTCGTTGTTGGAGTGGTGGAAGACGATGTTGCGCAGCTCGGAGAAGGCGGCGTGCTGGCGGCGGACCTCGTTGAGACGGGTGACGAGCGGCGCCAGCGAGCCCGGCTGGTCCCAGTCGCGGTGCTTGATCTCGTACTTCTCGGAGTAGAGGTACTCCTCGTTGGCCGCCGAGGCCGGCTCGTTCTCGCACAGCTCGTAGCCGCTGTAGATGCCGTAGGACGGCACGAGGGTGGCGGCCAGGGCGAGGCGCAAAGCGAACGCCGAGGGCGGCCCGTTGCGCAGCGGCCCCGACAGGATGTCGGGCGTGTTGGGCCAGAAGTTGGGCCGCATGTAGTCGGCCTTGGGCCCGTGGGCGATCTCCTCCAGGTACTCCTGCAGCTCGGCCTTGGTGGTGCGCCAGGTGAAGTAGGTGTAGCTCTGGCTGAACCCGACCTCGGCCAGCTTGGCCATGACCTTGGGGCGGGTGAAGGCCTCGGCCAGGAACACCACGTCGGGATGCTCGGCCTGCACCGCGGGGATCGCCCATGCCCAGAAGGCCATGGGCTTGGTGTGGGGGTTGTCGACCCGGAACACCCGCACGCCGTGGGCGATCCAGTGGTCGAGGATCGCCTTGCAGGCCTCCCACAGGGCCTCGCGCTGGCCGGGCCCGTCGGGCCAGAAGTTGATCGGGTAGATGTCCTGGTACTTCTTGGGCGGGTTCTCGGCGTAGCGGATCGACCCGTCGGGGCGGTGGTGGAACCACTCGGGGTGCTCGGTGACCCACGGGTGGTCGGGCGAGCACTGGAGGGCGTAGTCGAGCGCCACCTCCATGCCCAGGTCGCGGGCGGTGTCGACGAAGAAGTCGAAGTCCTCGATCGTGCCCAGGCTGGGCTCGACGTCGGTGTGGCCGCCCTCGGCGGCGCCGATGGCCCACGGGCTGCCCGGGTCGTCGGGCCCGGGCGTCAACGTGTTGTTGCGGCCCTTGCGGTGGCTCCGCCCGACGGGGTGGATGGGCGGCAGGTAGACCACGTCGAAGCCCATGCGGGCCACCGCCGGAAGACGGTCTGTGGCCGCCGCTCGCAGGCCGCCCTCGGAGCGGGGGAACAGCTCGTACCACGCGCCCACCAGGGCCCGCTCGCGGTCGACCCACAGTCGCCGGGGCTCGCTGGCGGTGACGTCCAGGGGGTCGGGAGCGAGGGCCAGGGTGGCGGTGATCACGGGGTCGAGGCCGGCGGCCATGCGCTCCTCGACGGTCAGCTCCCCGTCGGCCACCGTCTTGGCCGCGGCCTGGAGCACCTTGCGGTCGGCGGCGGGGGCGTGCCTGGCCCGCTCGGTGAGCAGCAGCCGCCCCTCCTCCAGCTCGAGGGAGATGTCCTGGCCGGCAGCGTGCTTCACCTCCACGTCGTGCTGCCAGGTGGCCACCCGGTCGGTCCAGGCCTCGACCACGAACTCGTGCAGGCCCAGGTCCGACGGTTCCATGACCGCCTCCCAGCGGTCGTTGCCCAGGTGGGTCATGGAGGCGTCGCGCCACTTGCGCTCCCCGACGGGGCGCCAGCGGCAGCGAGCGGCGAGGATGTCGTGCCCGTCGCGGAAGATGTCGGCGGAGAGGACGACCGCCTCTCCGATGACCGCCTTGGCCGGGAAGGCTCCGGTGAGGGTCCGCGGGCGGACGTCGTCGATGACGAGACGCGAGCCGGCTGTCACGTGGCACAACCCTACCCGGCTCCTAGCTGCGCTGAACCCGGGTGGCCCCGTATGCAAGGCTTACGGCTCCACTATCAGGAGAACGCACGATGTCCGCCCGCACCGCAGCGCCGACCCGTGCCCGCCTGCGAGCCCATCTCGCCGCCGCCGCCGCCCTCGCTGTCGTGCTCGCCGGGTGCAGTGACAAGTCCGCCCCCGACACCACCGCACCGGCCGGTTACAAGGTCGTGCGCAACGCCAGCACCGGTTTCGCCCTGGCCGTGCCCGCCGACTGGATCGAGATCCACCTCACCCAGGACCTCGACGAGTTCGACGAGCGGGCCCGGGCCCAGACGCAGCGCAACGATGCGCTGACGCCGGCGATCAACTCCGCCCGCCAGATCGCCCAGTCGGGCGGCAAGTTCATGGCGGTCAGCCCCGACGGCAACGCGCGGGTCAACCTCACCGTCGACGAGGCCCAGGAGGAGACGCTCGACGAGCTGGCCGCCGCCATCGTCCCCGTGCTCCAGGAGAGCGGGGCCACCGAGGTGCGCCAGGACCGGGCCACCACCGGCGCGGGTGACGCCCTCCGGCTGAGCTTCAAGTTCCCCCTGCCGGGCCGGGGACAGGAGACGGTGGTGGCCGACGAGGTCCAGTACTACGTCATCCACGACGACAAGACGTTCGTGCTGACGGTCATCAACGGCCCCCCCGATCTGAGCGAGAGCGTGGCGGGGAGCCTGCGCCTGCGCTAGGAAGCGGAGCCTCCTCCCCCGGCACGGTACGTTCACACCATGAGGGCCTTCAGGACGTTCACCGTACGGCCGCACCTCCCCGAGCCGATCGCAGCCCTGCACGGCCTGGCCATGAACCTCCGCTGGTCGTTCGACGAGGCCAGCCAGGACCTGTTCCGCTGGATCGACCCCGACACGTGGGAGGCCACCCACGACCCGGTGGCGGTCCTGAACCGGGCGTCGCGGTCCCGGTTGGAGGCCCTGGCCGCCGATCCGCCCTTCCTTTCCTTCCTGCACGAGATCGACGCCGACCTCCAGCGCGAGCTGACGATGGACATGTGGTTCCAGCGCCGGCGGAGCCCGCTGGGGACCGTCGCCTACTTCTCGCCCGAGTTCGGCATCGCCAGCGCCCTCCCCCAGTACTCGGGCGGCCTGGGGGTGCTGGCCGGCGACCACCTCAAGGCGGCCAGCGGGCTGGGCGTACCCATCGTCGGCGTGGGGCTCTTCTACCGCCATGGGTACTTCCGCCAGGAGCTCACGCCCGACGGCTGGCAGCAGGAGCGCTACGTGCCCCTCGACCCCCACGCCATGGCCCTCACCCCGCACGACGTCGACGTCACCGTCGACCTGGGCGGCACCGCCCTGTCGGCCCGGGTCTGGGAGGTCCTGGTACGGCGGGTCCCGCTCTACCTCCTCGACGCCGATGTGGAGCAGAACGACGACGGCAGCCGCCACGTCACCGACCGGCTCTACGGGGGTGACACCGAGCACCGCCTGCGCCAGGAGATCCTCCTCGGCATCGGCGGGGTGCGGGCGCTCTACGGGCTGGGCCACGACCCGCAGGTCTTCCACACCAACGAGGGCCACGCCGGCTTCCTCGGCCTGGAAAGGATCGGGCGCTGCATGCGCCAGGCCGGCTTGTCGTTCAACGAGGCCGTCGAGGCCGTCCGGTCCGCCACCGTGTTCACCACCCACACGCCGGTGTCGGCGGGCATCGACCGGTTCCCCCGCCACCTCATGGAGAAGTACTTCACGGCGTGGGCGGCCGAGCACGGGATCCCCTTCGACACCCTCATGTCACTGGGCCAGGCCCCCGGCGACCCGCCCGACGCCCCGTTCAACATGGCCATGATGGGCTTCCGGCTGGCCGGGTGGTCGAACGGCGTGTCGAAGCTCCACGGCCATGTGAGCCGGCGGATCTTCGCCGGCCTGTGGCCGGGCGTCCCCGAGGACGACGTGCCCATCACGTCGGTGACCAACGGCGTGCACACCAAGACGTGGGTGTCGCCGGAGATGCAGGACATCCTCAAGCGCAACGTCCTGCCCGAGTGGCACGAGGCGAGCGCAGAGCGCTGGGATCGCATGGAGCGGGTCAGCGACGGGGAGCTGTGGACGGCCCGGGAGCGGGGCCGGGAGCGCCTGGTCTCGTTCGTGCGCCGCCGGCTACGCGAGTCGGCCCTGGCCAAGGGGTTGTCGGAGGCCGACGTCACGTGGTGCGACGAGGTGTTCGACCCCGGCCACCTCACCATCGGGTTCGCCCGCCGCTTCGCCGCCTACAAGCGGGCCACGCTCCTGCTGACACAGCCCGACCGGCTGGCGGCGCTGCTGCTGTCGTCCGAGCGGCCGGTGCAGATCGTCTTCGCCGGTAAGGCCCACCCGGCCGACGACATGGGCAAGGACATGATCCGCCAGATCGTGCAGTTCTCCCGCCGGCCCGACCTCCGCCACCGCTTCGCCTTCCTGGAGGACTACGACATCGACGTGGCCCGCACCCTCTACCAGGGCTGCGACGTGTGGTTGAACACCCCCCGCCGCCCGCTGGAGGCGTGCGGCACCAGCGGCGAGAAGGCGGCCGTCAACGGCGCCCTCAACTGCTCGGTGCTCGACGGGTGGTGGGACGAGTGCTTCACCAACGAGATCGGCTGGGCCATCGCCTCGGCCGAGTCCCAGCAGGACCTCGGCCTGCGGGACCACCTCGAGGCCAACAGCCTCTTCGACCTTCTGGAGCGCCAGATCGTCCCGCTGTTCTACGAGCGGGCGCCGGGCCGCCCGCCGGCAGGGTGGCTGCGGAGGGTGCGGGCGAACCTGCGCACGCTGGGCCCGTTCGTCTCGGCCAGCCGCATGGTGCGCGACTACGTGGAGCAGCTCTACGAGCCGGCCGGGGCGCGGGGCGCCGCCCTCGCCGCCGACGGGCACGCCCGCGCCCGGGCCCTCGCCGCCTGGAAGGAGCGGGTCATCGCCGGATGGGGTGACGTGCGGGTGGAGACGGTCGAGGGGGGGGACGGCGTGACCGACCTCGGGGGCGAGCGGCTCGTGACCGCTTCGGTCGAGCTGGGACGGCTCACGCCGGGCGACGTTGCCGTCGAGCTCGTCCATGGGTCGGTGGGCGCCACCGACGAGCTGGCCGGCACCGGCGTGGTGCCCATGCGCCACGACGGCGAGGAGTCCGGCTGCCACCGCTACGTGGGGGCGTTCAGCTGCGAGCGGGCGGGCCGCTACGGCTTCACCGTCCGGGTCGTCCCCTCCCACACCGACCTGCTCACGCACGCCGAGCTGGGCCGGGTGATCTGGGCATAGTCGGCGCGGCGGGCGCCCGAGCCCGCAGGCAGCGGTCGACCTGCGAGACTGACGGCACATGTTCGAGCGGTTCACCGATCGGGCACGGCGGGTGGTCGTGCTGGCGCAGGAGGAGGCTCGGCTCCTCAACCACGACTGGATCGGCACCGAGCACATCCTGCTCGGGCTGCTACGGGAGGGCGAAGGGGTGGCGGCCAAGGCCCTGGCCGCCTTCGACGTCCACCTCGACGGCGTGAGGACCATGGTGCGGGAGATCGTGGGGGTGAGGCCCGAGGGCGACGAGCCCGTCGTCGGGCACATCCCGTTCACCCCGCGGGCCAAGACGATGCTGGAGCTGTCGCTTCGAGAGGCGCTCCAGCTCGGCCACAACTACATCGGCACCGAGCACATCCTGCTGGGCCTGGTGCGGGAGGGCGAGGGCGTGGCCGCCCAGATCCTCTTCAGCGGGCTCGGGCTCGACGTCCAGACCGTGCGCGAGCGGGTCATCCAGGTCATGTCGGGGTACGCGGCCGGTCCGGGCCCGGTCGCGCCGGCCGCCGTGGAGGCGCCGAGGTGCCCGTGGTGCGGCACCGCCCTGGAGGGGCGGCTGGGCACCCGGGCCCTGTCGGCGACACGCGACGGGGAGGGCGGGACCGACCCGCTCCTGCTCGCCTACTGCCGCGCCTGCGGGCGGTTCCTCAACGTGCTGCCGGCGACGCCGCCGGCTCAGCCTGCGGAGGGCTGAGCCAGCCGGTCGGCGGCGGCGAGGGGATCGAGGCGGCGTGCGGCCACGTCGGCCATCAGGGCGTCGAACTCGGGCCCCTCGCACCGTGCTGCGGCGGCGCCGGCGGCCGCCTCCGCCACCAGCCGGCGGACCTCGGCGGCGACGCGCCCCGCCCGGCGGGCGGCGAGGCGACCGTCCCGCCCGAGGTGGCGGGCGTGGGCCTCGATGGCCGCCTCCAGCTCCGCCGTGCCCTCACCCGACGGAGCCACGGTCGTGACGACGGGCGGCCGCCAGTCCCCGGCGGACAGGTCGAGGGATGCCTCCAGGTCGCGGACGGTCTGGTCGGCGCCCGGGCGGTCGGCCTTGTTCACCACCAGCACGTCGGCCACCTCGAGGAGGCCGGCCTTGCCCGCCTGGATGCCGTCGCCCCAGCCCGGCGTGACGACCACGACCGTCGTGTCGGCGGCCGAGGCCACGTCGGTCTCCACCTGGCCGGCCCCTACCGTCTCGACGATCACCAGCGGCCAACCGGCGGCGTCGAGCACCCGGACCGCGCCCGCCGTGGCCCGGGCCAGGCCGCCGGCGTGGCCGCGGGTGGCCATGGAACGGATGTACACCCCCGGGTCGGTGGCGTGGCGCTGCATGCGGAGCCGGTCGCCCAGGACGGCCCCACCGGTCAGCGGCGAAGAGGGGTCGACGGCCACCACCGCCACCCGGTCACCCGCAGCCCGCCGGTCCGCCACCAGCCGCTCGACCAGGGTGGACTTGCCCGCGCCCGGGGCACCGGTCACACCCAGGACCCGGGCCCGCCCGGTTCGGGGGAAGGTGGCCGAGGCCACGGCCCGCTCCGCCGCTCCACCCGCCTCGACCAGGGAGATCAGCCGGGCCGTGGCCCGCGCGTCGCCGGCCGCGGCCAGGTCGAGCAGGGCCCGGACGGCGGAAGGATCAGTAGTCGAACGCCGGCTCCAGGCCGGGCGCGTTGACCTCGGTGATGCCGGGGACCCGGTCCTTGAGGATGCGCTCGATGCCGGCCTTGAGGGTCATGGTCGAGGCGGGGCAGCCCACGCAGGCGCCGATCAGCTCGATGTCGACCACGCCCGTCTCCTCGTCGACGTTCACGAGGGTCACGTCGCCCCCGTCCATCTGGAGGGCGGGACGGATGGCGTCGATGGCCGACTCGACCCCCGCCCGCATCTCCCCCGGCTCGCCGGGCGGCACTTCGGCAGGCGCGGCGTGCTCCCGCTCCTCGTGCTCGGACTTGCTGATGAAGGTGACGGGTTCGCTCACGTTGGTTCCAACGCTACCAAGGGTTCGCTGCTTCCCCGCCAGTCGGGACCGGTAGGTTCCTTGGGTGCCCCGCGTGGTCAGCCGGTCCGCCGCCGACCGCGCCCTGTTGCAGCCCAGGCGGGACCTGCTGGTGGAGCGGCGGGTGGGCGACGGGCGGTTCGAGGCGGCGTCGGGCCCGGTGGCCCGCTACGAGCGGCGGGTGGAGGTGGCCGACGGGGTGGCCACCCAGACCGTGGACTTCAAGCTGGCGGTGCCCTACTTCGGCTGGTTGTTCGTGTGGCCGTTCAAGCGGGCCATCGTGCGGCCGCCGGGCGACGCCCCGCCGTGGTGGGCGCCGCCCGCCCCCCTCGACGCCCGTGCCGCCACCGTCCTCGGGAGCCTGGCCGCCCTGGGAGTCGTGCTCGGCTACCTCAACACGGTGTTCACCCAGACGATCACCTTCGCGGGCGAGGAGTTCGACGCCTCCTCCGGCGCCCAGGGCCTGGCCGGCGGGGTCGTGCGCCTCGGCGGCTTCCTCGCCCTGGCGGTGGTCGCCCTGGCCGACCGGCGGGGGCGGCGGAAGGTGGTGGTGGGCGCCGCCATCGCCGGGTGCGCACTGGCCGTGACCGGGGCGTTGGCCCCGTCGCTGCCGTGGCTCACCGCCAGCCAGACGGTCGCCCGGGGGTTCGCCACCGCCCTCCTGCTGCTCGTCGGCATCCTCGCCGCCGAGGAGATGCCGGCCCGCAGCCGGGCCTACGCCGTCAGCCTGCTGGCGATGGCCAGCGGCCTGGGCGCTGGGTTCGCCATCATGGCCCTGCGCCTGGCCGACCTGGGGGAGTCGGGGTGGCGGCTCCTCTACGTGGTGCCGCTGCTGGGCATCCCCCTGGTGGCAAGCATCCGGCGGCGGCTGCCCGAGAGCCGGCGGTTCCTGGCGCCCCATCGCGACGTCGACCTGGCGGGCCACGGCCGGCGGTTCTGGCTGCTGGCCGTCTCGGGGCTGCTGACCAACCTGTTCATCGCCCCCCAGTCGCAGTTCGCCAACCGGTTCCTCCGCTCCGAGCACGACTTCAGCGCCGGGCGCATCTCGCTGCTGACGCTGGCCGCGGGCACGCCCGGGGTCATCGGGATCGTGGTGGGCGGGCGGCTGGCCGACGTGAAGGGGCGGCGGATCGTGGCCGCCGTCGCCCTCACCGGGGGGACGTTGTGCACGGTGGCCTTCTACTTCGCCGACGGCGCCGCCCTGTGGTTGTGGCCCATGGTGGGCAACATCATCTCCGCCGCCTCCATCCCGGCGCTGGGCGTCTACGGGCCGGAGCTGTTCCCGACCTCGCTGCGGGGCCGGGCCAACGGGCTGGTGGCGATCTGCTCGCTGGGAGGCAGCGCCGCCGGCCTGGCCCTTGCCGGCACCCTGGGCGACGCCTTCGGGCGCCTGGGCCCGGCCATGGCGCTGCTGGCGGTGGGTCCGCTCCTCGTCGCCGTCCTCGTCATGGCCGCCTACCCCGAGACGGCGGGGCGGGAGCTGGAGGACCTCAACCCCGAGGACGTGCGGCCGCCCCCGGCCCCGAACTGACGCCCTCGACGAACTCCCGCACCAGCGCCGCCACCATGGCCTCCTTGCCCCGCAGGCCGTGGCCACCACCCTCGATCCACCGGTGGCTGACCGGGCCGGGGATGGCGGCGGTGGCGGCCTCCAGTTCGTCGGGGGCGCCGAAGGTGTCGCGGGTGCCGGAGACGAACAGGCACGGCAGCCGGAGGGAGGGGAAGTGGTCGGTGCGGAGCTTCTCCGGCCGTCCCGGCGGGTGCAGCGGGTAGGCCACCAGCACCAGGGCCAGGGCGGGGAGGCCCTCGGCCACGGCCATCGAGCACATCCGGCCGCCCATGGAGCGGCCGCCGAGGACGAGGCGCTCGGGCGGCAGGGCGGTGCGCACGGCGAGGGCGGCCGCCTCGTCCCTGACCGCCTGGAGGAGCACCGGCGGGCGGTCGGGCGCCCGGCGGCCGGCCTTGCGGTACGGGAAGTCCATGCGCTCGACAGGTATCGGGCGGAGGGCCTCGTCGATGGCCACCAGGTCGCGCTGGTCCCGGCCCGCGCTGGCGCCGGGAGCGAGCAGCACCGCCGTAGCGGGCGCGGGGCTCACGAGGTCAGGATGCGGCGGGCCTCGGTGAGCTCGACCATGCGCTGGCCCGCCCCCTCCGACTCGGCCCCGTGATCGGGATGGACCTCGCGCACCAGGGACCGGAACCGCTTCAGGATCTCGTCGCGCTCGGGGCGGAGGTCGGGGCCGAACCCGAGGATCTCCAAGGCCCACCGCTCGTCGGTGGCGAACCGGCGCCACGACGGCGGCGGGGAGGTCGTGGTGGGGTCCTTGAGGTGGGCGATCAGGTCGGCGTCCACCTCGCCCCCCCAGCGGGCGCCCTTGCGGATGGCGCCGAACACGGCCGGGCGCACGTCGGGGTGGAGCCGGCCGGCGGCGTAGACCGCGGCCAGCACCTGGGGGATGGGCTTGCCGTGCCCGTCGAGCTCGAAGCGCATGTCCTGGGCGTCGCCCACCAGGGCGTGGCGGGTGCGCTCGAGCCCGACGACGTCGGTCTGGAACCGATGGCGGAGACGGGGCTGGGCGATGCGCCTCCCCTCCTCCAGCTCGTCGGCCAGGAACATCAGCTCGTCGCGCAGGTCGAGGGGGACGTCGTCGATGTGGGCGGCCACGATCCCGCCGAGGAGGATGCCCCCGTAGCCCGGAGGCGGTTCGGTGGGGAGCCAGTGCCGGCCGAGCGCCACCCGGCGCGTGGGAGCCACGGCGCGCGAATGGCGAACCTCGAGCTCGGCCAGGAGCATCAGCGAAAGGTATAGGAGCGACCGACGTCCTTCGGCGCCGACCGCACCTGCCAGGTGCACCGGCGGCCGGGGAACGAGGGGCTACACGTATTCCCGCAGGTAGTCGCGCAGGTCGCGGGCGCCGTCGGCGACGGCCTCGTCCTCGCCCTGCTCGGCCGCGCCGGTGATGGCCCAGGACCTGGCCGCGATCTGCTCCCACATGCGGCGGTCGACGCCGAAGGGCGGGCGGGCGTCCTCCACCACGGAAGCCAGCCGGGCCAGCTCCAGGATCAGCTCGCCGTCGTCGGGGGCGCGCACGAGGCGGTCGGCGACGACGAAGATGTCGCCCATGGCCGTCTGGGCCTGCTCGTCGAGCTCGTCGCCCTCGCCCTCCCAGCCGCCTGGCTCGCCGTCGGCCTCGCCGTCCTCCTCCGCCAGCTCGGCGAGGATGGCCTCGACCACCGCCTCGTCGAACTCGCGCACGACCAGCAGCCCGCCCGCCTCCCACCGCCAGGGGACGTCCTCCTCGTCGAGAGCCAGGCCCACCGCCACCCGCTCCCCCGCCGGCCACGTGGCCATCTCGAAGGCCACCTCCTCCTCGGGGTTCTCCGAGGGCGGCAGCGACGGCTCGGTGGCCGGCCCGGGGGCGAGCCGGCACTCGCGGCAGGCTGCGTTGATCCCGGCCGTGTAGTCGGCGCCGCAGTGCGGGCAGAGGGTCACAGGACGGGCTGCTCCGTCCAGCGGCCGAACACGCTCGCCAGCGCGTCCACGATCTCGCCCTCCGAGGCGTACGCCCGCACCGCGTCGAGGAGGGCGGGCATCAGGTTGCGGTCGGCCCGGCGGGCGTCGTCGGCCACCCGGTCGAGGGCCTCGGTCACCGCCGCCGCCGACCGGTTGGCCCGGACGTCGGCCAGCCGCTTGCGCTGGTGGTCCTCCACCGAGGGGTCGATGGCGAGCAGCTCGGGTGGGGGACCGTCGCCGTCGACAAAGGCGTTGACCCCGACGACCAGCCGCTCGCCCGTCTCCAGCCGCCGGGCCAGGTCGTACGCCGAGGCGGCGATGCGGCCCTGGAACCACCCCTGGTCGACCCCCGCGTACACGCCCTCCAGCAGGGAGCCGCCGCCGAGGGCCTCCACGCGCTCGATCAACGAGGTGGCGGCGGCCACCATGTCGTCGGTGAGCGACTCGACGTACTCGGAGCCGGCGAGGGGATCGGCCACCGCCGGCACCCCGGTCTCGTAGGCGATCACCTGCTGGGTGCGGAGGGCGAGGCGGGCCGAGCGGCGGGTCGGGAGGGCGAGGACCTCGTCGAAGGCGTTGGTGTGCAGGCTCTGGGTGCCGCCCAGCACGCCGGCCAGCGCCTCCAGGGCGGTGCGCACCACGTTGACCTCGGGCTGCTGGGCGGTGAGGGATGCGCCCGACGTCTGCACGTGGAACCGGCACTGCCACGCCCTCGGGTCCCGGGCCCGGTAGCGGTCGCGCATCCACGTGGCCCACAGCCGCCGGGCGGCCCGGAACTTGGCGATCTCCTCGAAGAAGTCCAGATGGGCGTTGAAGAAGAAGCTCAGCCGGGGGGCGAAGGCGTCCACGTCGAGGCCGGCGGCCACCCCCGCCTCCACGTAGGCGAAGCCGTTGGCCAGGGTGAAGGCCAGCTCCTCGGCGGCCGTGGCGCCCGCCTCGCGGATGTGGTAGCCGGACACCGAGACCGGGTGCCAGCGGGGCAGCTCGGCGGCGCAGAAGGCGATGGTGTCGGTGACCAGCCGCATGGAGGGGCGGGGCGGGAAGAGGTACTCCTTCTGGGCCTGGTACTCCTTCAGGATGTCGTTCTGAAGGGTGCCGCCCAGGCGCGCCCGGTCGACCCCCGACCTGTCGGCGGTGGCCACGACCATGGCCAGCAGGATGGCGGCGGGGCCGTTGACGGTGAGCGAGGTGGTGACCCGGCCCAGGTCGACGCCGGCGAACAGGTCCTCCACGTCGGCCAGCGTGTCGACGGCCACGCCGCACCGGCCCACCTCGCCCTCGGCCAGCGGGTCGTCGGAGTCGCGCCCCATTAGCGTGGGCAGGTCGAAGGCGACCGACAGGCCGTCACCACCGGCGTCGAGCAGCTCGTGGAACCGGGCGTTGGTGTCGGCGGCGGTGCCGAAGCCGGCGAACATGCGCATCGTCCACAGCTTCGAGCGGTACATCGACGGGTACGGGCCCCGCGTATAGGGGTAGAGGCCCGGCCACTCGCCCTCGTCGGTGCCGTAGGCGGGCTCGAGGGGGATGCCCGAGGAGGTGGCGAACGGGGCGCCGGGATGGGGCGATGCCTCGTAGGCCCGCCGCCACTCGTCCCGAGCTGTCACGTGCCCCCAGTCACGCGTCGCAGTATCGCAGCCGGGAGGGGGTCCCGACTAACGTCCCAGCTCATGACCTCCGGCAAGCAGGCAACCCTCGACCGCAACCTCGCCCTCGAGCTCGTGCGCGTCACCGAAGCCGCGGCCCTGGCCGCGGCCCGCTGGATGGGCCGGGGGGACAAGAACGGAGCCGACGGCGCGGCCACCAACGCCATGCGGACGGTGCTGGAGAACGTCGCCATGGACGGCCTCGTCGTCATCGGCGAGGGCGAGAAGGACGACGCCCCCATGCTGTTCAACGGCGAGCAGCTGGGCGACGGCACCCCGCCCGCGGTCGACATCGCGGTCGACCCGCTGGAGGGCACCACGCTCACCTCGCTGGGCCGGGGCAACGCCCTGTCGGTCATCGCCATCAGCGAGCGGGGGAGCATGTTCGACCCCGGGCCCGCGTTCTACATGGAGAAGCTGGCGGTGGGTGCCGAGGCGGCCGGCTCAATCGACATCACCGCCACGGCTACGGAGAACCTCAACGCCGTCGCCAAGGCCCTGGGCCGCTCGGTGCGGGACGTGACCGCGGTCGTGCTCGACCGCCCCCGCCACAACGACCTCATCGCCGAGATCCGGGAGGCGGGCGCCCGTATCCGCCTCATCCAGGACGGCGACGTGGCCGGGGCCATCTCGACCGGCTGGCCCGAAGCGGGCGCCGACATCCTGTTCGGCATCGGCGGCACCCCCGAGGGCGTCATCTCGGCCGCCGCCCTCAAGTGCCTGGGCGGGGAGATCCAGGGCCGGCTGTGCCCCCAGAGCGACGCCGAACGCCAGGCCGTGCTCGACGCCGGCCGGTCGGTCGACAAGGTGCTCACCACCGACGACCTGGTCTCCGGTGAGAACTGCTTCTTCGCCGCCACCGGCGTGACCGACGGCGAGTTGCTGCGGGGCGTGCACTACAGCCGGGGGGGAGCGTCGACCTCCTCGCTCGTCATGCGCTCCCGCTCGGGGACGGTCCGCCGCATCGAGGCCCGCCACCAGCTGGCCAAGCTGCGCGAGTTCGCCGCCGTCTCCTACGAGTAGCGGCCGGCGGCTACAGGCCGGGCAGCGGCAGGAGCCCGTCGCGCCGTAGCGGGAGGGGCGTGAGGGGCGCGACGAAGGCGGCCGCCAGCTGACCGTCGTCGGCGGCGAGGGAGTCGGCGGGCGGCGGTTCGGCCCGCAGGCGGCGGTCGAAGGCCCGGGTCACGCCGATGTGGGCCAGCGGCCGGCTGGCCTGGCGGAAGGGGGCCAGCAGCTCGGGGACGGCGGCCAGGGCGTCGGCCAGCCACTGGTCGAGGAGCGGCTTGGGGTTGATGGCGGCCCCGCCCTTGGGATGGACCTCGAAGTGCACGTGGGGCGGCCCTCCCTTGGCGTTGCCGCTGTCGCCGTTGAAGCCGATGACCTGGCCCACGGCCACCGTGCTTCCCGGCGCCAGCCCCGGGGCGAAGCCGTTGAGGTGGGCGAGGTAGTACCAGGTGCCGTCCGGCTCGGTCACGTAGGCCGCCTTGCCCCCGAGGCCCTCGTTGGCGAACGTGACCACACCGGCGGCCGGGGCCCGCACCGGCGCGTCGAACGCGGCGAAGATGTCGGTGCCGCCGTGGGGGTGCTCGGGCGGGCCGGCGCGGAACTCACCGAAGTCGTCGCGGTAGACGGCCGGCCCGCCGACGGGGAACCGGCCGAAGCCCTTGGCCAGCACCTCTTCGGCCGACACGCCCATGTCGTAGAGCGGCCGGAGGGCGTCGAGCAGGGCCGTCGTACTGCTGTTGGTGCCCGATCTCGACGCGGCGTCGACGTAGGACCGGGCGGACGACTCCGACATGCTGGCGGGCGGGGGGCCGGGCCGGGCGGTCGTGGTCGTGCTGCTCGTGCTCGTGCTCGTGCTCGAGGAGCTGCTGGTGGCCGCCACCGTCGTGCCCGGCGTCCCGTCGGTCGACGGCGGAGCGCTGGACGCGGGCCCGCCGGCGGTGGGCGGCGGCGTCGTGGGGGCGGCGGTGGGGGGCGGCGTCGTCGGGGCGGCCGTGGGTGGCGGCGTCGTCGGGGCGGCCGTGGGCGGGGGCGTCGTGGGGGCGGCGGTGGGGGGCGGCGTGGTCGGGGTCGCCGTGGTCGCCGACCCGGGTGCGGTGGGCAGCGGCTTGGGCGGGAGCGGGGTGGGAAGGGGGCCGGTCTGGGCGCCGGTGGGCGGCGCGAGCGTGACCCCCAGGATCGCCGCAGCGATCAGGGCTGCCCCCAGCCGTCCACGGCCCACAGCCCGCCGCGGGACCATGGCGGAACAGGGTACTCGGCGGCGGTGGTGAAGCGAACGCGGTGCGTGAGACGTCAGCGGTCGCGCCGGAGGTGGACCCGTTCCCGCTCGCCCCACCACTCCGGCCGGCGGCCCTCCTCGACCCACCCCCGGTTGCGGTAGAAGGTCTCCGCCGCGCTCCCCGCCCACACGTCGGTGGCCAGCCGGGAGCAGCCCCGCTCCACCGCCGCCGTCTCGAAGGCGGCCAGCACGTGGGTGCCGACGCCTTGGGAACGCATGTCCTCGGCCACGATGAGGCTGTCGACGAAGGCTGCGCCGGCCCGGGCCCACCCTTCGGCGGTGGCCACGATCCGACCCTCCCGGCGGGCGGTGACGGCGAGGTTGTGGCGCTCGGGGTCGCCGCCCAACCCTTCGGAGGCCCAGTGGCGGTCCCACTCGGCGTCGGAGAAGGCCCGGGCTTCGGGGTCGAGGGCCTCGGTGATGCCCAGCTCGAGGGGCAGGCCGCCCCGTCCCACCACCGCAGGACGGGCGAAGGCGGCGTCGGCGAAGGGCTCCCACACCCGCCCCGGCTCCTCCCTCAGCAGGTGGAGCCGCTCGAAGAAGACCTCCGCCCCGTAGTCGCACAGGGCCCGCTCCCCCGCCGCCACCCGCTCCGGTTCCGCCTCGTCGGCCAGGGTGATGTGGGGCACGAACGGCCAGGTGAGGGTGCGGGCCAGCGGCGCCTTGAAGACCCGCTCCCGGAGGGCGAACACGGCGCTGCGCCCCTCCCCCACCAGAGGCAGGTACAGGACGGGGTTGACGGGCAGGAAGGTGGTGGGCGGCCCCAGGTGGACAGAGAAGGGTCGGGTGGCGGCGGCGGCGTCGCGCAGCACGGTCAGGGCCTCGCCGAGGTTGGCCTCGTTGACGTTGACCGGGGGGACGAGCGTCAGGTGGGCCGGCACCCGGCCGTAGGTGCCGTCGCCCAGCGCTCGCCGGAAGGCGTCGACCTCCCGGCGGACGGGCGGGGGGATGAGCAGGACGACCCCCAGCCGCAGCCTCACTCCGACCGCCCGCCGGCCAGGTGGATCTCGCTCAGCCGCCAGGCGGCCACGACGAGGGCGATGGCGGTGACGACCAGCAGCCGGGACACCGCCGCGCCCCCGGACGGGACGCCCGAGCGGAGCAGGTCGGTGGCGTCGGTGAGGCCGGCGTAGGCGGAACGGGCGAGCCAGCCCGGTGACAGCTGGGCGATCCCGTCCAGCGCCGCACCCAGCAGCCGCTCGACGAGGACGACGAAGGCCAGCGACCACACGACAGCCCGGCGGGCGATCGCCCCGAGCGCCACGAACACGGCCACGTAGGCCGCGCTGCCGGCGGCGACGGACAGGAACATGGCCGGCGCCTGGTCGGGAGCACCTCCGACGACGGCGGCGAGGGCGGAGGCGATCCCCAGCACGCCGGCCGCCACCGCGGTGCCGGTCAGCCACCTCCCGACCACGATCGTCCACCGGGGGATGGGCGACAGCCAGGTGAAGTGGAGCGTGCCGTTGCGCACGTCGCTGCCCAGGACGGCGTCGCCGATGACCAGGCAGCCGATGGGCAGGACGATCGAGAAGATCCCGGCCGAGGCGACCGCCGCGAACTTCTCCTCGGGGGTGTCCAGGTCGACGGCGTGGGCCAGCAGGCCGAACAGCACCGCTCCCAGGGCGGGGAACAACAGACCGAGCCGCCGCTTGGCCGGCAGGCAGGCCCGGAAGGCGTAACGGGCCACCGCCGCCACCGCGGCAGGCGGGGCAGCGCCGGCCGGGGGCGGCGGCGGGGCGGGCGACTTCTTGCTCACCGCACGAGGTCCCGGAAGATGCTCTCGAGCGACTCGTCGAGGGGCCGGACCTCCCGCAGCCGCGACCCCACGGCCGAGGCCACCCTGGGCAGCACCTGGGCCAGCTCTGCAGCCCGGGACGTCGACACCGTCATGTCGTCGCCGTCGAGGCTCACCCCCGTGACCGCCTCCTCCCCGACCAGGGCGGCGCCCAGGGCCCGGGGCGACGATGCCCGCACCAGCACCCGGCGGGGCCGGTCGACCATGGCGTCGCGGATGGCCCGCCGGTCGCCCGCCGCCGCCAGCCGCCCGTTGACGATGACCACGATGCGCTCGGCCAGCCGTTCCACCTCGTGGAGCACGTGGGAGCTCACGATGACCGTCTTGCCGCCCCCGCCCAGCTTCCTGAACAGGGTGATCAGGTTGGCCCGCTGCACCGGGTCGGCCCCGTTGAGGGGCTCGTCGAGCACCAGTACCCGCGGCGACGTGACCAGGGCGGCCGCCACCTTGGCCCGCTGGCGCATCCCCTTGCTGAACCCTTCCAGGCGCCGGTCGGCCACGTCGGTGAGACCGACCGTCTCCAGGGCCAGGTCGGGTGCGCCGCGGTCGGCCACGCCGAACAGGTCGGCCCGGTACCGGGCCAGCTGCCGGGGGGTGAGGGGGCCGGGCACCGACTCGTCCTCGGGCACGAGGGCGATGGCGGCCCGCACCGCCGGGTCGACGCGGGGGTCGCCACCCATGACCTTGATCGCTCCCCGGCTGGGCGGGAGCAGCCCGGTCACGGCCCGCAGCAGGGTGGTCTTGCCCGCCCCGTTGGGGCCGAGCAGGCCGGTCACCCCCTTGCCGAACGAGCACGACAGCTCCGACAGGGCGACCTTCTGGCCGAACCAGGCCGACACGTCGGTCACCTCGACGGTGGGCTTGGGCACGAAGGCGGCGTCGGTCGAGCGGGGCCGGGCCATCACGCCTCCGAGTACCGGTAGCGCCACAGGAGGGTGGCGAGCGACACGCCGACGACGACCACGTAGGCCACCACGGCGAGGGCCGCCCCACCGTCGAACTGGGCCAGCCGGAAGCTGTCGCTCAGGTGGCCCAGGAACACGAGGTCGCGCATGTAGAGGGGCAGGGCGAGGAAGTTGACCACCTCGGTGGCGGCGCTCGTGCCCTCGGCGGCCCGCAGGATCCCGGCCACCGACGAGCTGACCAGGAGCACGCCCAGGATCGACGCCCCCGCCACGATGCGCCGGCTGGTGAGGGACGCGAGGGCGAGGCCCAGGGCGGCGTAGTAGAGGGAGAGCAGGGCCACGGCCACCGGCACCTGCCACAGCACGGCCGCGTTCTCGGTGAGGTAGTCGAGGGCGCCCTCCCGGTTGACCAGCATCTGGCCGATGAACAGGACCATCTGAGGGATGAACGAGAACGCGAACAGCAGCCCGCCGATGGCGCCCAGCTTGGCCAGGGCGTAGTCGGCCCCCGACAGGGGCCGGGCGAAGACCAGCGAGAGGAACCGTGAGCGGCGGTCGGGGCAGAGCACGTCGGGGGCGACCAGCGCCACGAACAGCAGCAGCGAGCTGGAGTGGCCGACGTACCCCCGGTAGGTCACGATCTCGATGGACTCGCCCAGGGGGCTGTCCCGGGTGACGTAGGCGATGCCCACGTTGACCAGGGCGGGGATGGCCACGATGCCGAGCAGGAGCCACGGCAGGAACTTCTGGCGCCAGCTGCGGCGGATGCCCAGGGCCCGGCGGAGGGTGGACTTCACCAGAGCGGCGATGGCCGCCTTCCGCCCGCCGCGGGGGCCGTCGTAGGGCCGGTAGCCCCGGTCGTAGACGGCGCCGGTAGCGGCGCTCATGTGGCAGTGCCGGTGGCGGCTGCGCTCACATGGCCTCCGCGGCCCGGCGCACGAACACGTCGTCGAGGGTGCCGACGCGGGTGGACAGCCGGTGGAGCGGGAGGCGCAGGTCGGCGATGACGTCGCGGATCACGTCGAGGTCGGCCTCGCCGCCGATGGCCACCTCCACCGAGCCGTCGGGCCCCACGGTGGCGCTCAGCGACCGGCGGGCCAGGCCTGCGACCAGGGCGTCGGCCCGGTGGTCGACCTCGACCACCACCACGCCGGTCTTCTCGAGCAGGTCCTGGGTGGTGCCCGAGACGACCAGGCGCCCGCCGTCGAGCATGATCACGTGGTCGCAGACCTGCTGGACGTCGTCGAGCAGGTGGGTGGCGAGCAGGACGGAGATGCCGAAACCGCCCAGGCGGGCCACCAGGTCGAGCATGGCCTCCCGGCCGAGGGGGTCGAGGCCGGCGGTGGGCTCGTCGAGCAGGAGGAGTTGGGGGTCGGCGACCAGGGCCTGGGCCAGCTTGGTGCGCTGGCGCATACCGGTGGAGTAGCCCTCGACGGGGCGGAACCGCGACTCGTCCAGCCCCACCAGGTCGAGCACCTCCGACGCCCGCTGGCGGGCGGCCGACGACGGCAGGCCGGCCAGCTCCCCGAGGGTGGCGACGAGGTCGGTCGCGCTCTGGTCGGTGGGCAGGCAGTCGTGCTCGGGCATGTAGCCCAGCCGCGACCGGGCGCCGGCGGGGTCGGCGGTCACGTCCACCCCCGCCACCTCGACCGATCCGTCGGTGGGGCGCGTGAGGCCGAGCAACAGGCGGAAGAACGTGGTCTTCCCTGCCCCGTTGGCCCCCACCAGCCCGATCCGCCCGGCCGGCACGTCCATCGTCAGCCCGTCGAGGGCGGTGACATCACCGAACCGCTTCGTCAGCCCGACGGCGCGGAGCAGGGTGTCGGCCACCCGCCTCAAGGTACCGCCCAGCCACGTTTTGGGGCGGCGGAGCCACGTCCCACGTGGTTTGGACGCCCCGAAACCAGGAGGGCTAGGAGCGGCCTGAGACCTCGAGGCGGACGTCGGCCCGGCGGCGGGCGGCCTCGTCCTCGCCGGCGTTGTCCCGGGCTCGGCGGGCCCGGTCGACGTCGATCCGGTCGGCCAGCTCGGCCACGTCGGACAGGACGATGACCTTGCTCTCGCGCACGTGGACGAAGCCGCCGTGGACGGCGGCGACCACGTCGTCGCCACTGCTCGTCTTGATCTTCACCCGCGAGATCTCGAGCGCCCCCAGGAAGGGTGCGTGGCCGGGGAGGAAGGCGACCTCGCCCCCGCCCAGCGTGCGGCACACGACCATGTCGGCTTCGCCCGAGTAGAGGATCCGCTCGGGCGAGACGAGATCGACCTGGAGGGCCATGGGTCAGGCCGCCGCCTCTTCCTTGGACAAGGTCTTGGCCTTCTCCCGCACGCTTTCGACGCCGCCCACGTTGAAGAACGCCTGCTCGGGGATGTCGTCCAGCTCGCCGTTGACCAGCTGCTCGAACGACTCGACCGTCTCGTCGATGGGGACGTGGATGCCGGCGACACCGGTGAACTGCTCGGCCACGAAGAACGGCTGGGAGAGGAACTTCTCCACCTTGCGGGCCCGGCCCACGATCAGGCGGTCCTCCTCGGAGAGCTCATCGACGCCGAGGATGGCGATGATGTCCTGCAGCTCCTTGTAGCGCTGGAGCGTCTCCTGCACCCGCCGGGCGACCTGGTAGTGGCGGTCGCCCACCACCTCGGGGGCGAGGATGCGCGACGTCGAGGCCAGGGGGTCCACCGCCGGGTAGATGCCCCGGGAGGCGATGTCGCGGGAGAGCTCGGTGGTGGCGTCGAGGTGGGTGAAGGTGGTGAAGGGCGCCGGGTCGGTGTAGTCGTCGGCGGGCACGTAGACGGCCTGGAGCGAGGTGATCGAGC
Source organism: Acidimicrobiia bacterium (assembly GCA_046565765.1). Taxonomy (GTDB): domain Bacteria; phylum Actinomycetota; class Acidimicrobiia; order Acidimicrobiales; family AC-14; genus JBFMCT01. The sequence continues at coordinate 6,831 of JBKHXX010000092.1, read as the reverse complement.
GCCCCTTGGTGGACGTGATGCGCTCCTGCAGCTCGCCCATCTCGTCGGCCAGCGTCGGCTGGTAGCCCACGGCCGAAGGCATGCGGCCGAGCAGGGTCGACACCTCGGAGCCGGCCTGCACGAAGCGGAAGATGTTGTCCACGAACAGCAGGACGTCCTGGCCCTCCTCGTCGCGGAAGTACTCGGCCATGGTGAGGGCCGACAGCGCGACCCGCAGGCGCACGCCCGGCGGCTCGTCCATCTGGCCGTACACGAGCGCCGCCTTCTGGATGACGCCCGACTCCTGCATCTCCAGCCAGAGGTCGTTGCCCTCGCGGGTGCGCTCGCCCACGCCCGCGAACACCGACACACCACCGTGCTGGTCGGCGACCCGGCGGATCATCTCCTGGATGACGACGGTCTTGCCCACGCCGGCCCCGCCGAACAGGCCGATCTTGCCGCCCTGCACGTACGGAGCGAGCAGGTCGATGACCTTGATGCCGGTCTCGAACATCTGCGACCGCGGCTCGAGGTCGGCGAAAGCGGGGGGCGGGCGGTGGATGTCCCAGTGGTCCTTGATGCCCTCGGTGACCGATTCGACGTCGAGCGACTCGCCGATGACGTTGAACACGTGCCCCAGCACGCCCGGCCCGACCGGGACGTTGATGGCCGTGCCCGGGTTGCGCACCTCGGTGCCCCGGCGCAGGCCGTCGGTGGGCTTCATGCAGATGGCCCGCACCCGGCTTTCGCCGATGTGCTGGGCGACCTCGGCGGTGATCTCCTGCTTGTCGCCCTCGAGCTCGACGGTCATGAGCAGGGCGGTGTTGATCTCGGGCAGGTGGCCGGGCGAGAACTCGACGTCGACGACGGGGCCGGCGATGGCCACCACCTTGCCCGGCTTGTGGCGGGTGCCTTCGCCGTTTGACTCGGTCGACTCGGGGGCGGGGGCGGTCTGCTGGCTCATCGGCGTACTCCAGATCGGTCGAGCATGGGGTCGAGACGGTCCCTGAGGACGTCACGGGAGACCAGGGTGTCGGGCAGGAGGTCGATCCTCCCGCCGCTCGCGGCCTGGCGCAGGGCCTCCGCGCCGCCCACGATCTCCATGATCTCGGTGGTGATGGAGGCCTGGCGGAGCTTGTTGGCCTCGACCGAGAGCTTGTCGATCAGCTCCTCGGCGTTGTCGGTGGCCGCCTTCATGGCCCGCTGGCGGGCGGCCTGCTCGCTGGCGGCGGCGTCGAGGAGGGCGGCGAAGATGCGGGCCTCCACGTAGCGGGGCAGCAGCTCCTCGAGGATCGTGTCGGGGTCGGGCTCGATCTCGTACTGGGCCTGGGCGCCCTCGCCCCGGTCGGCCTGGGCCTCCTCGACCTCGTCGCGCTCCATGGGCAGCAGGCGGGTGACCACCACCCGCTGGGTGCCGATGGAGAGGAAGCGGGTGTAGACCAGCTCGACCCGGTCGATCTCGCCCTTCTCGTACAGGGAGACGGCGGCCTGGCCCAGGCGGCGGGCGTCCTCGTAGGCCGGCACCTCGGCGTAGCCGGTGAAGCCCTCGTCGATCCGGTAGCCCCGGTAGCGGAAGTAGCCCAGGGCCTTGGCGCCCGACGTGAACAGGATCGTGTCCTTGCCGTCGGCCCGGGCCGCCTGCATGGTGCGCTCGGCCCGGCGCAGGACGTTGGCGTTGTAGGCGCCGGCCAGGCCCCGGTCCGCCGCGATCACGACGTAGCCCACCGCCTTGACCTGCTCCCGCTCCTCGAGCAGGGGGTGGCGCATGCCCGCACCGGCGCCGGCCAGGGTCTTCATGACCTCGGTGATCTGCTCGCTGTAGGGCCGGGCCGCGGCCACCCGCTGCTGGGCCTTGACGATGCGGCTGGCGGCGATGAGCTCCATCGCCCGCGTGATCTTCTTGGTCGACTGGACGCTGCGGATCCTCCGGCGGAGGGCCCGTTCCTGGCCTGAGGCCACTGGCTACCTCCGTACCGTTCGCACGCGACCACACGGGACGTGGGCCGGTGCGAACACTTCGCCAGCCGTCGGCGTCATGTCAGTCGTCGTCGCCGCCGGTCGCGGCTTCGACCTTCTCGGACGGCTCGAAGCGCTCCTTGAGCTCGTCGAGCGCCTTGCGGAGCGCGTCCTCGTCGGGGAGCGTGCCCTTCTCGCGGATCTGGCCGAGGAGGTCGCTGTGGCGGGTGCGCAGGTCCTCCAGGAGCTCGGCCTCGAAGCGGCGGACGTCGCCCGTGGGCAGGTCGTCGAGGTAGCCCTTGGTGCCGGCGAAGATCACAACCACCTGCTCCTCCACCGGCATGGGGGAGTGGAGACCCTGCTTCAACAGCTCGGTCAGGCGGTAGCCCCGCTCCAGCTGGGCCTGCGACAGCTTGTCGAGGTCGGAACCGAAGCTGGCGAACGCCTCGAGCTCGCGGAACTGGGCCAGGTCGAGCTTGAGCGTGCCCGCCACCGACTTCATGGCCTTGATTTGGGCGTTGCCGCCGACCCGGGAGACGGAGATGCCCACGTCGACGGCGGGCCGCACGCCCGAGCGGAACAGGTCGGTCTGGAGGTAGATCTGGCCGTCGGTGATCGAGATCACGTTGGTGGGGATGTAGGCCGAAACGTCGTTGGCCTGGGTCTCGATCAGCGGCAGGGCGGTCAGCGAACCCGACCCGTTGTCCTCGTTCAGCTTGGCGGCGAGCTCCAGCAGGCGCGAGTGCAGGTAGAAGACATCGCCCGGATAGGCTTCGCGGCCCGGCGGGCGGCGGAGAAGGAGCGACATCTGGCGGTAGGCGACCGCCTGCTTCGACAGATCGTCATAGACGATGACCGCATGCATCCCGTTGTCGCGGAAATATTCGCCCATCGCGCAGCCGGCATAAGGCGCGAGGAACTGCAGCGGGGCAGGCTCCGAAGCGGTGGCGGCGACGACGATGGTGTAGTCCATCGCGCCATTCTCTTCGAGCTGGCGGACGATCTGAGCGACCGTCGAGCGCTTCTGGCCGACGGCGACGTAGATGCAATAGAGCTTCTTGCTCTCGTCATCGCCGGCGTTGACTTCCTTCTGGTTGATGAAGGCGTCGGGCGCGACCGCGGTCTTGCCGGTCTGGCGGTCGCCGATGATCAGCTCGCGCTGGCCGCGGCCGATCGGGACCAGGGCGTCGAGTGCCTTGAGGCCGGTCTGGGCCGGCTCGTGGACCGAGCGGCGCGGAATGATCCCCGGAGCCTTCACCTCGACCCGGCGGCGCTCGTCAGATTCAATCGGCCCCTTGCCGTCGATCGGATTGCCGAGCGCGTCGACCACGCGGCCGAGCAGGCCCTTCCCGATGGGGACGTCGACGATCGAGCCGGTGCGCTTTGCGGTCGAGCCCTCACGGATCTCTTCGTCCGAGCCGAAGATGACGACTCCGACATTGTCGCTCTCGAGGTTCAGGGCCATGCCTTTGATCCCGCCCTCGAACTCGACCATCTCGCCGGCCTGGACGTTGTCGAGCCCGTAGATTCGGGCGATCCCGTCGCCGACGGACAGGACCGTGCCGACCTCGGCGACCTCCTCCTCGGCGGCGAAGTTCGCGATCTGGTCGCGGATCACTCGGGAAATTTCTGCGGCTCGGATGTCCATGTTCGTGCCTTAGCCTTTCATCGCCTGGGCGAGTCTGTTGAGTTTGGTCTTCAACGAGGAGTCGATCATCTGGCTTCCCATCTTGACGATCAGCCCCCCGAGTATCTGGGGGTCGGTGCGCGCGTCGATGGTGACCTCGCGCCCGGCCCGCGCCTTGAGCTTCGCCTTGAGCTCGGCGACCTGGTCGTCGGTAAGCGGGTGTGCGGTCACGACTTCGGCGGTGGTTTCGCCGCGGTGCTCGGCCGCAAGCCTTCGGAACAGGCGGATGACCGGCTGCAGTTGCGCCTTGCGGCCGTTCTTCGCCAGAACGCCGAGGAAATTGGTCGTGATCGGGTCGAGTTTCAGCTCTTCAGCGATTGCCGCGAACGCGTCCCCGGCCTCGTCACGGTCGACCAGCGGCGAAGTGACGAGCTGGTGAAAATCGCGCGAATCCGCCAGCGCCTGGCCCAGGGAATCGAGACTTCGGCTGACCGCATCGATCTGCCTTTCCTCGCGCGCAAGGTCGAACAGAGCGGACGCATAGCGTCCTGCTAAGCTGGCCCGAATGCCGCCGGATGTCTCCACGCGCCCAATGCTCCAGAACTGGAATTGCCCCGCGCGAAATGGGGCGCTTCCACGGCCTTCAGGCCGCACGCCCCGGCGGGTTGGCGCGCCCGTAGCAGCGGCTTTGAATCGATGCAAGGCGGCGGCCTTGAGCAATACGGCGGTTTGACCGCAACCGACGGGAAGCAATCCTCGAACGAAGCCCATATGGTAAGACGATGCTGATGAGAAACTGGAATGATGATCGGGCCTGGGCCGCCTTCGAGAGACGCGACCGCAAGTGGGATGGCCGGCTGGTCGCGGCCGTGACGAGCACGGGCATCTATTGCAAGCCCAGTTGCCCGGCCCGGCGGCCAAAGCGCGAGAATGTCCGCTTCTACGCCGACGGAGGCGAGGCGGCTGCCGCGGGGTTCCGTCCCTGCCTGCGCTGCAAGCCGGACGAGATCGGCCGCGACCGCGAGGCAGTTGCGAAGGCAGTCGAGCTGATCGAGGCATCCGAGGAGGCACCCACGCTTCGCGAGCTGGCCAGAGTGGTCGGCTATGCGCCGCACCATTTCCAGCGCCTGTTCAAGCGGGCGCTGGGAATTTCGCCAGCCGAATACGGCCGCGCGCTTCGCGCAAAGCGGGTTGAAACGAATCTCAGGGAGAACGGGCGAGTGACCGACGCAATCTACGAGTCCGGCTATTCGGGTCCGAGCCGATTCTATGAGGATGCGAAGGAGCGGATGGGAATGACTCCCTCCGCCTGGCGCGACGGCGGCCGCGGCGAGACCATCCGCTGGGCGGTGGTGGACAGCGCGCTCGGAGCGATGCTCATTGCTGCAACCCAGAAGGGCATTTGCCGGCTGACCTTCGACGACGGGCCGGAGTCGCTCCGTCAAATCTTTCCAAATGCCATGCTGGTCGAGGATGAGGGCTCGATGGCCGAGCTCATCGAGGGAGCACTGAGAGCGGTCGAGCGCCCCGCCCAGGCGCCCGACCTGCCGGTCGACGTCGCCGGCACCGCGTTCCAGGAAGCGGTGTGGAAGGAGCTTCGCAAGATCCCGCCCGGAGAAACCCGAAGCTATGCCCAGATTGCCGCGGCGATCGGCCAGCCAAAAGCGGTGCGCGCGGTCGGAAGCGCCAATGGCGACAATCATGTCGCGGTCCTGATCCCGTGCCACCGGGTCATCCGAAGCGATGGGAGCCTTGGCGGATACGCCGGCGGGCTCGAGCGCAAGCGAAGATTGCTGGATTTAGAGCAGGCCGCTTCGCAGCGGGTGCTGGATCTTTGATTGTTCCTTCGCCGCGCTTTCGTCTTCGTCGTGGTCGGGGTCGAGCAGCGCAAGCGCAGCCTTTGAATCGCCGCTTGCGATCGCGTCCATGATTCGGCGCCGCTTCTCCCGCGCTTCGGCGCTGCCGTGAACATTGTAAGCGATGCTTGCATATAAGGGCCTGGCCAGCTCCGGCTTGTCGTCGATCAGAAGCTGCCGAGTAGCGAGTATTCGAAGCGGCATGTCTCGCGGGACGAGGTGCGCCGCGTAGATCAGGCCCTTGACTGCATTTTCGGTTGGTTTCTCACCGGACGCGCCGAACGTCTGATAGAAGAGCAGAAGCGGATGCGGATCGTCGGGATCGAGGCGGTTGGCCTTTGCGATCCACCGGCGGACTTCACCCCAATTGGTTGCTTCGGGAGCCTCACGCCCGCGCTCGAGCATCGTCATCGACTTGTAAATGAGGGCGTGACGCAATTGGGGGTCGAGAGCCAGCGCGCGGTCGGCAGCGGCTTCGGCGGCGGCCAGATTGTCCGCGTCATATTCGGCCTCGGCAAGGGCAGCCAGAACGGCTGGATCGTCCGGATACCGTTGTGCGACCTTGCGCGCATCGGCCGCGACGGCGGGCGCGCTTTTGTCGCTGACTCCGCGATCGGAGCGGATTCGCACGCTCATCATCGCGGCTTCGCCCTGCCGAAGCGGCCGGACCGCGATCGGGCCGACGGCGATCTCGGACGCCGGAACGACCAGAGAGGTGAACCGCTTGCGCTTCATGTACCGGCCGAGTTCCCGGTCGAGAGCTTTGAGGTCGCCAAAAGCGGATTGAGCGGCGGCCAGCGGTTCCTGGCCCTGGTGAATCAGCTGGAGATACTTGTCCAGCTGACCGCGGCGGCTCGGCTCGAGGTTGAGATAATGAGTGAGCAGCCAGCCGCGCCCGTACAAGGTTTCCCGCTTGATCGACCCGAGCTTTTTGTAGGTGACGCCGACAAGCTCATCGAGCGGGATGGGCACCGACAGATAGAGGCCGAGCGCGCGGTGCCCCGGCGGCGCGCCGATGGCGACCGACCCGTCCTCCCTGATATCGGCGGTGCTGAAAAACTCGGCAGTTCCCTCGACGACCCAGGGCGGCAGCATCGCCACCGTCCCCTGAAGCTGAAGGTGGTGCATATATTCGTGGAAGAAGATCGTCTGCGGGGTGAGCGAGCCGTCGAGAGTGCTCCTGCGCCTGGAGATTTCCGGAACGAACGCAACGGCTCCGGACGCCCGGCCGATGTACATTCCGGCCGCTCCCTCGACCCCAATCAGCCGTTCGAGGGTTTCCCCGCTGCCGACGACATAGACCTTGACCCTGCCGGCGTCCTTGAGCGGCGGGTCGGGCATCGCCCTGAGGCGGCGCACAGCCTGGTCGAACCGCTCGAGGCGCTCGGCATAGTCGCGGACCAGGTCCGCAGG
>JBKHXX010000091.1:0-11158 GCA_046565765.1 Acidimicrobiia bacterium | reverse complement strand
CCGTCTGTCACGGGGCCCTGCGAGCCGGGAGTATCGCTCATCTCGTCACCTCGGAAGCCAGGCCGTGGGGGGGCCGGCCACGTGTGGATCAGGGTATCGCCCGGGAGTTGCGGAGGGTGGCCACCCGGGTTCGCTGCGTGCCGCAGGGCCATTGACCCGCTAAGTGCGGAGTGTCTATTCTGACGCAGATTCGTCGGAAGGGGATCGCATGCTAGGTGTCGCGCTCACGGGTTGGTACGTGGGCTACGTGATTACGGCAGTCGTGATCACGATCGTTGTCGTCCTCGTCGCCATCATCCTGTCGTTGGCCCGCCGCATCGGCGTTCAGGCCGACCAGATCACAGCGGCACTGGACGAGGCTCGGATCAACACGCTGCCGCTGTGGGACGTCGACAAGATCAACGGTGGCGTCCGTTCCATCATGAAGAGCGCCCAAGAGGCGCGTGCGATGCTCGGAGGGGGGCAGTAGTGCTGGTCTCAGCGGTCAACGTGGCTTCTGACCACGTGCAGTTCTGGTGGGTGTCGCTCGGCCTCGGTGCCGTCGTCATCGCCGCCGTCATCCTGCTTCTCTTCCTGCTCCACACGTTCGTCAGCGACATCGACCGCAACGTGCGTGAGGTGTGGGAGACGGCTACCCGGGTGGCGCAGAACACGTCCACGACCTGGATGCTCAACCAGACCGGTGTGCTCACCGGCGAGCTGCGTGACGAGGTCCGCAAGCACGCCCAGCTCATGCAGTACGCGGCAGGAGGCCGGCGATGACGATCCAACTCGTTCTCACCATCATCGAGATCGCGGCGCTGGTCATCGTCCTCGCCATCTACCTCACGGTCATCGGCAACCAGCTGCGCAGCATCTGCGCCAGCCTGGCCCGCATCACCTTCGGTGTGCGCGCCGTGGAGACGATGTGCGCGGTCATCGGCCCCGCCACCGACCGCATCAACGGCAACCTGCAGGACATCGCTCAGAATCTGCAGACGGCCGCGGCGGAGGCCGAGCGGCTCGCCCGCTAGTCCTTCACCACTCGAAGGTCCCGCACCGATCCCGCCTCAGGGCGGGATCGGTCGCGTGTATGGGCGGGAGTAGGCTGGCCGACGGTGACCGACTGGCCCTCGCCTCCCCTGTACCAACCGCACGGGCCCCAGGGCGCCGACGACGAGGTCGTCCGGGCCTACCTCCGCAACGACGTCCCGCCCTATTCGGAGACGTTCCACGCCGAGGGCCCCGTGCTCATGGCGTCACGCGACATCCCGACGGTGCTGCGGGTCGGCCCCCGCAGCTTCCTGGTGAACCGCGACATGCCCGACCACCTGGCCCACGCCAAGCAGACGGTCGAGGCGGTCATGACCACCGAGGGCCTCGAGATGTTCGACGAGGAGACGCTGTACGGGCCAGCCGTGGGCGTGCAGCTGGTCGGCGCCCGCTACACCACCTGGGACCTGTGGGGCGCCGACATCGACAGCGCCTTCGCCGACCTGCGGGTGGCGGCCGCCGGCGGCGAGGAGGACCAGCTCTTCGGCGGCGGCCTCCCTCCCACCGCCGAGTGAGCCCGCTCGAGGCGGTCGTCTTCGACGTCGACGGCACCCTGGTGGACAGCGAGCGCGACGGCCACCGAGTCGCCTTCAACCTCGCCTTCGAGGAGTTCGGCATGCCCTACCGGTGGGACGTGGAGGAGTACGGGCGGCTGCTGCGCACGACCGGGGGCCAGCGCCGCATCGACGGCTACCTGGCCGGACAGGGTGTCCCCGCGCAGGAGCGGGCCCAGCTTGCCCCCGCCCTGCACAAGCGCAAGACGGCCCTCATGACCCAGATCATCGACGACGGCAAGGTCGACGTCCGGCCGGGGGTGAAGCGGCTCCTCGACGAGCTGGCGGCCGAGGGCGTGCGCGTGGGCGTGGCCACCACCGGCAGCCGGGGCTGGGTGGAGGGGCTGCTCGACCGCCTGCTCCCCGGGTTGGCCTTCGAGGTGGTCGTGTGCGGGGACGAGGTGGCCGAGCGCAAGCCCCACCCGGAGGCCTTCACCACCGCCTTGGAGCGGCTCAAGCTGACCGCCGACCGGGTCGCGGCGGTGGAGGACTCGTCGGAGGGGCTGCAGTCGGCCGTGGGCGCCGGGCTCCCCACCGCGGTGGTGGTCAACGGCTACACCCGCGACCACGATCTCGAGCGGGCCGGGCTGGTGCTCGACGGCTTCGGCCAGCCGGACGACCCGGCCCAGGTGATCGCCGACCGGGCCGGCACCGGATGCCGTGGCGTGCTCGACGTGGCCACCCTGGCCCGCCTGATGGACGCCTCCGCGGGGTAATCTGGTCAATGGTGGCCGAATCGAACGAGAACCTCTTCACTGTCACCACCCGCTCGAAGCTGCGGGGGCCTTGGTTCTTCCCGCAGATGATGATCGCCTCGCTGCGGGTGCGCCGGCAGCTGAGGCGGGACACCGAGGTGGTGCGGTGGGCCAGCATCGTGGCCAGCCCCAGCGAGTTCTGGACGATCACGGTGTGGAAGTCCCGCCACGACATGCAGGAGTTCATGCGGTCGGGGGCCCACGACGAGATCATGTGGCTGTTCTCGAAGTGGCTGCAGTCGTTCTGGCTGATGCGCTGGCGGCCGGGCCCCAACGAGACGGGGGCATGGAAGGGCCTGGAGATGGGCCGCGGCGACCCCGACTACCCCGAGTTGAACCAGGGGCCGAACGGGGCCAGGCGCGACCCCCTCCTGGAGAAGGCCCTCGAGCACCTGCCCAAGCTGAAGCAGGCCATGAGCGCCGACGGCACCGTGAGCTACGACACCACCGTGTTCGCCCGTCGCCGGCGGGCCGAGGTGGGCGGGGCCGGCGGTGGGGTCATCCACATCCACACCGAGCCGGCCAAGACGCTCCAGGCCTGGCGTGACCTCAAGGCCCTCCAGAAGGAGTGCGAGGGCGACGACGCCATGCTCCGCTGCGTGGTGGGGGTGTCCAAGCCGGGCGACGTGTACCTGATGAGCGTGTGGCGCGACCGGGAGGGCGTGGAGCGCCTGCTCAGCTCGCCCAACGCGCGCGAGCTGCGGGACAAGTACCCGGGCTACTGGGCCAACGACTGGGTCCCCGAGAACGAGTTCGGCCACTGGGACGGTTTGCGCCTGCGCCGGGCCCGCACCCGCTACGCCATCAACGTGCCCGAAGCGGGCCTGGCCGCGGCCGCCGACCCCGTCGCCTGACTCGGGCGCACCGCCTGGCCGCCACGCGGTGGCGCCCACGCGTGCATAGACTGCGAGCAGGTGGCCACGCCGGAGTAAGAGGGGCGCGGAGTCGTTCCGGCGAACGTCAACCCGCGCCACGGAAAGGGCTGACATGGCGACACAGGCGCTGAAGTGCGAGCGCCACGGCGAGCTCACCCGCCTCACCTGCGTGGACTGCGGCAAGCCGATCTGTCCCAAGTGCGCGGTCCGCACCGAGGTGGGCCTGAAGTGCGAGGACGACGCCGCACCGGCCGCCATCAACGAGAAGGCGATGGCCATGATGCGGCCGTCGCGCACACCGCTCTACCTGGGGGTGGGTGGGGCGCTGCTGGCGGTGCTCCTCATCGCCGTGCTGCTGTCCTCCTCGGGCGACGACGGCGGCGACCAGACGTCGACCTCGCTGCCGCCCACCGGGAGCTGGCGCCAGGCGCCCGACCTGGCCACCATCAGAGGCACCACCACCGCCATCGTCCTGCGGGACGGGAAGATGCTGGTGGCGGGGGGCGGCGTGGGCGCCATCCCCATCGAGGCGGCTGAGATCTTCGACCCTGTGTCCGGTGAGTGGGCCTCCACCGGTAGCCTCGGCCAGGGCCGCCGGGGCCACACCGGCGTGCTGCTCAACGACGGGCGGGTGATGGTGGCCGGCGGGCGCGACGCCGAAGGCGAGCCCATGAGCTCGGCCGAGATCTACGACCCCGCCAGCGCCACGTGGACGACGGTCGCCCCCATGAGCGTCGGGCGGCTGGGACACTCCATGTCGGTGCTGGCCGACGGCCGGGTGATGGTCGCCGGCGGCAGCTCCCGCGGGCCCTCGGGCGCCAGCGGCGGCCAGACCATCCGTCCCGACGCCACCGCCGAGGTGTTCGACCCGGCCACCGGCACGTGGCGCAGCACCGCGCCCATGCGCACCGCCCGCTTCGAGCACACGGCCACCGCCATGCCCGACGGCAAGGTGCTGGTGACGGGCGGCCAGGGCCCGGCCCAGGGCGGACAGGTGAAGGCGTTGCAGAGCGTCGAGCTGTACGACCCGGCGGTGGACGGGTTCGTGAGCACCACCGACCTCGACGAGGCCCGCACCAACCACGCCGCGGTGCTGCTGTCGGACCGCTCGTCGGTGCTGGTCATGGGGGGCGCCGGCGGTGACAACGCCGACATCTCGATCAGCACGGCCGAGGTGTTCGACTCCCGCTCCGGCACGTGGACCCAGGTCTCGCCCCTCAACCTCGACCGTACCGGCCACACCGCCACCCTCCTGGCCGACGGGCGGGTGCTGGCGGCCGGCGGCGAGTCGGCCCAGCGGGGCCAGCGCCGTTCCCTGCGCACCGGCGAGGTCTACGACCCCAACACCCGGGAGTGGCGCTCGGCAGGCGACATGGCCTGCCCCCGGAGCGAGCAGGCCGCCGCCCTCCTCGGCGACGGCACCGTGCTGGTCGTGGCCGGCGACGCCGCCTTCCCCGGCCAGAACCCCATCGCCCAGGGCTGCGTCGACCGCTACCAACCCTGAGTCGCATCCGGCGCCGTCGGCGGCCGCCGGCGATCCCTGGCGGGGATTGGCGGGACGCCGCTTCTCGGGGGTCGTCTCAGGGTTGACCCTTATAGAAGGCGGACGGGCCTCCGCAGTAAACTGAGGCGCGTTCGCCGGCAGGCGGCCAACTTCGGCCGGCGGAGCGGAGCCCCTATTCGCTGCTTCGTCCGTAGCCTGCTCGAAGGAGGCCGACGTCCATGGCCCAGAACACCCGGCGGCGCCCGCCCAAGCAAGACGCCCCCAAGCGGAAGAAGGGCGACGACCCCGGTTCCGGCGGGCCTGCGGGCGACGCCGACCGCAAGGCGCAGATGCGCAAGCGGGGCCTCCTGCTGTGCATCATCGCCCTGCCCGTGCTGATCGCCTTCTACGTCACCCTGCTGTGGTGGTCGAACCCCCGCACGGCGGGGCGCGAGCTGCGCATCGACCAGTACATCACCCTCCTGCGCCAGGGCCGGGTGCAGTCCGCCACCATCCTGGAGTCCGACCAGCGCATCGTCGGCCGCTACGACCGGGGCGAGTACTGGGTGGCGGTGGCCGCCGGCCGGGAGACGATCTTCTCCCGCCTGACCTCGGCCCTCGAGGATGCGGGGGTGGCCTACAAGGTCCAGCAGCAGCCGCTCAAGAACCTGGTCGTGCCCGCCTCGATGATCCTGCCCGCGCTGATCGTGGTGGACGGCCTGCTCATCCTGTTCCTCACCCTGGGCCGCGGAGGCATGGGCGACGCCTTCGCCTTCGGGAAATCGCGGGCCAAGCGGGTGGCCACCGGCGAGTCCAAGATCACCTTCGCCGACGTGGCCGGGGTGGACGAGGCCATCGAGGAGCTGGCCGAGGTGCGCGACTACCTGGGCAGCCCCGAGAAGTTCCTGGCCATGGGCGCCTCCGTGCCGAAGGGCATCCTGCTGACCGGCCCTCCGGGCTGCGGCAAGACGCTGCTGGCCCGGGCCCTGGCCGGCGAGGCCAACGTGCCCTTCTTCTCCATGTCGGGCTCCGACTTCGTCGAGATCTTCGTCGGCGTCGGTGCCGCCCGTATCCGGGACTTCTTCGCGGTGGCCAAGGAGGCCGCCCCCTGCATCTGCTTCATCGACGAGCTGGACGCCGTCGGCCGTGGCCGTACCGCCATGGCGGTGGGCGGCCAGGACGAGCGGGAGGCCACCCTCAACCAGCTGCTGGTCGAGATGGACGGGTTCGAGAGCGGGTCGGGCGTGGTCGTGCTGGCCGCCACCAACCGTCCCGACATCCTCGACTCGGCCCTCATGCGACCGGGCCGCTTCGACCGCCGGGTCGGCATCGACCGTCCCGACGTGCGGGGCCGTGAGGCCATCCTCAAGATCCACTCCCGGGGCAAGCCGCTGGTGCCCGAGGTCGACCTGGCTGCGGTGGCCAAGCGCACGGTGGGCTTCACCGGCGCCGACCTGGCCAACGTGGTGAACGAGGCCGCCCTGCTGGCCGCCCGTCGCGGCTCGACGCAGATCGAGAACCGCAACCTCTTCGAGGCCATCGAGCGGGTGGTGGCCGGTCCCGAGCGCCGCAGCCGCATCCTCAGCCCCCAGGACCGCCACCGCATCGCCTACCACGAGGCCGGCCACGCCATCACGTCCACGTCCCTGCCGGGGGCGGACAAGGTGGGCAAGCTGTCGATCGTGGCCCGGGGCCACGCCGGCGGGTTCACGTGGCTCGTCCCCGAGGGCGACCAGGCCACCGTCACCCAGAGCCAGCTGATGGACCGCATCGCCGCCATGCTGGGCGGCCGGGCGGCCGAGGAGCTGGTGACCGGCGAGGTGTCGTCGGGCGCCACCGCCGACCTCGAGCACGCCGGGTCGCTGGCCCGCCGGATGGTGGGCGAGTTCGGCATGAGCGAGAAGCTGGGCTCCTACATCATCAAGCCGTTCACGCCCGGCTTCCAGGGCGAGTGGGGCCCCGGCTACTCCGAGCGCATCGCGTCCCTGGTGGACAGCGAGACGCAGGCCATCCTCGCGTGGGCCGACCTGCGGGCCAAGGCCGCCCTCAACGCCAACCGCCAGCTCCTGGACAAGATCGCCCAGACCCTCATGGAGGTGGAGAGCCTGGAAGGCGACCAGCTCGACGAGCTGCTGGTGGGAGTGAAGCCTCCGGCCGACGTGCTGCCGCTGGACGGGAACGGGTCGGTCACGGCCGGGGCCTCCAGCACCGCCTAGTCCAACGCCGCAGCGTTCCGGGCCGGCGAGCCGCACCTGCGGCCGCCGGCCCGTTCGCGTGCAAAGGGCGCGACGCCCCTTACGCCCCTGGGGGCGCCGGCGCCAGGCCCAGGTCCTGGAGCATCTTGAGCTGGTCGAGGACGGCCCAGTGCTCGACCAGCCTGCCGTCGCGCATGCGGCCGATGTGGGTCTCCTCCCACGTCGCCGACTTGCTGGTGGGCTCCATGCCCATGAAGGCGCCGGTCATGGTGCCGGAGCCGCGGATGTAGCCGATGTGGATGTCACCGTCCTGGTACTGCTGGAGGACCTCGTAGCGGAGGTCGGGGAACGCCTCCCGCAGCATCACGAAGAACATGCGAACCGCCTCCCGGCCTTCGGGGAACCCGGGCGGGATGGCTGCGTGCTCGACGTAGTCCTCGGCGAAGAGCTCGTCGATGAGCTCCAGTCTGCCTTCGTTGAGGATCTCGATCGGGATGCGCCGGTAGCTCGCGGCGTCGTCGGTCATGGTCGCCCCTCCTTCGAGGCGCCTACGGCCAGTTTGCGCCTCGAAGGTGAACATACGCCCGAACTTCCGAGCCGCCAACCCTGGCGTAGTAGTAAAGTATCTGCGTGGATACGCACATAGAACGGGAGCCCGGCGACGAGGAGGTCGAGGCCGCAGTCGCAGTGCTGAAGCTGCTGGCCGACCCCACCCGCCTGCGGGTCCTGTGGTCGCTCTTGCACGGAGAGCACTCGGTGGGGCCTCTCGCCGCTCACGTCGGCGCACCCGCCGCCGCGCTCTCGCAGCACCTGGCCAAGCTGCGGCTGGCCGGGCTCGTCACCGCCCGCCGGGAGGGCAACCGCATCTACTACTCGTCCGACAGCGACCATGTGCGCCGCCTCGTCGAGGAAGCGCTGTTCCACGCCGACCACGTGGTGCAGGGACCGTCGACCGTCACCCACACCCGCCACGACGGGCGCCGGCGGGCGCGAGCATGAGCGCCGACCACGGCCACGACGGCCACGGCCACGACGACCCTGGCCACGGCCACGACGGCCACGGCCACGATCACCCGACCGGGCTGAAGGGCTGGATCCAGGGCATCTTCGCCCCCCACAGCCACGACGCGGCCGACTCGGTCGACCGGGCCCTACGGGACAGCCAGAAGGGGATGCGGGCCCTCAAGATCAGCCTGGCCGGCCTGGGGGTCACCGCCGCCCTCCAGGTGGTGGTCGTCCTCATCAGCGGGTCGGTCGCCCTGCTGGCCGACACCGTCCACAACTTCGCCGACGCCCTCACCGCCGTGCCCCTGGGCATCGCCTTCTGGCTCGGGCGGCGCAAGCCGACCAAGCGGTACACCTACGGCTACGGCCGGGCCGAGGACCTGGCCGGCATCTTCATCGTGGCCATGATCGCTCTGTCGGCGGGCGTGGCGGCGTGGGAGGCGATCGGGCGACTGCTCGACCCCCAGGACGTGCGGCACGTGGGCTGGGTGATCCTGGCCGGGCTCATCGGCTTCGCCGGCAACGAGCTGGTGGCCGTCTACCGCATCCGGGTGGGACGGGAGATCGGGTCGGCCGCGCTGGTGGCCGACGGCCTGCATGCCCGCACCGACGGGCTCACGTCGCTGGCCGTGGTCGTCGGCGCCGTCGGCGTGGCGTTCGGCTGGCAGCTGGCCGATCCGATCGTCGGGCTGGCCATCACCGTGGCCATCCTGTTCGTGCTGAAGAGCGCGGCTCGGGACATCTACCGTCGCCTCATGGACAGCGTCGACCCCGAGCTGGTCGACCAGGTTGGGCACGTGGCGGCCGGAGTTCCCGGCATCGAGGCCGTCGAGCGGGTGGCGATCCGGTGGGTCGGTCACGAGCTGCGGGCCGAGGTCGACGTGGTGTCGGACTGCGACCTCACCGTGGCCGAGGCCCACGCCATCGCCGAGGAGGCGCACCACCGCCTCCTCCACCGGATCCCCAAGCTGAGCCGGGCCACGATCCACACCAGCCCGTGCAGCCACGACGGTCTCGACCATCACGCGGTGACAAGCCACCACTTCGGCACCGGCTGAGCCTGAGCACCGGCGCGCCGAGGCCCGGCGCCCCGTACGAGCCGGGACGCCGGGCCGACCACCCGGTTCCCGTGCCGCTGGTCGATGGCTATACGGCACGCCCTCGGTGGGTTCCCGCTCGATCAGACCTTGGCCGGGGCCTTGCCGGTGGTCGCTGGCTTGGGGGCGGCATCGCCGCTGCGGCGGCGGGCCGTCATGGCCACGCCCAGGAGCACGAGCCCCACCGCGACCAGGCCGGCCGTGGCCGCCAGCAGCACCTTGGCCGTGGCCGACGTGCCGCCGCCCACCGCCTCGAACTGCACGACGGAGGTGAACACGTCCTGGGTGCCGGCCCCGAACCCGCTGGAGTAGGCGGGGTTCGACACGTCGGTGTTGCGGGTGTCGTCCCACCCGAAGATGGCGTACTCCTTGGCCGAGCCCACCGCCGGGGGCGAGTTGATGTCGTAGTTGACGCCCCACACGCCGTAGCGGCGGTCGACGCTGCGGTCGGTGATCCGCTGGTTCTTGCTCCACGTCTTGCCGTCGTCGAGGGAGTACGAGTAGTAGACGTCGTTGGACCGGATGCCGACGTCGTCGCGGGTGTCCCACCACACCACGTCGACGCGGCCGGTGGGCGCCACGCTCACGTTGGGGAAGTACTGCCCGAGCAGGGCGGCGGGCGGGTCGTCGGTGATGACCTTCGGCTCCGTCCAGGTCGACCCGCCGTCGGTGGAGGCTCGGTGGTAGATCTCACCGTGGCCGCCCACCGACGGCTCGGGGTTGCGGCCGTAGATCAGGTGGATCACACCCTCGGGGCTCACCGCCATGCGGGGCGCGGCGTTCTCGTAGTCGAAGGGGATGGCCATGCTGGTCTGCCAGGTGCGACCCCCGTCGGTGGACTTCGAGAGCATCTGCGCGGGCGGCGGTGCCGGGCTCACGCTGGCCGTGCCCGAGAGCCAGCCCACGTAGACGGTGCCCTTGCCGTCGACCCGGGCCTGGATGTGGTTCCGGCCCGAGTTGCCGGCGAAGTTGGCGGCCTGGTTGGGCGTGGCCGCCCGGGAGCCGGCGGCGGGCGTGGTGGTGGTCGTGGTGCTGGCGTTGGGGGCGGCGGTCGTGGTGGTCACCGCCGAGAGGGCCTGGTCGCGAAGGGCCTGGGGCTCGAAGACCTTGTCGGCCAGGTTGACCGGAGCCTCGAACGTCCGCCCACCGTCGCGCGAGACCGCCACCATGGGCGTGTTGGGCCGCTGGTTGGGGGCGGTGAACCCGGGATAGGAGACGCCGAACGTGACGTAGACGACGTCCTCGCCACCCGTCGTGGTGTCGACGGCGAGGGTGTGGACGGGGCGGACGTTCTCCGCCGCCTCACCCGTCTTGCCCCGGCTGGTGTAGATCTCGGTGGTCTGCCAGTTGTCGCCCAGGTCGTCGGAGCGGGCCAGCAGGATGGCGCCGCCGGTGCGGGCGCCGTCCTGGTCGTCCCACCCGCCGAGGGCCATGTAGAGGGTGCCGTCGCGCCCGAAGGCCACCGGGGCCTGGATCACGCCTCCCTGGCTCTGGGAGCAGAACGGGTACGAGGGCGGGTTTGGCAACGAGTCGAGCAGTCGCCACGACGCCGCGCCGTCGGTCGAGCGCAGCAGGTGGCAGCGGCGGCTATTGAGGTCGGCCACGCCGGCCACGACCCGCAGCGGGTTGTCGGGGTCGACGGCGAAGGCGGGGCTCGAGTACATCCGGCCCGGGGCCAGGTCGGCCTTGGTGGCGTGGACCGGCGTGGTCGGACTCCCGCCGGTGACGTCGGTGGCCAGGGCTGCTCCCTGGGCCAGCAGGGCGCATGCGGCCGTGGCGATCCCGACGGTAAGGGCCGGCCTCCGCCGGCGGGCGTGTTGGTGGTGCTCCCGAGACATTACGAACTGATCTCCTCCCCCCCAGCCTGAAAAACGGCGGACACCACGCTTGCAGCAAAGTGTGCGCCGCTCAATAGGTGTGTTGAACACTCACCGGCGCAGGGGAGAGGCGCAAATGGCGGAGGCCCGGTGCCCCCGAGGGGACACCGGGCCTCCGAGATCGGAAGTGCTGATTCGGTTCTGACGAACCGGCGTGCGTGTTACTTGCGCACCGTCGCGGCGGCCGGAGCCTTGCGGGCCTGGCGGACGAAGGCGATGAAGCCAGCGCCGAACAGGGCCAGACCAAGGGCGCCGAGGCCGACGGTCAGGGCGATGATGCCGGAC
>JBKHXX010000090.1:0-2977 GCA_046565765.1 Acidimicrobiia bacterium | reverse complement strand
GATGGGAGCCGGGCTGTCCGACCGGGAGGCGGCGGCCTTCGCCGCCATCGTGGACCGCCTCCGCGATCCCGAGCGGCGGCGGCTCCGTCGCGCTGCGCTGGCCACCGGCGTCGTTGGCCTGGTGCCGACGGCTGCACTCCTCCTCTTCGTCCTCCGCTGGCCGTGGTCAGCCGTCGTGTCCTTCGCCCTTACGTTCGTCGTGGGGCTGGCGACGGGACTGCTGCTGGTCGGTCGGAGCGTCATGGGCCGATGACCCGCTCGGCGTGGTCCCGGCGCCCGTCGGGCCTGCCCGTCGTCGCCTGGGCGGCGATGCTCGTGACGGCCGCCTGTGGCAGTTCAGGCTCCTCCTCCGAGGCGCCTCCACCTCCCGCCGTGCAGCACCACCAGCTGAGCGTCGACGGGCTGTCCCGCTCCTACCGCCTAGTCGTGCCGCTGTCGCTCCAGCGGAGCCGGCCGGCCCCGCGGGTGATCATCCTCGCCGGCGTGGGCAACACCGGAGAGAGCATGGTCGAGGCGACCGGATTCGACCGAGTGGCCGAGCGGGAAGGCCTCGTCGTCGCCTATCCCGAGGGCGTCAACGAGACCTGGAACGCCGGCTACTGCTGTCTGGGGCGGGCCACGACCGGCCCCGACGACGTGGGGTTCCTGACCCGGCTCATCGACGACGTCGCCGCCAAGAACGCGATCGACACCGGGCGGGTCTACGCCGTTGGCGTCTCAGCGGGGGCGATGATGGCCTACCGGCTCGCATGCGAGGAGGCCGGGCGCATCGCCGGCGTCGGCTCGGTGGCCGGCGCCATGGTCCTCGACGACTGCCATCCCGTCCGGCCCGTCTCGGTCATCGAGATCCACGGCACGGCCGACGGCCTCGTCCCCTACGAGGGAGGGCACACCGCTGGAGGGGCGACGCAGCCGTCGCCGCCGACGCCGGCGGTCGCGCAACGCTGGGCCGAGCTCAACGCCTGCCCGACGCCTCCGGCCACGAAGGCGGAGGGGGCGGTGTCCACGTCGACGTGGACCGGCTGCGCAGCAGGCACTGGGGTGAAGCTCGTCACCATCGAGGGCGGCGGCCACACGTGGTTCGCCCAAGGGCTCGGGCCCGTGAGCGGCGCCGTCGACGCCACCAGCCAGGTCTGGGGGTTCCTGAGCAGCGCCCGCCGGACGGGCTAGGCGAGGACGCCCCGCAGCTCGCCGATGCGCCCGGGCGCCGCCCGGTACCAGACCCAGCGTCCCCGCTTCTCGCCCTCCACGAGACCGGCGTCGCTGAGGATTTTCAGGTGATGCGAGACCGTGGGCTGGGAGCGCCCCAGCGGCTCGACGAGCTCGCACACGCACGCCTCTCCCGTGGGAGCGGAGACGAGCAGGCTTAGGAGGCGCAGGCGCACCGGGTCGGAGAGGACGGCGAAGTCACGGGCGAGGGTGGCGGCTCGCTGCTCCGACAAGGGCGACGAGAGCACCGCCGGGCAGCACTCGTCGTCTTGCAGGACGGCCAGAGGTCGTTGCGCCTTCGTCGCCACGGGAATCTCCAATTGACAGCCGTCGATGAATGGGGTTTCACTACACCAATCGACGATAGTCTATCAATGGAGGCACCGATGTCGAGGCTGCAGCTGGCCCTCAACGTGGACGACATGGACGCCGCGGTCGACTTCTACTCGATGCTGTTCGCCACCGAGCCGGCCAAGCGGCGCGACGGCTACGCCAACTTCGCCGTCGCCGAGCCGCCGCTCAAGCTCGTGCTCTTCGAGGCAGCCGGGTAAGGGAGGCACCATCAACCACCTCGGCGTCGAGGTGGAGACGGCCGAGCTGGTTGGCGCGGCCCAGACCCGGCTGGCCCAATCCGGTCTGGCCACCTCCACCGAGGACGGCGTGGCCTGTTGCTACGCCCGCCAGGACAAGGTCTGGGTGGACGGCCCCTTGGGTGAGCCCTGGGAGATCTACACCGTGCTGGAGGACGTGGAGATGCCCGGCGGGCAACTCCGCACGCTCGACCCGGAGACGGGCGCAGCGTGCTGCGCGGTGGCCGAGGGCGACACGGTCAAGGCCGGCGCCGCTTCCTGCTGCTGAGTGGTCGACCGCCACGTCGCCCGCCGCCACGTCGCCGAAGCGCTGGGGACGGGGCTGCTCATCATCGCGGTAGTGGGCTCTGGGCTCGCAGCCCAGCAGCTCTCCGAGGATGTCGGGCTGCAGCTCCTGGAGAACGCGGCGGCCACTGCTGCTGCGCTCGTCGCCATCATCCTGGCCATCGGCCCGGTCACCGGCGCCCACCTCAACCCGTCGTCACCCTGGCAGAGCGTCCTCCGGCTGGGACAGCGGCGCGAATGAGGACCGAACGCTGCCCTTCGGAGTATTGCCGAAGGCGACGGAATAGAGGAGTTTCAGTGGGGGATTGTCGGCTTATCCCCGGGGTGAGGAGGACGGTACCCGCGAGAAGGCTGGGACGGGCGCGGTCCCCGCGCGTCGGACGACCAGGGTGCTCCGCCACAGCCGGACGGTTTCCAGTCGGCCCGACGGTCGCGGTGGAGTCCGTCGCCGCACCCGTGGCGACCGTGTTGCCGTTCCCTTCGTTGGGAACCGGGCCAGGGGGACCACCGGGCGAGCGCGATAATGCGCGTCGACAGGAGGTGGGCACAATGTCAAAGCGACGGCTCTGGCCGGCGATGCTCGGGGCCGTGGGCTTAGCCGCCGTCCATGCGGGACCGGCTTCGGCGGCCCACGTCGCCCGGATGGAGATCAGGCCGAGCCAGGTTGCAGCGGGCGGCGAGGTCACGGTCAACGGGACGCCCAGCTGGGCGCCGGTGCCGGTTTCGGTCCGCTGGAACAGCGTCGACGGCGAGGTCCTGGCCACGTTCGAGACGACGACCGGTGGGAATGCCCAGTGGGGGCCAGGCACGGTAAGGATCCCTGACGTGCCGCCCGGGGTCTACGACCTCGTCGGCACCCAGGAGGCGCCCGCCAACCAGCTCGCCCTCCGCGG
>JBKHXX010000089.1:0-25356 GCA_046565765.1 Acidimicrobiia bacterium | reverse complement strand
CCACCCGTGGAACAAGACCACGATCCCCAAGCCCACGGCCACCAACTTCCGTGAGCGCTACACGTGGGACACCGCTCCCCGGTGGGACCGCAAGTCGATCGAGACGGGCGCCTACGGCGAGATGTGGACGATCGCCCTCGCCCAGAAGATCCCCGACAACCCCTTCTTCGAGTCGACCGGCGACGGCGTGCGCATGCTGCTCCCCCGCCACGCCCTGCCCGAGACCGAGCTGATGTGGGCCGTCCCCCGCACCCTCAACGCCTTCGAGCGCAACCGTGGCCGGGCCTACGCCATCCCGCTGGTGGCCTGCATCGCCATGAACTGCCTCCTCCAGGCGTTCGAGTACTGGCGGGCCGGCGAGACCAAGGTCCACACCCCCTTCCGGATCCCCAAGGACAACCGGATCGGCGTGGGCTTCTGGGAGGCCGCTCGTGGCTGGCTCGTCCACCACATGGAGATCGACAAGGGCAAGCTGGTCAACTACCAGATCACCACGCCGTCCACCCTCAACGCGGCGCCGACGGACGCCTTCGGGAACCTCGGCCCCTACGAGCAGTGCGTCGTGGACACCCCGCTGCTCGAGTCGGTCCCCGAGGACCAGATCAAGGGCATCGACGTCCTCCGGGCCGTCCGCAGCCTCAACCCCTGCATGCCCTGCACCACCCACATGGACACCGGGCGCGGTGTCATCGTGCGGGAGGTCAACTCCTGCGGCTGCACCTTCGAGTAAGCCGCAACCCGACGCAGTAGCCGTACCCTCCGGGCCCCCCACGGGGCCCGGAGGCGCGTCCGGGCTCAAGCCACGACCCTGCCGAGCCGTAGGTTCGGTCATGAAAGGAATGCGCCGCCCGCTCGCCGCCGGCGTCGCCGCGGCGTCGCTCGCCCTCGCCGCGTGTGGGGGCGGGGCGCCCGGCCAGACCCGGCTGGCGGCCGGCTCGCCCGCCGACGACCGGGCCGCCGCCGCCCGGACGCTGCTCACCGGCCGCGACCTGGGGGGGTACGAGGCGGCCCCCGTGCCCGAGCCCGACGCCGCCGCCGTCGACCTCCAGGCGGCCAGCACCTTCGAGGCGTGCGCCGGCGCGGCCGCCGCCCTCGGCGACGACCGCATCGCCCAGTCCCCCGCGTTCTTCAAAGGGCGGACCGTCATGGTCTCCTCGCTGGCGGTGGTCGCCCCCACCGAGGCCGCCGCCGCGCAGGCCATGGTCGACCTGGGCCGGGCCGACCTGGGTGGCTGCCTCACCGCCCTGTTCCGCTCCGTCCTGGGCCTGGATTTCCTGCCCGGAACGACCGCCACCACCGATCCCCTCCCGGGCGGAACGGTGAAGTCGGCCGACAGCGCCACCGCGTGGCGGACCAGCCTGAACGTGGCCATCAGCGGCCAGACGGTGCCCGCCTACTCCGACCTGACGTTCCTGCGGGCCGGCCGGGCGGTGGGCGTGCTGTTCGCCTTCGAGATCGGCAAGCCCTTCGACCCGGCCGAGCGCACCCGCCTGGTCGACACGGTGGCGGCCCGCCTCGACCAGGTCTAGAGGGACCCCGACCGCCGGCGGGCCCCGACCACGAGGTGGTGGGGATGGGGGTAGCCGTGGTCGAGCGGCTGGTGGGTGACGACCAGGCCGGCCTCCCGCATCCAGTCGCCCAGCACCGACGGCTCGAGGAAGGTGAGCTCGTCGCCGGCGGTGATGTTCAGCACCTTGACCGACATGGTCTCCTGCAGGGCGTTCCAGCGGGCCTTCCACGGCGGCGACGTGGCCATCTCCTTCACCACCAGGACGCCCCGCAGCGACAGCTGCTCGGCGCAGGAGCGGAGCAGGCCCTCCTGCTCGTCGCGATCGAGCAGGTAGAGGACGTCCACGATCACGATGGCGTCCCACGGACCGGCCGGCACCTCTCCGGGCGGGGCGAGATGGAACTCGCAGGTCGCCCCCCGGGCCTCGGCCCGCTTGGCCGCGAACTGGGCGTGCACGATCTTGCCCAGGTCGACGTCCACGCCGAGGACCTGGCGCTCGGAAGAGGACAGGGCGAGGTGGCACGAGAACACGCCATAGCCGCAACCCACCTCCAGGATGCGGCCCTGGCGGGGCACGGCCGCTTCGACGCGGGGGAACGGGCAGGTGGCCCACCGCGTCCACACGTGGGCCCGCACCGCCAGCGGGGCACGGCCGTAGAGGCTGAGGACGCCGGGGACGTTGCCGCGGAGCCGGTCCTGCGCCTTGCGCAGGGCGTCGGCGGCCCGCTCTCTGGCGCCCGCGCTCACGCCCGCCGCGGGCAGGAGGGGAGGTCGGCGTAGGTGCCCAGGGTGAACCCGTGGTCGGCCACCACCTGGCGGGCGGCGGGGCCGATCAGCGCCCGCAGCTCCTGCGCCCACTCGTACCCCCACTCGTACCGCACCCGGTCGGGATCGTCGTCCTCGCCGGGATGGACGGTGAGCTCGACCGCCGGCCGCCCCCGCGCCGCCAGCCGGGCCAGCACGTCGCGCAGGCAGCGCTCGTCGAGGCGGCCCGCCACCTCGATGCCCACCGCATCGGCCGGGTGGGCCAGGCCCGCCTTGCGGGCACAGCGGGCCAGCCGCCAGCCCAGCACGGTGACGCCCACGCCCGAGACGCTCGTGGGCTTGAACCTGGGCACCCGTACCGCGGGGATGCCGTAACGGCACGCCAGGTCGAGCACGACCCGGCACATCGAGGGCCAGAGGTGCAGGTGCTGGTGGGCGTCCAGGTGGGTGATGGGCAGGCCCAGCTCCTGGACGCACTCCAGCTGAGCGGTGAACTCCCGCCGGACGTCGTCGGGGTCGATGCGGCCCCGCAGGGCATGGGCCAGGAAGCCCGACCACGTCTCGTGGAGCTGGCCCTTGGCGTCGAAGAGGGTCGGCACCTCGGCCCGGCTCAGGAGCGGGGGGTCCTCCCCCACCGCGGCCAGGTGGACGCCGATCCCGAGGGTGGGATGGTCGGCCAGCAGGTGGGCCACCTTGGGGTAGGCGGGGCCGATGGCCAGCACCGAGGCGCTGGTGACGATGCCTTCGCGATGGCCCCGGAGGATGCCCAGGGAGATCCCCTCGGTCAGGCCGTAGTCGTCGGCGTTGACGATCAGCAGCCGGCTCACGACAGGTAGTGCCCCCGGGCGAAGAACGACGTGGCCGCGACCAGGCCGGCGCCGCTGGCCGCGAGGGTGGCCGCCCGCAGCCGCACCCGTGACGCCAGCACCTCCCCGGCCACCGCGAAGCATGGGAAGGCGGCCAGCACGTAGCGGCTCATGCCGAAGAAGTTCTTGGTCGAGACGGCCGCCAGCCCCACGCTCAGGACCACGAAGATCCCGTACGCCCACCCCAGCCGCCGCACGACGAGGGGAACGAGGGCCAGGGCGCCGGCGGTGAGCACCGGGTGGGAGACGAACACGAGCCACGCCAGCGGGCTGCGGACGTCCCGCACGTCCTCGAAGAACTGGAGCTTGAACCACGTCGCCGGCCCGGGGTCCTGGTCCCAGCCCTTCTGCGCCTCCACGAACGCCACCGGGCTGCCGAATCGGGACCAGCAGTAGAGGGCGAAGGCACCGATCCCGGCCGCCGCCAGCAGCACGCCGGCGTCCCGCCAGGGGACGTTGCGCAGGCCGCCTCGCCGCTCCACCACCAGCACCACCAGGGCCACGACCAGCACGAAGCCGAGGGGGCGGGCGGCAGTGGCCACCGCGCCGACGAGCCCGGCCAGCACCGGCCGGTCCCGTTCCACCAGCAGGAACGAGCCGATGGCGGCGGCGATGAAGACTGCGTCGGCGTACACCGCCCCGTAGAGGTAGTAGGCGAACGGGTAGAGCAGGAACAGACCGAGGGCGGTCCAGGCGGCGGCGGGCGAGACCCGGCGGCCCAGCCAGGCGAGGAAGAGCCCGGCGGCGGCCGCGCCACCGGCCACGGTCAGCACGATCCCCGCCAGCAGCGGGCTGCCGATCACCGCGCCGAGCGCCCGCATCAGCACCGGGTAGGCGGGGAAGAACGCCACCGGGCCCTGCACGCCGGGCTCGTAAGCCCAGTAACCCCGCTCGGCGATGTCGCCGTACCACCGGCCGTCCCAATGGACCCAGGCGTTGAGCCAGGGCCGGTTGGGGAACCGCTCCTGGACCAGGTCGGTGCCGGTGTAGCCCAAGTGGGCCACCGAGAGGCCGGCGACGACGAAGAGCACGGTGGCCACCGCCAGGAACACGCCCACCGCCCGCCACGCACCCGGCCGCTCCGTGCCAGGGCCACGGTCGCCGACGACGGGCGCGGCCGCCGAGGGCGACGTCGTCGGAGGCGCCACGGGGGCCGGCGCCGTGTCCCGCATGGGCGAAGCCTACGTGGCCCGCCGCCCCCGTCCCGTGAGGGTGCTCAGAAGCAGAGGAACAGGATGCAGCGCTTCGCCGGAGGAAGGTTGGAGGCGCCGGGGTCGGCGGTGCCGCTCAGGAACCAGTCGGACCCGTCTCCTCCCGCCATGTAGGGGTGCTGCGGGCCGTTCGACTCGTTGGCGGTGAGCCTTGGCGCCCGGTCGGCGGCGAGCTTGAACGCCTCTTGGATGGACACCTTGCCGTCCTTGTTGGCGTCGCCCTGCTTCTTCAGCAGCCCCTTCTCGACGAGCAGGTTGGTGAAGACGGAGTTCCGCAGCTCGGGCGGCAGCTCGTAGCCCTTCTCCCAGGACTGGGAAGCGGCCGTCACCAGGCGGCGGTCGCCGGAGAGGCCCTCGTCGAAGCCGGCCGCCTCGCATCCGGAGATGTGGGCCCACAGGTACCCCTTGACCGAGCGCAGGCTCGACGCCAGGTCGGTGTCGGAGATGAACGAGTTGTCGTGGGGCCAGAGGTACTCCGTCGAGCCCGTCTGCTTGACGTGGCCGGAGTAGGCGAAGACGGAGAAGGAGTTGTCCTTGCTCTGCTCGGCCAGCCAGCGCAGGCCGTCGCGGATGGCGGAGGCGGTGGCCGCTCCGTCGGTGAGCATGCGGATGTTGCCGGCCGGCCACCCAGCTGCCAGCAAGGCGGACTTCACGTCCTCGGCGTCGCCCACCGCGCCCGTGTTGGGCCGGGTGGCGCCCTGGAACCGGTCGACGCCGATGACGAGGGCGTGGCGCTCCCCCCCTGCGGGCGGCGCGGCCTGGGCCGGCCCGAGTCCGGCGACCACCCCGAGCACGACGAGCGGTACGAGGAGCTTCAGTCGGCGCATGTGTCCGTTTCCTCCCAGCGAATCGGCGCAACACCCTGCCACAGATCTGATGCGGCCGACCACCCGCAGTGGCGCCGGGATGCCGTCACTCGTCGCCCTCCCAGCGCCGGTCCTCCTCTTCCCACGCCTCCTCCCGGGCATCGGCCTTGGCCTTCCAGTTCCGGGCTTCCTCGGGCGATGCGTAGGGGCCCATGCGCCGATCGGGAGGGCAGCCCCGGTCGGCCGGCTCCACCGCGGAGTGCTCGAGACACCAGTACCACTGGTCTTCCTGCGACGTGCTCACCGGCTGGTCCTCGTTCTCGGGCGGCCCGTCGGGCCGGGATGGACGGGGCCCAGTGTGCCCGCCCGGGCGACCCGTCGTAACCGGCGGGAGATGGTTAGGCTGCGGCCGTGGGTCTGGGGGGAACGGCGGTACCGCCCTCGTCGGCGCGCCGGGCGGGCACGTGAGCGACATCGGAGAGGCCCTGGGGGCGGCCTCCGCCAACCGGCGGGAGGTGCTGCGCCGGATGGGACGGACGACCGCGGTTCTCGGAGGCCTGACGTGGGCGACACCGGCCGTCTGCTCGGTCGACCTCGCCGCCGCCGCCCCGGGCAGCTCCGATCCGACCCCCAGCTCGACACCCGAGACGACCGCCTCGACCTCGCCGACGTCCAGCCCCACGTCGTCGCCCACGTCCTCACCCACGTCGAGCCCTACGTCGTCGCCGACGTCCTCACCGACGTCGTCGCCGACATCCAGCCCCACGTCCAGGCCGACCCCGTCGTCGGTGCCCGAGCCGACCACACCCACCTCGAGCCCGACCACGAGCCCGACGTCGAGCCCCACCTCCAGCCCGACGTCGGGCCCCACGTCGACACCTACCTCCAGCCCGACCTCGACACCCACCACGGGCCCGACATCCGCCCCGACGCCGGGCCCCACGTCGCCCAGCTCCACACCGGGCTCCACGCCCACGTCCCGGCCGAGCTCCTCACCTCCCTCGACGCCCACGACGTCCGGCTCCGGCACCTCCCGACCCTCTGGCCCGACGTCGAGGCCGGGGGCAGGGGGAGGACCGAGCACCTCCCGGTTCACGTCGAGCGGCACGGACGGCTCGTC
The DNA here is from genome assembly GCA_046565765.1 of Acidimicrobiia bacterium. Taxonomy (GTDB): domain Bacteria; phylum Actinomycetota; class Acidimicrobiia; order Acidimicrobiales; family AC-14; genus JBFMCT01. The sequence goes on along the minus strand of JBKHXX010000089.1, from coordinate 19,078 downwards.
CTCGGGCCCGGCGCCGGCGGCCGCCCGGTTCCAGCCCTCGGTCGGAGTTCCCCGCGCGCCCGGCCCGGGCGGCTCGTCGGGCGCCAACCGCCTCAGCGCCACGGGCGCCGACGTGCAGAGCCTCCTCCGGCTCGGGGCGGCGGCGGTGACGGTGGGATCGGCGGCGGTGGCCTTCGGTCGGCCCCGTCCCGGCGAGGACGACGAGGACGGCGACGAGGGTGACGCGGGATGACGATCGCCACGGACGACGACGTCCTGGCCGCCGAGGTCGCCGAGAGGGCCGGTCGCCTCCTGCTGGATCTTCGGCGGGAGCTCGGGTTCCCCGATGCCAAGCGCCTGCGGGACGAGGGGGACCGCCGGTCCAACCAGCTCATCACCGGACTCCTCGCCGAGGCCCGGCCCGACGACGCCGTCCTGTCCGAGGAGGCGGTCGACGACCCCCGCCGGCTGGCCAACCGGCGGGTCTGGATCGTCGACCCCCTCGACGGCACGCGCGAGTACGCCGAGCAGGGCCGCACCGACTGGGCCGTCCACATCGCCCTCTGGAGCGATGGCGACCTGGTGACGGGGGCGGTGGCGATGCCGGCCGAGGGCCAGACCCTCGTCACCGGGATGGCACCGCGCCCCCGGCCGGCGCCGGCCGGGCCGCCTCGCCTCGTCGTGAGCCGCAGCCGTCCCCCCGAGCTGGTCGGGCACCTCGCCCGGCGCCTGGGCATGGAGCTGGTGCCCATGGGCTCGGCCGGGGCCAAGACCATGGCCGTCGTCCGGGGCGATGCCGACGCGTACGTGCACGCCGGCGGGCAGTACGAATGGGACAGCGCCGCGCCGGTGGCGGTGGCCAAGTCCCACGGGCTCCACGCCTGCCGCATCGACGGGTCCGAACTGCGCTACAACCGCCCCGACCCGCTGCTGCCCGACCTCATGGTCTGCCGGCCGGAGCTGGCCGCGCCCATCCTCGACGCCCTTGCCGCAATCGGCGCGACCTGAGGCTCAGTCGACCGAGAGGGTCTTCAACACTTCCTCGACCTGGGGCACGAGGTCGGCGCGCGCCGCGTAGCTGCCCAGCACGACGAACAGGCAGAACGCCCGCTCCCCCAGCGAGAAGAAGAACTGGGCCCCCGCCTGGCCGGCGATCGCCCTCGGCATCCCACCCGGGACGAAGGCGTCGGCGGTGACCTCGGGCAGGCCCTGGTGGCGGAACAGGCCGGTGTTGGCGTTCTCCGGGGAGAACTCCACCAGGGTGACGAACACGCCGTCGCCCTCCATCAGCTCGGTGACCCCGCTGCCGTAGTCACCCCGCGCCGGGGGCATGGCGAAGTTGGCCGCGTGGAGGGCGCGCCGCTCGCCGGCCAACTCGTTGGCCCGCCGGTAGATGCGGCCGTCCCAGCCGTCGGGGAGGTCGACCCCGATACCGAGCCCGGCCAGACGTTCCACCTAGCCGTCCTCCTTGTACAGGCTGGCGTCGCCGGGACGGATGCCCGCGTTCAGCAGCTCGGCGTCGGCCCGGGCGTGGCGGTCGCGACGGCGGGACGCGGGCGGGGCTGAGACCGCCTTCGACCAGAGCTCGACCACCTGGGGCCAATCCTGGGCCGCGCCCTGCGCCCGCACCCGGCCCGACGGCCCGTCGACGTAGACGAAGAACGGCGCCACCGGCACGCCGTAGGCCTCCCAGGCCGCCGAGGACATGACCGTCGGGTGCGCCGACGGCGCCAGCTCACGGAGGCGCGACGGGCTCTCCTCGGCGGCGTCCTTGGTGACGATCACCAGCCGGGCGTCACCCGGCACCTTCAGCCGGGACCGGCGGGAGAAGGTGTCCCAGAACTCCTGGCACGTGAAGCACCCGCTGGAGAGGAAGGCGAGCAGCGTGTCGTGCTTGGCGCCGGCCACACCGACCTTGACGACCTCGTCGGCCACCGTCGTACCCACGACGTCGGACACCGTGCTCGTCGGCGCCGCCTGCGGCTGCGGCTGCCGGGCCGGCGCCGAAGGGGCCGTGCCCGCCTCCAGCTCCCGCAGCTTGCGCAGGATCTCGGCGTGGCTGCGCAACAGGCCACACACGAGCAGCCCGAGGACCGCGATCACCACCGTCTGCAAGAGGACCACCACGGTCAAAGCGCACCGCGCCAGCGCTGGTTGGGGCCGCCGTGCCACGTCCACTGGTGGATGACGGCGCCGTCGGCGGTGGAGACCTGACTGACGTCGAGCACCTTCCCGCTGTGGACGCTGACGATGCGGGCGCTGCCGTCGCCCAGGTCCTCGATGCGCCACCTCTGGTTGGGCCCGCCGTGCCACGTCCACTGGTGGATGCGGCCGCCGTCGGCCGTCGAGAACTCGGCCACGTCGAGCACCTTGCCGCTGTGGACGGCCACGATGCGGTAGGTGCCGTCGGACTGCCGCTCGACGTTCCACCGCTGGTTTGCGCCGTTGGTCGGCGTCCACTGCCAGATGACGGCGCCGTCGGCGTGGGAGACCTCGCTCACGTCCAAGGCCTTGCCGCTGTGCACGGCGGTGATCTGCTTGCCCCGCAGCGGAGGCGGCGGCACCGGCGCGGGGTCGAGCCCCCGCCACCGCTGGTTGGCACCGCCGCTCCACGACCACTGCTGGATGACGGCGCCGTCGGCGTGGGAGAACTCGCGGACGTCGAGCACCTTCCCACTGTTCACATTGGTGACCTTGACGAACCCGTCGCCAACGGCCTCGATGGTCCAGCGCTGGTTGGCGCCGCCGTGCCACGTCCACTGGTGGACCCGGCCACCGTCGGCGCGCGAATGCTCGGCCACGTCGAGCACCTTGCCGCTGTGGTTGGCCACGATCCGGAAGGTGCCGTCGCCCTGCGGCTCGGCCGACCACCGCTGGTTGCGCCCGCCGTGGGGCGTCCACTGCCAGATCGTCGCCCCGTCGGCGAGCGAGGCGTCGGCCACGTCGAGCACCTTGCCGCTGTGCGAGGCCATCACCGCGTCGCGCCCCGGCGCAGGCGGCGGCTGCGGCTGCGGCTGCGGGTCACCACCGCAGTTGGCGGTGTGATCCGCGGTCGAGTTGTCCCACAGGGTGGTCTGGTCGCACGCCGCGTAGGTCTGGTAGGGCGGGGTGCAGCTGACCACCCGGCAGACGATGGGGCCGTAGCACTCCACGCCGCTGTTGCAGTTGCCGTAGCGGAAGTGGTTGCACCCCGCCCGCCGGTTGTCGCAGTCGCCCCGACCGCACTCGCACGGGTAGGTGACAGAGGCGCCGCACGACTGGTTGCAGTCGACGTAGTAACGGGCACCGCCGCCGCAGAAGCTAGACCCGTCGGCCCGCCACCACCCCGCCTCGAACGTCCCCGGCGGGCAGCTGTTGGAGCCGTTGTTCACCGAGCAGCAGAAGTCGGTGTAGCCGTCGCAGCAGGCCGAACCGCAGCCGCAGTCAGTACCGGCGCAGGTGCACAGCTGGGCGTAGGCGGTCCCCGGCCGCAGCAGGTAGCGAAAGGGAGAGACGGCGAGGGCCGAGCCGACCATGGCCGACCGCATCAGGAAGCCGCGCCGGGAGGTCTTCGAACCGAGAAGGGACGTGCCCTTCTCGGTAAGCCACGAACTCACGTCGAAGGGGCCGCCGCAGCCGACACGCGATCGACCATAGCCGGTGGTCGCGGGGTCATGGCACCGGCGCGCTCAGCGAGAAGCGCGTCTCGGACACCGCCACCTCCACCTGTCCCGCCGACCCTGGCGCGGCATCGGCGGTGATGGCCGGTGTGGTGCCGCTGTACACCACCGACTCCCCCGCTGCGATCTGCGGCACGCGGGGCGTGAACGTGCACGAGCCCGCCCGGTCCTTCACCAGGACCTGTTGGCGTCCGCCCGGCCCGTTCAGCTCGATGCGCACCGGAGGGGAGGGGGCAGGCCGGTTGGTCTCGACGTTGGCGACGGTGAGCGTCACCTGCACCGCGGCACGGCCCGGCCCCGGCGCAGCCGCGCACAGGTCCGCCGAGGCCGCGGTGACCTTGTCGCCCACGTCGACCGTGATCCGGTAGCGGTACCCGTCGGTCGACGTGAGCTCGCCCGTGAAACTGCGGGGCGCGGTCGTGGTGGTCGTCGCCGGAGCACCAGTGGTAGAGGTGCTCGCCTGGCCGGCGGCGATCGTCGGGTCCTGGTCGCTGCCGCACCCGGCGAGGGCGACGAGGGCCGCAGCGGGAACGGCGAGGAGGGTGCGCGTGCTCAGGGCCCCGACGCTACGCCGAACCGTCGGTGAGCGCAGGGCAGTCGACCCAGTCCTCGCCGTCGCCGCCCAGGCTCTTGGCCAGAAGGAAGCCGCGTGCCCGCTCGGTGCGCTCGTAGCGGTTGACCAGCTCCCAGAAGGCGGGACCGTGCCCGGGCACCGCCAGATGCGAGAGCTCGTGGACGATGACGTAGTCGAGGACCCAGAGCGGGTAGCGGACCAGCCGGGACGAGATCCTGATGGAACCGTCGGCCACCGAGCACGATCCCCAGCGCGAGCTCTGGTTGTCCACCCACCGGATGGACGTCGGTTGCGGGAGGCCGAGCCGGCGCGCCAGTGCGCGACTGCGCTGGTCAAGGGGCACGAGGGATGTGTTGGAACGCTGTTGGAGTCGCCCGACGAGCCGTTCCACGTGCCGCCGCTCCTCGAGTGCGGTCATGGTGGCCGGGATCGAGACGCGGATGACGCCGTCGACCTCGCGCGCCTCCACCGTCCGCCGGCGCCGGCTGCTACGGACGACCTGGACCTCCATGGCCGAGAGGCTACGGGGGCCGCGGGCCGGGATCGCGGACCCTCTGGCCGGGGTGGTCGTTGCCGGCGGCCTGCGGCGGTGGTAAACCTTCGCCACACATCGAGCCCGGCGGGGCCCGGCTGGGACCACTTCTCGCATGACTGCCGACGTAGCGATCGAGCGCAGCACCTCCGTTCGACGGGCGATCACCGCTGTCCTCGCCGCGCTCGCCGCCACCCTCGTCGTCGTCGTGCTGTTCCCGGGGCGGGCCGCCGCCCAGGCCACGCTGACCAGCGACGGCGCCTCGCCCGCCACCCCCCCGACCACCGCCGCTGCTCCTCCGACCACGGTCGCCGCCACCACGGCCGCCGCGCCCACGCAGTCGGCCGGGCCGTCGCCGCTGTCGGCGCCGGGCGCGGTCACCGCTGCCCCGGCTCCCGCCGCGGCGGCCACCACGCCGGCCGCCGAGGCCCCGTCCTCGGCCGGCACGCACGAGATGTCCGCACCCAAGTTGCTCGCCACCGGCACCGCGCCGACCGCCGTGGCCACGCCGTCCAACACGCTGTCCGCTCCCCGCATCGGCGGGTCGAGCGAGGGCGGCGCGGCGGTGGCGACGCCCTCGACGGACGCACCCCCGACCGCTGTCACCGGCGCAGCCGATCCTGTCCCGACGGCCGCTCCGGCGCCGACCGCGGTGGCTGCGACGGCAGGCCCGACGGCGCCCGCGGCGCTCGCCACCGCGCCGACTTCGGGCACCCGCGCCGCCCGCACCTCGTCTCCGGCCATCGTCGCCGGAGCGGCCAGCATCTCGGCCGACGAGGCCGACGGCGACGCGAGCGGCGAGTCGAGCGAGAGCGACGGCATGACGTTCACCCGGTCCAACGGGTGCCGGACGGTGCGCGGCTCCAACAGCCTGTACGACAACATCGTCATCTCCATCGGCCGGGGCTGCGACGCACGCGGTGAGTCCGGCCCCGCCTCGGGGAGAGACTCGTCGAACCTGGCCATCGCCGTCGGCGGCGCCGCCGTCGGGATGGCCGTCAGTTCCAAAGACCGCAAGGCCTCCAACCTCACGATCGCGATCCGGGGCGACGCCCACGGAACCGCGCAGGCGGGGCCGGGCGGCGACGCCGTGAACGAGACCGTCGGTATCCGTGGCCGCGAAGCCAACGGCATCGCCATGGGCGGTGAAGGTCGAGCAGGAACTGGCGGCAGTGCCGAGAACACCACCATCGGGATCGGTCCCGGGAAGGTGAGCGGCACTGCCATCGGAGGCAGCAGCACCACTTCCGGCGGATCCACCTCCAACACCTCGGACAACGGCTCCGGTTCGGCCAGCGGCGGCCCGGGCGGGGCCAGCACGATCACCGCCACCCCCACCGCCACCACCGGCGGATCGGGCGGATCGGGCGGCGCAGCGGCTGCGTCGGGCGGCACCAACACGGGCGCCACCGGCTCGGCCGACTCCTCCAGCGACAGCGGTCCCAGTGCGACCTCGGGCAACTCGGGTGACTCGGGCCCCACCGGCGGCACGCTCACCGCCCCCTCGGCGTCCAACGGCGCCATCCTCGGCTCGGCCTCCACGGCCGCCTCCCCCGCCATCTCCGGCAACTCGGGCGACTCCGGTTCGACCGGCAACGCCACCGCGGTCGGCAACGCCACCAGCGAGGCCAACACCGGCGCCAGCTCCACGGCCAACGCCACCACCGGCGCGAGCGGCGCAGCGGTCAACACGACAACCGTGGTCGCCGTCGGTGGCAACGGCGGCAACGGCGGCGTGGCCGCCAGCACGGCCGGCCCCGGCGGTGACGCCACCAACACCGTCATCGGCATCGGCTCCAGCTCGGTCAACGCCACCGCGGTGGGCGGGTCGTCGGTCGCCACCGCCGACGCGTCGGGGGGCGACGGCGGCGGCGCCACCGTGATCATCACGCCCACGGCCAGCGGGGGCGGCGGCTCGGGTGGCGCCACCAACTCGACCGGCGTGGCGGCTGCCGGCGGCTCGGGCGGGAACGGCGGGCTCGCCGTCGCCGGATCGTCGCAGGGCGGCTCGGCCACCAACAACGTCGTGGCCGTCGGCACCGGCCCGGTCAACGCCACGGCGCGCGGCGGCTCGTCCATCGCCACCGCCGACGCCTCGGGCGGCGACGGCGGCGACGTCACCGTGACTGTCACCCCCACCGCCGGCTCGGGCGGCTCGGGCGGCGGCACGCCGGCCCCGGCCTCGGCCCAGTCGTCTGCCACCAACACCGGCAACACGGGCAACGCCTCGTCGACCTCCACGTCCAACCCCTCGGCCACCTCCGGTGGCTCGGGGTCGACGGGTGCGACGGGTCCTGCCCTGACCGCACCCTCCTCGACCAATTCGGCCATCCTCGGCAACGCCACGGTCGCGGGCGGGGGGACCGCCACCTCGGGGTCCTCGGGCGACTCGGGCGACACGGGCGACGCCACCGCCCTCGGCACCGCCGACTCGGTCGCCAACACCGGCGCCCACTCGGGCGCGCACGCCACCACCGGCTCGAGCGGAGACGCGGTGAACGAGACGTCGATCGTCGCCGTGGGCGGCGCGGGCGGAGCGGGTGGTGCGGCCCTGGCCGCGGCCGCCCCGGGCGGGGCGGCGGCCAACAACGTGGTCGCCATCGGCAGCGGCCCGGTCACCTCCACTACCCAGGGCGGTGCGTCCGTCGCTTGGGCGGACGCCTCGGGCGGGGCAGGCGGCACCACGTCGGTGACCGTCACCCCCACCGCCGCCACCGGTGACACCGGGCCGGCATCGGCTCAGTCGTCGGCCACCAGCTCGGGCGACACGGGCGACGCCTCGTCGTCCTCCTCGACGAGCCCCTCGGCCACCTCGGGCCACTCGGGAGGCACCGGGTCGACCGGCCCTGCGACCGCCACCCTCACCGCGAACAACTCGGGCATCCTCGGCACGGCGGGCGTGACCGGGGGCGGCGGCGCCACCTCGGGGAGCTCGGGCGGCACCGGCGACACGGGCGACGCCACCGCCGTCGGCAACGCCCCGTCGGTGGCCAACACCGGTGCTCACGCCGACGCCAAGGCCACCTCCGGAGACACCGGCGACGCCGTCAACCAGACGGACGTCCTGAGCGCGGGCGGCGCCGGCGGCGCGGGCGGCGGCGCCCTGTCGTCCTCCGACGCCGGCGGGGCGGCCCTGGGCACGACCGTCGCCGTGGGCACCGGGCCGGTGAGGATCTCCACCGTCGGCGGGTCGTCGGTGGCGCTGAGCGACGGCCGCGGCGGTGACGGCGGCGACTCGACCACGACCGTCACGCCCACCGCCGCCACGGGCAACTCCGGCGCGGCGACGGCGCAGGCCTCGGCCACCAACACCGGCGACACGGGCGACGCAACCTCCTCGTCGTCGTCCGACCCGTCGGCCACCTCCGGCAGCTCCGGATCGAGCGGTAGCACCGGCCCCGCCCGGCTGGCGGCCAACGCCAGCAACTCGGCGATCCTCGGTGCGGCCGGCGTGGTCGGCGGTCCGGCCCGCTCCGGCGACTCGGGGGACTCCGGCGACTCGGGCGACGCCACCGCGGTCGGCAACGCCCCGTCGGTGGCCAACACCGGCGCCCACGCCAACGCAGACGCCACGTCGGGCGACACCGGGGACGCCGTGAACGAGACGTCGGTGGCCTCGCTGGGCGGAACGGGCGGGGCAGGCGGCACGTCGGGGGCGGCCAGCGGGGCCGGAGGTGCGGCAGCGGCCCTGAACGTGGTCGTCGCCTCCTCCGCCGTCTCGGCCACCACCGCCGGCGGCAGCTCGGCGGCGATGGGCGCCTCGGCCGGCGGGGCGGGGGGCGACTCGACGACGACGATCACGCCCACCGCCACCACCGGGAGCTCCGGATCGGTGTCGGCCCAGGCGTCGGCCACCAACTCCGGGAACACGGGCAACGCCACCTCGTCGTCCTCCACCAACCCCTCCGCCGCCACGGGTTCCACCGGCGACACCGGCACCACCGGTCCGGCCACCTCCACCGCCCGGGCAACCAACACGTCCATCCTGGGCGGAGCCGGCGCCATCAGCGGCCCCGCCACCTCCGGCCGGTCGGGCGACTCCGGCGACTCCGGCGACGCCACCGCCGAGGGCGTGGCCGACTCGGCAGCCACCACCGGGGCCACCGCCGACGCCGACGCCATCTCGGGCGACACCGGCGACGCAGTGAACGAGTCGGAGGTCCTGAGCGTGGGCGGGGCCGGCGGGCGGGGCGGCACCAGCGCAGCCACCGCCGGCTCGGGCGGTCCGGTGGCCGGCGCGCTGATCGCCATCGTGGGCGGCCCCACCGCCTCCACCACCACCGGCGGTACGTCCGTGGCGGTGGGCGACAGCTCGGGCGGGCCAGGCGGGGGTTCAGGCGTGACGATCACGCCCACCGCCACGACCGGCGACTCGGGGGCGGCGTCGGCTCAGGCCTCCGCCACGAACTCGGGCGACACGGGCCACGCCTGGTCGTCGGCCGAGGCCGGCGGCGACGCCACCACCGGCGGCACGGGTGCCACCGGTGCCACCGGTCCGGCCACCTCGACGGCGACCGCTCGCAACGGCGGCATCCTCGGGATGGCGACGGCCGGCTCCGGCCCGGCCACCTCCGGGCGGTCGGGGAGATCGGGCGACAGCGGCGACGCCGAGGCCGAGGCGGAGGCCGTCTCGGTCGGCAACTCGGGCGCCTCCGGCCTGGCTACGGGCCGGTCGGGCGACAGCGGGGCGGCCGTCAACGAGAGCGACGTGGCATCGCTCGGCGGGGCCGGCGGGGGCGGCGGCCTGATCGCCGGCGCCGCTTCGGGTGACGGCGGGGCGGCGGTCGGGGTGGTCGTCGCCGTGGGCGCCGCCCCTCTGTCCGCCAACCTCACCGCCGGAGCGAGCGTGGGCGTGGCCGACGCTTCCGGCGGCGCGGGCGGCTCGTCGTCGGTGGGGCTGGTGCCCACCGCCACCACCGGCTCCACCGGTGACGCCGGGGCCCAGGCCTCCTCGACCAACACGGGCGACACCGGCAGCGCCGCCTCCGCGGCCACCTCGAGGCCGACGGCCACCACCGGCGGCACGGGCCCGACCGGCTCGACCGGCTCCGCCACATCCATCGCGACCGGGGACGACGACTCGATCCTGGGCGTGGCCACCCCCACCGCCGGCCCGGCCGCCAGCGGCCGCTCGGGCGACAGCGGCGAGTCGGGCGCTGCAGATGCCGACGCCCTCGCCGACTCCTTTGCCAACACCGGGGGCGACGCCTACGCCGACGCCCGCTCGGGGGTCACGGGGACGGCCGTCAACGACTCCGGCGTCGCCGGCCTGGGCGGCGGGGGCGGCGAGGGCGGCGTGGCCGCATCCTCGTCGGCTGCGGGCGGGGCGGGCCTGCACGTCGTCGTGGTGCCGCTCGGCGGCGGCGTCGCGGCCACCACCGCCCCCGGCGTGGCCACCGCCGGGTCGCACGGCGGCGACGGCGGGTCGTCGACCGTGGAGGCCCAGCCGTCGGCCACCACCGGGGGCTCGGGCGCAGCCACCGCCCGGTCGTCGTCCACCAACTCGGGCGCCACCGGCGCCGCCGGCTCGGCCGCCGAGGCGACTCCCGCTTCCACCACCGGCCGCTCCGGCCCGACCGGCGGCACCGGCCCCGTCGAGACGGCCACCGGGTAACGGCCGGGGCCGCCGGCTACCTGGCGGCCAGCTCCCGCACGTCGACGACGCTGCCGTTGTCGAGGTCGTCGCCCTCGAGCAGCGACCAGATGGTGCGGGCCACCTCCTCCGGCGGGGTGAGCTTGCCGCGGGCGTGGATGTCGACGAACTTCTGGCGGTTGGGGAAGTCCTCCTCCGGCGTCTTGCGGATGAGGGCCTGCATGTCGGTGTCGACGGTGCCCGGGGCGATCGAGAAGACCCGCACACCTCCCCGCTCGGCCTGCTCGGCGCCCACGTCACGGGTCCACTGGTCGGTCGCCGCCTTGGCCGCCCCGTAGGACGCCCAGCCGGGGTAGACGCTCTTCGCCGCGCCGGACGTGAGCATCACCATGGCCCGGTCGGCGCTCACCTCACGCACGGCCGAGAGGAACAGGTGGCCCAGCACCTGCGGTGCGGCGCTGTTGAGCAGCACGTTGGTGGCGTAGGCCCGGTCGTCGACCTCACCGGCGAAGCCGATGGGCTCGATGGTGCCGGCGGCCTGCACGAACACGACGCGGTCGCCCTCGAACCCGGCCAGCTCCTTCCGGAACGAGTCCCCCACCCTCTCCCACGACGAGGGATCGGCCAGATCGGCTTCCAGATGCTCGATCCCGTCGGCGGGACGGGACCGGCTGATCCCGATGATCCGGGAGTCCTCCCACGGCACGGTGGCAGCCAGGGCCGCACCTATGCCGTTCGACGCGCCGGAGATCCAGAGCAGGGAACGTGCCATGGGTGAGACCGTACCCGGGCGGCCGGGACGCCCATCGAGCCCCATCACGCCCCGAGGGTGACGGGCTCCCGCTGGGGCACGAGGTCGAGCATGCGCTCGTCGAAGGGCAGGCCTCGCCCCGAGGGCAGCACGATGGCGTGCTCGGGGGCGAGCTGGGTGACGAACTCCAGGTCGTGGCTGACGAGCACGATCGTCCCCCCGAAGTGCTGGAGGGCGGACAGCACCGCTTCCCGTGACGTCACGTCGAGGTTGTTGGTGGGCTCGTCGAGGAGGAGCAGGTTGGCCTTGCCCGCTACCAGGCGAGCCAGCGACAGCTTGGTCTTCTCCCCACCGGACAGGGTGGACGCCTCCTGGGCCGCTACGTCACCCTTGAGGCCGAAGTGGCCGAGGATGCCCCGCAGCTCGGCCAGGGTCAGGTCGGGGCTGGCCGCCTCCTGGATGACGTCGAGCACGCTGGCCCCGTCGGGGATGTCCTCGTGCTCCTGGGCGTAGTAGCCGACGGTGACGTTGGCCCCGAAGCGGACGCTGCCGGCGTCGTGCGCGTACACGCCGGTGATGCAACGCAGCAGCGTGGTCTTGCCCGCCCCGTTGGGCCCGACGACCACGAAGACCTCGCCCCGTCCCACGGTGAAGGCGACCTTGCGCAGCACCGGGTTGTCGCCCAACCGCTTGCTCAGCCCTTCCACCCTCAGCACCACGTCGCCCGAGCGGACCGGCTCGGGGAAGCGCACCTTGAGGGGGCGGCGCTTGACCGGCGGCAGGGCACGGGCCTGGCGCTCGACGATGCGGTCGATGCGCTGCTCGAGGTTCCTGCGCTTGCGGGCGGCGGTGGCGTTGCCCTGGCGGAACTTGTCGGCGGTGCGCTGGAGACGGGCCACCTCGCGCTCGGCGTTGCCGGCCTCGCGGGCCAATGCCGCCTCCCGCTCGGCCCGCTTCCTGAGGAACTGCGAGTACGTGCCCCGGTACACCTGCATGCTGCCCTGCTCGAGGGCCAGCACCCGGTCGATCGACTCGTTCATGAGCTCGATGTCATGGCTCACCACCAGCACCGCGCTGTCGGTCGAGCGCAGGAAGCTCATGACGAAGGCCTTGGCCTCCACGTCGAGGTGGTTGGTGGGCTCGTCGAGGACGAGCAGGTCGCCGCCGGCCAGGAGCAGCCGGGCCAGCTCCAGCCGCCGGCGCTGGCCACCCGAGAGCGACCCCACCTTCTGCAACAGCGCTTCCTCGTCGAGGCCCAGGCCGTTGGCGATGCGCTCGGCACTCGATTCCAGCTCGTAGCCGCCGCCCAGGCGGAAGCGCTCCTCCAGGGCGCCGTAGCGGTGCACAGCCCGGTCGAGCGCTTCGGCGTCGGCTCCGGCGTCGTGCATGTGGTCGTGGGCGGCGGTCAGCGAATCTCGCAGCTCGGCCAGGGGGCTGGCGTCGACCAGGTGGTCGAAGGTCAGGAGGTCCTCGACGCCCGGCTGGGGCGTGGTGTCCTGCTGGAGCCAGCCGGTGCGCGACGGGAGCCGCACTTCGCCCGCGGCAGGGGCGAGATCGCCCGCCACCGTGCGCAGCAGCGTGGTCTTGCCTGCGCCGTTGGGCCCCACCAGCGCCACCTTCTCGCCCGCGCCGATGGTGAAGGTGGTGTCCTCGAGAAGGACGCGTGCGCCGATCTCGATGCGGAGGTTGGAGACGTGCAGGGTCATGGGAGGCCTTCGGGGAGGAGGTAGGCACCGGCCCGACGGCCGGGGGCGCCTCTCCGCATTCTACCGTGGGCCCCTCATGTCTCCGTTGGTGGCGGGCGCCCTCGTCTTCTTCACCTCGGGCGCCGTCCTCGTCCTGGAGATCCTGGCCGGGCGCCTGCTCGCCCCCTACGTGGGCGTCACCCTCGAGACCTACACCGCCGTCATCGGCACCGTCCTGGCCGGGATCTCACTCGGCACGTGGCTCGGGGGGGTGGCGGCCGACCGTCTCGACCCCCGGTCGCTGCTCGGTCCCCTGCTCGCCGCGGGCGGGGCGTTGGCGCTGGCCACCGTCCCCCTCGTGCGTCTCTTCGGGTCCACGATCCAGGAGGGACGGCAGCCGTCGGTGGTCCTGCTGTCGATCGTCGGCTTCTTCGCACCCGCCCTCGTGCTGAGCGCGGTCAGCCCCACGGTGGTGAAGCTCCAGCTGCGCGACCTGGATGCCACCGGGCGAGTGGTCGGGCGGCTGTCGGCCCTGGGGACGGCCGGGGCCATCGCCGGCACCTTCCTGGCCGGGTTCGTCCTCGTCGAGGCCGCCCCCACCAGCTCTTCGATCTTCGTCATCGGAGCGGTCCTGCTGGTGGCCGGCCTGGGCGTGTGGGCCTTCCTGGGACGTTCGCCCCGGGCGGCCCCCCTGGTCGCGGTGGCCGTGGTGGCGGGCGCCGTCGCCTCGGGGCTGACGGCGGCGGCCGACGACCCATGCCAGGTGGAGACCACCTACCACTGTGCCCGCGTGGTCCCCGACCCCCAGCGGCCCACGGGACGGCTCCTCCTCCTCGACACGCTGTCCCACAGCTACGTGGACCTGGCCGACCCCACCCACCTGCAGTTCCGCTACACCAACATCTTCGCCGACGTCATCGACGCCACCGCCCCTGCCGGCCGCCTCGACGCCGTCCACGTCGGCGGGGGCGGGTGGACGATGCCCCGGTACCTCCAGGCCACCCGTCCCGGCACGACGAGCGTGGTGCTGGAGATCGACCCCGGGCTGGTGGAGATCTCCCGGGACCGGCTGGGCCTGGAGACGGGGCCCGACCTGGCCGCCCGCATCGGCGACGGGCGGTTGTCGATGGCGGCACTGGCCGCCGCCAGCGCCGACGTGGTGGTGGGCGACGCCTTCGGTGGCCTGGCCGTGCCCTGGCACCTCACCACCGTCGAGTTCGCGGAGTCGGTCCGCAGGGTGCTGCGCCCGGGGGGCGTCTACGTCATGAACGTCATCGACTACCCGCCCCTGCGCTTCGCCAAGGCGGAGCTGGCCACCCTCGGGCAGGTCTTCGAGCACGTGGCCGTGCTGGCCCCGCCCGGGCTCCTGCGGGGCGACCGCGGGGGCAACTTCGTGCTCGTGGCCAGCGGCTCACCCCTCGACGGCGCCGCCCTGGCCACCGAGGTCGCCGACCGGCGCGGCGAGGAGCGGGTGCTGGTCGACGGCGAGGCCCGGGCGTGGGCGGAAGGCGCTCCGACGCTCACCGACGACAAGGCGCCGGTCGACCAATGGCTGGCGAAGACCTCCCGGATTTGATCCAAAGGCGTGCCGATGCCGAGAATTTGGGTAAATCCCAGGCGGCGCGGCGCCGACCATCTTGACCACAGCCACCGCGACCGACCAGCGTGCCCCGTCCCGGAGGACAACCTGAACGTCACCCTCGAACCCCAGGTCACCTCGCAGGACCAGCCGGCAACCAGGCGCGGCCGCCCGACGAGGACGGTCCTGCGGGCCCTGGCCGTCGCCGCCGCCCTCATCCTGACCGGCAACCTGGCCATCCTGGCCGCCTCGATGGTGGCGCAGGGCAGCACCGCCAAGGCCCGGATCCACGAGATCCCGGGCATCGACCACCTGGAGGCGGTCGACGGCAAGCTGTGGCGGGGTGGGGCCCCGTCCAACGAGGGTTACCGGGGCTTGGCTGGCGCCGGCGTCACCACCATCGTCGACCTGCGGGCCGAGGAGGGCATCGAGCCCGACCTGGCGTACGCCCGGTCGCTCGGCATCGAGGTCGTCCACATCCCGATCCGCGACGGCCAGACGCCCACCGCCGACCAGGTCGAGGCCTTCATGCGGGCCACCGAGCGGTCGCCGGGCCCCGTGTTCGTCCACTGCGGGGCGGGCGTGGGCCGCACCGGCACCATGGTGGGCGCCTACGTCGTCTCCACCGGTGAGCTCAACGGGCGGGGCGCGGTGCGCCGCAACCTGGCCGTCGGCCCGCCCTCGCTGGAGCAGATCGTCTTCGTGACGAAGATGGAGCGCGGCGAGATCGACCGTCCCGGCGTGGCCGTGCAGGCCCTCAGCCGGGTCCTCGACGGTCCCCGCCGCATCTGGCACCGCCTGGGCCTGTAGCCACCTCTCGCTCGGCGCCCGGGCCCAGCCCTACGCCGGGGCCACGTCCTTCTTGGACACGACATGGCCGTACAGGCGGTCGATGGTGAAGTCCTCCAGGCAGCCCTGCAGGCGGCGCCAGGCGTGCTCCCCGATGGCGGGCTCGGTGACGGCGAGGAACCGCCCCGCCTCCAGCTCGACCAGGCCGGGCTCGGCGAGCTGCTGGTAGACGGTGTGCTCGCAGGCGCCCCACAGGCTCTCGGCCCGGGCCAGCGGCGCAGGGTCGAGGTTGTGGCGCACCTTGACCTCGAGCACGATCCGGCTGCGGGAGCCGCGGTCCACCCGGTCGGGGCGGTCCTGGGTGAGGTCGGCCAGCCAGTCGACGCCCAGCACCGTCACGGCCACCAGGACGAGCACCAGCCCGACCCGTTTCATCGCCGCACCGGCCGGGCGAGGATCGACGAGGCGTCGGCGGCGGTGGACGTCAGCCCGGCGCGTGGCCAGGAGAGGACGGCCAGGCGGGCCGCCAGGCGCCGCTCCAGGGCGGGGCTGGCGGTGCGCCGGGCCAGGCGCTCGACCACCCAGGCCAGCGCCGACGCCACCACGCCCATGCCCATCAGCACGGGGACGAACACGCCCATCTGCTCCGGCTTGGGCGACAGCCAGGCGAACGACGTGCGGGGCGGCGGGGCCGTCTCCCGCAGCCGGGCCACGACGTCGGGGGCCGGCCCGCCGGGGCCACCGCCCGTCCCTCCCCCGGGGGCCGCCCCCGTGGTGGCGGGCCGCGCCGCCAGGCGGCCGAGGATGCTCGACGTGCCCAGGCCGACCTCGGCGGCGATGAAGAGGATCCCGGCGATGACGGCCCGGTTCCACTCCCACCGCCACAGGTAGACGAAGAAGTACGTCCCCGAGGCGAGCAGGACGACCGCCGCGAACAGCCGTGCCATCCGGCGTCCGATCATGCCGCACCCCTTTCCTTGTCGATCCGGCTCACTTCGCCGGTGGTCCCGTCGACGAGGACCAGCGCGCCGGCCGGGAAACGGGCCATGGCGTCGGCCACCCCGACGACCGTCGGCACGCCGACCTCCCTGGCCAGGATGGCCAGGTGTGACAGCGGGCTGCCGGTCTCGGCCACCAGGCCGCCCAACCGGGGCAGCACCGAGGCCAGCCCCGGGTCGAGGGTGCGCACCACCAGCACGGCGCCGTGGGCGGGCACCCCTTCGCCGTCGTGGACCAGTCCCACGCCGCGGCCGCCGCCGGCGCCGGTGGCGCCCGATCTGGCGCCACCCCGCCGGCGACGGTCCACGACCGCCACGACGGCACCCGAGGTGGTCATCCGGAACCGGGCCGGGAGCGGCGCGCTCAACACCGGGCGGCGCTCGTCGAGGTCGGCGGGGGCGGTGTGGGTGCGCACCGCGGACCGCAGGTCCTCCAGGCCGAGCCAGGCCACCTGGCGGGCGTCGGCGAGCACGCCCGCGGCCGCCAGCCGCCGGCCCAGCTCCCATGCCCCCCGGGCCGTCAGCTCCTGCACCCACCGGGCCCGTAGGCGCAGGGCCTCGCGGAGCAGAGCGGGGTCGTCGTCGGCCGGCGCCCCCGCCCCGTGGCCGGCCGCCGGGAGGCGGTCGGGCGTGGGCGGCAGCTGGGCGCTGCCGCCGATGCGGGGTGGCACCAGAGCGAGCACACCGGGGTCGCGGGCCACGATCTCCTCGTCGCTCAGTCCTTGGCTGCGGCCGTCCGCCAGCAGCCGCATGCCGACAGAAGCGGCGGTGACGCTCGACGACTCGGCGTCGACCAGCCAGCCCATCAGCACCTCGTGGCCGTGCAGGGCAGTCAGCGCCTGGCGGGCCGAGTCCAACACCGACAGGAGCTGGAGGTCGGTCATGCCGGTCACAGCGTCGACGGCGAGCAGCTCGTCGTCGGCCTGGGCCACCAGGTCGGTGGCGAGCAACGGGAGGGCGGCGCGCAGCCGGCCCACCCGCCACGCCGCCGCCAGCTTGCGCATCGACGGCCGGGGGTCGAGGCGGGAGGCCACCGAGCGGCCCGCCGACCCGTCGGGGAGGACGGCCAGGTCCACCGCCAGCCGCCCGCCCACCGCAGTCAAGACGGGGGACTGGGCGAGGCGGCGGGCCGGAGCGGTGCCGGCCAGGGCCAGCGCGTGGCGCAGGGCGTCGCGCAGGGGGTCCGCCCACAGGTCCTGCTCCAGCGGCGTCAGGGCCTCGGGAAACGTCTCGGCCACGGGACCGGGGCCGAACACCGGCCCGCTGGTCGCCTCCTCGCCCCGGGCGGTGACCGGCCGGCTCTGGAGCATGCGCAGCGTGCCCTCGGCGTCGAAGGCCCACTCCACGTCCTGGGGCCCGCCGAAGACCCGCTCGGCGGCCCGGGCCATGCGGGCCAGCTCGTGGCGTTGCCGGCGGTTGAGGACGGCCGCGCCCCCGGGAGCGTCGACGAGCCGCCCGTGACGGCTCAGCACGTAGCGGCTGCCGTCGACCTCGCCGCCCACGAGGGCGGCCGGGCCGCGCTCGGTGGCGGACACGACCAGCCGGTCGCTCCGGCCCGAGACCGGGTCGAGGCCGAACATCACACCCCCGGAAGCGGCCGGGAGGAAGGGCTGCACCAGCACCGCCATGGGCGCCTCGCTGCCGCCGTCCACCAGGGGGACGACGTTGCGGGAGGCCAGCACGGTCTCCACCGCCTCCAGGAGGCGGTCCCACCCCGACACGTCGAGGACCGACGTGAACATCCCCGCCATCGACGTCGACTCGCTGTCCTCGATGGTGGACGAGGACCGGACGACCACGGCCAGCTCGCCGCCGTGGGACAGCTTCGCCCACGCGTGGCGCAGCTCGTCCTCGTGGGCGGGATCGCCTGGCTCGTAGCCGGTGGTCAGCACGAACCCCGGGAGCACCGGAAGTCCTGCCGACCCGGCTACCGCCAGAGCGGCCGCTTTGGCGCCCGCCAGATCGGCGGCTCTCGCCCGGTCGTCGGACAGCCACACCACGGCCGCCGGCGTGGCACGGTCCATCCGCTCCCCCAGTCGAACGGCAGACCTCATCTCGCCCTCCCCTCCCCGTACTGCTGTTCTACGTCAACTGAAAACCAATACGCGTTTCATCCCGTAGAAACGATGAACCTTCCGGCCGCGTCCGGAAACCGTGGGAGCACGACACTTGGAGAGGGGTGCTACCCCCCCTCCATCGGGTGCGCTCCGGCCTCCCGGCGCGCGGGCGGGAGGCGACATAGGCTCCGAAGACACTCAGGAGGTGCGCACATGAAGCGGGCATTCGGCGTACTCGTAACGGCGGTGAGCGTTGTTGTCGCCACCACGGTGGCCCCGGCGGCGGCCGCCGACGCACGGCTGTACACCGTGCTCACCGGGGCGGCCGAGCGGCCCGGCCCCGGCGACCCCGACGCCGTCGGCCAGGCGTACATCACCATCGACGACGCAACCAACACGATCTGCCTCTACATGCAGTACACCAACGTCGACGGCACGCTGAGCGGCCTCCACATCCACGAGGCGCCGACGACCGCTCCCGGGCCTATCCGGGTGGGCTTCGGCACGCCCACCCAGCAGGGATCCGGGGTTTACGTGGAGTGCCGGGTCGTGGAGGACGAGGCGCTGCTCGACGACATCGCCGCCAACCCCGGCAAGTACTACATCAACCTCCACAGCCAGCCCACCTTCGGCCCGGGCGCCATCCGGGGCCAGCTCCAGTCGCTCTGACATTGAGGCGGTGTGCCGGCCGCCGCATGCGGCCGGCCCGCCCTCACCACCCCGCTCCACACGGCCTGGACCCGTGGTCGAGCAGGTCGGCGTCGGTGCCCGAGCCGGCGGATCGGTCGAGCTGGTGGCGGCTGAACCGGAGGCGCAGGACCTGCGCCCTGGTCACGGCCACCGCCACGACCACTACCGCGGGACGGCGACCATCGTGTAGGT
>JBKHXX010000088.1:0-10996 GCA_046565765.1 Acidimicrobiia bacterium | reverse complement strand
TGCTGACGGCGGCGGTGTTCCTCCCGCTCGTCGGGGCGCTGGCGATGATGCTCACGCCCCGCGAGCGCGAGACCGACCACAAGGTCATCGCGCTGCTCGTCACCCTGGCCACGTTCGCCGTCGGCGTCTACCTGCTCGTGCAGTTCGACTACGGCCGGGCCGACGAGCTGCAGTTCTACGTCGACTCCTCCTGGATCGACGTCATCAACAGCCGCTACATCCTGGGGGTCGACGGCATCTCCCTGCCGTTGCTGCTGCTCTCGATGTTCGTGTGCGTGGCCGTGGTGGTCTACAGCTGGAACCACTTCCCCGAACCCCACAACCCCAAGGCGTTCCTCATCCTCGTCCTGGTGCTCGAGACGGGGATGAACGGGACCTTCCTCGCCCAGGACCTGATCCTGTTCTTCGTGTTCTTCGAGGTCGTGCTGCTGCCGATGTACTTCATGATCGGGGTCTGGGGCGGAGAGCAGCGCCAGTACGCCGCCATCAAGTTCTTCCGGTTCACCCTGTTCGGCTCGGCCCTGATGATCCTCAGCTTCCTGGCCCTGTTCTTCAAGGGCGGCGAGACCTTCGCCATCCAGGAGCTGGTGGCGGTGGCCTCGGACACCATCCCCCGGTCGACCCAGCTGATCATCTTCGGCGGCCTGTTCATGGGCTTCGCCATCAAGGTGCCGATGTTCCCGTTCCACACGTGGCTGCCCGATGCCCACACCCAGGCTCCCACCCAGGGCTCGGTGATCCTGGCCGCCATCCTGCTGAAGCTCGGCACCTACGGCTTCGTGCGCATCGCCATCCCCATCCTCCCCGAGGCGGCGCGGGTCTGGGCTCCCTGGATCGGAGGGCTGGCCGTCGTCGGGATCATCTACGGCGCCCTCGGCTGCCTGGCCCAGAGCGACATGAAGCGGCTGATCGCCTTCTCCTCGGTGGCCCACATGGGCTACGTCATGCTGGGCATCGCCACCCTCACCGACTTCGGGATCAACGCCGCGGTGTTCGGGATGGTGGCTCACGGCCTCATCACCGGGATGCTCTTCTTCGTGGCCGGTTCGATCAAGGACCGGTTCCACACCCTGGAGCTCTCGCGCCTCGGCGGCCTGCTGCTCCAGGCCCCGCGCATGGGGTGGATCCTCGGGTTCTGCGCCATGGCGTCGCTCGGGCTGCCCGGCCTCGCCGGCTTCTGGGGGGAGTTCCCCGCCATCCTCGCCGCCTACAACCCGGCGCCGGGGCTGTCCGAGGAGCTGTTCAGGGCCTACATGGTCATCGCCGCCATCGGGACCGTCTTCGCCGCCGGCTACCTGCTGTGGATGCTCCAGCGGGTGGCGTTCGGGACGGTGAAGAGCGAGTTCGAGAGCGCCCACATCCACGACGTCCACCTGCCCGAGTGGGTGGCATGGACGCCGCTGCTCGTGCTCATCCTCGTCTTCGGCATCTTCCCGCACCTGCTGTTCGACCTCACCGACGGCGCCGTCCAACTCGTCACCCGCGGCGTCGACGCGGTGGCGGGGTCGGCCGGTGGCGCCGGGTAGCCGAGGACGGGCATGGACTTCAACGCCCCCAGCCTCGACTACCACGCGCTGGCGCCGGAGATCGTTCTCGCCGTCGCCGTCTGCCTGACGTTGCTGGCCGACCTGTTCGTCGACCGCGACCGCAAGTGGATCGTGGGCAACCTGGCCAGCTTCGGGCTCCTGGCCGCCCTGGTGCCGGTCATCTCGCTCGCCACCTTCGGCGACGACACCCGCTCCATGCTGGGCGACGCCTACGTGGTCGACAGGTTCTCGCTGGTGCTCAAGGGGCTGTTCCTCGTCACCGCGTGGGTGGTGCTGCTGATGGCCCAGCGCTACGTCGAGGAGGGCGACTACTACGAGGGCGAGTTCTACTTCCTCGTCCTGTGCTCGACCTTCGGCATGATCGTCATGGCCTCGAGCCGTGACCTCATCACGATCTTCATCGCCCTGGAGACGCTCTCCCTGCCCGCCTACCTGCTGGCCGGCTGGCGCAAGCGGGACCTCAAGAGCAACGAGGCGGCGCTCAAGTACTACCTGCTGGGCGTGCTCTCCTCGGCGGTGATGCTCTACGGCATGTCGCTGATCTACGGCTACACGGGCACGACCGTGCTGGCCGACATCGGCCGCGGCATCGCCGGCGACATCGCCTCCCAGCCGGTGGTCAGCGTGGGGATCGTGTTCGTGCTCGTGGGCTTCGCCTTCAAGGTGTCCGCCGTGCCGTTCCACTTCTGGGCTCCCGACACCTACGAGGGCTCGCCCACGCCCGTCACCGCCTTCCTGTCGGTCGCCTCCAAGACGGCCGGGTTCGTCGCCCTGTTCCAGCTGATCTTCATCGGCTTCTTCGGCCGGGACGACGTGTGGACGCCGGTGTTCTGGATCCTCGCCGCCCTCTCCATGACCGTCGGCAACCTGATCGCCCTGCGCCAGACCAACGTCGTGCGCATGCTGGCCTACTCGTCGATCGCCCAGGGCGGCTACATCCTCGTGCCCTTCGCGGTGGCAGGGGCCAACAACGAGGCCGCCGAATCGTCCATCACGGGGGCCGTCGTCTACCTCCTGGTCTACGCGGCCATGAACCTGGGCGCCTTCGCGGTCGTCATGGCCGTGGCCCGCAAGACTCGTTCGGCCGACATCAAGTCCTACGGTGGGCTGTTCGAGTACGCACCGGGGCTGTCGGTGCTCATGGCCCTGTTCATGTTCTCCCTGGCCGGCATCCCGCCCCTGGCCGGGGCCTGGGCCAAGATCTTCGTTTTCCGGGCCGTGCTCGACGCGGGCGACGCCTGGTCGATCGCCCTGGGCGTGATCGCCGCCGTCAACTCGGTGATCGCGCTGTTCTATTACTCGTTGGTGCCGAAGGAGATGTTCATGAACCCGGTGCCGGACGGGGACAAGACCCGTATCCCCGTACCGGCCTCGCTCAGCGCCGCCCTGGGTGTCACCGCTCTCATCGTGGTCGTGATCGGCGTGTACCCGCAGCTCTTCGCCCGCCTCGGGGACCTGGCGTCGTTCGTCCGGTAGGGGTCGCCGAGGTCGTCGCCGAGCGGGCCCGGCGGCTGGGCCCTCTGCCCTTCGACGAGGTCCTCGACCTCGCCCTGTACCACGAGGACCTCGGCTTCTACGCAGCCGGATCGGGGGCGGGCCGCGGGGGCGGGGACTTCATCACCAGCCCCGAGGTGGGACCGCTGTTCGGCGTCGTCGTGGCCCGGGCCCTCGACCGGTGGTGGCACGAGCTGCGGCGGCCCGACCCCTTCGTCGTGGTCGAGGCGGGGGCCGGGTCGGGGACGCTGGCCGGAGCCGTGCTGGCCGCCCGCCCCGAGTGCTCGGCCGCCCTGCGCTACGTGCTCGTCGAGCGCTCGCCGCGGTGGCGGGAGCGCCAGTCCGCCCGGCTGCCTCTGGAGCCGGCCGGGATGGTGCTGGGCCCCATGCTGGTGGCCGACTCCGACCTGGGTCCCCAGCCGCTGGCCGGCATCGGCCCTCTGGTGACCGCGCTGGCCGAGCTGCCGGTGGGACCGTTCGAGGGCGTGGTCCTGGCCAACGAGCTGCTCGACAACCTCCCCTTCCGGCTCCTGGAGCGGGCAGTGGGTGGCCGGAGCTGGAGCGAGGTGCGGGTGACGGCCGACCTGCAGGAATGCCTGGTGGAAGCGGCCGAGCCGCTGGCGGCGGAGGCCGACCGGTTGGCGCCCGAGGCGGCGCCCGGCGCCCGCATCCCCTTGCAGCACGCCGCCGCGGCGTGGCTCCGCACCGCCCTGGCCGCACTGGCCCGGGGACGGGTGGTGGTCGTCGACTACGCCGACACCACGTCCTCGATGGCCGCCCGGCCCTGGACCGACTGGCTGCGCACGTACCGGGCCCACGGCCGGGGCGGCCGCCCGCTCGATGACCTCGGCCACCAGGACGTGACCTGCGAGGTGGCGCTCGACCAGCTGGCCGCGGTCGCCCCTCCGGCCGCCGACCGCACGCAGGCCGACTTCCTCCGCCTCCACGGTGTCGACGACGTGGCCGACGCGGCCGGCCGCCTGTGGCAGGAGCGGGCCCACATCGGCGACCTCGAAGCCCTCAAGTCGCGCAGCACCGTCTCCGAGGCCGCCGCCCTCACCGACCCCACCGGCCTGGGTGCGTTCCGGGTCCTGGAGTGGGTTCGCGCCTAGGGTCGGCGGCATGTCGGACGCCCTGCCTCCTCCGCCCGACCGGGCCGACGATGCCGGCGGCGACGAGCGCTGGCGGTACGGGCCGCCCGGCGACACGCCTCCGGGGGGAGCCGGCACGGCCGCTCCCTGGTGGCGGCGGGCCGTCGCCTTCCTCCTCGACGGCCTGGTCCTCGGGGCGCCCATCGCCTTGATCGGGTTCCAGCTCGATCTGGTCCGCACCGTCGAGACGGCGGAGTTCACCCGCTACGAGCCGGAGTCGGGCCTCCTCGTCCTGCAGGTGATCGCGGTGGTGATCTACGCCGCCATCATGGACGGCGGTCCTCGGGGCGCCACGGTCGGGAAGATGGCGATGAAGATCCAGGTTCGCGACGCCCAGACGGGTGGGCCGATCGGGCCCGGCCGGGCCGCCATGCGGCGGCTGATCTACGTCGCCCTGTTCTACGCCTACTTCCTCCCCGGCGCGGCCAACGCCCTCTCGCCGCTGTGGGACAAGCGCCGCCAGGCCTGGCACGACAAGGCGGTGCGGAGCATCGTCGTGAACAACGGCGCGTAGGCTCGGCGCAGCCCCCGACCCACACGGAGGACGCCATGGCGGAACCGGCAACGATCGAGGCGTACTACCTCGAGGACCGCTCGTTCCCACCCCCGGAGGACTTCAAGAAGCAGGCCCTGGTCGTCGACCAGTGGATGTACGACGAGGCCGCCCGGGACTACGAAGGCTTCTGGGCCCGCCAGGCCGCCGATCTCCTCGAGTGGTCGACCGACTGGGACACGATCCTGGAATGGGAGCTTCCCTTCGCCAAGTGGTTCGTGGGCGGCAAGCTGAACGTCTCCTACAACTGCCTCGACCGCCACGTGGACGCCGGCCACGGCGACCGGGTGGCCTTCCACTGGGAGGGCGAGCCCGGAGACTCCCGCACACTCACCTACGCCGAGCTGCGGGACGAGGTGGCGCGGTTCGCCAACGTCCTCAAGACCCTGGGCGTGGCCAAGGGCGACCGGGTGGCCGTCTACATGCCGATGATCCCGGAGCTGCCGGTGGCCATGCTGGCCTGCGCCCGCATCGGCGCCCCCCACTCCGTGGTCTTCGGAGGCTTCTCGGCGGAGGCCCTGCGGGACCGCATCAACGACGCCGAGGCCAAGGTGCTGGTGACCGCCGACGGCGGCTGGCGCCGGGCCGCCGCCGTGCCACTGAAGGCCAACGCCGACGACGCCCTCACGGCGACGCCGTCCATCGAGCACGTGGTGGTGGTGAAGCGCACGCAGACGGACGTCACCATGGTCGAGGGCCGCGACCACTGGTACGCCGACCTCATGGAGGGTGTCGCCCCCGACTGCCCGGCCGAGCCGATGGACTCCGAGGACCTCCTCTACCTGCTGTACACGTCGGGCACGACGGCCAAGCCCAAGGGCATCATGCACACCAGCGGCGGCTATCTCACCCACGTCGCCTTCACCCACAAGTACGTGTTCGACCTCCACCCCGAGACCGACGTCTACTGGTGCGCGGCCGACATCGGCTGGGTGACCGGCCACAGCTACATCGTCTACGGACCGCTGGCCAACGGGGCCACGTCGGTGCTCTACGAGGGCAGTCCGGACACTCCGGGCCGGGACCGGTGGTGGTCGATCATCGAGCGCTACAAGGTCACCAAGCTCTACACCGCCCCGACCGCCATACGGACGTTCATGAAGTGGGGCACCGAGCACCCCGAGGGCCACGACCTGTCCTCGTTGGTCCTGCTGGGCAGTGTGGGCGAGCCCATCAACCCCGAGGCGTGGGTCTGGTACTGGCAGCACATCGGCGGCGGCCGGTGCCCGGTGGTCGACACGTGGTGGCAGACGGAGACCGGCGGGATCATGATCTCGCCGCTGCCCGGGGCCACCACGCTCAAGCCCGGCTCGGCCACCTTCCCCCTGCCCGGGGTGGGAGCGGAGATCGTCGACGACAAGGGCCAGCCCGTCCGCTCCGGCGGCGGCTACCTCACCCTCACCCACCCCTGGCCGGGCATGCTGCGAGGGATCTACAAAGACCCCGACCGCTTCCGCCAGACCTACTGGTCCCGCTTCGAGGGCCGGTACTTCGCGGGCGACGGAGCCAAGCTCGACGACGACGGCTACTTCTGGTTCCTGGGCCGGGTCGACGACGTGATGAACATCTCCGGCCACCGCGTGTCCACCACCGAGGTGGAGTCGGCGCTGGTCGACCACCCGTCGGTGGCGGAGGCGGCGGTCGTGGGGCGCAAGGACGACACGACCGGTCAGGCCATCATCGCCTTCGTGACACTGAAGGGCACTGAGCTGGGCTCTCCCGAGCACGGTGAGGCTCTCCGTGGGCACGTGGCCAAGAAGATCGGGCCGATCGCCCGGCCCAAGACGGTGATCTTCACCGAAGACCTGCCGAAGACCCGCAGCGGCAAGATCATGCGCCGGCTCCTCCGTGACGTGGCCGAGGGCCGCGACCTCGGCGACACCACGACCCTGGCGGACGCGTCGGTGGTGGACGAGATCCGGCGCCGGGCCACCACCTCTGCCGACGAGGAGTAGTCGACTGGACTGGCCGAAGCACTGGCGCTGGCGGGAGCAACCCCGCCCGCCCGGACCGGTGGTGGTGTTCGACATGGACGGCGTGCTGTCCGACGCCTCCAACCGCCAGCACTTCCTCGAGGGTCCCGGCAAGAAGGACTGGAACGGCTTCTTCGAGGCGTGCGGCGAGGACGCGCTGATCGAGGAGATCGCGGTGCTCTCCGAGCTGCTCGATCCCGTCCTCGCGGTGGTCCTCCTCACCGGCCGGCCGATCAACGTCCGCCGCCAGACGCTTGAGTGGCTCGATCGCCACCAGCCCCGCTGGGACCTCCTCGTGATGCGTCCCTTCGGCGACTACTCGGCCGCCCTCGAGTTCAAGCGCGGCACGGTCGGCGAGCTGCGCGAGCGCGGGTACCAGCCCCGCCTCGCCTTCGAGGACGACCGTCGCAACTACGACATGTTCCGAGAGGAAGGCGTCCCGTGTGTCTACCTCCATTCCGGCTACTACCCGTAGCGGGCGACGTCGTGCCCGTTTCACGTTCCTACGCCTCTGTCGCGCACCGGGGTCGCGGCATCCGGAGGTGCTAAGAGCGCGACGACGATCCGCTCGCAGCGCGTGGGATCACGAGTGAGACCGTGCTCGAGGCCCCATAGCCAATAGTCGGCACACCGAACAACAGCCCAAGCGCGAGCTTTGTCAGCATCCAGCTGCGCGCTCTCGACAAGTACGGCCAGCAAGTCGCGGATTCCGCACGCGTCGGCGACCTCATCGACGCGAGTCCAGAGAAGCTCTGGCACCGCGTGCTCAGGCTCTCCCGACACCGGCTTCGGATCGATGGCGAGCCACGGCTCACGCGTGCCGGCCAGGATGTTCTGGTAATGCAGGTCGGCATGAACCAACGAGCCGTTTCCGCACGTCGCGCTCAACTGGCTCGCCAGCGACGAGACCGACACGAAGATTCGGGTCGGGATGGGGTTCGAGAGCCTGTCCTGGCGCGCCTCGAGCCCGCTTGCCAATTCGAACGCGATATCCGTGAGCAGCGGCAACCCGTCGGGCGCCGGGACGGCGAGCCTCCTCAGAAGCCCGCCTGCGATGGCCGCCGCCTCGGCCAAAGCGACGCTCTGAAGGGTTCGTTCCGCGTCCAGCAGCTCGAGGAGGAGCGCACCGCGCTCGATGTCCGCATCGAGCAGGAGGACCGCGCCGTCACCGTGCCACGCGGACAACGCCTTGACCTCGTCCACGATTCGGTCGGGTGGCCACGTCAGCTTGAGGACGTAGCTGCGCTCGTCCCGCCGGACGGGTATCACGACGCCGTGGTAGCCGGTTCGGAAGTCGCCAGCCAACGGCAAGAGACGCCATCGACGACACAGGTCCGCGGCGGAAGCGGGCAGCTCGCGCACCCACATGCGACCACGATGGTCTTGTAGGGGGGCGAAGTTGAGCGGATCCTCCGCAGCAACGGCTTCGAAACGCCGCGTGTCTCCGAACACCTCGTCGATCGTACGGCGAGGTCGGCAATCGCGTCCGGCTGCCCGAAGTGCGGCCGCGAAGACCGTCTGACCCCTGCACGGCCGGGGCCCAAAGGCGGGAGCATGCCTCAGCATTCCGGGTGTTCGAACATCCCAGTCCTACCGACATAGGCGAAAGCACCGACAGGTCCAGCCCGGTGGCATGGCTCCCAGCTGGGCGAGAAAGCCGAGCTGGTCCCAGATCACGTCGTGCTCGACGATCCGGCCGTCGCTCACCCGGAAGTAGTCGGCGAACGGCAGGTCCAGCGGCCAGCCCGATGCCGGGATGGTGCCCTGAGGGGACACCAGGTCGCCGGGTGTGCGTTCCTTTGAAGCGACCGGTGATGTACACCGCGTCGCCGGATTCGACCGCCCTCACCACTTCCATCCGGCTGGGGGAAAGGTACGTACCGGCCACGATGATCTTCCCGTCGGCCTGGAGGGCCACCGCCCGGCCCGCGTCGGCGTCGCCTGAGTCGTCGAGGCCGGGTGGGCTTCTTCGGGGGGATCTTCCGCACGGTCATCCTCGCCGACGCCCACCGCCGGGACGAGGAGTGGTGCCGCACGACAGCCGACATCCGATCCCTACATAGCTACGCGATGCGGCGCCCGGTGGCGCCGAACAGCGGGACGAAGAGTGTCCGCGGCTCGGCTTCTTCGTCGATCCGCTCGAACGCCGCGCCCCAGCGGTCGACATCGTCTTGGGTGGCGAAGCCGGCCTCCATCATGGCCTGGCGTGCCGCCCATGACGGCGGCCGGAGGCCAGCCGGCGCGGCCACGATGTCGTACCACCCCCGATGCGCGACCAGCTCGAGCCCGGCGCCGATGACCAGCTCGCCGAGGCGGAGCCCGACCGACAGGTCGTTGCCACCCGCCGTCTGAAAGCTCTGGTAGCGCTCGCTCAGGTCGTCCAGGTCAGCGTCGGCCGGGCGAACCCGCATCGCCTTGAATTCGACGTCCACGAGGTAGACGCATCCGCCCGGCCTCAGGAGTGACGCCAGATGGTCGACGATCTGCTGCTCGCGCCCGCCGTTGTGAGCGAGCACGTGGCGCATGACGACGACGTCGAAGGTGCTCGGTTCGAGGCCCGTGGCAGTGGCGGCCCCCACGTGGAAGCGCATGTTGTCGAGACCCAGGGTGAGGGCCAGAGTCTCGGCGGTGGCCACCGCCTGAGGATCCAGGTCCACCGCCCATACCTCTCCGCCGGGAGCGACGAGCCCGGCGACCAGGGTTGCTACGGCGCCCGGTCCGCAACCGACGTCCGCGACCCGCGCGCCGGCGACGATCCCGGCCTCCTCCCAGTGGGCTGCCTCGCGCCGGTGGGCGCTCTGGGCCATCCACTGGTAGCGGGCGACCTCGGCCGCGCTCAGCGCCAGGGCGTACCCGCTCCCGGCGCCGGATGACGGCTCGGTTCCTGCTGCCATGGGCTCCCTCCTCTCGGGGGATCCCTCCAGATCCCATCCGGCATCTTTGTCCCTGAGCCGGTGGAGGGACCGGAACGTTCGGGCCCCGCCTAGCGTTACAACCATCGAGATGCGCCGAGTGGCGCGTTCAGGAGCGAACCATGAGCAAGAACACGATCAAGACGTACACACTGCTCGCCGGCCTGGGCGGGATGCTCGTGCTGGTCGGGAGCCTCTTCGGACGCGGTGGGGCCTTCATCGGCCTTCTGCTCGGGCTGGCCTTCGTGGGCGGTTCCTACTGGTTCTCCGACAAGATCGCCATCCGCTCCGCCCGGGCCGTGCCCGTGGCCGAGCACGAGATGCCCGAGTACTACCGGATCATGCGGGAGCTGACGCAGGCGGCCGGTATGCCCATGCCGGCCCTGTACGTCACCCCCGACATGCAGCCCAACGCCTTCGCCACCGGCCGCAACCCCCAGCACGCCGCCGTCGCCGTCACCCGGGGCATCGTGGAGATGCTGGGCTGGGGCGACGAGCTGCGGGGGGTGCTGGCCCACGAGATCAGCCACGTCGGCAACCGCGACATCCTCATCGGCTCGGTGGCCGCCGCCATCGCCACCGGCATCAGCTGCATCGCCAACATGGCCATGTGGGGCGCCATGTTCGGCGGGCGCGACGACGACGAGGGGGCCAACCCCATCGTCCTCCTGCTCACCGCCCTGCTCGCCCCGCTGGCCGCCGGCCTGCTCCAGATGGCCCTCAGCCGCAGCCGGGAGTTCGAGGCCGACCGCTCGGGCGCCCGCCTGATCGGCGACGGCGAGGCCCTGGCCCGGGCGCTGGAGAAGATCGAGCACTACGCCAAGGCCATCCCGATGCCGGTCCAGCCGGCCCAGGCCCAGAAGTACATCGTCAACCCGCTCACCGGCCGGCACGTGCAGTTCGCCAACCTGTTCACCACGCACCCGCCCACCGCGGAGCGTGCGGCCCGCCTGCGAGCGGGGGAGTGGCGACGCTAGTGCGTCGACCTCATTCGTTCGCTTCGCTGACTCCATTCGGTCGAGTCGGATCGTGCTCCGGCGGGCGCTAGCGGCGTGAGGCGTCCCGGTCGGCTGGCGGGCCGACGAGGGGGCAGGGGCGGGCCCCGGCGGGAGGGCGGGACGGGCCGGCGCGCGGCCCCGCCGCCGGCGGGCGCCCGGCGCCCCGCCGGCGCCACCCTGGCCGCCACCCTGGCCGTTGCCCTGGCGGTGACGGCCGGGGCGCCGGCCGGCGCCCAGCTCCCCACCTTCCCGGAGACCACCACCACCCGCCCGCCGCCGTCGACCACCACCACCCAGCCGTGGCCGAGCGACCCGGGGACGACGACGACCACCACGACCCAGCCCCCGCCCCAGCCCCCGCCGCCCGA
>JBKHXX010000087.1:0-30716 GCA_046565765.1 Acidimicrobiia bacterium | reverse complement strand
CTCACCCCCCTGGGAGGGGGTTGAGACGCCCCAACACGAAAGGGGGGGAGGTCAGCCGTACGCCCGGGCCTGGAGGCCGTACAGCTCGGCGTAGGTGCCCTCGGCGGCGACCAGCTCCTGGTGGGTGCCGATCTCGGCCACGCCGCCGTCGCAGAAGACGACGATCAGGTCGGCCATGCGCACGGTCGAGAAGCGGTGGGACACGAGGACGGTGATGGCGCCGGAGCGGCGCGCCGCGTCAGAGGCGGCGCCCGCGTAGCGTTCGAACAGGGCGTGCTCGGTGGACGGGTCGAGGCTGGCGGTGGGCTCGTCGAGCACGAGGAGGAGCGGCGCCTCGCGCATCATGGCCCGGCCGAGAGCCAGCTTCTGCCACTGGCCGGTCGAGGGCTCCACCCCGCCGTCGAAGCTGCGGCCCAGCTGGGCGCCCAGCCCGCCAGGCAGCATGGCCGGCACCTCGGCGGCGTGGGCCCGGTCGAGGGCGGCCGCCACCGCCGGCTCGGAGTCGAGGTGGGGGAGGTGGCCGACGCCGACCACCTCCCGGGCCAGCAGCTCGAGGCGGGCGAAGTCCTGGAAGCAGCCCGACAGCCGGGCGCGCCACTCGCCCACGTCGAGGTCGCGTAGGTCGGTGCCGTCCACGGTGATGCGGCCCTCGGTGGGGTCGTAGAACCGGCACAGGAGCTTCACCAAGGTGGTCTTCCCGGCGCCGTTGTCGCCGACCACCGCGACGGTCGAGCCGGCGGGGAGGAAGAGGTCGACGGCGCGCAGGACGTCGGCGTCGGTGGCGGGATAGCGGAACGTGACGCCCTCCAGCCGGATGCCCTCCGACAGGCGCTCGGGGACGGGCCGGGCGGCCCGAGGGGTGGCCCGGCCGGCCGCCTCGGCGGCCAGGTCCTCCAGCCAGAGCAGGCGGCGGCCCATCTTGAGGTTGTCGAGCAGCCAGGTGACGGAGTGGGCCAGCCCACCCACGCCCCAGTTGACGCTCCCGGCCATGGTGAGGGCCAGCACCACGTCGCCGGCGGTGGCCCGTCCCTCGGTCGCCTCGCGTGCCACGAGCAGGAGGGCGGCGGTCATGGCCACCCCGAAGGCCAGCCAGCTGACCATGGCGAGCAGGGCGCCCCGGGCCTCGATGCGCTCCTCGATGGCGTCGCCCGCGGCCCGGGCCTCGTCCCATCGGCGGCGCACGTCCTCGCCCGCCCCGAAGATCCGCAGCTCCTTGGCCGCGTCGCGGGTGGTGGCGATCTCGAACATCCGGGCCCGGAAGCGGTAGCTGGCAGCCACCTCGTCCTCCACCGCGTGGCGCATGCGGGCCACCTTGACGTTGGCCAGCAGGGTCGGGACGCCGCCGAGCGGGAGGAGCAGCAGGAGCGGGTGGATCCCTCCCAGGATCCCGATCACGATGCAGAGGCGGACGACGGTGGTGAGGTTGGCGATCATGGCGTCGTGCACCGCGGCCAGCCGCTGGTGGTTGCGGCGGAGGACCTCCAGCTGGTCGAGGTAGTCGGGTCGCTCGTGGTGCTCGAGGTGGTGGATGCCCAGCGACAGCCGGGCCAGGTGGGTGTCGAGCTGGAGGGTGGACCGCTCCCGCAGGGCCATGCCGAGGGTGACCGACGCCCAGTGGCCCAGCAGCGACCCGGCCAGGGTGGCGACCACGAAGGCGGAGGCTCCGACCACCCCGCCCGAGTCGGCGGCGGTGATGGCGTCCACGAGGTACTTGAGGGCGACCGCCCCCAGGGCGTCGCACACGGTGGCGCCCACGTTGACCGCGGTGCTGGCCACGGTGCGGACCGGGTCGGCCCGGTAGACCTGGCGCCCCAGCGCCCGCGTGGCCCTCCAGAGGTCGGCCACGCTACGCCCCCGCTCCGGTGGCGAAGCGTGAGGCCTGGAGGGTGAACATGCCCGCGTAACGGCCCCCCAGGGCCATGAGCTCCTCGTGGGCGCCCGACTCCACGATCCGCCCACGGTCGAGGACGACGATCCGCTCGGCCCGCCGGACGGTCGAGAACCGGTGGGAGATCACCACCGTGGTGCAGCCGGCGGTGACGTCGAAGAAGCTGTCGTAGAACTCGGCCTCCGCTCGGGCGTCGAGGTGGGCCGTCGGCTCGTCGAGGACCAGGATGCGGTGACCGCTGTCCATCTGCGCCGCGTACAGGGCCCGGGCCAGCGCGATCCGCTGCCACTCGCCGCCCGACAGCTCCACCCCGCCGTCGAACTCACGCCCCAGCCCGGTGTCGAAGCCGGCGGGCAGGGCGTGGATGAGGTCGAGGGCGCCGGCCCGGCGGGCCGCCCGCTCGAGCGCCTCGGGATCGACGGGGGCCCCGAGGGCGATGTTGTCGGCCACCGTCAGGGGGTACCGCACGAAATCCTGGAAGACGGCCGAGACCCGCCGCTGCCACGACGACGGATCCAGGTCTCGCAGGTCCACGTCCCCCACCACGATCCGCCCACCCGTGGGGTCGTACAGGCGGGCCAGCAGCTTGACCAGCGTCGTCTTGCCCGCCCCGTTGTCGCCCACGACGGCCAGGCTGCGACCGGCCGGGACTATTAGGTCGAGGTGGTCGAGCACGGGAGGACCGGTGGCGTAGGCGAACGACACGTCCTCGAAGCGGATGTCGGCGGGGGGCACGTCGGCGGCGGCCCGGTGGCCGGGGAGGAGGAGGCGGGGGTCGGAGCGCACCACGTCCTCCAGCTCGCCCGTCTTGCGCAGGATGGTGGCCCCCTCCTCGAGGTCCACGCTTCCCGCCCCGAAGGCCACGCCGATGGTGGCCAGGGACCCGGTGGCGTAGGCGGTGGCGGCCCCCAGGTCGATGCTGCCGTCGATGGCGGCCCGGCCCAGGGCCCAGTAGAGCAACCCGAAGGCGGCCAGGACCGGGATGGAGTAGGCCAGGACACGCACGAAGTTCCCCCGCCGGCCCCGCCAGATCTCCCGCATCGTCTCCAGCCACGAGGTGCGGAAGCGGTCGGTCAGCCACCCGTCGAGCCCGAAGGTGCGGGTCTCCTTGGCGGCCTGGGGCGACAGGGCCAGCGTGCGGAGGTAGACGGCCCGGCGCAGCCCGGGGAGGTGCAGCACCCGGAACGCCACCAGGTCGCGATAGATCTTCGACCACTGCCGGGCGAAGGCCAGCTCGGCCGCGATGAGCAGCACCGCCGCCCATAGGCGGAAGTGGGCGACGAGGAGGAACGGGCCGATCACCCCCAGCCGCCGGCGGGCCAGGTTGAGCAGCCCCCGCACCGCCGACGCGGGCCCGTTGGGGGAGAGCACGGTGGCGGCGTTGACCAGGTCGAGCAGCTCCGGCGTCTCCAGGTGGGTCACGGTGGCGGGGCGCAGGGTGGCGGAGATCGACCGCTGGTAGGTGCGGATGCGCATGCGCCGGCTCAGCCGGGAGATGACCAGGTCCTCCACCGGATGGAGCATCTGGGACACGGCGAAGAGGAGGCCGACGGCCAGGACCGAGGTGCTCAGGCGGCGCCCGGCGGCCGACCCCAGCCCCTCGGCCACCGCCCCCTCGACGGCCTGCACGGCCGCGCCGGTCGCCACCGCGAACCCGGTGGGGAGAGCGGCGCCGGCCAGGATGCAGGCGGCCGCCGCCACCGTGAGGGGGCGGCTGACGGCGGGGAGCTCCCGGGCCAGCACCCAGGTGGTGCGGCGCGTCCAGCCCGCGCCCCGCCCGCCAGGAGATCCTCCGCCGGATTCCGCCACCGGGATGGAGGGTAGGGGCCGGCTCGGGGTCCGTGCCGGGGAATATGCTCGGGCGCGGAGTCCTTGATACGATCGGACTCAAGTTTCCCAAGTCTTCGTTGCGTCACAGTGTGAGGAGTACGCCCATGCCCAAGGCCGTCGGGATCGACCTCGGAACCACGAACTCCGTGGTCAGCGTCCTCGAAGCTGGCGAACCCACCGTCATTCCCAATGCGGAAGGGGGCCGGACGACGCCGTCCGTCGTCGGCTTCTCCAAGACGGGCGAGGTCCTCGTCGGCGAGGTCGCCAAGCGTCAGGCCATCACCAACCCCGATCGCACGATCCGTTCCGTGAAGCGCCACATGGGCACGAGCTGGACGATCACGATCGACGACAAGAAGTACCGCCCCCAGGAGATCTCGGCCCGGATCCTGCAGAAGCTGAAGCGGGACGCCGAGGCCTACCTGGGTGAAGCCGTCAACCAGGCCGTGATCACCGTGCCGGCCTACTTCGACGACGCCCAGCGCACCGCCACCAAGGAGGCGGGCGCCATCGCCGGCCTGGAGGTGCTGCGGATCATCAACGAGCCGACCGCGGCGGCCCTGGCCTACGGGCTCGACAAGGAGAACCAGGAGCAGACGATCCTGGTCTTCGACCTCGGCGGTGGCACGTTCGACGTGTCGATCCTCGAGATCGGCGAGGGCGTGTTCGAGGTGAAGTCCACCAGCGGCAACACCCAGCTGGGTGGTGACGACTGGGACCAGCGGGTCATCGACTGGCTGATCAAGTCCTTCAAGGGCGACCACGGCGTCGACCTGTCCAAGGACAAGATGGCTCTCCAGCGCCTCAAGGAGGCGGCCGAGAAGGCCAAGATCGAGCTGTCGGCGGTGCAGGAGACGCAGATCAACCTGCCTTTCGTCACCGCCACCGAGAGCGGCCCCCTCCACCTGGACTACAAGCTCACCCGGGCCAAGTTCCAGGAGATGACGGCCGACCTGGTCCAGGCGTGCAAGGGGCCCTTCGAGCAGGCCCTCAAGGACGCCGGCATGTCCAAGAACAAGATCGACCACGTGATCCTGGTCGGTGGCTCCACCCGGATGCCGGCCGTGCAGGAGCTGGTCCAGAGCCTCACCGGCAAGGAGCCCCACAAGGGCGTCAACCCCGACGAGGTGGTTGCCGTGGGCGCCGCCATCCAGGGCGGCGTGCTCAAGGGCGAGGTCAAGGACGTCCTCCTTCTCGACGTGACGCCCCTGTCGCTGGGCATCGAGACCCGAGGTCAGATCATGACCAAGCTCATCGAGCGCAACACCACAATCCCCACCCGCCGCACCGAGGTCTTCACCACCGCCGAGGACCTGCAGCCGTCGGTGGAGATCCACGTCCTCCAGGGCGAGCGCGACATGGCCATGTACAACAAGACCCTCGGCAAGTTCCAGCTGGTCGGCCTGCCGCCCGCTCCGCGGGGTGTGCCCCAGATCGAGGTCACCTTCGACATCGACGCCAACGGCATCGTGCACGTGTCGGCCAAGGACCGGGGCACGGGCAAGGAGCAGTCGATGACGATCACCGGCCAGTCCTCGCTCAGCAAGGACGAGATCCAGCGGATGGTCCGCGACGCCGAGACCCACGCCGAGGACGATCGCCGGCGCCGGGAGGAGGCGGAGACCCGCAACCAGGCCGACACCCTCGTTTACCAGACCGAGCGCATGCTCCGTGACTACGCCGACAAGATCGACGCCGCCGAACGCGGCAAGATCGAGGAGGCGCTCAAGAACGTGAAGGAGGCGCTGCGGGGCAGCGACATGGGCGCCATCCGCCAGGCCCACGAGCAGCTCATGTACGCCACGCAGACGTTCGCCCAGAAGCTGTACGAGTCGTCGGGCTCCGACGGCGACGGGGCCGGCGGCGGCGGCTTCGGCGCCGGTGCGGCCGACGACGATGTCGTCGACGCGGAGATCGTCGATGGGTAACCCCGAGGCGCCCGACGGTCTTGCCTCGGACCGGCAGCCGGGTTCTGCCCCTCAGGGTCCCGCCCCGGAGGAGGCACCCCCTGACGGGGGCGCCGCCTCCTCTGGGACCCCCCCTACGGGCCACCCGACTGCCTCTGCCGACGCCCCCGAGGCACCCCACCCCTCGGCGGAGCGGGGACCCGCGGGCGACCCGGTCGCGGTCGACGGGCAGGGGCCGCCGGAGAAGCCGTTGCGGGCTTCGGAGCGGGCGACGCTGAAGAGGTTGGAGAAGGAGCGGGCGGAGTACCTCGAGCAGTTGCAGCGGACGCGCGCCGACTTCGACAACTACCGGAAGCGGATGTTGCGCCAGCAGGGGGAGCACGTGGAGCGGGCGGCCGAGGCACTCGTGGAGAAGCTGCTGCCCGTCCTCGACAACTTCGACGCCGCCATCGCCCACAGCACCGGGTTCGAGCAGGTCCAGGCCAGCCTGATGGCCACCCTCGAGAAGGAGGGCCTGGAGCGCATCCACCCGCTCGACAAACCCTTCGACCCGACCGAGGCGGACGCGGTGGCTCACGAGGAGGGCGAGGGCGGACCCGTCGTCTCCGAGGTGCTGCGCAGCGGCTACCGCTGGAAGGGCCGTGTGGTCCGTCCCGCGATGGTGCGCGTCCGGGGGTAGAGGCAGGCCGCCGTGCCGCAGCAGGAATGGCTCGAGAAGGACTACTACAAGGTGCTCGGGGTGCCGGAGACGGCCACCGAGGACCAGATCCGCCGCGCCTACCGGAAGCTGGCCAAGCAGCACCATCCTGACGCCAACCCGGGCAGCGAGGAGCGGTTCAAGGAGATCTCGGCCGCCCACGACGTGCTCGCCGACCCGGCCAAGCGCAAGGAGTACGACGAGTTCCGCCGCCTCGGTCCCATGGCCAACGCCTTCCGGGGGCCGGGGGCCAATGCCCGAGGCGGCCCCGGCGGCCCCGGCGGCCCGGGTGGCCCCGGGGGGGCGTTCACCTTCACCAGCGACGACCTGGGCGACCTCCTCGGCGGGCTCTTCGGCCGCTTCCGGGGCCCCGGTGGGCCCGGTGCCGGCGGCGGCGCAGGTGCGCCCGGCGGGCGTCCGGGGGCGACCACCGCCGGCCCGCAGCGGGGCGCCGACCTCGAGGCCCAGCTCCACCTGTCGTTCAACGAGGCGGTCAACGGGGTGACGACCACCGTCAACGTCACCAGCGAGGCCACGTGCAGCGGGTGCCACGGCAGCGGCGCCGCTCCCGGCACCACTCCCACCGTCTGCCCCGACTGCTCGGGCCGGGGCGTGCTCGACGACAACCAGGGCCTGTTCTCGTTCAGCCGCACCTGCCCCCGCTGCGCGGGCCGAGGCATGGTGGTCGAGAGCCCGTGCCCGCAGTGCCGGGGCCGCGGCGTCGAGCTGCGCCCCCGCCAGGTGAAGGTGCGGGTGCCGGCCGGCGTGGACGACGGCCAGCGCATCCGGCTCAAGGGCCGCGGCGCGGCCGGCCGCAACGGCGGTCCTCCGGGCGACCTCTACGTGGTCGTCGGCGTCGCGTCCCATCCCCTGTTCGGGCGCAAGGGCAAGGATCTGACCCTGAGCGTTCCGGTGACGTTCGCCGAGGCCGCCCTGGGAGCGGACATCACCGTGCCGACCCTCGAGCAGCCGGTGGTGCTGAAGATCCCCCCCGGCACCCGCTCGGGGCGGACGTTCCGCGTGCGGGGCAAGGGCGTCGCCAACGCCAAGAGCGTGGGCGACCTGCTGGTCACCGTGGAGGTGGCCGTGCCGACCCGTCTCAGCACGGCCGAGCGGGAGGCCATCGAGGCCCTGTCGGCCGCTTCGCAGGAGTCTCCTCGTGCCCACCTGGGGGTGTAGCGATGCCGAACGAGCGTGACCGGGGCGTCTACGTCATCTCCGTCGCGGCCGAGCTGGCGGGGATGCACCCACAGACGCTGCGCATTTACGAGCGGCGGGGCCTGCTCGATCCAGCCCGCACCGACGGCGGGAGCCGTCGCTACAGCGCCCGCG
Source organism: Acidimicrobiia bacterium (assembly GCA_046565765.1). Taxonomy (GTDB): domain Bacteria; phylum Actinomycetota; class Acidimicrobiia; order Acidimicrobiales; family AC-14; genus JBFMCT01. The sequence continues at coordinate 23,062 of JBKHXX010000087.1, read as the reverse complement.
ACATCGAGCGGCTGCGGCGCATCCACAGCCTGACGCAGTCGGGGCTCAACCTGGCCGGGGTGAAGGCGGTCATGGAGCTGGAGGACGAGGTGGCCAGGCTCCGCACGCAGCTCGCCCAGGCGGTCAAGGAAGCCCGCGACGCGGTCGAGCGCACGCACCGCCAGTACCGCCGCGACCTGGTGCCCATGAAGCAGTCGCCGATGCCGTTCAGCAGCCGTCGCTAACCTTTCATGGCGCGCACCCGCCAAGATCGCTGGGTGGCCGGGAGCCCGCCGGAGCGTGAGAATGCCGAGTAGGGACCGGCGACGAGGAGGGAACCCAGGCCGTTACGTCCTGGCCGTGGGAGCGCTGCTCTCGCTGGTCGGGTCCCTCGTCGTGCTCGGGATCGGGCGGGTGGAGCCTTCGTCGCCGGTCGAGCCGGCGGCGGACGGGGCCGGGCCCGTCCTCGAGCGCCTCCCCCTCGCCTTCGAGGCCAACGCCGGGCAGTTCGGGGCCGGGATCCGGTTCACGGCCCGCACGCCGGGCCAGGAGGTCGCCCTCACCGCCGAGGGGATGCTCGTCTCGCCCGCCGGGGTGGGGCTGACGCTGGAGGGGGCCCGCCGCGACGCCGACATCGTCGGGGTCGACCGGCTTGCCGGCACGGTCTCCCGCTTCGGCGGCAACGACCCGTCGGCGTGGCGGGCCGCCATCGACACGTTCGCCAAGGTGCACTACCGCGACGTCTATCCGGGGGTGGACCTGGTCTTCCACGGCCACGGCCGGCACGTCGAGCACGACTTCGTCGTCGCGCCGGGGGTCGACCCGGCCGCCATCGGGTTCTCCCTCTCGGGCGGGACGGTGCGCCTGGACCCTGGCGGCGACCTGGTCGTGGGCGACGTGCGCCTGCGGGCGCCCGTCCTCTACCAGGACCTCCCGGGAGCAGGCCGGCGGTCCGTGGAGGGCAGGTTCGCCGATCGCGGCGACGGGCGGTGGGGGTTCGCCGTCGGCGCCTACGACCCGTCCCTCGCCCTGGTCATCGACCCGGTGATGGTGAGCTCGTCGTACCTTGGCGGCTCCAGCACCGATACCGCCTACGCCGTCGCCCTCGACCCGGACGGCAACATCTACGTCACCGGCTACACGGAGTCGTCGGACTTCCCGACGGTCAGCCCGGCGCAGCCGTCGGTCCCCCAGGCCGAGGGCCCCCGCACCGATGTGTTCGTCAGCAAGATCAAGGGCGACGGCTCCACGCTGCTGTGGTCGACGTACCTGGGCGGCCGGGGCCGGGACGCCGCTTACGCGGTGGCGGTCGGCTCGGACGGCGCCGTCTACGTCACCGGCTACACCGAGTCCTCCGACTTCCCGGCGGTGCGGGCGTTCCAGGGCACCCACGGCGGCGGAGCGAGCGACGTGTTCGTCACCCGCATCAACTCGGCCGGCTCGGCCATCGACTGGTCGACGTTCGTGGGCGGCGCCGGCGCGGACAGCGGCAGCAGCATCGCCGTCGACAGCCAGGGCGCGGTGGTGGTGGGAGGCGCGACGGAGTCGTCCAACTTCCCCGTCAACCGACCGTTCCAGGGCGTGATCAGCCGGCCCGACGACACCGAGGGGTTCGTGTTCAAGGTCAGCCCGGGGGGGACGGGGCTGGCGTGGTCGTCCTACCTGGGAGGGGCGGGCGACGACCACGTGGTCGACCTGGCCCTCGACGCCCAGGGCGACGTCTACGTGGCCGGCGACACCCAGTCGGGCAACTTCCCCACCGTCCGGCCCCTTCAGGAGGGCCTCGGGGGCGCATCGGCGGGGAGCGGCAACACGCTGTCGGACGCCTTCGTGGCCAAGGTGAAGGGCGACGGCTCCGGGCTGCTGTACTCCACCTACCTGGGGGGCGGCGACTCCGACAAGGCCACCGGGGTGGCGGTCGACGCCGCCGGCGCGGCCTACGTCACCGGCAACACCGGTTCGACGAACTTCCCGGTGGTCAGCGCCTTCCAGAAGGAGAAGGACGGCGACTTCGACGCCTTCGTCAGCAAGATCCGCCCCGACGGCTCGGGGCTGGCCTACTCGACGTACCTGGGCGGGAGCGGCTCCGACGGTGCGCAGGCCATCGCCGTCGACCGCCAAGGTCACGCCCACGTCACCGGGGCGACCGCCTCAGGCAACTTCCCCACCATCCGGGCCTTCCAGTCGGCCAAGGGGGGCGGGTTCGTGGACGCCTTCGTCACCGACGTGAGTGCCAGCGGCTCGGCCCTCACGTCGTCTTCCTACCTGGGGGCGCGCGACGACGACCAGGCCGCCGGCATCGCGGTCGACGGGGAGGGCAACACCGTCGTCGTCGGCTACACCAACTCGGGCGACTTCCCCATCGTCAAGCCGTTCCAGCCGGCCAAGGGCGGGGGCGTGGGGGACGCCTTCATCGCCAAGATCCGGGAGGACCAGGCCGGGGAGGCCGCTGCCGGAAGCCCCGCCGCGGCTCGGCGCGAGCGGCGGGTGCGGACGCTCGTCACCATCACCGGCGGGCTGTTCATGGCCGCCGTCCTCCAGAGCGTGTGGCTGCGCCGCCGACCGGAGCCCAAGCCGCGTCCGGCCGACGCCGGAGCGAGCGGCGCCGGTGACGGGGGCGGCGCTGTGGCCCTGCCCGGTGTCACCTACGTGCCCCGCCGGGGACCGGCGCCTCCCACCCCGCAGCCGGGACCGACCGCGGGTATGCGCACGTGGGCCGACGAGCCGCCGCCGGCCGCCCTCGACGACCGGCGGGCGGAGGAGGCCGAGCCGGAAGAGGGCGCGGTGGTGCCGACCGGTCCGGCGGGCGACATGTGGGGCCCCGACCGGCCGTGGCGCCAGCCTTCGAGCGGGGGCACCGACTGGGAGGCGACCATGCGTCCGGTGCTGCGTTCGCTGCAGGAGCAGCCCGGGGAGCCGGAAGAGCCGGCTGCCGCCCCGATGCCCGCCCCCGATCTGTGGGAGGCACACGACCAACGGGCCGCCGCACCGAAGGCCGACGGCCGTCCGCCGGCCGACGACTGGTCCAAATCCCGGGCCACCGGGGAGCTCGACCCCGTGGACGTCTGGGGCCCGCTCTTCGAGGAGCAGGACCCCGCCGAGTGGGCCGACGAGTGGGGCGTCAACGAGCTTCTCCGCTCGGAATCGACGTCGGCCCCGCCTCGACCGCAGCCGGCCCCTGCGCCGCCGCCTCGATCGCAGCCGGCCCCTGCATCGCCGCCCGAGCCGCCCCCCGTCCCCGAGCCGCCGCCCGAGCCGGCCCCCGCCCCCGAACCGCCGCCCGAGCCGCCCCCCGTCCCCGAGCCGCCGCCCGAGCCGGCCCCCGCCCCCGAACCGCCGCCCAAGCCGCCCCCCGTCCCCGAGCCGCCGCCCGAGCCGGCCCCCGCCCCCGAACCGCCGGCTGCGGGGGCCGCCGCCCCACCCACGCCGCCACCGGTCACGGTCCCCGCCGCGCCGGCCCCACCCCCGCCGGCCGCGCCCCCGCCGGTCGCGGCCCCCGCTGCGCCGGCCCCACCCCCGCCGGCCCCGGTCTCACCGCCACCCCCGGCGGCCCCGGCCCCCGCCCCCGCCCCCTCCGGCGCGGCCCCGGCTCCGCACCCCGGCGCCGGGGCGCGCAGCCCCTTCGCGCCGCCCGCTCCGGAGGAGCCGGCGGAGCCCCAGAGCCTGCCCCTCTCCCAGCTGCTGTCGGAGGACCTGCCCATCCCGGAGCCGGCGGGCGCCGAGGACACGCCCGACGCAGGCCGGCGATGGCTCACCGACATCCTCGACGAGGAGTTCCCCATCCCGGAGGTGCCTGAGGTGGTGGCGGCCCAGGTGCAGCCCGAGCCCGAGCCGCCGGAGGCGGAGGAGGACTTCCTGCCACCGCCGCCCCCGCGACTGCTGGTCAACCTGTTCGAGCCGGATCCGGACGATCCCCTCGTTCAGGCCACCCGTGCGCTCGAGAAGGACCGGAAGGACGACTGACCAGCGGGAATGCCGCGGTGGCGGGGCAAGTTGATACAGGTGCTGTCAAGTTTCCTGTGAGGTGATACCGCAGTGGCGATGGACCCGAACCGCTGGACGCTGAAGACCCAGGAGGCCATCTCGGCCGCCCTCGAGCTGGCTCGCGCCCGCAGCCATCCCGAGGTCACGCCCGACCACCTGCTCGGCGCCCTGCTCGGCCAGGAGGACGGCGTGGTCCTGCCCACCCTCCAGCGGGCCGGGCTGGCGCCGCTCACCCTCCGCAACCGGGTCGAGGACGCCCTGGCCAACCTGCCTCGCGCCTACGGCGGGGCCGAGCCCACCCTGTCGCGCGACTCGCGCGACGTCCTCAACGCGGCCGACCAGGAGCGCGAGGGCCTCCACGACGAGTACCTCTCGACCGAGCACCTCCTACTGGCGATGGCCGACCGCGTCGGCCTGAAGCGGGAGGACCTCCTCACCGTCCTCAAGGACGTCCGCGGCTCCCACCGGGTCACGTCCCAGAACCCGGAGTCGACCTACGCCGCCCTCGAGCGGTTCGGCCGCGACCTCACCGAGGCCGCCCGCCAGCAGAAGCTCGACCCCGTCATCGGCCGCGACGAGGAGATCCGGCGGGTCATCCAGGTCCTCTCCCGCCGCACCAAGAACAACCCCGTCCTCATCGGCGAGCCGGGCGTGGGCAAGACCGCCATCGTGGAGGGCCTGGCCCGGCGCATCGTGGAGGGCGACGTGCCCGAGGGCCTGAAGGGCAAGAAGGTCATCGCCCTCGACCTCGGTTCGATGGTCGCCGGCTCCAAGTACCGGGGCGAGTTCGAGGAGCGGCTCAAGGCCGTCCTTAAGGAGATCGTCGACTCCCAGGGTGAGGTCGTCACCTTCATCGACGAGATGCACACCGTCGTGGGGGCGGGCGCGGCCGAGGGCGCCATGGACGCGTCCAACATGCTCAAGCCCATGCTGGCCCGGGGCGAGCTGCGCATGATCGGCGCCACCACACTCGACGAGTACCGCAAGCACGTCGAGAAGGACGCCGCCCTCGAGCGCCGGTTCCAGCCCGTGCACGTGGGCGAGCCGTCGGTGGAGGACACCATCGCCATCCTCCGCGGCCTCAAGGAGCGCTACGAGGTGCACCACGGCGTGCGCATCCAGGACGCCGCCCTGGTGGCGGCCGCCGTCCTGTCCAACCGCTACCTCACCGGCCGGTTCCTGCCCGACAAGGCCATCGACCTGGTCGACGAGGCGGCCAGCCGCCTGCGCATCGAGATCGACTCGCTCCCCACCGAGATCGACGTGGTCGAGCGCCGAATCCGCCAGCTCGAGATCGAGAAGGTGGCGCTGGCCAAGGAGACCGACGCGGCCAGCCAGGAGCGGCTCGGCGCCATCGACGCCGAGCTGGCCGACCTGCGGGAGAAGACGGACGCCATGAAGGCCCACTGGCAGTCCGAGAAGGACGCTATCGGCCGCATCCGGGCCCTCAAGGAGGAGCTGGAGGCCAAGCGGGCCGACGTCGAGCGGTTCGAGCGGGAGGGCGACCTCGAGCAGGCGGCCGCCGTCCGCTTCGGCGAGCTGCCCGAGCTCCAGCGCCAGGTCGACGAGGCCAGCGCAGCTCTGGCCCAGCTCCAGTCGGGCCAGAAGATGCTGAAGGAGGAGGTGGACGCCGAGGACGTGGCCGAGGTCGTGAGCCGCTGGACCGGCATCCCCATCTCCAAGCTGATGGAGGGGGAGGTCCAGAAGCTGATCCGCATGGAGGAGATGCTCCACGAGCGGGTCATCGGTCAGGACCAGGCCGTGTCGGCGGTGGCCAACGCCATCCGCCGCAGCCGGTCCGGGCTGTCCGACCCCCACCGGCCCATCGGCTCGTTCCTGTTCCTCGGCCCGACCGGCGTGGGCAAGACCGAGCTGGCTCGGGCCTTGGCCGAGTTCCTGTTCGACGACGAGCGGGCCATGGTCCGCATCGACATGAGCGAGTACCAGGAGAAGCACACCGTCTCACGGCTGGTCGGCGCACCCCCCGGCTACGTCGGCTACGACGAGGGCGGCCAGCTCACCGAGGCCGTGCGGCGCCGGCCCTACGCCGTCGTACTGCTCGACGAGATCGAGAAGGCCCACGCCGAGGTCTTCAACGTGCTCCTCCAGGTGCTCGACGACGGCCGCCTGACCGACGGCCAGGGCCGCACGGTCGACTTCACCAACGTGGTGCTGATCATGACGTCCAACCTGGCGGTCGAGCCGGAGAGCTACTTCCGGCCCGAGTTCATCAACCGCATCGACGAGATCGTGCGGTTCCGCCAGCTCACCGAGGCCGACATCGAGCAGATCGTCCACATCCAGCTCCGCCACCTCAAGGACCGGCTGGCCGAGCGCCGGCTCAACCTCGAGGTCACCGACGAGGCGGCCGCCCTGCTGGCCCGCAAGGGCTACGACCCCACCTACGGGGCCCGTCCCCTGAAGCGGGTGATCCAGCGGGAGATCGCCGACCCGCTGGCCCTCGAGCTGCTCTCCGGCCTCCACCCCGACGGCGACACCATCCGGGTGGACGTGGCCGGCGAGGAGCTCGTCCTGAAGTAGCCGAGGTCCGGGGGCTCCGTGCGAGCATGCACGGATCCTGCTGAACGTCGTCCTCGTCGTCGCCGGCCTGGCCGTGCTGGCCAAGGCCGCGGACGCGTTCGTCGTGGGGGCGGCGCGGCTGGCGGTGACGCTGCGCCTGTCCCCCGTCGTGGTCGGTGCGGTGGTGCTGGGCTTCGGGACGGGGGCACCCGAGCTGCTGGTGTCCACACTGGCGGCGGCTCGGGGCTCCCTCGACATCGCCGCCGGGAACGTCGTCGGGTCGAACCTGGCAAACCTCACGCTCGTGCTGGGGGTGGCCGGGGTCCTGGCCCGGCCTCGCACCCTCCCCCGCGTCGTCCGGCGGGAGGCGCCCCTCTCGCTCGCCACCGTGGCGCTCTTCGCGCTGATGCTCCAGGGCGGGCTGACCCGGTGGGAGGGTCTGGCCCTCCTGGCGGCGCTGGCGGCGGCGGTGCTGGTGATGCTGCGGGCGACGGCTCCCGGCCCCGACGACCCGGCCGTGGCGGAGTTCGTGCACGAGGTGGAGGAGGTCGTCGAGGCACCCGGTGAGCAGGCCCTGCCCGACGTCGCCGCCGCCCCGGTGGGGCGCGACTGGGCGGGCGTGGCCCTCGGCCTCCTCGGCACGGTGGCGGGTGCGCAACTGCTCGTGGTGGGGGCCCAGCGGATCGCCGCCGACCTCCGCCTGTCCGGGGGGTTCGTCGGGCTGACACTCGTCGCCGTCGGCACGTCGCTGCCCGAGCTCGTCACCGCCATCCAGTCCGCCCGTCGGAACGAGACGGCACTGCTGGCCGGCAACGTCCTCGGGAGCAACGTCTTCAACAGCACCGCCGTCGGCGGGATCGCGGCGCTCGTCGGCCCCGGGGTCATCTCCGATGCCGGGCTCACCGTCGTCGCCGCCTCCTCCATGGTCGCGGTCGCCGCCCTGGCCTGGTTGTTCCTCGGCCGGGGCGGGCGGCTGACCCGCTCCGAGGCGGTCCTCCTCCTGGCCGTCTACGCCGGGACGCTGCCCTTCCTGGGCTGACCCGTGGTGAAGTACCGGGGTGATCCGGTTGCCCGACCCGTGCCTGGTCGTGCTGGTCGAGCGCTCCGGGAGCGGGAAGCGGGCGTTCGGCGCGGCATGACCCTGCTGGCAGATCTGGTGGCCACCTCCCGGCAGGTGGCGGCCACGTCCTCTCGCTCCGCCAAGGTGTCGACCCTGGCCGAGCTGCTACGGCGGCTCGGCCCGGGGGAGGTGGCGCCGGCCGTGGCCATGCTGAGCGGCGAGCCGCGCCAGGGCCGGTTCGGGGTCGGCTGGCGGCGGTTGGCCGACCTGGAGATCGAGCCCGCAGCGGAGCCGTCCCTCACCGTCGGCGAGGTCGACCGGGCCCTCGACCGTCTCGCCCTAACCACGGGCACCGGCTCGGTCGCCGCCCGCAACCGCGAGCTCGAGGACCTCTTCGCCCGGGCGACCGCAGCCGAGGGCGAGTTCCTGTTCCAGCTCCTGACGGGCGGGCTCAGGCAGGGCGCGCTCGAAGGGATCATGGTGGACGCGGTGGCCAAGGCTGCCGGGGTGCCGGTCGCCACCCTGCGCCGGGCCGTCATGCTGGCGGGCGACCTGTGCGCCACCGCCGCCCTGGCCTTGGATCCCGGCGGCGGCCAGCCCGCACTGGCGGCGGTCGGCCTCCAGCCGATGCGCCCCGTGCTCCCCATGCTGGCCGCCTCCTCGCCCACCGTGGCCGACGCCCTGGCCACCACCGGCCGCGCCTCGGTGGAGTGGAAGCTCGACGGCGCCCGGATCCAGCTTCACCGCGACGGCGACGACGTGGGCATCTACACCCGCAACCTCAACGACGTCACCGGCCGCCTGCCCGGCATCGTGGCGCTGGCCCGAGCCCTGCCGGCCCGCACCTTCATCCTCGATGGCGAGGCCCTGGGCTGGTCGGAGGACGGCGACCGTCCCGACCGGTTCCAGGAGATCATGAGCCGCTTCGGCAGCCTGGTCGCCTCGTCGTTGGCCGCCCGCTTCTTCGACTGCCTCCACGTCGACGGCCGCGACCTCCTCGACGAGCCGCTCACGACCCGCCTCGACGTCCTCGAGCAGCTGGCCGGCGTCTGGCGCGTCCCGGCCATCCTCACCGAGGACCCCGACGAGGCAGCCGCGTTCTCCGACGACGCCCTGGCCGCCGGTCACGAGGGAGTGATGGTCAAGGCTGCCGGCTCCCTGTACGCGGCCGGGCGGCGGGGCGGCTCGTGGCGGAAGGTCAAGCCCGTCGAGACCTTCGACCTGATCGTGATCGGCGCCGAATGGGGCCACGGCCGCCGCAAGGGCTGGCTTTCGAACCTCCACCTCGGGGCCCGCGACCCCTCCGGTGGCCCGCCCGTCATGGTCGGCAAGACGTTCAAGGGGCTGACCGACGAGCTTCTGACGTGGCAGACGGCCGCGCTCCTGGCCCGGGAGACGCACCGGGAGGGCATCACCGTCTTCGTCCGGCCCGAGCTGGTGGTCGAGATCGCCCTGGACGGCGTGCAGTCCTCGACCCGCTACCCCGGTGGGCTCGCCCTCCGCTTCGCCCGGGTCAAGCGCTACCGTCCCGACAAGTCGCCCTCCGAGGCCGACACCCTCGGCTCCCTCCAGGCCCTCCTCAGGCGCGACCGCTGACGATCGAAGGCCGGGCCAGGGTGGCGGCCACGAACTCGGGGTGGACGTTGGTGACGGTGACCCAGCGGCGTGAGCCGTCGAGGGCGACGCTGGGGTCGTGGGCCCGGCGGAGGGCGGCGATGACCGCCCCGCCCACGATCAGACCTCCGCCGGCGACGAGCCACACGGCACCCGGACCGGTTCCCACGAACCCGTAGGCCAGCAGAAGAGCGGTGGCGCCGGCGAGGAACGACCCGACGGACCAGCGGGCATAGCGGCGATCGTCCGCCCACGCTTGAGGGGAGTACGGCAGCCGCACCCGCAGCGTCTCCCGGCGATCGGTGGCGAGCAGGACGAGCAACACCAGCCAGCCCACTGGAACGAGGAACACCAGGAGGTACATCGCCCAGTGGTGGCCGCTGACGGGCCGCTCGAACCACGCCCGGTCACCGGTGGGCCGCCCCGTCCGGGAGCAGATCGGGGGGAAGTCCCCGCGTACCGCCTCATCCACGAACACCGTCACCGCCGCCATACGTCGAAGGGTACCGAAACGGACGCCCACCAGCTGCGGGCAACGCCGTGACGGTCGGCACACCGGGGTCCCGCAGCAAGTGAGTGAGCAGGGGGGCCGAGCGGCGGAGACGGCGCAGGCGGGAAGCGCAGGTCTCCTTACCATCGCTCGGCCCCCTGCTCGTATGCGGCGGGCGGGGGGGCCGCACGCTTCAGGTGTCGGCCGTTTGCCGGTCCGACTTGAGGGCATAGAGTCCGTCTATGACCGACATGATCACGGGCCTGAAGGACGAGGACATCGAGGCCGTAGGCGGCCCCGCCACCACGCTCTCGGCCGATCCCGACAGCCAGGACGCCGACGGCACCGACACCGCCGACGGCACCGACGCAGCCGACGGCACCGACGGCACCGACGCCGCCGACCAGGCCGACGGGTCCGACGCCGACGGCACCGACGGGTCCGACGTCGACGGCGCCGACAGCTGACGGACTCGCCATCGGGCCTGGCCCGGTGTGTGGGTGACCCAGCGTCGTTCCTCGAACACCACTGGGCCCGGTCCCCGCTTCACCTTCCCGGCGACGACGCCACCGCGTTCGCCGACCTGTTCACCCTCGACGACGTCGACCACCTCGTCGCGTCGTCGTTCGCCCGCGCGCCCACGTTCCGCCTGGTCCGCAACGGCACACCGGTTCCGCCTGCCCGCTACACCAAGACGGCGCGGGTCGGGGGGAACGACGTCGCCGGGGTGGGCGATCCCCGCCGGGTGTTCCAGGAGTTCGCCGACGGCGCCACCATCGTCCTCCAGGGGCTCCAGCGGTACTGGCCGCCGATCACCGATCTCTGCCGCCAACTCGAGCTGGAGCTGAACTTCCCCGTCCAGGCCAACGCCTACGTCACCCCACCCGGGTCGCAGGGGTTGGCCGTCCACTACGACACCCACGACGTGTTCGTGCTCCAGGTGGGCGGCAGCAAGGAGTGGGAGGTCTACGACCCCGTCTTCCCCGACCCCCTCCCCGCCCAGCCGTGGGCGGCCCGCAGGCAGGAGCCGGGGCCGGTCACCCTGTCCGTCAGGCTCGAGACGGGCGACTTCCTCTACGTGCCCCGGGGCTTCCTGCACTCGGCCCGGGCCCAGGCCGACCTCTCCGCCCACCTGACGATCGGCATCCACGCCGAGACGCGCCACGACGTCCTCCGCCACGTCGTCGAAGGAGCGGCGGAGACGGCCGGCTTCCGCCGCTCGCTGCCCCCGGGGTGGGCGTCCGACGAGGAGCGGCTGGCCAAGGAGGTGGAGATGGCGATCGCCGACCTGCGCTCCTGGCTCGACGGGGTGGACGCCCGAGCCGTCGCCGCCGACACCGTCCAGCGGTTCTGGGCGGGACGGGCCCCGATCCTGCCCGGTCAGCTGGCCAGCCTGCTCGGGCTCCCCGCGCTGGGCGACAGGACCATGGTGCACCGCCGACCCGACGCCGTCTGCCACCTCCGCCTGGCCGACGACGCCGTGCACCTGGGCCTCGGGCAGCGGGAGCTACGCATGCCAGCCGTGCTGGAACCGGTGCTGCGCCGCATCGCAGCCACGACCGAGCCGTTCGCGGTGGGCGACCTGGCCGACGTCATGGACGAGGACAGCCGGCAGGTGCTGGCCCGCCGGCTCGTACGGGAGGGGCTGCTCCGGATCGTCCCGGATGCCTGACCCCCGCTGTGCCGACATCTCGGCCGAGCGGGACGAACCGGTGTGGGGGACGGCGTCGGCGGTGCGGGGCTGGGTCCTCGTCGAGCAACCGGGGGCGTGGGGCCGCGACGCCCTCTTCGAAAGCCGCCTCCCCCCCGCGGTGGCCGAGTTCCTCGTGGAGGAAGGCCGCCCCCACGGCGTGCGGACGGTGCTGCTTCGCCAGCCCGACCGACCCCGGTCAGGCCGCCGTCGCTGCTTCGTCGCCTCGTCCGGCCGTCCCAGCCCCTGGATCCAGCACCGCACGGTGGACGATCCTGACGAGTTGCTCGGCCTCGACGTGGCGGCCGCGGCCGCTCCGGAACCGCCGGCGTTCGGTCAGCCCTGGGAACGCCCCCTCTACCTGGTCTGCACCAACGGCCGCCACGACCCGTGCTGCGCGCGCCTGGGCCGGCCGGTGGTCAGGGCCTTGCTCCCCGGCCGCGACGACCAGGTGTGGGAGTGCTCACACATCGGCGGCGACCGCTTCGCCGGCAACCTGGTGTGCCTGCCCCACGGCCTGTACTTCGGCCGGCTGGGGCCCGACGAGGCGGCCGCCGTGGTCGACGCCTACGAGCGGGGCACGATCCTCCTCGACCACTTCCGGGGCCGGGCCGGCGACCCCTTCGCGGTGCAGGCGGCCGAGTATCTCCTGCGGCGGGAGACGGGGCTGACCGGCATCGACGACGTCGCCCCGGCCTCGTTCGAACGGGGAAGGATCGGGCTCACCCTCCTCGTCCGGTTCACCGCCCCGGACGGTGGGTTCGACGTGAAGATCGGCGTCAGCGCGGCCGCACCGCGGCAGCTCACGTGCACCGCCCCGAGCGAGGCCCGTCCTCCGGCCTACCGCCTGCTCGCCATTAATCCACGAGAAGGGGGCGGCGCGGCGGTACAATGATCGGACCGCAGCAGTTCCACGTTGGAGGAGTCGCGCGTGCCCGGGACCGTCGTAGTGGGCACCCAATGGGGCGACGAAGGCAAGGGCAAGCTCACCGACCTGCTCGCCAAGGAGATGCAGGTCGTCGTCCGCTACCAGGGCGGCCACAACGCCGGTCACACCATCGTCGTGGGCGACGCCTCCTTCGCCCTCCAGCTGGTTCCCAGCGGCATCCTCTACCCGTGGGTGACACCCGTCATCGGCAACGGCGTGGTGGTCGACCCGGCGGTGCTGGTCGACGAGGTGGACATGCTCTCGGGGCGGGGCGTCGACTGCAGCCGGCTGTGCGTCAGCGGCAACGCCCATCTGATCATGCCCTACCACCAAGAGCTCGACCGGCTGACCGAGCGGTACCTGGGCAAGAACAAGTTGGGCACCACCAAGCGCGGCATCGGCCCCGCCTACGCCGACAAGGCGGCCCGGGTCGGGCTGCGGGTGCAGGACCTGCTCGATCACAAGATCTTCAGGGAGAAGCTCGAGGTCGCCCTCAAAGAGAAGAACCTGGTTCTGGCCAAGGTCTACAACCGGCTGCCGCTGTCGGCCGACGACATCGCCGACGTGTACCTGGGCGAGCTCGCACCCCGGCTGGCGCCGATGATCGCCGACACCGTCGGCCTGGTGCACGACGCGCTGAGCTCCGGCGCCAACGTGCTGTTCGAGGGGGCCCAGGCCACCTTCCTCGACCTCGACCACGGCACCTATCCGTTCGTCACCTCGTCCAACCCGGTGGCGGGCGGGGCCTGTGTCGGGGCGGGGGTGGGCCCGTCCCACATCGACGCCGTGATGGGCGTCGCCAAGGCCTACGTCACCCGGGTCGGCTCGGGGCCGTTCCCCACCGAGCTGTTCGACGAGGTGGGCGACACCCTGGTGGAACGGGGCGGCGAGTTCGGCACCAACACCGGCCGCCGCCGCCGCACGGGCTGGTTCGACGTGGTCATGCTCCGCCAGGCCGCCCGTCTCAACTCGCTCACCGAGGTCGCCCTCACCAAGCTCGACGTGCTCGACACGTTGGAGGCGATCAAGGTCTGCGTGGCCTACGAGGCCGATGGCGACCGCTACCAGCACCTGCCGTACCACCAGTCGGTGCTGCACAAGGTGAAGCCGGTGTACGAGGAGCTGCCCGGCTGGATGACCGACACCACCGCCGCCACCGGGTGGGGCGACCTCCCGCCCGCGGCTCGCGCCTACGTGGAGTTCCTGGCCGATCGGGGCGGTGTGCCCGTCACCATGGTGGGCGTGGGCCCGGGCCGCGAGCAGTTCGTGCGCACCCCGATGGAGCCGGTCCGCCTCGCCGGCCGCCCCGCAGGCGGCGGCGACCACGACCACGCCTGGAACGACGAGGACGACGGGGACTGGGAGCCCGGCGTCCTCGTGATCTGAGGAGGACGATGTCATTCGCAGTCGGCGCCGACCGCCGAGCCCCGGACCTACACCCGACCGGCCCTGTGTGCTCGTCGACCGCTTGCACCCGCGCGGTCGGGGGCGCGGTCGGGCTCTGACCTCGTCCTGCTGATGCTGGTCTGCGTCGTCGGGGCGGGGGGGCGCGAGCATGCGCTGGCCGATGCCCTCGCCCGGGCGGGCCACGGCGTGGTGGTCACGCCCGGCAACCCGGGCATCCCGGGCTCCGCCGTCACGCCACCCGAGGAGGTCGGCGCCGACCTGTTCGTGATCGGGCCCGAGGTCCCGCTGGTCGACGGTCTGGCCGACCGGCTGCGGGCGGCGGGCCGGCTCGTGTTCGGCCCGGGAGCCGACGGGGCCCGGCTGGAGGGATCGAAGCGGTGGATGAAGGACCTGCTGGTCGACGCCGGCGTCCCCACCGCCCGCCATGCCAGCTTCACCGACCCCGCTCCCGCCATCGCCTACCTGGAGACCCTCCCGCCGCCCTACGTGGTGAAGACCGACGGGCTGGCGGCCGGCAAGGGGGTGCTGGTCACCGGCTCCCTGGCCCAGGCGGCCGACGACGTGCGGGCCAAGCTCAGCGGCGCCGCCTTCGGGCCGGCCGGGCGCACGGTGGTGATCGAGGAGGGCCTGACCGGCCCCGAGCTGTCCCTGCTGTGCGTGTGCGACGGCCACCGGGCCGTCCCCCTGGCCCCCGCCCAGGACTTCAAGCGGCTGCTGGACGGCGACGCCGGGCCCAACACGGGGGGCATGGGGGCCTACTCGCCCGTGCCGGTGGCCGGGCCCGACGTGGTGGAGGAGGTCATGGCCACCGTGGTCGAGCCCACGCTGGCGGCCCTGCGCCGCCGGGGGATCGACTACCGGGGCGTGCTCTACGCCGGGCTCATGCTCACCCCGGCCGGCCCCCGCATCATCGAGTACAACGTCCGCTTCGGCGACCCCGAGGCCCAGGTCGTCCTCCCCCGCTACGCCGGCGACCTGGCCCAGCTCCTGGCTGAGGCGGCCGCCGGCGACCTGCGCAGCCGGCCCGAGTGGGACGAGCGCAGCGCCGTCACCGTCGTACTCGCCACCGAGGGCTACCCGCTCGCCCCCCGCACCGGCGACGCCATCTCGGGCCTCGACGAGGCCGCCGCTCTGCCCGGTGTGACGGTGTACTCGGCCGGCGTGGGCCCGGGGCGCACCACGGCCGGGGGCCGGGTCCTCGACGTCACCGCCCTCGGCGCCGACTTGCCCGACGCCCGCCGCCGCGCCTACGAAGCCGTCTCCCTGATCGACTGGCCCGGCATGCACTACCGGCGCGACATCGCCGAGACGGCTGCGGGCATGGAGGTGCACGCGTGAAAGTCGCCATCCTGATGGGCTCTCCCAACGACAAGGACAAGATGGCACCTGCCCTGGCCATCCTCCAGGAGTTCGGCGTGGAGGCGGAGGAACACGTTCTGTCCGCCCATCGCACTCCCGCCAAGGTGGCCGAGTTCGCCCGCTCGGCCCGGGCCAACGGCTACGCCGCCCTGATCTGCGGGGCGGGCATGGCCGCCCACCTGGCTGGGGCGGTGGCGGCCAACACCACCCTGCCCGTGGTCGGCGTACCCCTTTCCGGCGGGGCCCTCAACGGGGTCGACGCCCTCTACGCCACCGTGCAGATGCCCAGAGGCATCCCGGTGGCCACCGTGGCCATCGACGGCGCCCTGAACGCCGGCCTCCTCGTCCTGGAGATGCTGTCGCTCCACGACGAGGGGATCGTCTCCAAGCTCGACGAGCGGAGGGCCGCCGGCAAGTGACGCCTCCCGACGTCTTGGCGGCGCGCTACGCCTCGCCCGAGGTCGTCGAGCTCTGGTCGCCCCGCACCAAGGTCGTCCTCGAACGTCGCCTGTGGCTGGCCGTGCTGCGAGCCCAGCGCGACCTGGGTGTCGAGGTGCCGGACGGGGTGATCGAGGCCTACGAGGCCGTCGTGGAGGACGTCGACCTCGCTTCCATCGAGGCGCGGGAGCGGGTCACCCGCCACGACGTCAAGGCCCGCATCGAGGAGTTCTGCGCCCTCGCCGGCCACGAGCACGTCCACAAGGGGATGACGTCGCGCGACCTGACCGAGAACGTGGAGCAGCTCCAGGTGCGGCGGTCGTTGGAGATCCTGCGGGACCGCATGGTGGCGGCCGCCGTGCGCCTCGGCCGCCTGGCCGCCGAGCACGCCACCCTGGTTCTCGTCGGGCGCACCCACAACATCCCGGCCCAGGCCACGACGCTCGGCAAGCGGTGGGCCACCGCCGCCGAGGAGCTGCTCGTCGCCCTGTCCCGGGTCGAGGACCTGCTGGCCCGCTACCCGTTGCGGGGCATCACCGGACCGGTGGGCACCGCCCAGGACCAGCTCGACCTGCTGGGCGGTGACCCGGCCCGCCTGGCCGCCCTCCAGGATGCGGTGGCCCGCCACCTCGGCTTCGACACGGTCCTCCGCTCGACCGCCCAGGTCTACCCCCGCTCCCTCGACTTCGACGTCGTCTCCGCCCTCGTGCAGGCCGCCGCCGCCCCCTCCTCCCTGGCCACCACCATCCGCCTCATGTCCGGCCACGAGCTGATCACCGAGGGGTTCGCGGCGGGCCAGGTGGGCTCCTCGGCCATGCCCCACAAGATGAACGCCCGCACGTGCGAGCGGATCAACGGCCTGGCCGCCGTGCTGGCGGGGCACCTGGCCATGGTGACGGCGACCAGCGGCCATCAGTGGAACGAGGGCGACGTCTCCGACTCGGTGGTGCGCCGTGTCGCCCTGCCGGGGGCGATCTTCGCCGTCGACGGCCTCTACCAGGCGTTCCTCACCGTGCTCGACGAGCTGGCGCCGTTCCCGGCCGTCGTCGAACGGGAGCTGGAGCGGGAGCTGCCCTTCCTGGCCACGACCAAGGTCCTGATGGCTGCCGTCCGGGCCGGCGTGGGGCGCGAGCAGGCCCACGCGGTGGTCAAGGAGCACGCGGTGGCGGCCGCGCTGGCCCGCCGGGAGAAGGGAGCGGCCGCCGTCGACGTCCTCGACCGCCTGGCCGCCGACGACAGGCTCCGCCTCAGCCGGGAAGACCTCGAGGCGGCGCTGGCCGACCCGCTCGCGTTCACCGGTGCGGCCGCCGGCCAGGTCGAGGCGGTCGTGGCCGCAGTTCACGAGCTGGCCGCCCGCTTCCCCGAAGGCGCGAACTACCGGCCGGAACCGATCCTGTGACCTTCGCCCGGCCGGTAGCGTTCGCACGATGAGACTCCCGCTCGTCCACCGGGGCAAGGTCCGTGACATCTACGACGCCGGCGAGGGCCGGCTGCTGATGGTCACGTCCGACCGCATCTCCGCCTTCGACGTCGTCATGGCGGAACCGATCGCCGACAAGGGCCGGGTGCTCACCGCCATGACCGCCTTCTGGCTCGACATGGTGCGCGACATCGTGCCCAACCACCTGATCTCGACCGTCCCGCCCGACGAGGCGGTGGCCCAGCTCGGGCGCGACCTCGACGGCCGGGTGATGCTCGTGCGCAGGGCCGACATGCTGCCCATCGAGTGCATCGTGCGGGGCTACGTGAGCGGCTCGGCGTGGAAGGAGTACCGCTCGCAGGGCACCATCCACGGCATCGCCGTGCCCGCCGGCCTGGAGGAGTCGGCCAAGCTGCCCGAGCCGCTGTTCACCCCGTCCACCAAGGCCGACGTCGGCCTGCACGACGAGAACATCTCGCCCGACGACGCAGCCAAGATCGTCGGCTCCGACGTCTACGAGAAGGCCCGGGACATCTCGCTGGCCGTCTACACCCGGGCCGCCGAGCACGCCGCCGAGCGGGGCATCCTGCTGGCCGACACCAAGTTCGAGCTGGGGTGGATCGACGGCGAGCTGGCCCTGTGCGACGAGGTCCTCACGCCCGACTCGTCCCGCTTCTGGGAGGCGGAGACGTGGCGTCCCGGGTCCACGCCGCCCTCGTTCGACAAGCAGCCGCTCCGCGACTGGCTCGAGTCCACCAACTGGGACAAGAGCCCGCCCGCGCCGTTCCTGCCCTACGACGTGGTCCGGACCACCCGGGCCCGGTACCGGGCGGCCTACGAGCGGATCACCGGGCGCAACCTGGCC
The DNA here is from genome assembly GCA_046565765.1 of Acidimicrobiia bacterium. Taxonomy (GTDB): domain Bacteria; phylum Actinomycetota; class Acidimicrobiia; order Acidimicrobiales; family AC-14; genus JBFMCT01. Next base: position 5,308 of record JBKHXX010000087.1, on the reverse strand, counting down.
GACTGGCCGGGCGTGAAGGGAGACTGAGTGAGGTACGCGGTGCTGGTGGAGGTCAAGCCCCGGGAGGGAATCGCCGACCCCGAGGGGGCGACGATCCAGCGGGCAGTGGCCGGCCTGGGCTACGAGGGCGTGTCGGGCGTGCGGGTCGGCAAGGCCATCCGCTTCCAGCTCGACGCCTCCGACGAGGGCGCGGCCCGGGCCCTGGTGGAGGAGCTCTGCCGGCGGTTCCTGACCAACCCCGTCATCGAGGACGCCGACGTGTCGCTCGAAGCCCTGGCCGAGCAGCCGGCGTGAAGACGGCCGGCATCGTCGTCTTCCCCGGCTCCAACTGCGAGCACGACGTGGCCGAGGCCCTGGCCATCGCCGGTATGGGGGCGCGCCTGGTGTGGCACGGCCGCCGGTCCTTGGGCGACGTCGACGCGGTGGTCCTCCCCGGAGGGTTCGCCCACGGCGACTACCTGCGGCCGGGCGCCATCGCCCGCTTCAGCCCGGTCATGGCGGCGGTGGAGGAGTTCGCCCGCAACGGGGGACCGGTGATCGGCATCTGCAACGGGTTCCAAGTGCTCACCGAGGCGGGGCTTCTTCCCGGTGCACTGCGACAGAACCGAGGGCTGAAGTTCCTCTGTACCGTCGTGAAAACGCGGGTGGATTCAAACAGATCCGCGTTGACCGGTTCAGTCACGGCGGGAACGACGCTGTCCCTTCCGATCAACCACTTCTCCGGCGCCTACAGCTGCCCTCCGGAGACACTGGCGGAGTTGCGCGCCGAGGAACGGGTGGTGTTGCGCTACGTCGAGAATCCCAATGGGTCCATCGACGACATAGCCGGAATCTGCTCGCCTCAGGGCAATGTCGTGGGTCTGATGCCTCACCCCGAGCGCGCGTGTGACCCACTCGGCCTCCAGGACGGGATTCCCCTATGGGCCAGCCTGGTGGCGACGGTTGCGGGTGCGAACGCCGGCGCCGCGGAGGTCTCTCGATCCGCCTGACGCCCGCGTCACGCGCTACGCGCTGTCGCCACCCCGGCGGATGCCAGCCTTGCGGAGCACCGACGGATCGACCCCCGCCTCCCGCCAGGCGCTGTACGTGATGCCCTTGCGGCGCCCGTACGGCTCGGCCGAGGCGACGAACGCGTCCTCGAGCTCTTGCAGGTCGACTCCGTTGTCACTTGCGGACAACTCACGCTGCAGGTCCATGCGCTCCTGCACCAGGTGGAGCCGGGTCAGCGGGTCGGCATTCGCGAGTTGTTCCTCGATGGACGCCAACCGCCTCTCCATCGACTCGGTCGTGCGCTTCCGGCCCCGCTTGGGCTTGTGCGCTTCGATCGCTTCCAGGTAGCGGCGAACCGCTCTTCCTTGCTCACGTCCCTCCGCCAGAGCCGCCTTGTGGGTGTCGGACATGGGCGCTCTTGATTTCTTGGCTTTGGCAGGCATTTGGACGATTGTGACCGGTTTCTGCGCGAACTTCAAGTTAGGTCGTCGCAGTCATTTGCCGGCTCCCGCCATTCCCGAGGATGTGCGGCCGCTCCGGTAGGTTGGCGAGCATGAGCGCGGTGACCTCCGGCCCGGCCCTCCACCGAGCCCTGGGACTCACCGACGACGAGGCCCGGGCCATCGAGACGATCCTCGGTCGGGCCCCCAACGAGCTCGAGTTGGCCATGTACGCGGTGATGTGGTCGGAGCACTGCTCCTACAAGTCGTCGCGGGCCCACCTGGGCCGCCTGCCGGTGGAGGCACCGTGGGTGCTCGTGGGGCCGGGGGAGAACGCCGGCGTGGTCGACGTGGGGAACGGCATCGCCGTGGCCGTCCGCATCGAGAGCCACAACCACCCCTCGGCCATCGAGCCGTACCAGGGTGCGGCCACCGGCGTGGGCGGCATCCTGCGGGACATCTTCACCATGGGCGCCCGTCCCATGGCCCTGTTCGACTCGCTGCACGTCGGCCCCCTGACCGAGCCCCGCAACCGGTGGATCCTCGAAGGGATCGTCAGCGGGGTCTCCGGTTACGGGAACTCCGTGGGGGTCCCGACCGTGGGCGGCGAGGTCTGTGTCGCACCCTGCTTCTCGGGCAACCCGCTCGTCAACGTGATGTGCCTCGGTCTGCTGCGCACCGACCGGCTGCTGCTGGCCCGGGCGACCGGCGAGGGCAACCTGGCCGTGCTGCTGGGGTCCTCCACCGGCCGCGACGGCATCGGCGGCGTGAGCGTCCTGGCCTCGGCCGGCTTCGGCGACGAGCAGGACGAGTCCAAGCGCCCCAGCGTCCAGGTGGGGGACCCCTTCGAGGAGAAGCGGCTGATCGAGGCGTGCCTCGAGCTGTACGACGCCGGCCTGGTCACGGGCATCCAGGACCTCGGAGGGGCGGGCCTGAGCTGCGCCACCAGCGAGACCGCGTCCCGGGGCGGCATGGGTATGGATGTCGACCTCTCCGCCATCCCCCGGCGAGAGCAGGGCATGGTGCCGGCCGAGGTCATGACCAGCGAGTCGCAGGAACGCATGCTGGCCATCGTCCGCCCCGACGACCTCGAGGCCGTGCTCGAGGTGGCCGGCCGCTGGGAGGTGCGGGCCTCGGTCGTGGGCCGGGTGGTGGCCGGTGGGCGCCTGCGCATCCTGGAGAGCGACCAGCCGGGGGCAGGGGTGCTGGCCGACGTGCCCGCCGCCTCCCTGCACGAGGACGCACCCCGGTACGACCGCCCCCTCGAACCCCCCGCCGGTCTCGATGCTCGCCGGGCCGACGACCCGGCCGCCCTGGCGGCCCCGGCCGACTGCGGCTCGGATCTCCTGGCCATGTTGGCCGACACCGCGTGGGTGTCGAGCCAGTACGACTCGCAGCTCTTCCTCAACACCGTCGAGGGCCCCGGCGGCGACGCCGCCGTGCTGCGGATCAAGGCGCCCGGGCTGCCCGTCTCCGAGGGCGCCTTGGGCGTCACCACCGACAGCAACAGCCGGTGGTGCTCGCTCGACCCGCGTGTGGGCACCGAGCTGGTGGTCGCCGAGGCCGTCCTCAACCTCGCGTGTGTGGGCGCCCGCCCCCTCGCCGTCGTGAACTGCCTCAACTTCGGCAACCCCGAGCACCCCGAGGTGATGTGGCAGCTGTCCGAGGCGATCGACGGCATGGCCGCCGCCTGCCGTGCCTTCGACGTCCCCGTGGTGGGCGGGAACGTCAGCCTCTACAACGAGTCGGCGGGGGAGGACATCGACCCCACCCCCGTCATCGGCATGGTCGGCCTCATCGACCTGCTCGACCGCCGCCCTCCGGGCGTGGGCTTCGTGGCCGGCGGGTCGGTGGTGCTGTTGGGGGAGCCGTCGGAGTCCGGCCTGGCCGGGTCCCGCTGGGCCGACTCTGCGCACGGCCACCGTGGGGGCGTCCTCCCCGAGCTGGACACCGCCGCCCATCTGGCCGTCGCCCGCCTGGTGGGGGAGCTGGTGGTGGGCGGCGAGCTGGCCGGGGCTCACGACGTGGCCGACGGCGGCCTCGGACTGGCCCTGGCCGAGATGGCGGTGCGGTCGGGGGTGGGGGTGCGGGTGACGGGCGTCGAGGGCCACGCCGGGCTGTTCTCGGAGGCGCCGTCCCGGGTGGTGGTGTGCGTGGACCCCGACCGGCTCGAGGCGGTCCTGGCCCGGGCCGCGGAGGCGGGAGTGCCCGCGACCGTCCTCGGCACGGCGGGCGGGGCCCGGATCACCGTGGACGGCCTGGTCGACCTCGACCTGGCCACGGCCGTCGAGCGCTACCGGGGCGCCCTGCCCTCTGCCATGGCCGCCGCCGTCGAGCACTGAGCGTCCCCGAGCACCGCACGGTGCTGTGCGAGAATGCCTCAGTGCCGCATCTCCCCGGAGACGCAGTCGCTCCCGAGCCGAAACCCAAAGAGGCCTGTGGCGTCTTCGGCATCTACGCCCCCGGCGAACCGGTCGCCCAGCTGACCTACGCCGGCCTGTACGCCCTCCAGCACCGGGGCCAGGAGTCGGCCGGGTTGGCGGTCTCCGACGGCGACTCGATCACGGTGGTCAAGGACATGGGCCTCGTCACCCACGTCTTCGACGAGCGCACGCTGGCGCCGCTCCAGGGCCACCTGGCCGTGGGCCACGTGCGGTACTCCACCACCGGCTCGAGCACGTGGGGCAACGCCCAGCCCATCTACCGCTCGGCCGGCGGCGCCGGCTTCGCCCTGGGCCACAACGGCAACCTCGTCAACACCAGCGTCCTGGCCGGCCAGGCCGGAGTCCTCCCCGGCATGGTCACCAGCGACAGCGACCTGGTGGCCGAACTGCTCCACGACGAGATCGTGGCCACGGAGTGCGACCTGGAGGGCGCGCTGGCCGTGGTCCTGCCCCGCCTGGAGGGTGCGTTCTCGCTGGTCCTGATGGACGAACACCGGCTGGTGGGGGTGCGCGACCCCAACGGGTTCCGACCCCTGTGCCTCGGCCGCCTGGAGACCGGCTGGGTGCTGGCCTCGGAGACGACGGCCCTCGACATCGTCGGGGCCCACTTCGTGCGCGAGCTCGACCCCGGGGAGATGGTGGTGATCGACGCCGCCGGCACCCGTTCGATGCGTCCCTTCCCCGAGGATCGGATCGACCCCAAGCTGTGCCTGTTCGAGTTCGTGTACTTCGCCCGCCCCGACTCCAGGCTCTACGGCCAGACGGTCCACAGCGCCCGCCAGCGCATGGGCGAGCTGCTGGCCGAGCAGGCGCCTCTCCCGCCCGACAGCCGCTTCGCCGCCCGTGAGGCCATGGTGATGCCGGTGCCCGAGTCGGGCATCCCCGCGGCCGAGGGCTACGCCCGCCGCAGCGGCATCCCCTTCGGCCACGGCCTCGTGCGCAACCGCTACATCGGGCGCACGTTCATCGCCCCCAGCCAGGAGAAGCGGGCCCAGGGCGTGCGCATCAAGCTCAACCCGATGCCCGAGAACATCGCCGGCAAGCGGTTGGTGGTGGTCGAGGACTCGATCGTCCGGGGCACCACCATGCGCGCCCTGGTGGCCATGCTGCGGGAGGCGGGCGCGGCCGAGGTCCACCTGCGCATCGCCTCGCCGCCCTACCGCTGGCCGTGCTTCTTCGGGATGGACACCGGCACCCGCACCCAGCTGCTGGCCGCCGACCTCACCATCCCCGAGGTGCGCGACTACATCGGCTGCGACACCCTCGCCTACCTCGACCTCGACCGCCTCCTGCGCGCCACCGGCGTCCCCGGCTCGGGGTTCTGCACGGCCTGCCTCACCGGCGACTACCCCGTGGACATTCCCAAGCGGCGGGTCCAGCAGGAGGACCCGGGCCCCCTGCCCGAGGTCGACCTCGTCCACCCCTGCGGCTGAG
>JBKHXX010000086.1:0-26103 GCA_046565765.1 Acidimicrobiia bacterium | reverse complement strand
AACCACTCCTTCGACCAGCACCTGGGCACGCTGGGGCGAGGCGACGGCCTCCCCGTCGACGAGGCGGGCAGGCCGACCTCGACGAACCCGGCAGGGGACGGCCGGTCCGTGCGCGCCCACCGGCTGGCCAGCACCACCCAGCAGGAGGGCGTGCCGATCCAGACGTGGGAGGCGGTGCACCACCAGTGGGCGGACGGCCGTCTCGACGGCTTCGTCCGGTCTGCCGAGGGCCTGCGGCCCGACGCCGACCCCGACGTGGCCATGGGCCACTGGACCGAGGAGGACCTGCCCTTCTACGCCGGCCTGGCCCGGACGTTCCCGGTGGCCGACCGCTGGTTCGCGTCGTGCCTGGGCCCCACCTTCCCGAACCGGCGCTTCCTCATCGCCGGCACCGCCCATGGCCTGATCGACGACAAGCTGGCGCACACCATCGACCGGCCGCCGGCGGGCACGCTGTTCGACCTGCTCGAGGCCTCCGGCATCGGGTGGGCCAACTTCCACCCGGTGCCGCACCACCTCCACCTGGCCCGCCGGGCGCTCGGCACCCACGGCCTGCGCGCCGGTCGCGCCGGACACCGCGTGCTCAACCGGGCCAGCCAGCGGCTGCGCCGCACGGAGACCACCGCCAAGTCGCTCCTGCAGTTCACCGCCGACACCTATCCCCTCGGGCTCCTGCGGTACGTCCGCCACGTGCGCTCGATCGACCACTTCCTGGAGGCTGCCGAGGCCGGGACGCTGCCGGCCGTGAGCATCGTCGACCCTCACTTCGAGGAGTGCTCGGAGGAGAACCCGCAGGACGTCCGGGAGGGGGAGGCGTTCTCGGCGCGCATCATCGACGCTGCGCTGCACGGTGCCGGCTGGCCCGGCACGGTCCTCGTCTGGTTCTACGACGAGCACGGCGGCTACTACGACCACGTCCCGCCACCCGACGCGGTCGAGCCCGACGACGTGCCGCCGCGGGGAGGCGGGCCGTGGCGCTTCGACCGCCTCGGGTTCCGCATCCCTGCCGTGGTGGTGTCGCCCTACGCCCGGCCCGGCCACGTGTCGAGCGTCGTCCGCGACCACACCGCCGTGCTGCGGCTGATCGAGCGCACCTGGAACCTGCCGCCGCTGACCCGACGCGACGCGGCGGCCGACGATCTCCTCGACTGCCTCGACCTCGACGGACCGCCCGCCTTCCTGGTGCCGCCCGACCTCCCGGCACCCGGCCTCGGCCGCGACGTCCCAGCCCCGGCCTGAGCCCCCTTGGCCCCACGGGGGGTGGGCTTGGCATGATGCGGCCCATGCCCCGCTCAACCTGGAACCCCTGTGATGGCGCCGTCGTGCTCGCCCCAAGCCTTCTGGCCGCCGACTTCGGCAACCTGGCCGGCGCCATCAAGGACCTGGAGGGCAGCGGCACCGAGCGCCTCCACGTGGACGTGATGGACGGCGTGTTCGTGCCGAACTTCACCTTCGGCACCGACAGCGTCCGAGCCTTGAAGAAGCTGACCGACCTGCCGCTCGAGCTGCACCTGATGATCGTCGAGCCGGAGCGCCACCTCGAGACCTTCGCCAAGGCCGGCGCCGACGCCATCACGGTCCACTACGAGGTGTCGCCCCACCTGCACCGCACGCTGACCGAGATCCGCAAGCTCGACTGCCGGTCCGGCGCCGCCATCAACCCCAGCACCCCGGCGTCCTGCCTGGACGACGTGATGGAGTGGATCGACCTCGCTCTGGTCATGACCATCAACCCGGGCTGGGGCGGGCAGAAGCTCATCCCCCGGATGCTGAACAAGGTCGAGCAGGTGCGGGCGTCGATCGAGCGCCAGGGGCTGCCCACCGAGGTGGAGGTCGACGGGGGCGTCGACGCCACCAACGCCAGGTCGTGCGTCGACGCCGGCGCCAACGTGCTGGTGGCGGGGTCGGCGGTGTTCAGCCACGCCGACGGGCCGGCGGCCGGCGGCCAGGCCGTGCTCAAGGCCGCGGGGGCCGAGGGGGCCAACCGGTAACCTGCGCCCATGTCTGGACCCGGGCGCTTCGGCGGCGTCGTCACCGCCATGGCCACGCCGTTCGACGACGACGGGGCGCTCGACCTCGACGGCGCCGCCCGGCTGGCACGGTGGCTGGTCGAGCACGGCAACGACGGCCTGGTGGTGGCCGGCACCACCGGTGAGGCGCCGGCCCTCAGCGACGACGAGAAGCGCGACCTGTGGCGGGCGGTGGCCGAGGCCGTCACGGTCCCGGTGATCGCCGGCGCCGGCACCAACGACACGCGTCACTCGGTGGCGATGACGAGGGCGGCGGCCGAGGCGGGCGTCGCCGGCATCCTGGCCGTGTGCCCCTACTACAGCCGGCCGTCGCAGGCCGGCATCGACGCCCACCTCCGGGCCGTCGCCGCCGCCACCGACCTGCCGGTGCTCGTGTACGACATCCCGGTGCGCACCGGGCGGAAGATCTCGAACGAGGTGCTGGTCCGGCTGCACCGGGAGGTGCCGAACGTGGTGGGGGTCAAGGACGCGGCCAGTGACCCGTGGTCGACCGCGCAGCTGCTGGCTGCCGCCCCCGGCCTCGAGCTGTACAGCGGCGAGGACCGGCTCACGCTGCCGCTGCTGTCGGTCGGGGCGTGCGGCACCGTCGGGGTGGCCACCCACTGGACCGGCCGGCTCCACCAGCGGCTGTTCGACGCCTTCTGGAAGGGCCACCTCGACGAGGCTCGCGAGATCAACGCCCGGATGCTGCCCTCCTTCGCCTTTGAGAGCACCGACGACGCACCCAACCCGATGCCCACCAAGGCCATGCTCCGCCACCTGGGCCTGCCGGCGGGGGAGTGCCGGCTCCCGCTGGGCTCGGCCCCCGAGGGGCTCGACGACGCCGCCGCCGCGGTGCTGGAACCGCTCGGCGACGACCTGTGACGCAACCGGGCCCTGTTCGGGTCGTCTTCCTGGGCGGGCTGGGTGAGATCGGCCGCAACTGCGCTGCCATCGAGGTCGAGAACCGCCTGCTCCTCCTCGACTGCGGGCTGATGTTCCCCACCACCGAGATGCCGGGCGTCGACCTCGTGCTGCCCGACTTCTCGTGGCTGCTGAAGAACCGCGACCGCATCGAGGGGGCGGTGCTCACCCACGGCCACGAGGACCACGTCGGCGCCCTGCAGTTCCTGCTGCGCGAGCTGTCGTTCCCGCTGTTCGGCTCGGCGCTGACGCTGGGCCTGGCGCGGGGGCGCATCGAGGAGGCCGGGCTGCTGGGCCGCACGAAGCTGGTGCCGGTGGTCGACGGCGAGCGCCGCCGGATCGGCCCGTTCGACGTCGAGTTCATCCCCGTCACCCACTCGGTGCCGCACGGCTTCGCCACCTGCTTCCGCACGCCGCAGGGCAACATCCTCCACTCCGGCGACTTCAAGATCGACCTGAACCCGGTCGACGGCCGGCGCACCGGGCTGAGCCGCATCGGCGCCATCGCCGACGGCGAGGGCATCCGGCTGCTGCTGAGCGACTCGACCAACGCCGAGGAGCCGGGCCACACCACGTCCGAGTCGCAGGTTGGCCAGGTGCTCGCCGACCTGATCCGCAAGGCCGACGGCAAGCGGGTGGTGCTGGCCTGCTTCGCCAGCCACATCCACCGGGTCCAGCAGGTCATCGACGCCGCCGTCTCCCAGGGCCGCACCGTGGCCACGCTCGGCCGGTCGATGAACCGCAACGTGCGGCTGGCCCGCGAGCTTGGCGTGCTGCACTACGACGACCGCTCCATCATCGACATCGAGGATGCAGCCCAGGTCCCGCCCGAGAAGCTCCTGATCGTCAGCACCGGCAGCCAGGGCGAGCCGATGAGCGCCCTGTCGCTGATGGCCGCCGGCGAGAACCGGTGGTTGACCGTGGGGGAGGGCGACCTGGTGATCCTGTCCAGCCACGCCATCCCCGGCAACGAGACCAGCGTCGGCAAGGTCATCGACGGGCTCACCCGCCGGGGCTGCGAGGTCGTCCACTCCGGGCTGGCCGACGTCCACGTCTCCGGCCACGCCATGCAGGGCGAGCTCAAGACGCTGCTGTCGGTCACCCACCCCGAGTACTTCATCCCCGTCCACGGCGAGTTCCGCCACCTCACCCACCACACCCGTCTGGCCATGGAGATGGGCGTGCCCGCCCGCAACGTGCTGCTGGCCGAGGACGGCGACGTCGTGGAGCTGACCGACCACGGGCTCGAGTTCGTCGACACCGTCCCCGCCAACTACCTCTACGTGGACGGCATGGTCGGCGACGTGGGCCACGGCGTGCTGCGCGACCGGCGGGTGCTGGCCGACGAGGGGTTCGTGGTGGTCGTGGTCACCGTCGACGGGCACTCCGGCGAGGTTGTCGGCAACCCCGAGATCATCACCCGGGGCTGGGTCCACGCCCCCGAGGCGGAGGCGCTCCTCGACGAGGCCCGCGACCAGGTGGTCAAGGCCCTCGAGGGACCGCCCGCCGAGGGCACGATCGACGTGGAGGCCCTCAAACGCCGCGTGCGCCAGGCCACCGGCAAGTTCGTCTCGGAGCGGACCCGCCGCCGCCCCATGATCGTCCCCGTCGTCGTCGAAGCCTGAGCCCCGGTCCTTCTCCGGCGCCGAACGCCCCTCGGGGCCGGTCTCGACGCCGAACACCCCGAGTGCCCCGGGCTCCGCTGTTGCTGCTGTTAGCGTTGTTGCCACTGTGGCTACACGATCGCCGTCCAAGGCGAAGCCCAAGGCGGCGGCGTCGGCCGCCAAGCGGAAGGCGGCGCCGGCCAAGCCCCGGGCCAAGGCGGCGGCGCCGGCCCCCCGGAAGCCGGCCGGTCGCAAACCGGGCCGGAAGGCGGGCGGCGGCACCGCCCATGCCGGGCACCTCCAGGACCTGGCCGGGCTGGCGCTGTGCGCCCTCGGGTTGCTGGCCGCCCTGGCCGTCTTCTGGGACCTGGCCGGTCCCGCCGGCCGGGCGCTGCGGGACGGCGCCGCCACCGCCTTCGGCGTGGGCCGCTTCGCCGTCCCCTTCGTCATCCTCGGAGCGGGAGCCCTCGTGCTGTGGCGGCGGCCGCTGTGCGAACCGGGCCGCCTCGGCGCGGGACTGGCCGTGCTGGTGGTCACGGTCTGCGGGCTGCTGCACCTCGTCCGCCGGGGGCCCGCATGGGGCGCGACCCGGGCCGAGGTCGCGGAGGCGGGCGGGGCCGTCGGCCTCTTCGCCGCCGACCCGCTGCGCTCGGTCCTGAGCCCGTGGGGCGCGGGCCTGGTTCTGGCCACGGTCCTGGCCGGGGCGGCCCTGGTCGTCGCCCGCACCACCGCCCGCACCGCCCTGGGCCAGGCCGGCGACGTCCTGCGGGCGAGCTGGCGGATGGTGGCCGAGGTGGCGCGGCTGAGCCGCGAGCGTGACCCGGACGCGCAAACGCCGGCGGCGGCCAAGCCGGCCCCGACTGCGCCCGTGCCGGTGCCCGTGCCGGTGGCGGTGCCGGCCGAGCCCGAGGCCCCCCCGCCCGTGCCGGCGGTGACCGTCCATGTCCCCACCGAGCCGCAGGCGGCCGACCAGCTGGCCATCGACCTCGGCCCGGCGGCCGAGCCGGGCACCTGGAAGCTGCCGCCCCTCTCCCACCTCAAGCGGGGGGCGGCCCGCAAGGTCGACAACGCCCTGGTGGAGGCCGGGGGCCGGGCCCTGGAGGCGGCCCTCGCCGCCCACGGCGTGGAGACTCGGCTGGTCGGCATGACCGTCGGCCCCACCGTCACCCGCTACGAGCTGGAGCTGGGCCCGGGCGTGAAGGTGGCCAAGGTGACCAACCTCCACAAGGACATCGCCTACGCCATGGCCTCGGCCGACGTGCGCATCCTCGCCCCCATCCCGGGCCGGTCGGCCATCGGCGTGGAGGTGCCCAACAAGCAGCGGGAGCTGGTGCTCCTGGGCGACGTGCTGGCCTCGGCCGACGCCCTGCGGACGACCCACCCCCTCGAGTCGGCCATGGGGCGGGACATCGCCGGCCGGTCGGTCATCGTGAACATGGCCGACATGCCCCACGTGCTGATCGCCGGGGCCACGGGCGCCGGCAAGTCGTCCTGCATCAACTCGATGCTCACGTCGATCCTGATGCGGGCCACGCCCGACCAGGTCAGGCTCATCCTCATCGACCCCAAGCGGGTGGAGCTGGGCAACTACAACGGCCTGCCCCACCTGCTCACCCAGGTCGTGGTCAACCCCAAGAAGGCCGCCAACGCGCTGGCCTGGGCGGTCCACGAGATGGAGCGGCGCTACGACGTGCTGGCCGAGGTGGGCGTGCGGGACATCACCGGCTACAACGCCGCCTACGACCGGGGCGACCTCAAGCCCGAGCCCGGCTCCGACACCACCTACCCCCGCCTGCCCTACATCCTGGTCGTGGTCGACGAGCTCAACGACCTGATGATGGTGGCGGCCCGCGACGTGGAGGAGTCGATCTGCCGGATCGCCCAGATGGCGCGGGCGGTGGGGATCCACCTGGTCATCGCCACCCAGCGGCCGTCGGTGGACGTGATCACCGGGGTCATCAAGGCCAACATCCCGTCGCGGCTGGCCTTCGCGGTGTCCTCGCAGTTCGACAGCCGGGTGATCCTCGACCAGGTCGGGGCCGAGCGGCTGATCGGCAAGGGCGACATGCTCATGGCCATCGCCGCCTCCAACGTGCCCCGCCGGGTGCAGGGGGCGTGGGTGGACGAGGACGAGGTCCGCAAGGTGGTGGCGCACTGGCGGCGCCAGGCCCAGCCGCAGTACGTGGAGGGCGTCGAGGGCGAGGATGGGGGCCCGGCCGGCGGTGGCGACGGCGGGGCGGCCGACGCCGACGACGACGACCTGCTCGAGCAGGCCATGGAGCTGGTCGTGCGATCGCAGCTGGGCTCGACGTCGATGCTGCAGCGGAAGCTGCGCGTCGGCTTCGCCCGGGCCGGGCGCCTCATGGACCTGCTCGAGCTGCGGGGCGTGGTCGGCCCCTCCGAAGGATCGAAGGCCAGGGCGGTGCTGATGACGCCCGACGAGCTCGACGAGCGCCGGGGCCGCTCGCCCTCGTAGGAGGTTCGACGACCGACAGCGCGGCCGGCGCCTGTCACCCGAGGACGGTCGAGCCCGCTCCCACCGCCGGAGCGGACCGGTCCAGTGGCGCGTGGCCGGCGCCGAAGCACACGAACGCAGCCGCCGCCGCGACGTCGGACGGCCCCCCTTTCGCCGAACGCGTCTGGGCGGCGGTCAGCGCAGCCGCGGCCGGTGCACCCCTGGCCAGCCCCCGGTGGAGCTCCGCCATCATCCGGCGCGTGCTCGCGTCCGGCACGGGGAAGACACTGGCGACGAGCGTCCGGGTGCCCAGGGTGAACAGGGCCGACGCCAGTCCCATCAGCTCGTCGCCCGGCTGGACGTCCGACAGCCCCGAGTCGCAGGCGGAGAGGATCAGGGTGTCGGGAGCCCGGTGGAGCCGCTCGAGGTCGTAGACCGTCAGCGGCCCGTCAGCGAGGTGCAGGGAGGAGAAGAGGGGGTTGTCGGCACGGAAGGTGCCGTGGGCGGCGACGTGGGCCAGACCGGCACCGTCCAGCGCGCTCAACACCCGGGCCGCCGTGGCCCGCGCGCCGGTGAGCCGGCGGGCCGAGCGGTAGCGACGGGCCAGAGCGGCGACCTCCGGGCCGGCATGGACCAGGCCTGGGCCGGCCACCAGGGTGACGCCTCCACCGCCGTCGCGCGGTCCACCTGCGTTGGCCCGCAGCCACAGCGCGGCGGAGGGGGCAACGGTCACGGCGCGGCGCGCCCACGAGGGCAGGGTCGACCAGGGCAGCGAGTGGAGCCGGCCCGTGGGCACGACGACCACCGGCCGGTCGGCGAGCCGGTCGGCGAACGGAGCCAGGAGCAGGTCGTCGAGGCGCTTGGCGCCGAAGCGCATGGCGTCCGCGGCTGCGGCCAAGGAGGCCGTCGACGCCCGTCCCGTGGCCAGCCGGCGCAGGGCGAACATGAGGCGGTCCTGCTCCTGGGTCGCCTCCTCGGCCGGGCAGAGGTCGTGGAGGCTCGTGGTCCCGCCCGCGACGACCGCAGCCCAGAGGCGCCCGCCGTCCTCGATGAGCTCGACCAGCGCGTTGTCCCCGGCCGACCGGACGACGGCCGCGGCCGTCGGCGGAGGTTCGACGGCGGCGGCCAACACGCCCGTCGCGTGCCGCGCCCGGCTACGCACCAGGTCCTCGAGGTGTGCCTGGCGGGTGAGGAGGGCACCGGTCGGCTTGCCCGAGAGCGCAGCCACCTCCACCTCGTGGGCGACGGCCCGGAGCTCGCTCAGGGCCCCGGCGAGTCGTCTGTCCTCCGGTGGCCGGGCCGGGCGCAGTCGAAGGCATGCGGCTCTCCACCGCTCCGCCCATTCGAGGGCGCGTGCCGCGTCATGGGCAGTGACGGCCAGATGCAGCCCGAGGCCGGTCAGGTCGGCGGCGTGGCCCGAGGCGTGGACCCGCAGCTCCGTGGCGCCGAGGGCCGCTCGGTACCGATCGATCAGTCGAACGCCGGCGAGGAGGGCGGACTGGGCGCCGCGGAGGTTCCCGTCGGCCAGCCGCAGCAGCGCCTCCGCGTGCCATGCCCGCACCCGGACCTGGACCGGCCCACGGGTGCGAGCGTGACCGGCCTCGGCCAGTTGCCGGCGTGCGTCGTCGAGCCGGCCGAGGTCGAGGGCGACGTGGGCGGCGAGCGTGCGGGCGTCCATGGAGGAGCTGGCGAAGCCGGCGGCCGCCAGCTCCGACGCGACGTTTGCCGCCGCCGCCAGGGTCGCCGCCGAAGGCCGGCCTTCCGCCCGCGCCGAGCGCACGGCCACGTGCCGGGCGAGTGCGGCCCACGACGGGCGGTCCTGGCGCACGAACGCCCGGCGGGCCTGTTCGGCGACGGCGCGCGCCGTCACCACATCACCGGCCGCAAGTGCCGTCTCGGCCAGCTTGAGCCGTGCGATGGCGAGGTACGCCCGCTCCCCCGTGCCGGCGAGGGCCTTCACCGCCAGCTCCGCCGCAGCTCGGGCCTCGCTGATCAACCGGGCACCGAGGAGGACCTCGCTCCGATCGATGAGGCCCATGGCGTCGGCCTCGACCGATCCGTGGCTGTACTCCTCGGCGCGGTCGAACCACCGGAGCGCCTCCGGGATGTCGCCGCGCCGCGCCACGGACAAGCCGAGATGGAGGCGAGCGGCCGCCGCGTTCCGTCGCTGGCCGAGCGCGTCGAACAGGGCCTCGGCCCGGCGTAGGTCGGCCTCCGCGGCGTTGACCGACCCCCTGAGGTGGTGCGCCATCGCTCGAGCGTCGTAGAGCCTCGCCTCGCCGAGCCGGTCATGGGCCCGACGGAGCACGGGGAGGGCCCGCCCGAAGCCCTCGAACGCCTCGGGGAGCCTGCCCTGTAGGAGGTGCACATGGGCCCGCTGGGTTTCCGCCCGCGCTCGTAGGGCGCCGGTGAGCCCGGCCACGGCCCGGTCCGCTTCCGCCAGCGCCCCGGCAGAATCACCCTGGAGGGCCAGCGTGCCGACGAGGCTCAGCCGGGCCTCGCCGGCGCAGCGCTCCAGGCCGGCCTCCTCGGCCACGGCCACGGCACGCCGGAGATGGGCGGCCGACGAACGGAGGTTGCGACGCTCCCGAGCGGCGAGGCCGAGCGCCCGGTGGGCACACGACGCCAACTCGGCGTCGCCGGCCGCTCCGGCCCGGGAGAGGGCGGCCCGCGCCAGGGACGAAGCCAGCGAGGGATCGTCGGTGGCGAGATCGAGCGCCCGGGCTACAGCCGCGTGCGGGTCGGTGGGCGGCGGACCGAGGCCGTCCCGCCCCTTCTGCACCACTCGCAGGATGCTAGAACAGCCGGTATCAGCGGACCGTGGCAGGGGCTCTTCTCGGTACACATCAGCTGAGGGGGATCGGCGTGAGCGACAGCACTGGCGGGGGCGGTCAAGGCAAGACCTTCCAGTTCCGCGACGGCTACCAGCTGCCACCGGGGTTGCGGCCCACCCCTGACGGCGCCGGCGACGGCCGCCACTACGTCTACCGGGACGGAGAGATCCTGTGCGCCATCGAGGATCTCCCGCTCATCAGGGACCGCCTCGACCAGCGGGGATGGCGTGTGCCTCTGCCGGACGAGCGCAACCCGCGTGACACTGCCCTCGAGGCGCTGAAGATGACGCGCTGCCTCCTCCAGGCGGGCGAGAGCGTGCCCGACGTCGTCGGCGAGTTGCGTACCCCTGTCCTCCGGCGGTTCCCCTCGGGTGAGACGCGAGAGGTGGTGCCCCGGGTCTTCCCCGACGTGGCTCTGCCTCTCCAGTACCACGCCTCCTGGCATCCCGCAGGCAGCCGGCGCTCCGCTCCCCGGCTGGGTGAGCTGCCCACCCGCAGGTTGCTTCCCCTTCCCGGCAGCGGCGTCACCGTGGGCGTCATCGATACAGGCATGCCGGCCGCTCCCATGGACTGGTTCAGGGGCCGCTGCGAGAGCAGACCGGTCGACGAGGATCCGCTCGGCGACGGTTCCGGCAACCTCACCCAGACCGATGGGCACGGGCGGTTCATCGCCGGCATCGTCCTGCGCTATGCGCCCGGAGCCCGGGTGAAGGTGCGGCGGCTTCCCGACCAGTTCCACGACTGGGTCACCGACTCCGAGCTGGCCCCGGCGATCCTGGCGCTGGCCAACGAGGGCGTGGACATCATCAACCTGTCGGTCAGCGGCTCGACGCACGAGAACACCGGTCTGGGGGCCACCCAGTCCGTCATCGCCGACCTGCGGTTCACGCACCCGAAGGTTGTCGTCGTGGTGGCGGCCGGCAACGCCGGGGTCGACGCCCGGCAGTACCCGGGCGCACTGGCCAACACGATCAGCGTCGGGGCGGTCAACCAGGACGACAACTCGCGCCCGGAGTTCAGCAACTTCGGCGAGTGGGTCAACGCCTCGGCGCCGGGGGTCGACGTCCACAGCATCTTCGTGGAGGGGCACGACGAGCACGACCAGTACTCCGGCTACGCCCGGTGGTCGGGCACGTCCTTCGCGGCTCCGACCGTGGCGGCCGCCATCGCCACCACGCTCAGCCCGGGCGGGTGGCGGCAGTTCCTGTGGTTCCTGCGCCCCCGGACCGCCTTCGAGGCCGCCTTCCGCCTGATCTCCGACTCGACGCGTTCCCGGGCACCCGGCTCGGGCACGATCGTCCGTCCTCCCGCTTACGTGTCCTGACCGGCCACTCGGCGCCGCGGCCTCGTCGTCGACGCCGGGGGCCGAGGGTCGATGGCGTCCCGTATCGCTTCACCCACCATGTTGAACCCCAGCGCCGCGAGCGTGATGGCGATGCCGGGGAAGATCATCAGGTTCGGGTCGGACACGAGGTACCGGCGCCCCTCGCTCAGCATCGTGCCCCACTCGGGCGCCGGCGGCTGGGCCCCCACGCCCAGGAAGGAGAGGCCCGAGACGGTGAGGACGAACGTCCCCATCTCCGTCGTGAGAAGCACGATCACCGGGCCGATGACGTTCGGGAGCACGTGGCGCAGCGCCACTCTCGTGGAGGAGGCGCCGACGGCGTGCGCCGCTTCCAGCATGGGGCGGTGGCGGAGCTGCACGACCAGGCCGCGAACCAGCCGGGCGTAGGTGGCCCATGACACGGCCGCCAGGCCGACGACGATGCTGATGAGACCCCCTTGCAGGGTGCCGGCGATGGCGAGGACCAGGATCAGGCCGGGAAAGACCAGGAGCCCGTCGACCACCCGCATGCACAGCGCGTCGACCCAGCCGGGTCGCAGGCCGGACAAGAGCCCCACGGCGACCCCGATGGTCATCACCACGCCCGCGGCCAGGACGGCCGTGCCGAGCGAGAGACGCGACCCGAAGAGGATGCGGGCGAAGACGTCCCGCCCGATGTTGTCGGTGCCCAGCGGATGGTCCCAGCTGGGGCCGGCCAGCGCGTTGAGCGGGTCGGGCTCCAACGGGTCGTGGCCGGCGAGGAGCGGGGCCGCGAGGGCGCCGAACAGGAACACCGAGACGAGCGAGGACCCCACCAGCGCGGTGCGGTCCCGGGCGAGCGCCCGCCACGCCGCGTGGGGCCGTCCGAACGCGGGCGGGCCGGTCGCCCGGCCGTCAGCGGCCACCCGCTCCGCCGTCGTGCTGGGCGGCCACCCTGACCCGGGGATCGAGGACGCCGTACAGGAGGTCGACAACCAGGTTCACGACCAGGACCAGGGCCCCGAAGAGCAGGACGAAGCCCTGGACGACGGGGAAGTCGCGGTCCACGATGGCGTCCACGACCAGCTTGCCCAGGCCAGGCATGGCGAACACCGTCTCGACGATCACCGCACCGCCCAGCAGGCCGGCCAGGGCGACACCCCCGTAGGTGGCGATGGGGTTGAGTGCGACGCGCAACGCATGGCGGAGCACGATCCGGCGCTGCGGCACACCACGGGCGCGGGCGGCGCGGACGGAGTCGTCGGCGAGTGCGTCCAGCATGGCGGCCCGGGTGAGGCGCATCACGACTGCGGTGGACGGCAGGGCCAGCGTCACGGCCGGGAGCACGTACGCCGAGGCCGACGACACTCCCGACGTCGGGAACGCCCCAAGCCTCACGGCCAACGCCAGCACGAGTAGGTAACCCACGAAGAAGCTGGGGAGGGAGGCGCCGGCGAGCGAGACGACGCGCAGGGCGTGGTCGGCCAAGCGACCCTCGACCAGGGAGGCGCCGATGCCGGCGGACACGCCGACGACCGTCACGACCACGAACGACAGCAGGGCCAGGCTCACCGTCACCGGCAGTGCCTGCGAGAGACGCCCGGCCACGGGTTGGCCGGTGCGGAACGACCTGCCGAGGTCACCGGTCAACGCGCCACGGGCCCAGCGCCCGTACTGGACGAGTGCGGGGTCGTCGAGGCCCAACTCGGCGCGGAAGGTCTCGACCTGTTCGGCGGTGGGCGGCGTTCCGCCTTGGAGCGACAACAGCGCCCGCGCCGGGTCGCCCGGCGCGATCTGGCCCAGGAAGAAGGAGAAGGCGCTCAGGGCGACGGCGAGGGGCAGGAGCGAGGCGACCCGGCGAAGGATGTACCCGGTCACGCCGGCCTCGGCGACGGCTCGGTTATGTCGCGACGTAGGTGTCCGCCCACCGCTGGTTGACGGACGACGGGTGCGGGTCGAATCCGCGCACGTTGCCGCGGAGGCCCCAGAACCGGCTGATGCCGGCGATCGGCACGGCTGAGATCGACTCGTCGACGGCGAGTCTCATGGCGTCGGCCGCCAGCCGCCGGGCCCGCCCCCCGTCGGGCGTTCCGAGCGCCTCGGTGAAGAGCCGGTCGTACTCGGGCCCCGCGCCGAACGCTCGGCCGTACTCCGGGAACCCGCCCGTGGCCTCCGTGAAGAGCGCTCCGAGGAAGATGGGGTTGGCGTCGTGCTGGTTGCCGGCCTCGGCGAAGATGTCGCCCTGTCCCTTCTCGAGGCGCTCGAAGTAGATCGCCGGCGTGCTGGGGACGTCGAGCTTCACGTCGACGCCGATCTGCCTCAGCTGGGCCTGGACGAGCTCGGGCGCCGGAGTCAGGTCCTGGACGCTTCCGACCAGCATCGTCAGCTCGAGGCGCCGGCCGGCCTTCGTCCGGACGCCGTCACCTCCCACCGTCCAGCCTGCCTCCTCGAGCAGCCGCTGCGCCTGCTGCCTGTCGTAGGGGAAGCCCCTGACCGTCGAGGCGTACGGTCCGAGGACCGGAGCAGGCACGACCGTGCTCATCACCTCGGCGCCGCCCTTCCAGACGTTGTCGACGATCGTCGCCCTGTCGATCCCGCTGGCGAGCGCCTGTCGCACCCGCCGGTCGCCGAGGATGTCGTACGGCGGGCTGCCGTGCCGGTTCAGGAGGAGCGCGGCGTACGCGCCCACCGTCGATTTCACCGTCCTGACGCGGCGATGGTCGGCGTAGGCCGGAACCTGCTCCCGCGGGAAGTCGTACATCGCATCCACGTCGCCCGCCTCGAGCGCCTGTACCCGGGCGCCGCTCTCGGGAAGGAAGCGGACGGCGATCATCGGCGTCCTCGCCTTCTGTCCCCAGTACCCGTCGAACCGCTCCACTTCAAGCGCCTCACCCTGCCGATAGGCAGCGAAGCGGTACTGGCCCGTGCCCGTCGGCGTGTTCTCGCTCGTCGTCCCCAGACCGGCGTAGGTGCCCGGGGCCCTGATACCGAAGGAGGGGTGCACCAACTGCTCGACCATGCGGTAGTTCGGCTGGCGCGGTGTGATGTCAACGGTCAGGTCGTCGACGGCCCGTGCCGACGAGGCGTCCACCCCCAGGATGTTGGAGCGCTCCGCGGCCCAGAGGTCGCGCACGTTGTAGACGACCGCCTCGGCATCAAGGGGGGCCCCGTTGTGGAAGCGGACGTTCTCCCGCAGCCGGAAGCGCCACGTCGCGGGCGAGCGGAACTCCCAGGAGGTCGCCAGGAGAGGCTGGACGGAGAAGTCGGGGGCCATGCGCACCAGCGGCTCGAACACGGGCGCGTTGGCGTCGCCGTACCCCATGGCGACGTTTGCCCGGGAGGGTGGCTCGACGCGGTTGGTGTCGGCGCCGGCGGCGATGACCAGTCGGGGCTTGACGTCCTCGTCCTCACCGGAGCCTCGGGGGGACTCGCCGCCGTCGGTGACGCAGCCGGTGGTCAGGAGCAGCGACACGACCAGCGTGAGCACTCGAGGGCGACGCATCCGGCGCATCCGCCACCACCTCTCCCCAGGGCCGGAGGAGCGGCGCCCGCCGGCCGAAGGGCTCAACATACACGGCCCGTTGTCGGACGGAGGGTTGAGGAACGATCGGTCGGCTCCACCTAGCATCCCGGCCGTGGGACGGCCGGGCGGGAGCGACGGTGAGCTGCTTCTCCGCGCTCGCAGCGGCGACGATCGGGCGTGGGAGTTGCTCGTCGACCGGCTCGGGCCCCGGGTGTTCGCGGTGGCTCGGGCCCACCGGCTGAACTGGGCCGACGCCAGCGACGTCTACCAGGTGACGTGGTACCGGCTGCTCACCCACATCGACGCGATACGGGAGCCGGACCGGGTGGGGGCGTGGCTGGCGTCGACCGCCCGGCACGAGTCCTTCCGGCTGTTGAAGCGCAGCGGGCGGCAGGTGCCGAGCAGCCTCGAGGAGGACTTCGAGGCGTCGGACCCGCTCACCCCGCCCCCGGAGGCGCGGATGCTGGCGACCGAGCGGCAGGCCGCCCTCTGGGACGCACTCGGCACGCTGCCGCCCCACTGCCAGCGGTTGCTGCGGCTGTTCATGGCCGACCCGCCTCCCACGTACGAGGAAGTGACCGTCGCCCTCGACATGCCGCAGGGCAGCATCGGCCCGACCCGGCGCCGCTGCCTGGAAAAGCTCCGCAGCAAACTCTCCGGTATCACCGACGGTGAGTAAGGCTCCCATCTGTAGGAGGTAGCCGCCATGACCGAGGACACCCGACCGGGGGGCGGGGAGGACTGGGAGCAGGACATCTTGACCGAACTGGCCGAGGCCGGCCGCCTGGAGGCGGTGCCGGTCGAGTCGGTCGCCGCCGCCAAGTCGATCTTCGCCTGGCGGACCCTCGACGCCGAGCTGGCCGCGCTCACCTACGACTCCGACGTCGCCGAGGACGCCGGGGCCGGCCTGCGCAGCACCGGCACGACCGCCGGGCCGAGGGCGCTGACGTTCGAGGCGGCCCGGCTCACCGTCGAGGTGGAGGTCGTCGAGGGCGACGGGGACCGGCGCCTGCTGGGCCAGCTCGTCCCGCCCCAGGCGGGCACGGTGGAGGTCCGCCAGTTCGCCGGCACCACCACGGTGGAGGCCGACGAGGTGGGGCGGTTCACCGTCACGGGGCTGGCGAGCGGTCCCGTGAGCCTCCGCTGCGAGGGCCGAGGCGGTGGCGGTGCCGTCGTCACCGACTGGTTCCTGGTCTGAGGGGGTATTTCGAGCAGCGCGACCCGATCTGTTCTAGAACAGGGGGCAAGAGGAGGAGAGCGTGAAGGGGTCACGGCGGCCTGATCGCAGATCCGATGGCTGGGCGGAGGGCTGAGATGTCGTCCCCCCGGGCCATCTCCACCGGGGACACCACCGCGGGCGCGCGGGTGGAGTACGTCCGGACGCGCCGGGTGCTCCGCCTCGGTGGCTGGCACGGCGGTGGTCGCCAGATCGACCCGGTCGAGGTGCCGGCGTCGGCCTTCCTGACCCGCCTGGGCATCGGCCCCGAGGAGCTGGGGGCCGTTCCGGTCTACCTCCTGCAGGCGTGCCTCCAGGACCGGCGGGGCGGCGGGCTGCACCACGTGATCGCTGCCTTCCCGGGCGAGCTGGACGCCCGGCAGGCGTTCCGGGCCATGCGGGCCGAGCACGGGGGGCCCGAGGAGTGGGCCCAGGTGCTCGTCCTCGACGCCCGGTGCCACCTGGAGCGGCTGTGCTGGTTCGGCGAGCCCGGCCAGGTGGGCCTCGACGGCCGCGACCCCGGCGTCACCCCCGCTCGCAGCCGGCGGTGGGGCCCCCGGCGCATCCGGGGATCGGCGCGGTAGGCGGAGCGCCCGGGAGGGAACAACCGGCCCGTGGCCACCCGGACCGTTCCCGTGCCCGAGGGGCTGGCCGGGAGGGTCGTCGACCGCCTTCCCCGGCCGCTGGCCGCCGTGGTGCGGCGGCTGCGGCACGAGGACGTGTTCCTGCTGTCGGCCGGCTTGGCGTTCTACGCCCTCGTGTCGGTCGTGCCGTTCGCCATCCTCGTGCTGTGGGTGGTGAGCCTGGTGGCCGGCGACGACCGGGTGCGCCAGGTCGCCGATCAACTGGGGCACCTGCTCCCGGCCAGCCTGGACGCCGCGCCTGCGTTCGAGCGGGTGGCCGACCTCGGCGCCCGGCTGGGCGTGGGGGCGCTGGTCGCCCTGCTCTGGCCGGCCAGCGCCTACGGGGCCGGCCTGTCGCGGGCGTTCGAGCGGCTGTGCCCGGGCGCCGACCGGGCGGCCAAGGGGCTGCGGGGACGGGCCCTCGCCCTCGGGCTGGTGGGGGTCATCCCCGCCCTGGCCCTCGCCGGGCTGGTAGCGGCCTACGCCGGCACCGCCATCGTGGCCGACGGGGCCGTGGGCACGGTGCTCGGGATCGTGCTGGCCCTCGCCTTCGGCTTCCTCGCCAGCACCGCCACCGCGGTGGTGATCTACAAGCTGTTCTCCCCGCAGCCGGTGGGTGGGCCCAGCTTGCTGAAGGGGGCGGCGGCGGCCGGCGCGTCGATCTCCGTGCTCTCCGCGGGCTACGCCGTTTTCCTCCAGTTCGCCGCCGGCTTCGAGAACCGATATGGCACTTCGGGCCTGGCCGCGATCGTGCTCTTGGCGGTGTGGTTGTTCCTGGCCAATGCGCTGTTGCTGGTGGGGTACCAGCTGGCCAAAGAAGTGTCATGACGCGCCGATGGCGCCTCCCCATTGAGGCGCCATCGGACGTCGGGTGGAGGTGTCGCTAGGCGGCGATACGGGGCCGACCAGCGTTGCTGCGCTCGGTGTCGACCTCCTTGGAGGTGCCGAACCAGCTCAGGAGGGCGTCCCAGGCGGCGGCCAGCGAGCCGACGATGAGGCCGGTGACCACCGTGCCGATCACGTCCTCACGGACAGTGATGCCGAACCCGGAGAAGATGGAGTAGTCGAGGGTGAGCACGGCCGCGACCGCCAAGGCGAACGTGGTGAGCGTCCGTACCTTGGCAATGCCGGGGACGAGCTCGGACAGCAGGTCGGCGACCTTGAGCGTCGCCAAACCCAGCAATGCAACGGCGGCGAATTCGTACATGGTTTCCTTGTCTCCTTTGGTGGCGTGTTGCCAATTGATTGGACCGGGGCGACGCAGCAAAGGTGACGCGCGTTTTCCGGGACCCGGTGTGAAAGGATCACCACCCGTGACCGGCAAACGGGCCCTCGGCCTCGTCGTCGCTGCGCTGCTGGCAGTGGCGGGCTGGAGCGCGCCTGCGGGGGCGGGGTCGCTGTCCCCGGTGGACGACCGCTACGAGCCGGGGGAGGAGGCCACGCTCGTCGGCTACGTGGCCCCGCCGCCCGACGGGTGGGAGGCGGCCGGGCCCTACATGGCCTTCTTCAAGGAGTTGGGGCCCCTGTCGACCTCGGTGCGGATCGGGCCCCTGGACGTGGCCGAGGTGGACACCCCTGCGGGCCGGGCCCTACGCGTGTCGCTCGTGTTCCGGGTGCCGCCCGACACCGTTCCCGGCTACTACGAGGTCACGTACTGCGACCGGCTCTGCACCGGCGGGCTGGGCGACCTGGCGGGGAGCCACCCCCTCAACGTGGGCGTCGACCCGGCCGCCCCCATCGTGCGGGAGTGGGCCCGCAACGAGCCCGAGATCGCCAGGCTGCCCGCCGAGGCGGTGGTCGCCGGAGCCGGGTTCCGGGCCACCGCCGCCGAGCTCCGGGCCCCGGCCACGACGGCGGGTCCGGTCACGACGACCCCGACGACGGTGGTGACGGCCACCTCCGTGTCGCGTCGGGTCGTGGTGCCGGCGTCCACCGTGCCCCTGGGGCCACCGACGTCGCCGGCGACGAGCCAGGCCGAGGGCAACGGCTGGTTCGTGGTGCTGGGGATGGCCGGCGCGCTGGCCTGTACGGCCGCGGTGCTGGTGGCGATGCGCCCGCCACCGGCGCGGGCGCCGGTCAGGGCCTGATCAGGCGACGCGGCGGCCGGCCTCGGCCGGCTCGAACACGTCCTCGAGCAGCACGTCGCGCCCGACGAGCCAGTCCCCGCCGTCCTCGAGAGGCATGTCGTCGTCCTCGCGGAGGGCCTCGAGCAGGGCCTCGGCGGTGGCCGGCTTCATCGTGCAGTACCACCACGGCCGCTCGTTGCGCCCGCTGCGGGACGGCTTGAGGGTCGGCCACAGGAGGTGGCCGACGAAGTCGGTGGGGATCAGGGCGTCTCGGTCGCGGGCGGCGTGCCCGTCGAACATGAGGGGCACGGCCCAGTCCGTCACCCGCAGCTTGTCGCGGAAGGCGATGGTGCCCGCGGACGTGGGGACGAACGGGATGCTGAGCCTGCGGGTGAGCTCCTCGGCGAGGTCCTCGAGGTACTCGGTCGTCTGCCTGGCCATGGGAGAGGTATCGGCAACTCCGGGCCCCCGCATGAGCGGGAATACAGTCTCCGGGATGGCTGGCCGGTTCTGGGTCGAGACGCTCGGCTGTCCCAAGAACCAGGTGGATTCCGAGAAGCTGGTCGGGACCCTGGTGGCGGACGGCATGGCGCCTGCCGGCGCGCCCGAGGACGCCGACCTGGTGCTGGTCAACACCTGCGCCTTCGTCGAGGCCGCCCGCCAGGAGTCGGTCGACACCGTCCTGGCCCTGGCCGAGACCCGCCGGCCGGGCGCCCGTCTGGTGGTCACCGGCTGCATGGCCGAGCGCTACGGCGAGGAGTTGGCCGAGGCCCTACCGGAGGTCGACGCCGTGGCCGGGTTCGGGGTGCCCGTGACCCTGCGGACCCGGTCCGAGATCCCCTCCATGGACCTGCTCAACCTGCCCCGCCCCCCGTCCACGTCGTCGTGGGCGTACGTCAAGGTGGCCGAGGGGTGCGACCGCACGTGCGGCTTCTGCGCCATCCCGTCCTTCCGGGGGCGCCAGCGATCGCGGTCGATGGCCTCGATCCTCCGGGAGGTGGAGGGGCTGGGCGTACCCGAGGTGGTGCTCGTCGCCCAGGACCTGGCCTCGTACGGGCGCGACGAGGGGCGCAAGGGCGACCTCGTCCCGCTGGTGCAGGCGGTCGCCGAGCGGGTCGACCGCACCCGGCTGCTCTACCTGTACCCATCCGAGCTGGGCGACGGTCTGATCGATGCGATCTGCGCCACCGGGGTGCCCTACTTCGACCTGTCCCTCCAGCACGTGTCCAAGCCGCTCCTGCGGAGGATGCGCCGCTGGGGCGACGGGCCGCGCTTCCTCGACCGCATCGCCGCCATCCGGGAGCGGGAGCCCGACGCCGCCTTCCGCTCCTCGTTCATCGTCGGCTACCCGGGCGAGACGGAGGACGACCACGACCGGCTCCTGGCCTTCCTCGAGGACGCCCAGCTCGACTGGGCCGGCTTCTTCGCCTACTCGGCCGAGGAAGGCACGGTGGCGGCCACCCTCGACGGCCGGGTCGATCCCGGGCTCGTCGCCGAGCGGCTGCTGGAGCTGGGCGAGGCGCAGGACCGCATCACCGCGGCCCGCCGGGCGTCGTTGATCGGCCGCACCGTCGAGGTGCTGGTCGACGAGCGGGGCGTGGGCCGCACCCACCGGGAGGCGCCCGAGATCGACGGGATCGTGCACGTGCCCGACGACCTCCAGCCCCGGACGTTCGCCGCCCTCACCGTGACGGGCGCGGCCGGGCCCGACCTGTCGGCGTCGAGGCCGGCGTAGGCGGTGGCCACCCAGGGGTACGGCCCGTCCGCCCTGGCCACGCCGGCCAACGCCATCACCCTGGCCCGGGTGGCGGCCACGCCCTTCCTGGTGGCGATGATCCTCGCCGACGGGCCGGGCTGGAACCTCTTCGTGGCGTGGATCGTCCTGGCCGCCACCGACGTGTTCGACGGCTGGCTGGCCCGCCGCCAGGGCGTGACCCGGTCGGGGGCGTTCCTCGACCCCCTGGCCGACAAGGTGGTCGTGCTGGCGGCCATGGCCGCCCTCGTGTCCATCGACCGCATCTGGTGGGTACCCGTCGCCCTGATCGGGGTACGGGAGCTGGCCGTGAGCGCCTACCGCTCGTACGTGGGGCGCCGGGGCGTGTCGGTGCCGGCCCGGGGGCTGGCAAAGGCCAAGACGTGGGTGCAGGTGATCGCGGTGGCCATGGCCCTGGTGCCGGCCACCGGCGACGCCTACGGGGACCTGGTGGCCGGCGTCCTGTGGGGAGCCGTGGCCCTCACGGTGGTGACGGGGGCGCAGTACCTCCTGGACGGACGGCACGTGGTCCGTGCGGTGTGAGGTCGTCTCGGTAGGCACCGAGCTCCTGCTGGGCCAGGTCGTCGACACCAACGCCGCCTGGATCGGGGACCAGCTCGCCCTGGCCGGGATCGACTGCCACTTCCAGACCCGGGTGGGGGACAACGAGGGCCGGATCGCGGACGTCGTCCGCATCGCCCTGGGCCGCAACGAAGCGGTCGTGGTCTGCGGCGGGCTCGGTCCCACCCAGGACGACATCACCCGCGAGGCACTGGCCCGCGTCCTCGGCGTGCCCTTGGTGCGCGACCAGGCCATGGTCGAGAGCATCCGGGCCATCTTCCAGTCCCGCCTCCGGGCCATGCCCGAGATGAACGCCCGCCAGGCCGACCGGCCGGAGGGGGCGACGTTCATCCCCCAGGTCCGGGGCACCGCACCGGGGCTGATCTGCGAGGCGGGCGGCGCCGGCGGCGGCAAGGTCGTCTACGCCATCCCCGGCGTGCCCCACGAGATGGAGGAGATGTTCCTGCGGGCGGTGGCGCCCGACCTCCGGCGGCGGGCGGGCGACCCGGCGGTGATCGTCAGCCGCATGCTGCGCACGTGGGGGCTGTCGGAGTCGGCCCTGGCCGAACGGGTGGCGCCTCGCGTCGACGCCCAGGACGCCCGGGGCAACCCCACGATCGCCTTCCTGGCCCAGGGGATCGAGGGGATCAACCTGCGGCTGACGGCCAAGGCGGCCGACCGGCGTGCCGCCACGGCGCTGCTGGACGCCGAGGAGGCCGAGCTGCGGGCCATCCTCGGGCCGATCGTGTTCGGCGTGGACGACAAGAAGATGGAGCGGGTGGTGGCCGACCTGCTCGTCGACCGGGGGCTCACCGCCGGGGTGGCCGAGTCGCTGACCGGCGGGATGGTGGGCGCCCGGCTGGCCGAGACGGAGGGGGCCAGCTCCTGGTTCCGGGGATCGATCGTCGCCTACGACAGCCGGGTCAAGTTCGAGCTGCTCGACGTGCCCGAGGGGCCGGTGGTCACGGCCGAGGCGGCGTCGGCCATGGCCCAGGGGGTGTGCAAGGCCCTCCGGGCGGATGTGGGGGTGGGCATCACCGGCGTGGCCGGCCCCGCCACCCAGGACGATCAGCCGGTAGGCACCGTCTTCATGGCCGTCACCCTGGGGGGGCGCACGGACGTGCGGGAGCACCACTTCCCGGGCGATCGCCAGCACGTCCGCCAGTTCGCCACCATCTCCGTCCTCGACCTGCTGCGGACGCGCCTGCTGGCCGGGGAGTGAGGCTCTTCGTCGCCGCCTGGCCGCCGGCGGGGGTGGTGTCGTTGCTGGCGGCGTTGCCCCGGACCGAGGTGAAGGGCCTGCGGTGGACCCGTCGCGACCAGTGGCACGTCACCCTGCGGTTCCTGGGCAACGTCGAGGACGTGGACGGGGTGGTGGCGGCGCTGCGGGCCGCGCCGGTGGGGCGGACCGAGGCGGTGATGGGGCCGGCGGTGAGCCGCTTCGGCCACCGGGTCCTGCACGTGCCCGTGGACGGGCTCTCGGCGGCGGCGTCGGCGGTCGTGCGGGCCACCGCCGGGTTCGGGGAGCCGCCCGAAAACCGGCCCTTCCGGGGCCACGTCACGCTGGCCCGGGCCGCCGACCGGGCCCGGGTCGACCTGCGGCCTCTGGCCGGGACGCCGTTGTCGGGCACGTGGCCGGTGGACGAGGTGACGCTGGTGGCGAGCCGGCTGTCGCCGGCGGGCGCCCGCTACGAGATCGTCGAGCGGTTCCCCACCTCCGGCTGAGGACGGTTGCCGGCGGCCGGCCGGTCAGGCGGGGGGCGGTCCCGGGTGGGCGCCGGCCGCCACCAGCTCGGCGGCGATGTCGTCGTCGCCGTGCTGCTGGGCGGCCATGAGCGGTGTCCAACCGCCGTGCTGCTCGGCGTTGGGATCGGCTCCCGCCGCCAGAAGGAGCCGGACCACCTCCCGGCTGCGCGCGGCCACGGCGGCGTGGAGGGCCTGGACCCGCATGCGGTTGCGGGCGACGGCGGAGACGTCGGCACCCCGCTCCAGCAGCAGCTCGACCGCCCGGGGCCGGCCGAAGTACGCCGCCAGGCCAAGGGGGAAGTGGCCGTCGGCAGCGAAGGCGTCGACCAGGGACGGATCGGCGTCGAGCAGGGTGCCGAGGCGGTCGACGTCGCCTACCGCCGCCGCGTCGAACACGTCGAGCTCGGGACCGGCGGCGAGGAGCAGGTCGACCATGCCGGCGTCGTGGCGGTACTGGGCGGCGATGACGGCCGACAGCCCCGACTGGTTGCGGGCCGAAGCGAGGGTGGGGTCGGCGGCCAGCAGGCTGCGGGCGGTGTCGGAGTCGCCCGCCGCGATGGCGGCGAAGAGCTCGTCCGGACCGGACATATAGGTAGCCTACCTATATAATCTGGCCGTGTCCACAGGGCCGGAGGTCGACGACGTGGCCGACCGCCTGCACTCGGCCGCCATCCACCTCCTGCGGTTGGTGCGGCGCGGGGACGTGGCCACCGGCCTCAGCGCCGCTCGGCTCTCGGCGCTGTCGGTGCTCGTCTTCGGCGGGGAGCGAACCGTGGGCCAGCTGGCGGCGGCCGAGCAGGTCCGGTCGCCCACCATGAGCCGGCTGGTGGCCGAGATGGAGGGCGAGGGGCTCGTGGAGCGGCGTCCGGGGGCCGACGACGGGCGGTCGGTGGTCGTGTCCGCCACGGAGGAGGGCCGGCGGCTGCTCGTAGAGGGCCGGCGGCGGCGGGTGGCCGCCCTGGCCGAGCGGCTGGGCCGCCTGCCGGCGGCCGAGATCGCGCTGCTGGGCGAGGCGGCGGAGGTCATGGAGCGGCTCACCCGAAACGCTTGATCGAACTTGCGTTCGGAACTACGCTGCCGAAAGTACAGCGGCGTAACTGTCTCACCCTCTCCGTAGGGTCACGGCATGCAGACCTCCACTCCCCCGAACGCTCCAGCGGTTCCGCATAGAAGGGACACCACCGTGGACCGAGAGAAGGCCCTCGAGATGGCGATGAGCCAGATCGACAAGCAGTTCGGCAAGGGGTCGGTCATGCGCATGGGCGAGAAGCCCCAGATGGAGATCGCCGCCGTGCCCACCGGCGCCCTCGCCCTCGACCTGGCCCTGGGGGTGGGCGGCCTCCCCCGTGGCCGCATCGTGGAGATCTTCGGGCCCGAGTCGTCGGGCAAGTCCACCCTGGCCATGCACGTGGTGGCCGAGGCCCAGCGCAACGGCGGCATCTGCGCCTACATCGACGCCGAGCACGCCATGGACCCGGTCTACGCCCGGGCCATCGGGGTCAACGTCGACGAGCTGCTGATCTCCCAGCCCGACACCGGCGAGCAGGCCCTCGAGATCGCCGACATGCTCATCCGCTCCGGCGCCCTCGACGTGCTGGTCGTCGACTCGGTCGCCGCCCTCACGCCCCGGGCCGAGATCGAGGGGGAGATGGGCGACAGCCACGTCGGCCTCCAGGCCCGGTTGATGTCCCAGGCCCTGCGCAAGCTCACCGCCACCCTCAACAAGGCCAACACCATCGCCATCTTCATCAACCAGCTGCGGGAGAAGATCGGGGTCATGTATGGCTGCTTCTCCTACGGCACCCGGGTCACCCTCGCCGACGGCAGCCAGACCCAGATCGGCAAGATCGTCAACCAGCGCCTGCCGGTCGAGGTCCTGTCCTACGACCCGAAGGTCGGCGCGGTGGTGCCCAAGAAGGTCGTCAGCTGGTTCGACAACGGCCGCACCGACAAGTTCCTCCAGTTCACCGTGGCCAAGGCGGGGGGCAACGGCCGTTCGCAGTTCGCCTGCACCACCAACCACAAGATCCGTACGCCGGGCGGGTGGAAGGAGGCGGGGATGCTGTCGGTGGGCGACCGGGTGCTCCAGGCCGTCCCGCACCGGCTGTCGGACTTCCAATGGGAGGTCGTCCGGGGCGGCATGATGGGAGACGGGGCCCTGTCACGCACCCGCTCGGGAGGCGGCGCCCGTTTCCGGTTCACCCACGGGGCCACGCAGGCGGCCTACGCCGACTGGAAGGCCTCGCTGTTCGCCAACCTCGGCGGAAGCCGGTCGGTCCGGGCGAGCGACGGGGCCGTGTCGCACGACCTCGCACCCCTCCCCGAGCTGGCGGAGCTGCGCCGCTCGGTCTACGTGGACGGCAAGAAGTCGTTCGACGACGACTTCCTCAAGCGGCTGACCCCGCTCTCCCTGGCCATCTGGTACATGGACGAGGGGTCCTTCTCGTTGCGGGCCAAGGGCCTCCAGGAACGCACCCGTGAAGGCAGCGGCCGCTCCGATGTCTGCGTGGAGGCGATGGCCCCCGACACCCGCACGCGGTTCGCGGAATACCTGGCCGCCACGTGGCAGATCCGGCCCACGCTCGTGAGCCGGGGGGGCAAGGCCGTCCTGGTCTTCCCCAAGGACGAGACGGCCAAGCTCCACGCCCTGATCGCCCCGTTCGTGCATCCGTCGATGGAGTACAAGCTCCTCCCGCGCTTCCGTGGCCGGTTTGCGGTGGAGCCCACCTTCCGCCCGATGCGCTACGAGCTGATGGCCATGCCGATCACCGGCATCGCCGTCAAGCCGCCGACCCGTTCGATGCACCGCTTCGACATCGAGGTCGAGGGCAGCCACAACTACCTGGTCGACGGCGTGGTCGTCCACAACTCGCCCGAGGTGACCCCCGGTGGGCGGGCGCTCAAGTTCTATTCGTCGGTGCGGCTCGACATCCGCCGCATCGAGTCGATCAAGGACGGGGTCGAGGTCGTCGGCAACCGGGTGCGGGTCAAGGTCGTCAAGAACAAGGTGGCGGCCCCCTTCCGCCAGGCCGAGTTCGACATCGGCTTCGGCAAGGGGATCAGCCGGGAGGGCTCCCTGCTCGACGTGGGGGTCGACCTGGGCCTCATCAAGAAGTCGGGGGCCTGGTACACCTACGACGGCGAGCAGCTGGGCCAGGGCCGGGAGAACGCCAAGGGCTTCCTGCGCGACAACCCCGAGATCATGGTCGAGGTCTCCGAGCGCATCCTCACGGCCGTGGGCATCGGGGAGCCGGCCACCGCCGCCCCCGATCCCGACGACCAGCCGATCACCCTGGAATAGCTCAAGGTGCGTCGCCCGGGCGCCGATACCTCCTCCATGCGGGAACGGTTCGGGCGCGGGTCGCTCGTCGCCGGCGTGCTCGTCGCCGTCGTGACCCTCGGGGGATGCGGTTCGTCCACTCCCGATCGCAGCGCGGCCATCTCCAGACCTACCGCCGACCGCGGTGCTCCGCCGGCTCCCCCCCC
>JBKHXX010000085.1:0-11659 GCA_046565765.1 Acidimicrobiia bacterium | reverse complement strand
GTAGAGTGGTGCGCAGCGCTCCGGCGATGTCGGAACGCGTCCCAGCGGAAGAGACCAGACGGATACGGATGCCCGACAAGAACGCGACGATCGCCAACTACCGCCTGCACGAGACCGACACGGGCTCGCCCGAGGTGCAGGTGGCGATCCTCACGGAGCGCATCAACCACCTCACCGAGCACCTGAAGGCCCACAAGAAAGACCATCACGGGCGCCGGGGGCTGCTGATGCTGGTGGGTCGCCGTCGCCGCCTGCTCGATTACGTCAAGCGGAACGACGTCGAGCGATACCGGGCGCTCATCGCCCGTCTCGGCCTCCGCCGATAGGGAACTTCGCACTCCGAGCGGCCTCCGGGCCGCTCGTTTCGTACCAGACCGACAACAGAACAGCAGAACACATCGATCGGCAGTGCGCAGGCGTCAGCGCTCAGTCGCCAACTACCCGGGCCGGGCTGCCCGGGTGGCTGACAACTGGGAACTGGCTCCGTCGCTGCCCTGATCGCCGCACCGGCAGGGGCCGGGCGGCAAGACAGGAGCCATCCCATGGCGGATACCAGTCCTCTCGGGAACGTCGTCGTTTCCGGCCCGATCTCGGGCACCGACAAGAACCTCTCGTTCGCGGCCGGCAAGCTGGCCCAGCTGGCCAACGGCGCGGTCGTGGGCCAGATCGGCAACACGGTCGTGCTGGTGACGGCCACCGCGTCGAAGTCGCCCCGCGAAGGCGTCGACTTCTTCCCTCTGACCGTCGACATCGAGGAGCGGATGTACGCAGCCGGCAAGATCCCCGGCTCGTTCTTCCGCCGGGAGGGGAGGGCCACCGACCAGGCCATCCTCACCTGCCGCCTCATCGACCGCCCGCTGCGCCCGTCCTTCCCCGACGGGTTCCGCAACGAGGTGCACATCGTGGGCACGATCCTCGGCGCCGACCAGGAGAACCCCCACGACGTGCTGGCCATCAACACCGCCTCGGCGGCGCTGATGCTCTCCGGCATCCCCTTCGACGGCCCCATCGGCGCGGTGCGCCTGGCGTGGTCCACCGAGGGCGGCTGGATCCCCCACGCCACCTACCAGGAGGGCGACGAGTCGACCTTCGAGCTGGTGGTGGCCGGCCGCGCCCTGGACAACGGAGACGTCGCCATCATGATGGTGGAGGCGGGCGGCACCGAGGACGCCTGGGACTTCTACCAGGAGGGCGCCCCCAAGGTCACCGAGCAGGTGGTGGCCGAAGGCCTGGAGGCGGCCAAGACGTGGATCAAGGAGTCGGTCGACCTCCAGCGCCAGCTGGTGGAGCAGATGGGCGGCCCCAAGGCCACGCTCCCGTTCGAGCAGGCCGTCGACTACGGGGACGACGTGTTCGAGCGGGTGTCGGCGGTGGGCACCGACCGCATCCTCCAGGCCAGCACCATCCTCTCCAAGGCCGAGCGCAACGAGGCCACCGACGCCGCCACCACCGCCATCCTCGAGGAGCTCGCGGCCGAGTTCGAGGGGCGGGAGAAGGAGATCAAGGCCGCGGTGCGGTCGCTCCAGAAGAAGCTGGTCCGCAAGCGGATCGTGGAGGAGGGCGTCCGCATCGACGGCCGGGGCACCACCGACATCCGCCCGCTGTCGGCCGAGGTGGGGATCATCCCCACCGCCCACGGCTCGGCCCTGTTCACCCGGGGCGAGACCCAGGTGCTCACCGTCACCACCCTCGGCATGCCCCGCATGGAGCAGATGCTCGACACCATCGGCATCGACGACTCCAAGCGCTACATGCACCACTACAACATGGCCCCCTTCGCCACCGGCGAGACCGGCTTCATGCGCGGCCCCAAGCGGCGGGAGATCGGCCACGGCCTGCTGGCCGAGCGGGCCCTGCTGCCCGTGGTGCCCGACGACGAGGAGTTCCCCTACACGCTGCGCCTCGTGTCCGACTGCATGGCGTCCAACGGCTCGACGTCGATGGCGTCGGTGTGCGGCTCGAGCCTGTCGCTCATGGACGCGGGCGTGCCGGTGAAGTCGCCGGTGGCCGGCATCGCCATGGGCCTGGTGTTCGCCGAGGGCAGGTACACCACCCTCACCGACATCCTCGGCGCCGAGGACGCCTTCGGCGACATGGACTTCAAGGTGGCCGGCACCGCCGAGTTCATCACCGCCCTCCAGCTCGACACCAAGATCGACGGGCTGCCCGCCGACGTGCTGGCCGGAGCCCTCAGCCAGGCCCACGACGCCCGCATGAAGGTCCTGGAGGTGATGAACGCCGCCATCCCCGCGCCCCGCGAGGACGTGAGGGAGGGCGCGCCGAAGATCGTCAGCTTCGAGATCCCCCTCGACAAGATCGGCGAGGTCATCGGTCCCAAGGGCAAGGTCATCAACACCATGCAGCAGGAGACCGGGGCCGACATCAACGTCGACGACGCCGACGGGGTGGGCCGGGTGACGATCGGGGCCAAGGACGGCGCCGCCGTCGACGACGCCCGCCGCCGCATCGACGCCATCCTCAACCCGCCCAAGGCGTCGGTGGGCGACGTCTACACCGGCAAGGTGGTGAACATCACCAAGTTCGGGGCGTTCGTCAACATCCTCCCCGGCCGTGACGGGCTCATCCACATCTCCAAGCTGGGCAAGGGCAAGCGGGTGGAGCGGGTCGAGGACGTGCTCTCCCTCGGCGCCGACGTCGAGGTCCGGGTGGACGACATCGACCCCCAGACGGGGAAGGTTGCACTGTCGCCTGTCGGCGACGTGAATGGCGACGGGTCCCCCTCGGGGACGCTGTCCTCTGGTTCCGACGAGGCAAGCCCTTCGGGCGCTTCGTCGGCGGGCGCCTCGTCGGCGCCCGGCGGCGCAGGCGATGGTAGGGAGTTCGTGAGCTTCGAGGACCAGTTCGACGCGGAGGCCCGGGCCCAGTTCGGCGACCTGGGGCCGGCGGGGGAGGCCGCGGCGACCGGCGGGGGCCGGGGCGAGGGCGACCGCGGAGCGCCCCGGCGCAACCGTGACCGCCGCCGCCGATAGCCAGTGGCGGCAACCAGCCCCATCCTCACCAGCCGCCTGCCCAACGGGCTGACGGTTGTCAGCGAACGCATGCCGGGATCCGGCGCGGTGGCCCTCGGTTTCTGGGTCGACGCCGGGTCCCGGGACGAGCAGCCGGCCGTAGCCGGGGCGTCCCACTTCCTCGAGCACCTGTTGTTCAAGGGGACGGACACCCGCTCCGCGCAGGACATCGCCGAGGCCGTCGAGGCGGTGGGTGGCGAGATGAACGCCTTCACCACCAAGGAGTACACGGCGTTCTACGTGCGCCTGCTGGACGAGGACCTGCATCTGGCCCTCGACATCCTCTCCGACATCATGTGGGCGCCCGCCTTCCGGGCCGAGGAGGTCGACGCCGAG
Source organism: Acidimicrobiia bacterium (assembly GCA_046565765.1). Taxonomy (GTDB): domain Bacteria; phylum Actinomycetota; class Acidimicrobiia; order Acidimicrobiales; family AC-14; genus JBFMCT01. The sequence goes on along the minus strand of JBKHXX010000085.1, from coordinate 8,294 downwards.
CGGCAGGTCATCCTCGAGGAGATCTCGATGCACGAGGACGAGCCCGCCGACCTCGTCCACGACCTGTGCCAGGAGGCGCTCTACCCGGGCCACCCCCTCGGCCGGGAGGTGCTGGGCGACCGCTCCACGATCACGGCCATGGGCCCCGACGACATCCGCGGCTACTTCGGCGACCACTACCGGCCCCGCAGCATCGTGGTGACGGCGGCCGGCAACGTCGACCACGACCAGCTGGTAGCCGGCATCGACCGGCGCTTCGCCGGCCCCGATGGCGGCGGGCCGGGCCGCGACGAGCTCCCCCTCGACGGGGCCAAGGCCCTCGTGGTCAACAGCCGCTCGACCGAGCAGGCCCACGTGGTGGTGGGCATGCGGGGCCCGGCCCGGGACGACGACGACCGCTTCGCCTTCACCGTCCTCAACCAGCTGCTGGGCGGTGGGATGTCCAGCCGGCTCTTCCAGGAGGTCCGGGAGAAGCGGGGGTTGGCCTACTCGGTGTACTCCTACCGCGGCGCCTACCTGGAGACCGGCCTGCTGGCCGTCTACGCGGGGACCTCCCCGAGCCGGCTGCCTACCGTCCTGAAGGTGGTCAACGACGAGCTCGACAAGCTGCTCCAGGACGACGTTCCGGAGCGGGAGCTGGCCATCGCCCGCGGTCACGTGAAGGGCTCGCTCGTGCTCTCGCTGGAGGACTCGTCCAGCCGCATGAGCCGCATCGGCCGCAGCCAGCTGATCCACGGCTCGGTCATGAGCATGGACGAGCTGGTCGAGCGCACGGAGGCGGTCACCGCCGCCGACGTCCGCCGCGTCGCCGAGCGGGTCGTGGGCGGCCCCCGTTCGCTGGCCGTGGTGGGCCCCTTCACCGAGGAGTCGATGGCCGAACACGTCGCCTGACGCCCGCGGTGGCGGCCGGAAGCGCCCCTCCGCTGCAAGGGACGCTCAAGTAGCCTGGCCCCGACATGGCGATCCCGGTCGGGGTGTTCGGTGCGGGAGGACGGATGGGCTCCCTCGTGTGCCGGACGGTGGCCGCCGACCCCGACCTCCAGCTGGTGGCCGCCATCGACCCCTTCCACGAGGGGCTCGACGTGGGCAAGGTGACCGGCGCCACCGCTCCAGGCGTGCGGGTCTCGGCCGACGCCGAGGCCCTGCGGTTCTCGAAGGCCCAGGTGGCCGTCGACTTCACCAACATCGACGCCGCCCGGGAGAACCTGGCCTGGTGCGCAGCCAACGGCGTGCACGCGGTGGTGGGTACGACCGGCTTCGGCCCCGACGACTACGAGCGGCTGGCCACCGCCTTCACGTCCAGCAACTGCTTCGTCGCCCCCAACTTCGCCATCGGGGCCGTGCTCATGATGCGCTTCGCCGAGCTGGCCGCCCGCTACTTCGAGACGGCCGAGATCATCGAGCTGCACCACGACCAGAAGGCCGACGCCCCCTCGGGCACCGCCATGCTGACCGCCGAGCGGGTGGCGGCGGCGTCGTCGGACTGGGCGCCCGACCCCACCAAGCAGACCCTGCTCGACGGGGCCCGCGGCGGCCAGGCGTCGGCCGGCATCCGGGTCCACTCCGTGCGCCTCCGGGGCCTGGTGGCCCACCAGGAGGTGCTGTTCGGCACGACGGGCCAGAGCCTGTCGATCCGCCACGACTCCTACGACCGCAGCTCCTTCATGCCCGGTGTGGTGCTGGCGGTGAAGAAGGTGGCCCGCCTCTCCGGCCTCACCGTGGGGCTCGACGCCCTCATCGACGTCTGACCGCCCTCACCACCACCGACGTCGCCACCGCGTCCTGCTGGTCCGCCGGGATCAGCGTGCGCATGAGATGGATCAGCTCGTCGGTGAACAGCGGGTAGAGGGTGAAGTCGTCCACCGACACGGGGTGGCGGTCCAGCACCTCGACGCCCTCGAAACCTGCCTTGTCCAGCTTCTCGACGAAGTCACGCTCCGCCAGTGCACCGGCCACTCACCCGGCCCACGCACTGGGATGGACCAGCACCTCGGTGGGGAGCTGGTCCTCCACGATGGTGATGTCGCTCACGCAGAACCGGCCCCCCGGACGCAGCACCCGGCCACACTCCGCGAACACCCTCGACTTCCGGGGCGACAGGTTGATGACCCCGTTGGACACGATCACGTCCACGCTGCGGTCGGGGAGGGGGATGGCCTCCATCTCGCCCTCGACGGTCTCGACCACGCCCTCCACACCCGCCTCCGCGGCGACCGCCCGGGTGCGGGCCAGCATCTCGGGGAGGAAGTCGAGGGCGTAGACCTTGCCCGTCGGCCCCGTCGCCCGGGCCGCCAGCACGGTGTCGATGCCGCCGCCGCAGCCGATGTCGAGGACGACGTCGCCCGGCCGGATGGGGGCGAAGACCATGTGGTTGCCCACACCGAGGGCGAAGTCGCGCGCCGAGCGGGGGACTTCGGCCAGCTGCTCGGGGCTGTAGAGCTTGCAGGCGACGGTCCCTTCGGTCGAACCCACGGTCCGGTACGCGTCGCGCACGATCGTCTTGCGGTCGTCGGCGTGCAGCATGTCGTTGCTCATCGCGAATCCTCCAGGGTGTCGAGGGACGCCAGCAGGCGCCGGCGCACGTCGTCGGGCAGTGAGGCGGAGCCGGCGGTGGAGAGGAACCGCCGCAGCTCGCGGGCGAACTCGGCCTCGCCGCAGCACCGGAGGCAGGCGCCCAGGTGCTCGTCGACCCGGCTGCGGTCGCCTTGGGCCAACGCGCCGTCCAGGTACTCCCAGAGCTGGCGCACGGCATCGGAGCAGCTGATCATGGTGTCCCTTCTTCGATCAGGCCATGGCTCTCGGCGTACTCCCAGAGCCGCCTTTCCAGCAGCTTGCGGCCCCGGTGCAACCGGGCCAGCACCGTTCCCAGCGGCGCGTCCACCAGCTCCGCCACCTCCCGGGTCGGGAACCCCTCCATGTGGACCAGCACCAGGGGCACCCGGTAGATCTGGGGCAGATCGAGAAGGACGGCATGGAGGTCGTCGCGGTCGAACTGGCCCAGGAAGTCGACGTGGAGCGAGTCCGAATACGGGAACGGGTCCTCGTCGGCGATCTTGCGGAACAACGAGAACCGCTCGACGTCGTCGTCCAGCTCGACCTCGTCGGGCTGGCGCTGGCGGGCCCGGCCCCGGTCCCGGCAGCAGTTGACCAGGATGGCGGTGAACCAGCGGCGGGCGGCGGCGTCGTCGCCCAGGCCGTCGAGGCCGCGATAGGCCTTGAGCAGGCAGTCCTGCACCGCGTCCTCGGCGTCCCTGCCGACCAGGCGGTAGGCGAGGCCGTACAACCGGTCGAGCTCGCCCATGACCAGCAGGCGGAAGCGCTCCTGGCGGCGCCGGTTCGCCGACTCGGCCAGCCGCACGCCGTCGCTCGCCATCAGGCGAAGGAGATGGACTTGGCCCCGCCCACGAGCTCCTCGACGACCTTGGCCGCTCCGACGATCGTCGCTCCCTTGGCCAGCACCTGGTCGGTGATGCCGCGTGGCTTGGTACACGCCCCGCACAGCCACACCGTGCCGCCGTTGCCGATGAACTCGTCGTACAGGGTCGACAGCGGCGGCAGGCCCGCGGCCTCGATGCCTTCCGTTCCGCCGTCGGTGCCGAGCCACACCCCGTCGATCGTGCAGACCACGACGGCCTCCTGCGCTGCGGTGGCAGCGACGTTGGCGGCAACGAACGGCAGGGTGGCGCGCTCGGCGTCGTCCTTGCCGTGCGTGCAGATGAACAGCACCTTTTCGCTCATTTCAGACGCTCCACGGTGATCAGGAGGCGGCCGTCAGGTCCGTCCTCGATGGCATGGATGCGGTGCCCCAGCATGCGGGCCAACGCCGGAAGGTCTTCACGGGCGGCCGGGTCGGCGACCGAAGCGCGGAGGATGTCGCCCACCGGGATGGCCCGCATCTGCTCCGCGAAAGCCCGGGGCAGCCCCGTCCCGCAACCCAGGTCACCGGCATCAAAGTCGTGTTCCCGTGTCATCCACGCATCCCCTTCCACCGGTTAGAGACGCTGCGGGACCGCCGCCGATTGCGTTCGTCAGCGATCTTCTGGATCTCGCTCCGCTTCGGCCTCTGCCTCGACCTCCCGCTCCAGGTCCTCGATGTCCTCCATGGACATCTTCATGCGGCCCTCGACCCGTCCCGCCCACACCGACAGGGCCACGAGCACGATGCTGACGGCCGTGGTGGTGACGAGGTTCCGGTCGAAGAAGCTGACGAGCGACTCGACCGGGCTGGCGACGGCGTCCCCGAACAGCTTGAGGGCGATGACGGCCGCCACCGTGCCGGCCAGGTTGAGGGCGAAGAACACGGCGAAGCGCATCCGGGTGACGCCGGCCAGGGCGCACACGATGGCGCCGGGAAAGAGGACGACGGCGAAGTAGCCGGCCTTTTGGAAGATCCGCTCCATCATCCGGGCGTAGCTGCCCAGGCCGGCCTTGACCTCCAGCCAGCGCACGGCCGCGTCGCCGTAGAACTTGCCGAGCAGGTAGTAGAGGGGGTCGGTCAGGGTGCGGCGGAAGGTCGCCACCAGGAGGAACGGCCAGAAGTCGACCTCCCGGGCGAGGATCAGGTTGCGGTTGCGGGCCTCGAGCAGGATCAGCAGGAGGGGGTGGCGGGCGGCCAGGGCGGGGGTGAGGGCGGTGGTCACCGTGCCCACGATGGCCAGCACGACGATGGGGCCGACGATCAGCAGCAACTTCTTGCGGGGCAGCTTCGGCGGGGGAGGCTCGTCCCCCTCCCCGTGCCTGCTCGGCTCTTCGGTCGTCTCCTCGTCCACGCCGCCGCCGACGCTAGGCGAGCGGAGGGGGCGGTGAGGCGAGGGCGGCCCGGAGGTGGTTCTCCAGCTGGGCCCGGGACGTGTGGGCGTTCAGCCCGCTGGTCGACGGGAGCACGTAGGCCGGGCGCCCGCCGAACGGGCCCGGCTGCCAGCCGGGGACGGCCTTGCCGTCGACCGCCGCCCGCCACCCGGTCAGGCCCACGAACACCACCGCCCCGGGCCGCAGCCACGTGACGAGGGCCTCCACCCGGGCCGCCCCGGCCGCGTACTCCGCCCTGGTGAGGGCGTCGGCCGACGGGGTGGCCCGTTTGACGAGGTCGGTCATGCCCACGCCGTCGACCAGGAGGGCCCGCAGCGGGTCGCGGGGGAGGGTGACCACCCCGGCTGCCTCGGCTGCCGCCCAGAACCGGTTGGTGGGCCCGGCGTAGCCGTACCCCGCGTCGGCTGCCACGAGGCTCGGGTTCAACCCGCACACGACGGCCCACATGCCGATGCCCACGGTGTCGGGCAGGGTGCGCAACCGCTCGACGGTGTAGCGGCCGCCGTCGCGGTCGGCCTCGACCACCTCGAAGCCGGCCCCGACCAGGAGGCTCTCGACGGGGACGGCCTCGGGATCGGCGGGGCCGCCGGCGTCGATCTCCACCACCCGCCGCTCGCCGACCGCGCTCGCCCAGTGCAGCCGGGCCAGCGCAACGGGCAGGCGGACGTCGAGCGGGGCGGAGAGGTCGGGAGTCACGGGGAAGGGCGGACAGAGCCCGGAACGACCAACCCCCGCCATCTCTGGCGGGGGAGGCCGGAGAGCAAGGTGGGCCAAACTCTCGACCCAATGATAAGCCCTGGCCCCCGGGTCCGGGTCAAGCGGATTTTGCCGGGGGGGCGGGGCCGCGCCCGCTGGTAGGGTGCCCCGGATGACCCGGTTCGGAGCGGTGGTCACCGCCATGGTCACCCCCTTCGACGGCGAGGGCGCGCTCGACCTCGACGCGGCCGTGGCCCTGGCCCGGTGGCTGACGGCCCACGGCAGCGACGGCCTGGTGGTCACCGGCACCACCGGTGAAGGGCCCGTCCTCACCGACGACGAGCGGGCCGACCTGTGGCGGGCGGTGGCCGAGGCGGTGACGGTGCCGGTGGTGGCCGGCTCGGGCAGCAACGACACCGCCCACTCGATCGAGCTGACCCGCCGGGCCGCCGACTGCGGCGTGGCGGGGGCCCTGGTCGTCACCCCCTACTACAACCGGCCGTCGCAGTGGGGCATCGAGGGCCATTTCCGGGCGGTGGCGGGGGCCACCGATCTGCCCGTCATGCTCTACGACATCCCCGTCCGCACCGGCCGGAAGGTCTCCCACGACGTCCTCCTGCGGCTCACCCGCGAGGTGCCGCAGATCGTGGCGGTCAAGGATGCCGCCGGCGACCCCGCGGCCACGGCCCGGCTGATCGCCGAGGCGCCCGGCGGGGTCGAGGTCTACAGCGGCGACGACGGCCTGACCCTGCCCCTCCTGGCCGTCGGCGCGGTGGGCGTGGTCGGCGTGGCGACCCACTGGGCGGCGCCCCAGTTCGGCGAGATGATCATGTCGTTCACCAAGGGCGACGTCGAGCGGGCCCGGCGGGTCAACGAGCAGCTCCTCGAGTCCTACGCCTTCGAGACCGGCGACGCCGCCCCCAACCCCATCCCCGCCAAGGCGATGATGCGGGTGCTGGGCCTGCCCGTGGGGCAGTGCCGGCTGCCGCTCGGCCCCGCGCCGCAGGGCCTGGAGGACCGGGCCCGGGAGGTCCTCGACCGGCTCGGGACGGGCAACCTGGCTGCGAGTGGCTGACCCCGTCCGCATCACGTTCCTGGGCGGCCTCGGTGAGATCGGCCGCAACTGCGCGGCCGTCGAGCTGGGCGGGCGGATCATGCTGCTCGACTGCGGGCTCATGTTCCCCGACGCCGAGATGCTGGGCATCGACCTGGTGCTGCCCGACTTCACGTGGCTGCGCAAGAACGCCGACCGGGTGGAGGGCTGCATCCTCACCCACGGCCACGAGGACCACGTCGGAGCGCTGTCCTACCTCCTGCGGGAGCTGTCGTTCCCCATCTACGGCTCGCCCCTGACGCTGGGCCTGGCCCGCAACCGCATCGAGGAGGCGGGCCTGCTCGACCGCACCGAGCTGGTCCCGGTGCGGGACGGTGAGCGGCGGACGATCGGCCCCTTCGACTGCGAGTTCATCCCCGTCACCCACTCGGTGCCCTACGGGTTCGCCACCGCCTTCCACACGCCCCAGGGCGTGATCCTCCACAGCGGCGACTTCAAGCTCGACCTCACGCCCGTCGACGGCCGGGTCACCGACCTGGCCCGCATCGGGGCGATCGCCACCGAGTCGAAGATCCGCCTGCTGCTGTCGGACTCGACCAACGCCGAGGAGCCCGGCCACACCGTCAGCGAGCGGGCGGTGGGACGGGTGCTGGCCGAGCTGTTCCGGGCCCACCCCGGTCGGCGCATCGTCACCGCCTGCTTCGCCAGCCACATCCACCGCATCCAGCAGATCGCCGATGCCGCCATCGCCACCGGCCGCAAGGTAGCCACCCTCGGGCGGTCGATGCAGAAGAACGTGGCCCTGGCCCGGGGCATGGGCATCCTCGACATCCCCGACGACTCGCTGATCGACATCGAGCGGCTGGAGGAGTTCGGCCGCGGCCAGGTGTGCGTGATCTCCACCGGCTCCCAGGGCGAGCCCATGTCGGCCATGGCCCTGATGGCGGCGGGCGAGAACAAGTGGCTGAAGGTGCAGGAAGGCGACCTGGTGGTGCTGAGCGCCCACGCCATCCCGGGCAACGAGTACACGGTCGGCAAGGTCATCGACGGGATGTACCGGCTGGGGGCGGAGGTCGTGCACGCCGGCCTGGCCGACGTCCACGTGAGCGGCCACGCCATGCAGGGCGAGCTGTCCACCCTCCTGGCCGTCGCCCGCCCCGAGCACTTCATCCCCGCGCACGGCGAGTACCGCCACCTCACCCACCACAGCCGCCTCGCCATCAAGATGGGTGTGGCCGCCGACAACGTGCTGCTGGCCGAGGACGGCGACGTGGTCGAGCTGAGCGACCGGGGGCTGGAGTTCGCCGGCGAGGTGCCGGCCGGCTACCTGTACGTGGACGGCATCGTGGGCGACGTGGGCCACGGCGTGCTGCGGGACCGGCGGGTGCTGGCCGAGGAGGGCGTGGTCCTGGTCGTCGTGACCGTCGACGCCCGCTCGGGCGAGGTGCTCACCGGCCCGGAGATCATCACCCGGGGATGGGTCTACGAGCGGGAGGCGGAGGGGCTGCTCGACGAGGCCCGCAAGGTGGTCCTGGCCCGCCTGGAGGAGGTCGCCCTGGAGGAGGGCGGCACCGACTTCGAGGTGATGAGGCGCCACGTCCGCCAGGCTCTGGCCCGCTTCGTCAGCGAGCGCACCCGCCGGCGCCCCATGATCGTCCCCGTCGTCATGGAGGTCTGACCCGCAGTCGTGCGCTCTGGCGGCGAGGCGGGCACCCGTGTGGCGCGAGGTGCTCCT